>PMES01000130.1 GCA_003154775.1 Acidobacteriota bacterium | reverse complement strand
GTTGGTGACGAACTTCGGCTAGAATGCCAGGCGATTCCTAATGGAATTTTGGAAGAATTGCAATTGCAGTGGTGTTCTTAAGGTCGGTCCCCGTCAGCGCAGCCGTTGAACCCTCAATGCGTCTGGCCGTCCTCCCCCGAATGCGGCAGCGCCCGCGCGTCAAAATCGATGCCCCAGAAGTGCGGCGCCGGCGTCAGGAATTCCACTCCCACCCGTTGGCCGCGCTCTCCGCTCCCTCCCAGGAACACAATCCGGCATTCCTGCTCTTCCTGGGTCAGCGGGTTAACCAGCACGAGAATCTCGCTGCTGTTTGCCTCGTGCCGCAGCATCAGCAGGGCTCCGTGAGCGTTCACCACCAGCGTTTCGCAGATTTCGCGAAACTTCCGCCCATCCTGGCTACGGCCCTGGGCCTGCAGCCGCATCTTGTGGAAGACGCGCTGGCTGCGCCGCGACGTCGTATAGAGCGCTTCGTTCATGCGCCCATCATGGGGTCCGCCCGGATTCTCGTCAATTGCCCTTCCGGACGGGTGTTTCCCAAGTGCCACTTCGCTTTCTGGGGACTGGCTTGTACCCTGTTCCGGCAAGCCTTAAAATAAAACTAGCGGCTCCGGCATCTTGTCCCGAACCTCGCTCGCATCCCGCTGCCGCGCTTTTCTTGGAAATTCTTAAGGATTTATCTCGGCAAGCGAATTTTTGTGCCTGGGGGATTTATGAACCTTACTGAATTTATCGAAGGTCGCCGTGACCAGCATCTCGCGGAACTCCTGGAATTTCTGCGTATTCCTTCCGTCAGCGCCAAATCCGAAAACAAGCCCGATATCGAACGCGCCGCCCAGTGGGTTGCTGATCACTTGCGTGCCGCGGGCTTCAAGACCGTCGAAATCGTGCCCACCAATCTCCATCCCCTTGTCTACGCGGGATCCCTCGAAGCTCCCGGAAAACCCACCGTCCTTTTCTACGGCCACTATGACGTGCAGCCCGCCGAGCCCCTCGAACCTTGGACCTCACCCGCCTTCGAGCCGCAATCGCGCGATGGTAATCTCTATGGCCGCGGCACCGCCGACGACAAAGGCCAGGTGCACATCCACCTGAAAGCCCTTGAATCGCTTCATCAACTGAACGGAAAATTCCCCGTCAACATCAAGGTGCTCATCGAAGGCGAAGAGGAGGTTGGCAGTGTCAGCCTTTGGGATTACGTCCAGAACCACAAGGAAAAGCTGACGGCCGACGCGCTCCTCGTTTCCGATACCGCCATGCTCGGCAAGGGCGTGCCTTCCATCACCTACGGTCTCCGGGGCCTCAACTACTATCAGATCGAGCTCACCGGCCCGGTGCGCGATCTGCACTCCGGCGTCTATGGCGGTGCCGTCCCCAATCCGCTGACCGTTCTTACGGAACTCTTCGCCAAGCTCCACGACCACAATTTCCGCGCCACCATTCCCGGCTTCTACGACGACGTCGCCAAGGTTTCCCCCGCCGAGCGCAAAGCCCTGAACAAATTGCCTTGGAAGGCGAAGGACTTCGAGCGCGCCGTGGGAGCGCCCGCCTACGTCGGCGAAAAGGGCTTCACCTCCGTCGAGCGCTTGTGGATTCGCCCAACGCTCGAATTGAACGGCATGTGGGGTGGCTACCAGGGCGAAGGCGCCAAGACCGTCATCCCCTCCAAAGCCTACGCCAAGTTTTCCACGCGGCTCGTTCCCGACCAAAATCCCAAGAAGATCGCCAAGCTCGTCGAGGCCCACATTCGCAAGCTCCTGCCCAAGACCGTACATTGCAAGTTCGAGGTCCTCAGCACCGGCAAACCCTGGGTTGCCGCCTATCACGCGCCGATTTTTCAGGTTGCCCAGGAGGCCCTGCAAAAGGGCTTCGGCAAGAAGGCCGTGTTCATCCGCGAAGGCGGTTCCATCCCCTTCGTCACCCAAATGCACGACACTTTTAAAGTTCCCTGTGTTCTGATTGGTTTTGGCTTGCCGGACGAAAACGCCCACGCGCCTGACGAGCATATTCTTCTGGAAAACTACTTCGGCGGCATCAAGGCCATTGCCTGCTTCTATGAGGACCTGGCGTCCTTGTAGCTGGCTCCTGCCACGGTCTTACAGAGTCGAGAGTTGTTCCCGGCGTCCCTTCGCATAGTTCCGCAGCGCCACGTTTGCGCTCTCGATTGTCTTCAGCGCCTCCGCGACCTTCGCCACATCTTTTCCCCGCAGCACCACGTACAGCTCATCCTCACCCAGCCCCGTATACACGCGGTTCCCGATACATCCCAAACTGGTCATCGTCCCATGCTGTATCGAAGCCGGCAGCGCCATGCACGTCGGCCGGCCCAGTGCCGGCACGCCGCTGCCCACTCCCGCCCGGTTCGCGGCCTCCTGCAACAGCATCGCCCCCGCTGGCTTGCACGCAAATAACACCACTTCCAGGGTCGCCGTAGCCTCTCCCAATGGCGAATAGATCACCGCTTTGGGCTCTTTTGCCAGCCGCGGGATCTGCGGCACTTCCTCCGGCCGGACATATCCCAGCTCAAACATCATTTTCAGCGTCTACTCCGTCTCTTTCTCGCGCTCCGGCGAAAGCGGGATGTTGTGGGTATATGCGCCCACCGCGCAGTTAAAGTGATTCTCTGGAACGGTATAGAACGTGCCTCCCTCCGCCGCCAGCCGCCAAAAGCTGCAACCCGATGGTTCCGAGCCCTCGAACTTCTTGATTCCCGCGGGTTCCGCGTCCAGATAGGTGACTGCCACGGGCCGCCGCCCCAGCTTCGCTACCGCCGCAATCTCGCGTTCCACTTCCTGCCACTTTGGACTATCGCTCATCACCGTTTCTCCTTCATTAAACGCAGTTCGCAAGGATAACACAGCACCGCTGGCCGCCAGTTTGCTTCAGGGCATTGCGCATTACCGCATGAAAGCTGGGCGTTTTGCACACGCCCTTAAAAAAAGTGCGTTTTTCCAGCGATTTTTGCTGTTTTCCCCTTGCGTTCCCCTTTTCCCTTCGCTATAGTCCTTTTCGGCCCGAGTTTTTCCTTGATAAACAGGGGTTTTTCGCTCGCGGCTGGCCTCGATACGTTCGGGGTGGATAGACAATTCAGGAGGATAAGCAAAAGAAATGGCAGCCAAGCCACTGAGCAAAACAAAGATTGTCGCGCACATTGCGGAAAAGGTCGGCACCGCCAAGAAGACCGTTGCTTCCTTTTTCGAAGAGCTCCACAAGCTCGCCGTTAAAGAAGCCAAGGGTAGCGCGGGCAAGTTCGTCATTCCCGGGATCGGTCGCGTTGTAAAGGCTCATCGCAAGGCGCGCCTTGGCCGCAACCCCCAGACCGGCGAACAGATCAAGATCAAGGCCAAGACGGTTGTCCGCTTGCGCCCGGCGAAGATGCTGAAGGATGCCGTTCTGAAGTAGTTTCTTTCTCCCGCTCGGGAGATTGTAATATCGAAAACCCCCGGCAGCCTGCGCCCGCAGGTCACCGGGGGTTTTTACTTCACTTCCGGGTATTCAAGAAATTGCGATGCTTTCGTTCCTCACCGCCCCGCTCACAGCGTCTTCACGTACGCAATCACATCCTTGATCTGCGACGCTTCCAGGCTATCCTTGAGCCCAGGCATCAACTGGTCCCCGTTTTCAATCCACGTCTTCAAAGTCTCGTCCGTGATCTTGTTGCCATTCACGCTGAAGGTGCCGCGCTTGGAAATGCCCTTCAGGCCAGGTCCAATTTTCTTTTGGTCGCTCGTGTCATAGTGGCACACGGTACATTTTTGCTGAAAAATGGTCTTGCCGCGCGCCACCGCTGGGGCATTGTTGCCCGATTTCTTGCCGGATTCCTGCCCCAGCAGGGCGCTTCCCGCCGCCAGCGCCGCGCACCCCGCCAAAACTGCCAAGCTCAATGAAAACTTCCTCACGGTTCCCCCTTGTCGCTCAGTTCAGGACTTCTCTATTTTCCACATTCCGGCGGCCAATTTCCACCTGCCACCCGTCAAAAAGGACAGTTTGCGGTTATGCACAGCTAGCACCTTCGTACCTTTGACGTTCCTCCAAATCTCCCTTCACAATGGCCTTATGAGCCAGGAGACTTTGACCCGGGCGTGGGAGGTTCTCCAGGACGCCTACCAGGCCCAGATGGAAGGCGACTACGACCGCGCCGCGGAACTCTATCAGTCTTCGCTGGAGCTTCATCCCACCGCCGAAGCGCACACCTTTCTCGGCTGGACCTACCATTTCCAGGGCCGCCTTCTGGAGGCTATTTCCGAATGCAAGCGTGCCATCGAGCTTGATCCCGACTTCGGCAATCCCTATAACGATATTGGCGCTTACCTGATCGAGTTGGGGCAGTTCGATGAAGCCATTCCCTGGCTGCAGCAGGCCGTTGAAGCGCGCCGTTACGAACCGCGCCACTTCCCCCACTACAACATGGGCCGCGCGTATCTCGGAAAAGAAATGTACGGCCAGGCCATGAGCTGCTTCCAGGAAGCGATCAACCTCGAGCCTCGCTACACCCTCGCGCGCCAGGCCCTCGAATCCCTCCGCCGCATGGTCAACTAAATTCCCCGCGGCAGCTTTGTTGCCGGCACAGTTCCCTCGTAGGAACCGCCTTCTGAAGTGGTCCCTTCCAGTCTTTTTAGCGGCCAATCTTCTGATCGGTCCTCTTGGGTTTTCTTTCCGATGTCGACTCACGAATGAACTTGAGGGTGCCCCATCCTTCGCGTATTTTGCGAAGGGTGGGCTCTTACCATCGAACACCGCCTAATTTCTTCTCTTTCCTCTTGGTTTTTCATTTGTTCATGTAGAGGACCGCGCAAGGTTCCTACACGCTGCTCTTTTCTTCTCTCCCCGGCTTCACCACGCGGTCGTAAATCCACAAGAGCGCCGTCGTCGCCAATCCAATCCCCGTCAACGCCCACAAAAACCGTTCCGGGCGGTGCTGCACTTCACCGAAATGATGCAGCAGCGCCCCGCCAATGCGTCCCGAAGCAAACGCCCCAATGCCTAGCGGCAAAAACGCAAATCCCATGTAGGTGCCCTGCTGCCCCGGCGGGGCCAGCCGCGAAATGTAATCGTAATAACGCGGCTGCTGAATCAGCTCTCCAACCGCGATCACCACCAAGGTGGCATATACCGCGACGATGCTCGCATGCACCGCCAGAATCGCGAACGCCACCATCGCAATCAGCGTCCCCAGCACCACCGCGCGAAACGCCGTGATCTTTTGCGTCAGCACGCTGAACAGCACCGTGAACGCTATCACCACCAGCGGTCCCGTCGAGAGCATTCTTTCCGTGTCTGCCTTGCCGTCCACGTATTCGTGCACGTAAATCGGCAGCGTGATGAATTCCTGCCAGTACACGATCCAGTAGCCCGAAAAAATCAGCAGGAAAATCATGAACTTCGGATTCTTCACCACCTCTCCGAAGTTCCGGATCGTTACGCTCAGGCTTTCCGTGCGCGCCTCTCCGGACTTCCGCGGCTCGCGATAAAATAGCAGCACCCCAAAAAACATCACCAACACGCTGAACGATGCGACGCGAAACACATTTTCCACGCTCAGATTCTTGTGTGCCCACGACGCCACAAACGGCCCCAGCGCCCCGCCTATATTCACCAGCGTGTAGTAGATGGAATAGCCGAGGGAACGCACGTTTTCATTCGACGCACGCGCCGTCGTCCCCACCACCGAAGGCTTCACCAGCGCGACGCCCAGCGCCGGCAGCATCAACACAATTGTCACCAGCACCACCAGCGGCACGGCGCTGCGCACCGGCGCAAGCCATGGCGCTCCCAGCGAACCCAGCAGGAAATACGACCCGGCGAGAATGAGGTACGCCAGGGAAAGCGCGCGCCGGAATCCCAGCCGGTCGGCAATCGCTCCTCCAAAAATCGCCAGAAACCACACCAGCCCGCCGAACAAGCCGGAAAGATCCGCGGCCCGCTCCAGCGGAAAGCTCAGCGTTTCGTGCAGATACCGCGCCAGCGAGGCAAACGCCGCGTAATAGGAGAGCCGCTCAAACAGCTCGCTGATATTGGCCACCCAGAACGGCCGCTCAAACCCCGTTCGTACCTCCTCCAGCCGCTGCATCAGGCTCATGCATCCTCCGTCGTCCGCAAGGCGGGAATGATAGCAGATAGCGGCCCGTGGCACTCGTCCTCGGCACTCTTCCGCCAGAGCCCGAAGGAAACAAACGCACAAACGTTTACATGTTGGATTTCAAGCGCTGCCTGAGAAGAAGAGGTTTAGAATTTGGCGTGGCGCTAAACAGCGAGCGACATCTTCAGCGCACGGAGCGAAGGCGGTTCATCAGCGCCGCGAGTTGCACACCATCCTGCTGATGCACGGCCGTGAACCGCATCCCGAGTCCCTCGCCAGGCTCCACATGTCGCACCGCTGCCTCCGCGCGAATCTGTCCTTCATCCACAAGAAAGTGAAGCTTGGCCATCAGCCCCTTGGCGAACCGGTGCGGCGTTTCCAGAAACAATCCACCCATGCCCACATTGCGCACGCGCGACACGTCCTTGCGGTGGCTGCACTCCCAATACACCCACACATGCGTTGCGGCTTCCACGCGGCTCGTCAGCCTTCGCGAAGGGGAAGAGCCCATCCGGAAGAGTTGCTCTTGCGGCGAATCTTCTGCCATCGTAAATCTCCCCGGGCGGGGGAAGCATACTTGCAAAATGTCTTGCCAGTGTCAACACCTTGTTGCGGGAATATGACGAACACGCGCCATTACGCGACGCACCTGCTTCTTCCCTGTCCACTTGCAAGAAGCAGGTCGGTCTCCTTAATTAGAAGGACTCCAAATCACGTTTTTTCAGCGATTTGTCTGGGATCTTCAGGCAACCGGCGAGAGGAGCTATTTCCTGGGTGAGTTGGTGGAGATGACCGTGCGTGCTTCGGGATGCTTTGGCGACCAATCCTCAGGAGGAAAGGCGACGCGCCAGAAAGTAGGGCAGGGAGACGAAAACTCCAGTCCTATTTCCGCTCTGCCGGAACGCACCGGGCCGAGAAACACCACCTGACATTCCTGTTCCTGCTTGGTGCCGTTGTGCTGCATGTGCACCCTGCTGCCGCTGGTGATACGCGCCTGCAGCAGTATCAGAGCCCCGTGCGCATTAATGGCCAGTGTGGACGTTTCTTCCTCAAAGGAGGCGCCCGCTGCGTTCTCGCCACGGATGCGAACTGCAACCTGCATCAAGACCCGCTGGCTCCGGCGGCGTGAACCTGCGTGACTGGGGGCGTTCGGCGATTGGCCCATAAAACCTCGCATCTTTCAATATACAGCGTGGGAAAGGAAAGTCGAGCGCCAAGGTAAACGGCGTATGCAAAAAGGCTACGCTGCATAGACAGCACGATCACATGCCGACGAATGAATCTAATGTTTTTACGCGAGTCTAACCACTGGGCGGGATCAACTCCCCATGGGTTCCAGCCCTCTTGGACGTGTGCTGAACACTTCGGTCGCCGGCCACGGGCGCGCCCTCAGCAAGAAAGACTGTGGTAGCTGACGTTGGCCCGCCGCTTCAGGAGCGCTGGTCGATGGCCACGTACGGCCGCGGATCGTGGCCGAGATAAATCTGCCGGGGCCGCGCAATCTTCTGTTCGGGGTCCAGCAGCATCTCTTCCCACTGCGCCAGCCAGCCGGACATGCGCGGAATGGCGAACAGCACCGGGAACATCGTCATGGGGAACCCCATGGATTGGTAAATGAGCCCGGTATAAAAGTCCACGTTGGGATAGAGCTTGCGCTTCACGAAGTAGTCGTCCTCGAGCGCAATGCGCTCGCATTCCAAAGCAATCTCGAGCAGCGGATTCTGGCCCATCAGGTCGAAAACTTCGTAGGCGATCTTCTTGATAATCCGGGCGCGCGGATCGTAGTTCTTATACACACGATGGCCGAAGCCCATCAGGCGCGTCTCGCCGGACTTCACCCGCTTGATGAATTCCGGAACCTTTTGGATCGTGCCTATCTCATTGAGCATCCGCAGAACTTCTTCATTCGCGCCGCCATGCAGCGGCCCGTAAAGAGCGGCAATCGCGGCCGCTGCCGCGCAGTACGGATCGACATGCGAGCTGCCCACGCCGCGGATCGTGTTCGTCGAGCAGTTCTGCTCGTGGTCCGCGTGCAGAATGAACAGAATGTCCAGCGCGTGCTCCAGCGTCGGATTCGGCCGGTAGCGCGTCTCGCTCGTCCGGAATAACATGTTCAGGAAATTCCCGGGATAGCTCAGTTCGTTGTCCGGGTACACAAACGGCATGCCCAGCGTATGGCGGTACGAAAACGCCGCAATCGTGGGCATCTTGCCGACCAGCCGGTAGGTCTGCTTCTTGCGCGATCCCGCGTTAAACACGTCCTTCGCGTCGTGATAAAAAGTCGATAGCGCCGCTATCGCTGAAACCAGCATCCCCATCGGGTGCGCGTCGTAGTGAAACCCGTCCAGGAACTTCTTGATGCTTTCGTGAATGAACGTGTGATGCGTGACGTTCTGGTGCCAATCCCGGAGCTGTGCCGCCGTGGGCAGCTCCCCGTGAAGCAGCAGATACGCCGTTTCCAGGTACGTGGACTTTTCCGCAAGTTCCTCGATGGGATATCCGCGATACCGCAGAATGCCGGCGTCGCCGTCGATATACGTGATGCGGCTGATGCACGAAGCGGTGTTGTTGTACGCGGGATCGTAGCTGATCATGCCGAAGTCGGCGGGATCCACCCGCAGTTGCCGAAGGTCCATGGCGCGAATCGTGCCGTGCGTGATGGGCACTTCGTAGACTTTCCCGGTGCGATTATCGGTGATGGATAAAGTCTCGCGGCGCGTCGAGGAGGAGGCGTCCTCGGCCTTCGCTTGCGTTGTCGGCAATGCTGAATCCATGAACGTACACCCCAACGGTGGCGGCGGCAAGCCGCTTAGGAATATCACTCTACACCAAAGCGCGCGCGGGTGGAAATGGAGCGAAAAGAGGGGCTAAGAACCTGAACTGCAAGGGGATAAGGGTATATATGGCGTTGCGCAGACTACACTCTTGACAATAGTCGTTATAACGAGTATAGTCCCCCTGTCGTTGCCAGGAGGCCTCCATGATTCTCATTCGCAAGAGCGACGCGCGCGGCCATGCCAACCACGGCTGGCTCGATTCGCGCTTTACCTTTTCTTTCGCCGAATATTACGACCCCGCGCATACCCAGTTCCGCACGCTGCGTGTCATGAACGATGACCGCGTTGCCGGCGGCGCGGGCTTTCCCACGCATCCGCACCGCGACATGGAAATCGTTACCTACGTCCTGGAAGGCGCGCTCCAGCACCGCGACAGCATGGGCAACGGCTCCGTGATCCGCCCCGGTGATGTGCAATATATGAGCGCGGGAACGGGCGTGACCCACAGCGAGTTCAACGCCTCCGAAACGGAAACCGTTCACCTCTACCAGATCTGGATGTTCCCGGACCACAAGGGCCACAAGCCCGCGTACGGCCAGAAGCATTTTGTGGAAGCGGACAAGCGCGCCAAGCTGCTCCTGGTGGTTTCGCCGGACGGCCGCGATGGCTCGGTGAAAATCCGCCAGGACAACGAACTCTACGCGACCCTGCTGGCGCCGGGCGAAACGGTCAAGCACGAACTGAAACCGCAGCGCCACGCGTATGTGCAAGTCGCGCGCGGCAGCGTCACGCTGAACGGCCAGGCGCTGGAAACCGGGGACGGCGCGGCCATTTCCGAAGAGCATTCCATCGAGCTGGCCGGAGTGCAAACCGCCGAAGTGCTCGTCTTCGACCTGGCGTAATTCCTTCGCTTCTGTAGCGCAGGGCGAGCGCGCGCGCTTCACGCGCGCCAAAACGCGAACCTCAAAAATCGCCAAACGGGCGGGAGCAATCCCGCCCTGCTTTTGTACGTACCGGGCTTTCACGCGGCTCTTGGGTTTGCCTTTGTAGTGGCCGGGCTTCAGCCCGGTTCTTCGTCTTTCCTATGTAGGGCCCGGCCTTCCTAGCCGGGCCGCTCTTGGGTCCGTCTTCTCTTCAGGGGGTCGGAGCTTCAGCTCCGACATTCAGCGCTCAGTCTTCAATGGGCTTTTAGCCCCTGAGGAAATGACTTTGCGGCTTTGAAACCGCAACTACGCTGCAGCGGCGCTCGCAGACCCGCGCGACCACGACGTTACCGAAAACAGCGCACCAATCACCATCGAAGCCGCCAGCACAATCAGCGAAGCGCCAAGCGGCGGTTTCGCTGTCATCAGATACACAATACCCACAGCCAGCAGTGCGCGAACGCGAATCAGCGTTGGCAGCACGGCGCTCTGAAGCCGTAGTAGCGCCTCCGGCGTGAGCGGCAAGTTCCCTTCCGACAGCGCGCTGCGGATCGCCCGCACACGCGGCAGGATCAGCGCAAAGCCGATCAACAACGCCACCACGATCCCCAGAACGGAAACGATCAGCCAGCCATGGTACATGCCGCCGGTCAGCGCAGCCAGCCAGCCGCCCGAAAGTATCAGCACCGCCAGCGACGCCCCGGTCACAGGCGGCGACACGCGGTACACGCGCAGCCACGCGCGCGCCTCATCCGTGGTGCTGGAGTGGCGCAGCAACGCGCTCACGGTCCATTCCAGGCCGTAGCCGAGGAACAGCCCGAGGGCGCTGACGATGTGCACGAACAGAACATTGGAGTAGAGGTTCATCATTCCTCCGATAAGCCAGCGGCGGTTAAACGCGCGCGGATGAATATCCGTGCGCCGGGATCACGCGCGGGTGCGCTGGAATTCGCGCATGAACCCCGTCAGGGCTTCGACGGCGTCGAGCCCCACGGCATTGTACAGCGAGATGCGCATGCCGCCCACGGAGCGATGCCCGGGCGTGCCGATCAGGCGCGCGGCGGTGGCGTCCTTGGCAAATTGCTTTTCGACGGCCTCATCGCCGCCCGCCACGCGGAACACCACGTTCATCTGCGAACGCGAAGCTTTCTCCACGGGGCAGCGGTAGAAGCCGTTGCTGTCCTCGATGGTGTGATACAGAAGTTTGGCCTTGGCTTCGTTGCGCTTCTGCATCCCGGCCAGCCCGCCTTCGCCTGCGATCCACTCGGTCACCAGGCCCAGGACGTACACCGCAAAGGTCGGCGGCGTGTGGTACAGCGACTTTTCCTTGATGTGCGTGCGGTATTGCAGCAGCGAAGGCAAATTCTTGTCCGCGCGCTCCGCCAGATCCTTGCGCACGATCACCACGGTTACGCCGCTGGGCCCAAGATTCTTCTGTGCCCCGGCAAAGATCAGCCCGAACTTGGAAACGTCCAGGGGACGCGAGGCGATGTCGCTGGACATATCCGCCACCAGCGGCGCCGCCGAAGCGGGCAGCTCCGTGTACTGCGTGCCCTCGATGGTGTTGTTGCTGCAAATGTAGGTGTAGGAAGCGTCGGGCGAGAGCTTGATCTCCTCGCGCCGCGGCAACCGCGCAAACTTGTCCGCTTCCGTGGACGCGGCGATGTTGTGCAGCACGCCCTTCTTCAGTTCGCCGATGGCCTTGGCGGTCCACGCGCCCGTGTGCAGCACATCCACCGGCTTTCCCGGCAGGCACAGGTTCATCGGCACCATCGTGAACTGCATGCTCCCCCCGCCTTGCACGAAGATCACCGCGTACTCTTCAGGGATGGCCAGAAGCCTGCGCAGGTTCTGCTCCGCGGCGTTGTTGATGGCCTCAAATTCCGCGGAGCGGTGAGAAAGCTCCATCACAGACATGCCGGTGCCGCGATAATCCAGCAGCTCTTCCCGGATGCGCTCCAGCACAGGCAGCGGCAGCGCCGCGGGCCCGGCGTTGAAATTGAAGGCGCGCTTTACGGCGCGTAGGGGTGCAGTGGTGCTCATGGTTGCAAATGCCTTTCCATGAAAAATTTGCGGTGCTTCCGTGGGTGCCGCCCTCCGCAGGACAAGCTCGGGGCAAGGGAGTGGACCGCAGAATAGGATAGCAGATATCAGAAGCAGTGAGTGGCTGGTAACGAGTGGCTAAAGTTGGTGCATCCGACAGCCGTAGATTCGCGCAGCTTGGGCTGTTTTCCGCTAAAACATGGAGGAAGTCTCGCGCTCTCGCCCCGAGACGCGTACTGTTGGGTGGGTCAGAAGCTGAAGCTCTCTGTCGACCCGCAGGAGAGCAGTTGAATCTAGCTGACCCCTTAGCTGTGCGAGGTCCTCGGGCTCTTTCAGTGTAAGAAACGATCTATCTGGCGCAAGATATACAAGTACAGGTTTGCCCTGTCGGACGAGATCAACGATACTCGTCAACGTCCCTCGACTCTCGCCATCCCAGAGCATCAGCCCGTAATCAGCTTCCACTGCCATCGCACGATCCTTGGTTGAAAAAAACGCGAAGTCCCGCCGCTTCGCTTCTGGAGCTTGTATTTCTCTTGTTTTCCAACCGCCTTCATTGTTCCTGCATGCACCTTCCATGCAATAAACGAGGACCCTTTCGTAGTGTTGTTTACGGAGGTATTTCTGGACAGCCTTGTCCATTCCATTTGCATCGCCGACGACTATTGTGAACCCCTTCGCGAGAATATTATCTATTCGGCGAGTCACGTCCCCGCTCAAACGAGAAAGGCGCCGTGAACCGGCAATGAACACTTTCAAGTTGCTATCTCTGGCTTCCATTACCGAGTCCTCGTTAAGACAAGAGCGTAGATGGTCTTCGCCTTCCCATCATTCAGAAGTACCTCTGCGGCTCGGCGAAGGGTTGCGCCCGACTGAATCAAGTCATCCAGCAAGAGTATCGACTTTCCCGTCACATCGTCTTTCCCAATTTGGATAGCCTTCCCTAGAATTCTTTGCCGCTCATACCAATCATCAACATTTTTCATGGACGGAGTTTTCTCAATTTTACGCATCGCATCAACGTAGATTGAAACACCCAAGCGTTTCGCTAGACCTTGGGCCAAAAGAACGACAGGCTGTGAGCTGCGATCAATCGAAGGCGGCGCTGGGATGACACACTCTATTACTGGCCGCCACCCGCGTTTTGACAGAAAATCCTCCACCGTCTCAAGAAGGTCCTCGACCACGGTTACATCATTCCAATACTTAAACCGATATACCGAGCGCCAATTTCTGTGTAGGTCATCTCAAATGGATGATATGGATCTCCATTAGGGGTGGCACTCAGACTGTGATAGTCCAGTACGCATCCGGCTGCCCAGGGCCCGGTGAGCGTCATCGGATTTGTCTTCAATACACTCATAAGCTTACCGACCTCAATTATAACTTGACCGTCTAACGCTCCGCAGAGGAGTCTCGTAGACTCAAGTCGTCGCAAAATTGAAGCGGTATGGATCTAGTGATGTCTTGCTCCCAATTTTGGAAGTATTAATCGCGAGGCGGTTGCCCTCCATAGTAGTGAGAGGAACGTGCCAATATGACCTTTCGCCCCTATCCGTCATGTTAAGGTTTTTCTTGTTCTCGCGAAGCCATGAATACGGGATGGCATAGGCTTCTTCTCGATCCATGCATGACAATATGAAGTAGCTTTCTTTGCCTTCAGCTAGGAACTCTTCCCACGTCGGATGGAATGCGTACCAGTAGGGCTGATAGTCTCCTTCATATTTCTTGGAGACAGCACAGCAGACGCGAATGCTCTTGTCAGGGGTCCAGTAGAGAGTCCTACTTTTCTTGATGAATTCCTTGCCTTTCAGAGCTGCAAACGCGTCCACCGCCTGTTGTCGTTTTGCGTTTAGTAACTCGGGTTCAGTTCTTATTTGTCGATGAACTTCTTCGCCAGCGGACAGGTCTTGTTCTGGCGCCTGCTGACTTTCGACATCGGCGGCGGTGGTGAAAATCACGTCTATGATTCTGTCGATTTTCGTGTACTCGAAAGGTCGTAACAATTGTCGTATTTGCAGGAGGCTACCAGGATCATCTGACTTCTCCTTAATTTGCACGAGCTTTACCAGCCCTTCGATGCTGATCAGTCGCATATCCCAGGCGTATCTGGAGCCTCGGACCTGAGCTTCTAGAGCCCCGGTGTCCTCCCGGCCTACCACGATCAGAATGGAAGAATCGCGGGCGAGACGGTCGCTCGCCGCCAACTGTTCTCTGTAATTGGCCAGTTTTTCTAAGGGGATCGTTACGTAGTCTGTTGTTTTTACCTCGACAATAAGAGCGGGCTCGTTTTTGACTCGCCATATACCATCAAAACCAATCGAATTGCGTTTGCCTTGATACAGTCCATCCTCAACATCGAAATCCAATCTTCTTCCTAGCTCGTTCACGATGTCTTGTAGAACTATGCCGCCTTTTTCGAATGAATTCTCCAAGCAGTAGCGAGCATGAGCAAACAAACGCTCGCTCGGACAAACGCTAAAAAACTGACGGAGTTCTTGAGAACAATTGCTGCCGTCTCTAAGATTTCCGTCGCCCGCGCTTGACACGATCTGCTCGATATTCAGTTCGAGGACTTGTTCTCGATTACTCTTCCAGAAACTCAAGAGAGGCATATGTTCATTCACCTTGTCGTTGTGCGTGAGTGTGGGTGGTAAAGCCCTCTTGCGGAATTATAGCCCCATGTCAATGCGGGTGGAGCATCCTTGTAATTCTCAAGAGCG
Source organism: Acidobacteriota bacterium (assembly GCA_003154775.1). Lineage (GTDB taxonomy): Bacteria > Acidobacteriota > Terriglobia > Acidiferrales > UBA7541 > Acidiferrum. The sequence goes on along the minus strand of PMES01000130.1, from coordinate 44,910 downwards.
CTCTCCGCGAAGGCCCCCCTCGTACCAGTTTCGAAACTAGTACCCACTAAATAATAGTAGACAAACGGTCAATAGTGTGCTATGCTTCACCTGTTATGCTGAGGGGAAGATGCTCTTGTGCCATTTCGGACCGCCCCACACCTTTACCCAGAGCGATCTTCGCGAAGGGCCAGACGTCCTTCGCCCCTCCTTCGTCTTTGCACCCGCTAAGTCCTTTGTTTCCCCTACATCCACGAAATGCGCCTGTAACCCCTTTGTTTCCCCTACTTACGCAAAAACAGGGGGGGTGGGGGGTATCCTTTGCTTCCATTACTTCCTTCCCACTCGCCACTCGCCACTGCTTTGAGAATTCCGCCCCGATTTGCCGACTGTCGGCTGTGAACTGTGAACCCGTTTTTCTAAGGCCTGCGTTTACTACAACATCAATTGACATTGTCGGCGCGCCGACAGTCCCGTTCTTGCACGCGAGCGCGAGGTCGCAAGAGCGGTCCCCCTCCCCGACCCGGTCGGGGAGGGCGCCAGGCGGCCCCTTTCAACCTTCAACTTTCAACTTTCAACCATTTTTCTCCCCTAACCCCAATCATTCCCGTACATACGCGAGGGTCACCTGTAAGTCCAATCATTCCCGTACATACGCAAAAACAGGGGGGGGGGGTACCGATACTACGTCGTCAAGTGCAATTGTCGGCGCGCCGACATTCCCATTTTTGTACGCGACAAAGGATAAACCCAAGAACCGATCCCGCAAGGCGGGATCGGCCACTACACAGACTGGCCTGCGGCCCGCCTCCCCGACCGGGTCGGGGTAAACGCCAGGCGGCCCCTACAAGGGCGAGAGGTCGCCCGGGGGCGCGGACCCGGCGGAATTGCGCACAATTTCCATCCATGCGGGGAGTTGGTGTACGATATCGGGCGCGCCGAAGGAGGGACTTATGGCCGTCACTTTTACGTTGAATGGAAAAGCCACGACCGTCAATGTGGATCCCCAGATGCCTCTTCTGTGGGTGCTGCGCGGCACGCTGAATATGACCGGGACGAAGGTCGGTTGCGGAGTGGCGCTGTGTGGCGCTTGTACGGTGCACATCGACGGCGAAGCTTCGCGCTCGTGCATCACGCCCGTCTCCAGCGTTGAGGGAAAGAAGATCACCACGATCGAAGGTCTTTCCGCCGACGGCTCCCACCCCGTTCAGAAAGCGTGGATCGAAGAAGATGTGCCGCAATGCGGGTACTGCCAATCGGGGCAGATCATGTCTGCCGTGGCATTGCTGGCCAGGAAATCGAGCCCCACGGACGCGGAAATTGACGACGCCATGAACGGCAATCTGTGCCGCTGCGGCACGTATCAGCGCATTCACAAAGCGATTCACCGCGCTACGAGCCTGCAAGCCGGCAGCTAAGCTGGATTTGCGCGGGCTTCCTCGATGCGCGCCGAAGATCTGGCCTAGCGGCCGGGATACATTTCGCGACAGAATAGGGCGTGCCTTCCGTTGCGTTGATTCTCGCCGGTCTTACTCTCCTCATCTGGATTGTGCTCACGTTTTTTCGCGGAGCATTCTGGCAACTCCGGGCGTTCGACGACGACATTGCGCCGCACCAAATTCCATCCGTGTGGCCGCGCGTAGTGTGCGTTATGCCCGCGCGCAATGAGGCGGAGACGATTGCCCGTGCGGTTTCCTCGCTTGCTCGGCAAGAATATCCGGGCGAATTGCGCGCCGTCATTGTGGATGATCACAGCGAGGATGCGACGCCTGATCTGGCAAGAACCGCTGCGCAGGAAGCGGGCGCGACGGAACGCGTAAGGATCCTGCGCGCGGAGGCACTGCAGAGCGGATGGACCGGTAAGCTTTGGGCTTTGCAGCAAGGGATGGCGAGTTGTGAGGAGGACGCGCCGGAGTATTTCTGGTTTACCGACGCGGATATCGAGCATACTCCAGACACTTTGGCGCGGTTGGTGTCGCGGGCGGAGCAGCTGCGACTGGACCTTGTGTCGCTGATGGTGCTGCTGCAGGCGAAATCGTTTGCGGAGCGCTTGCTGATTCCTCCCTTCCTTTACTTTTTCCTGAAGCTGTATCCGCCGAGGTGGATTGCGGACACTAAGGCACGGATGGCGGGCGCTGCGGGCGGTTGCGTCCTGCTGCGGCGAACGGCGCTGGAGCACATTGGCGGATTTGCGGCGATTCGCGCGGAAGTGATCGACGATTGCGCGCTGGCGCGCGCCGTGAAACGCAGCGGCGGCGCGATCTGGATGGGACTCACGCGGAAAAGCGTGAGCCTGCGCGCGTACCAGACGTTTGGCGAAATTCGCGACTTGATTGCGCGGACGGCGTTCACGCAGCTCAAGTATTCCTCCCTGCTGCTACTCGGCACGCTCGCGGGAATGCTGCTGACGTATGTTGCGCCGGTTGTTTTGGCGTTTTACCCGCAACCCGTGGTGTGGCGGCTGGGCCTGGCGGCGTGGCTGCTGATGGCGGTGACGTACTTGCCCACGGTGCGGTTTTATGGGCTTTCGCCACTCTGGGCGCCGTTTCTTCCCGTAGCCGCCGCATTCTATTCCTGTGCGACCTGGCTTTCCGCAGTGCGCTATTGGCTAGGCCGCGGAGGGCAATGGAAGGGGCGCGCGCAAGCCGCCAGAGTGACGCGCTCGTAGAATCAGCAGCGGGTCAGTTTGTGATAATCCGAGTTACTGGGAGCTACGCCACAACCAAAGCGGTTGCGGTCGGGCTGCCCTTCGTAGTTTGATACAGATGCCATGCATTTCATTTCTGTTCAAATCATCCGTTTTGTAGATCACCACCAGCCTGGCTGGGTGGAGTGCGAGTTAGTGGATGCTGAGGGTCGCCACCACATCATCACCGATAAGGTCCCGGTGCTCACCAGCGAAGATTTACACCCTGACAGTGAATTCCCAAGACTTGGGAGCGTGCCCTGTGAAGTCTTGAAGCGATACCAGGACGAAAAAGGACGAGAGTTAGTGCGCGTCAGCACGGCCAGGCCCGCCGACATCGAGTCTAAAGACGGGTTGTCCGAGTTCACGGTTCCCGTAAGTCTTATAACGTCAGTGCCTAATTAACGGGGCGACCGAGGGATGGGCCACTCCTTGAATCACGAATATTGGTGATGGGCATCACAATTTGGTATAGTTGGGGAGTTGGAAGAGGGCTGTATCCCGAATTTAGGGAACGGCACCGGAGGCCGACATGAGTACGATCCCGACTGGGGGCGACGGGAAAGTGACCGTGCCCGATTTGCTGCAGCGGAAGACCGACGCTGCAGATTCCCTGAACAAGAAGAAGATCACCTGCCTGACGGCATACGACTATCCGACGGCGCGCCTGCTGGACGAGGCCGGGGTGGACGTGGTGCTGGTGGGCGACTCCGTGGCGATGGTGGCGCTAGGGTACGACAGCACGTTGCCGCTCACGCTGGAAGAGGCGCTGCATCACACGAAAGCGGTGCGGCGGGGTGTGCAACGGGCCTTGGTGGTGGCGGACATGCCGTATGGCTCGTACCACGGCGACTTGAATGAGGCGCTGCGGAACGCCATACGCTTCGTGAAGGAAGCGGGCGCGGAGGCGGTGAAGATCGAGGGAGGCGAACGAAGGCTGGAGCTGATTTCGCGGCTGACGGAAGCGGAGATTCCCGTGATGGGCCACGTTGGGCTGACGCCGCAATCGGTGAACGCCTTGGGCGGCTATCGCGTACAGGGGAAGACGCCGGGCGGGGCGGAGCAGGTTTTGCGCGATGCGCGGGCGGTGGAGGCTGCGGGTGCGTTCGCGATTGTGCTGGAAGCGCTGCCGCGAGAGCTGGCGGCGGAGATCACGCGCAGTGTGCGGATTCCCACCATTGGAATTGGCGCGGGACCGGATTGCGACGGGCAGATCCTGGTGCTGCACGACATGCTGGGGCTGACGTTCCGGGAGCCGCCGAAATTTGCGCGGCAGTACGCCAACGTGGGACAAACAATTCTAGAGGCGGTCAAAGGGTATTGCGCAGACGTGCAAAGCGGGAACTTTCCCTCGGATGCGGAGTCCTACCACTCTTCGGCGAGCGTCAAGGGGCGGAAGACCATCCCCATCGCGCGGTGAATCATCCGGTGGAACGTGACGTTTAAGAAAGAGCTGCGGGGCGCAGAGATTCTGCGCCCTTCTTTTTTGGGGAGCGGTGAATGGAAACAATTCGCACCATTGCGTGGATGAAGGAAAAAGCGAAGGAAGCGCGATTGGAACAACGCGTGATCGGGTTCGTGCCGACGATGGGGGCGCTGCACGCAGGGCACCTGGCGCTGGTGGAAAGGGCAAAGAAAGAGTGTTCGCCGGTGTACGCATCCATATTTTTGAATCCGAAACAGTTTGGGCCGAAAGAGGATTTGTCCAAGTACCCGCGGCCAATTGAGGCGGACACGGCGAAGCTGGAAGCCGCAAAAATCGACGGGCTGTTCCTGCCCGATGCGGCGGAGATGTACCCACCCGGGTTTTCGACGTACGTGCAAGTGGACGGGTTGAGCGAGCGGCTGGAGGGCAAGTCACGCCCGGGCCATTTTCGCGGGGTGACCACCGTTGTGCTGAAGCTGCTGGAGATTGTGCAGCCGCACTTTGCGTATTTCGGGCGCAAGGATGCGCAGCAGGCGCGCATGGTGCAGCAAATGGCGCGGGATTTGAATCTGGACACGGAGATCGTGCTCTGCCCGATCGTGCGCGAGGCGGACGGGCTGGCGATGTCCTCGCGGAATTTGTATTTGAATGCGGAGGAGAGGAAGGCGGCGACGGTATTGTCTCGCGCGCTTCGGGCGGCCGCACACGAAGTGGGTTCGGGCGTGCGCGATGCTCTGCAATTGCAGCAGGCCATGCATAAGGTGCTGGCGGGCGAGCCGCGCGCGCGGGTGGACTACGCGGAGATTGTGGATGCGAAGACGTTTGAGCCGGTGGTGCGCGTGGGGCGGCGAAGTTATGCGGTGGTGGCCATTTTCATTGGGAAGACACGGTTGATCGATAATTTGTTGATTGAGGCGGAGGGGGAGGAATTGCGGACGGAGTTGTGAGGGAGGCGGGAGAGAAGAGGTTGAAGAGTCGAAAGTTCAAAGTTGAAAGAAACTGGTTCGTGGGATTTAGCCGGAAGAAGAAAAAAGATTACACAGAGGTCGCGGAGGATGCAGAGTTCACGGAGAAGAGGGGGAGAAGAGAAAGGCAAGAGCACAGTCCCTTCGAGGCTCAGGGTAAACGGGAGTGACTGTGCCACAGGAGGAGTGCGAGGAAGAAGAGGGATTCATCGCACAAAAGGCGCCCGCCTCGGAAGGCGGCCGCTACAACGGCAAACCCAAGAAAAGCCTCAGGCCTGAAGGCCTGAGCTACAGGGCAGAGGCTTGTGGGAAACTTGGAGTGAGAATTACGCGGAGAGATGCGCAAGGGTTTCGGCTGCGTGGCCTTTGGCTTTGACTTCGTCCCAGATTTGCTCGATTTTGCCGGTGGGGCCAATTAAAAAGGTGCTGCGGATAATGCCCTTGAAGGAGCGGCCCATGAATTTCTTCATGCGCCAGACGCCGTAGGATGCGATCATTTTGTGGGTGGGATCGCCGAGCAGGGGGAAATTGAGATTCTGCTTGGCCTTGAAATTCTTCAGGGATTTTTCCGGATCGGCGCTGACGCCGAGAATGACGACATCTTCCTTATCGAATTTGGGTTTAAGGTCGCGAAATTCACAGGCTTCGATGGTGCAGCCGGGCGTGCTGGCTCTGGGGTAGAAATAGAGCAGGACGCGCTGGCCTTTGAAATTCTTCAGCGAAACTTCTTTGCCTTCGTCGGAAGTGAGGGTGAAGTCAGGGGCTTTGTCGCCGATCTTGAGCATGGGTTCCTCGTGCGAATCAGGACAGGAGCTTGCGGAGGATGTCGTTTACGGATTGGGGATTGGCCTGGCCTTTGGTGATACGCATGACCCGGCCAACGAAGAACTTGAAGACGCCTTCGTTGCCGGATTTGAATTTGGCGACGTTGTCGGGATTCTTGGCGATAATGTCGCGGGCTGCTTCTTCAATTGCCGCGTCACTGACTTGAGCGCCCAGCCCTTCGGCGGCGACAATCTGTGCGGCGGAGCGTCCCGATTCAAACATGGTCGCGAAGACTTTCTTCCCAACCGCAGCAGTGATTTTCCCAGATTCGACCAGAGAAACGAGTTCGGCGAGAGCGGCGGGGGCGACAGGGCTTGCGGCAATTTCCTTGGCGGAATCGTGCAAGCGGCGCAGCAATTCGGTCTGCATCCAGTTGGCGGCCGCTTTTCCGGGAGCGCCGACTTTCACAACAGATTCAAAGTAGGCAGCGAGGGCTTGCGTGTCGGTGAGAACTTCGGCGTTGTAGGCGGTGATGCCGAAGGAAGAGACGAAGCGGGCGCGCTTGGCGAAAGGGAGTTCGGGGAGCGTAGAACGAACCTCGTCGCGCCAGGCGGAGCTGACGTGCACGGGGAGCAGGTCCGGCTCCGGAAAATAGCGGTAGTCGTGGGCCTTTTCCTTGGAGCGCATAGAATCCGTGCGGCCGGCGTGTTGATTCCAAAGGCGGGTTTCCTGAGAGATGCTGCCGCCGGATTCGAGGACGCCGATGTGGCGCTCGATTTCGTATTCGAGGGCCTTGGCGAGGTAGCGGAAAGAGTTGAGATTCTTGACCTCGACCTTGGTGCCGAATTCCCTGGCGCCGCGCAGGCGCACGCTGACATTGGCGTCACAGCGGAGCGAACCTTCTTCCATGTTGCAATCGCTCACGCCGGTGTAGAGGAGGATTTGACGTAGCGTGGTGAGGTAAGCGTAAGCCTCGTCGGGCGAGCGCATGTCCGGCTCGGAAACGATTTCGCTGAGGGGCGTGCCGCAGCGATTGAGGTCCACATAGGTTTTGTCCGCGGATTGCGCCAAGCCGTCATGGAGGGACTTGCCCGCATCTTCCTCGAGATGGAGGCGCGTGATGCCGATGCGCTTCGTCTTGCCGCCGTGTTCAATTTCAAGCCAGCCACCGGAAGCTAGGGGGAGTTCGTATTGAGAGATTTGGTAGCCCTTGGGAAGATCGGGGTAGAAATAGTTTTTGCGGGCGAAGCGGGAATGCTCGTGGACGGTGCAATTGAGCGCCAGGGCCGCACGTATGCCCATTTCGACGACGCGCCTGTTGAGAACAGGGAGCGTGCCGGGGAGTCCGAGGCAGACGGGACACGTATTGGAGTTGGGCTGATCGCCAAAACGCGTGGAACATCCGCAGAAGATCTTGGTTTTCGTAAGAAGCTGGGCGTGGACCTCCAAGCCGATGACGGCCTCGTACTTGGCGAGGAGTTCGGGGGACATTGCGGATTCGGTGGCGAATTTCGTCATGGTTGAAGGAAAAGTATAGCAGAGGGGCACGCGGGGATGCGCCCCCTGCCGTCAGTTATGACCGGCGAACTGGTAGCGCAGGCCGAAGCGGTAATCGCGGCCCAACGCCGGATAACCGAGGGCATCCTGGTACTGTTTGTCGAAAAGGTTTGTGGCGCGGGCGGTGAAAGCGAGGCTGCGCGTTACATTGTAGCTGGCCGCCATATCAATCCGGGCGTAGCCAGGATTGCGCGTATAGCCGAGGCCCAGGAAATCACTGTCCGTGCGCTGCCCGGTGAAGTAGCCGGCGAGGGTAGCGTTGAATCGGTGGAACGTGCCGGTAAATGTGATGGAGCCGGAATTGGGTGGACGCCGAGCCAATCGATTACCGGGAATAAGGCTAGGATCGTAGGCATTCGGGGACTTGAGGATCAGGCTGTCGTCGTAGGTGTAATTTCCGGTGACAAAGAGCCATTTTGTAGCCCGTGCCTCGACGGCGATGTTCGTGCCGCGGGCGCGGGCCAAATCGGTATTGAAGTAATATCCAAAACCGGGCGGAGCGCCGGGAAGGCTGATGCCACACGTGTTGCCGGTCGAGGGTGGAGGCAAGGCCGAGCAGAATGCGAAACTAATGATGTTGTAGAAACGATTCGAGAAGTATTCGGCGGTTACTTTTACGCGATCATTCGCGAGTTTCTGCTCGATACCGGTGCTCCAGTTTTTGCTGGCCTCGGGCTTGAGCGATGGATTCCCAATGTCGCCGAATTGATCGGTGTAGAGTTGATCGAAACGAGGCTCCTTAATTCCCACTCCATAAAATACGCGGTAACGTGTGTCGCCCCAAAAGCCCCGGCCATAGCGAAGCGCCAAGGAAGCCCCCGCGCGGGGCACGACGCGAGTGCCAAAGTTGCCGTTGGCTTCCGCGCGGACGCCGAGGTTGAGAGAAATACGCGGATGGGGGAGATAGCGGAAGTCGAGAAAGCCGGCTTGATTGTTGCGGCGGACGTGGGTTTGCGCGAGATAAGAGATGGAGCCGTTTTCGACTTCATATTGGTAGCCGGCGGTGGCCGCAAAATCCCGGAGGATATAGGTTGTCTGGGCTGAGAAACCCGCGCGGTTGTAGTTGTAGAGGTCGTCGTAGGTGTAATTACAAAATTGCGTGGTTGCAACCGCGTCAGGATTGGTTTGAGGACAGAACGAATTGGAGCCGCCGATATAAAAGCTCTGTTCCGGGTTGAAGCTGTGTTGATGGGTGTAGGATTCGGAACCTGAGAGCTGGTAGTGCCAGTGATCTCCCGAGACAAACTCCCAACGCGCGCTGGCACTGAACAGCTTCTGGTCATATTGCTGGTGGAGGCTGGGCGGCTCGAACACGGTCTGGCCGGGAATGCCTGCATCACTCGTGTTGTTGCGAAGAGTCAGGCGAAGATGGTTCGTGTCACTGAAGGCGTAGCCAAAATTCCCCGTTACGGCGCGGTTCAGGAAAGCATCATTGGGACCCTGGCCGTCGGTCTCAAGGTAGGACGCGGCTCCCGAATAATCAAAAGCGCCCAGCAGGCCGCTGAATTGGCCACCGCCGCGGCCATTGGCGTAACTGCCTCCATCCCCGAAGAGAGTGACCGAGGGGATACGCGTGGTGCCGCGATGGGAAAAGAGCTGGACTACACCGGAGACGGCGTCCGTACCGTAAAGCGCGGATTCCGCGCCGCGCACAATCTCGACCTTGTCCACGTTATCCAGAGTGAGGACGGAGAAATCGACAGCGCCACCGGGAGGATTGATGGGCGCGCCGTCGACCAATACTTTGGTGAAATTGGAATTGCCGCCATCCAGGAACAGCGAGGAAGTTCCACCATTGGCGCCGGTGCGGGCGAAGGTGAGACCCGTGGAAAATTGCAGCAGATCGGGAATTGAGACGGCCTGGCGCTGGTCGATGACTTCGCGGGTGATGACGTCGGTGGGCGCGGTGGATTGCGGACGCAGAACAGGCTCGGCTTCGGCAGTGACAACGACACTGGAGGAGAGGCGTTCGAGTTCCAAGCGCAGATCGAGGGTGCGAGATTCACCGGGAGAGAGATCCCAAGTGAATTCACGAGGGGCGAACGGGTCACGCGAGAAGTGGATGACGTAGCGGCCCGGAGGAAGCGAAAGGTGATAAGCACCATCGGTGGTGGAAGTGGCGGACCAGAGCTGCGCGCTGGCGGCGGCTTCCAACCGAGCGGTGACCCGAACACTACCTATACCGGCGCCGGAAGGATCGGTGAGCGCGCCAAGGACATGAGCATCAGGGAGCTGCGATTGCGAAAAAGCCGGAATTGCCAAGACAAAAAACAGTAAGGCGAGGATGCTTGCGGAAAAACTTAGTTTTTTCATGGGTTCCTCCGCTCCCTCACGCGCGGGAGTGTAAAGGTAGGCCGGCGCATGCAAAACTGCGCAGGCTGCAGACTTCGCCGGTCTCCTGGCTTGGCGGGGGAGTCGCGCCAGTTGGAGGAAGCTCTGATTCGCGAAAATTCAGAGTTCGCATCTGGCGCGCTCGCGGCCTTCCCGCAGCGAGCTGGGCTGCAGTGGCCTACGAGCGAAATACCCGCCTTACAGTCGCGCGGCGGCGACGGCTTTACACCGTCTTCCCGAGCACGAAGTCCGCGGTGATTGTGGAGGGGCGGAGCCCACTGTGGGTTATGAGTTTCGGCAGCATGAAGCCGCCGGGTTGAGGTGGACGCGGGGCGAAGCTAGGTGTTTGAAAAAAGCGTGACGCGCGGCCGGCCGGAGGAGGTCATCTCCACGGAGAGCGGCGCCTGAAAAACCTGTTCGAGCAATTCGCGCTGGAACACGCTGGCAGGCGGGCCCACGCGAAGGCACTTTCCTTTCTGCAGCAGGACGACTTGATCGGCGTATTCCCCGGCGAGATTCAATTCGTGAGTGACGACCACGACGGTGTAGCGGTTTTCCGCGGCCAAGCGCCGGAGATTGTGAAGCAGGTCCACCTGCGCGCCAATGTCCAGATGCAGCGTGGGCTCATCGAGCAGCAGGAGGAGCGGCTGTTGAGCGAGGGCCCGAGCGAGAATGACGCGCTGCTTTTCACCGCCGGAAATTTTGTCCATCCAGCGGTCGCTGAGATGATTGGCGCCCACCTGGGTAAGCGCATTCGTGGCGATGGTCACATCGTCTTGGGTCTCAAAGCGGAGGCCCGAACCGTAGGGATGGCGCCCCTGGAGGACAAATTCCCACGCTCGCGAGGGGAACAGAAGGCGGCTTTCCTGCTGCACCAGGGCGATGCGCTGGGCGCGCGTCCTGGGCGTAAGTGAATGGGTGACGAAACCATTGAGGATGATGCGGCCGGAAAGCGGCTCCAGCGCGCCAGAAATCAACTTGAGCAGAGTGGATTTCCCGCTGGCATTCGGTCCGAGGATGGCCACGATTTCGCCGGGCTTGGCGTGGAAGCTGAGGGCTTCAAGGGTGAAGAGCGGCGCTTGGGAGGGGTTGGGCGCGTAGGCGTAGCTGACCTGCTCGACGCTGAGGCGCACGTCCGAGGCGGAGCGCGTTTGTTCCGAAGAAGGCAAGGGATTGCGAAGGGCGCTGCTCATGTGAGCCTCCTGCGGAGCAAATAGATGAATAGCGGCGCACCGGCCATGGCAGTCATCGCGCCGACAGGGAGTTCAGAAGGGGCAACAATGGTGCGCGCGAGCGTATCGGCGATGACGATGGCGATGGCCCCGCCGAGTGCGGAGGCGGGCAACAACATCCGGTGGTCGGCGCCAAAAATCAGGCGCATGACGTGGGGCACGAGGAGGCCAACGTAGCCGATGGCACCGCTGACCGATACGGCAAGGCCGGTGAGAATGGATGCGGCAAGATACACCACAATGCGCACACGCGGAACGTCCACGCCGAGATGCATGGCTTCTTTTTCTCCGGCGAGGAGGAGATTGAGATCCGAAGCGGTGGTGTAAATGGCCCCGGCGGCGGCCAGAAAACCAAAAGATAGGAGGTAGAGGAGGCTGCGGGGCTGCGGCGTGGAGAGATCGCCCATCAGCCAGAAAACCGTGCCTCGAAGGTTGCTGCCGGCAAGCGTGTTCATGAGAAACATGATGATGGCGGAAAGAAAAGAGGCAGTGATGATGCCGCCGAGGAGAAGAGTGCTGCTGTCGATCTGACCATCGCGGCGGCCAAGGAAATAGACGGCCGCAATCGTGACGGCCGCGCCGAGGAAAGCTCCGAACGGAGTGATGAGCCCGGCGATTTCAGGCGACAAGGCCAAATGACTCTCGATGATGAGGGCAATGATCGCGCCGACAGCGGCGCCGGAGGAGACTCCCAGGACATAAGGATCGGCAAGCGGATTGCGCAAGAGCGCTTGAAAGCTTGCGCCCGCCACCGAAAGGGATGCTCCGACGACGATTCCGAGCAGGATACGCGGCAGGCGGATGTCCACGACGATCATGCCGTAGTCGGTGGAAATGGCACTGCTCTGGCCGAGGAGCACGCTAAGGAGGTCGCGTCCGAGGCCATAGAGAGAAACCTGAACGGCGCCCATCTTAAGGGCAATGACCACAACAACGAACAAAAGAGCCGCGAGGATTCCGCAGCGGAACAGGAGACGTCCGATGGTTAGTGGGCGCATGAGGACTCCAAAGAAGACGAGCAGATCGTGTGCGTAAAGGAGAAGTGCGCCGGCCCGGGAGGCGAAGATGACGCCGCGTTCGCGGGTGCCGGTTCTTTGTCCGGACTTGGCGAAACCTGGAAAACTTCCGGATGCAATTGCCGGGCGAGTTCTTCAATGGCGGAAACGATACGCGGAGCAGGGCGATTGACGGCATCGCTGATTACGGCGTAGCGGCGATTGCGCACCGCATCGAGGATGCGCCATCCGGGACGAGCGGCGAGAGCGTCGAAATCGCGCGCGGCAGCTTCGGAGTGCGAGGAAGCGAAGACCAGATAATCCGGCTGAAGGCGCACGACCTCTTCGAGGCTCATCTGCGGCCAATCTTGCGACGATTCGACGATGGAGGCTGCGCCTGCTTTGCGGAGAACGTCGGCGATAAAGGTATGCTGGCCGGTGGAAATGAGCGGTTCGGTCCAAACGATGAAGAGAACACGCCGCGGCGGAACGGCGGCGAGTTTCGTTTGCAGCGCAGCGAGGCGGCTCCGAAGCTCGTCACCAAGGGACTTGCCCGCCTCCGGCGCACCGAGAACATCAGCCAGCTTTTGAGTGGAAGAAATAATCTCAGCGACCGAATGGGAATCGGTGGTGGCGTAACTGGGTATGCCGAGGATATCGAGGGCGCGAACGGTATCGAGGCGGTTGATGCTCTTAGTGGCCAAGACCAGGTCCGGATGGAGTGACGCAATTTCCTCGAGATTGGGATTGATGATTCCGCCGACTTTGGGTTTCTTCTGGGCCTCGACGGGATAGTCGCAAAAGTCGGTGTCGCCCACGAGGCGATCCTGCAAGCCGAGGGCGTAAATCGTTTCCGTGAGGCTCGGGGCGAGCGAAACGATGCGCGAGGGAGAAAGGGGGATGCGCACCGTCCGCCCCATCTCATCCACGACTTCGCGCGTTGCGGGCTGCGAAGGCGGTCCAGGAGAAGTGGCCTGCGCGGACGCATCGAGCGCGCCCAGAAAGAGAAAGGCGAGCAACAGGGCGGCTGGCCGTGGCATGAAGATGGAATTGACGCGCTGCACGAATCTCCCCTGACGAGAATCCCGCGAGAGTAAACAATAAAAAAGCCCCACGAGAAGTCGGGGCTAGAGAGCCGGTGTTCTCTCTCGCGAAGAACACGCAACCTCTTCAGCTTGGGAGGGTAGCCTGGCTAACGGCATTGCTGCCGATCACAGTGGCGGGACCACGGCCGATTTTCACGGCACTTCCCCACTTCCCGAGCCTGCAAGTTGTAAAAACAGTTTACGGTGCGATGGCGGGAGTGTCAATGGAAGTGGCGGAATTCTCTTGTGAGAAAATCAGCGATTTTTCCAGTTGGGCTTGCGCTTTTCAATCAGGGCGCGCAAGCCTTCCTGGGAATCTTCCAGGCGGTAGAGTTCATTCAGGAAAATATCCATGGACTGCTTCAGGCCGTCGCGGAGCGAAAGTCCCATACCGCCCAGAATGGCGCGTTTGGCCATGGTGAGAACGGGACCCGAGTGGCTGGTTATCCGCTCGATCATTTCATCCACCGTGGCTTCAAGCTTTGACTCAGGAACGAGCCGATTGATCAGACCCAGCTCCAGAGCGCGCTCCGCCGTGACCGGTTCGCCGAGGAGCACGAGTTCGAGAGCGATCTTGGGGCCGACGAGAAACGGCAGAATCGTGGAGGCCAGCGGAGGAAAAACGCCAAGGGTGATTTCCGGCTGGGCGAAACGCGCTTTGGGCGTGGCGATAACGAGGTCGCCGAACGCGGCAAGCTCCGCGCCGCCGCCGATCGCCGGGCCGTTCACGACACAGAGAACCGGCTTGGAGGTCTCGAGAATACCCGCAAAGACGGAGTGAAATGCGTCAAGCATCTGGAAGACGCGCTCCGAAGTGTACTCGCCGACATCAATGCCGCCGCAAAAGACTTTGCAGGCCGAATCGAGGACGATGAGTTTGACCTCTTGGTGATCGGCGACAAACGAAATGCCATCCACTAGCTCGCGCAGCATGTCTTCGTTCAGGAGGTTGTGTTCCGGACGATTCAGGGTCATGCGGGCCACGCCGGAAGCTAGGCGAAACTGGACATATTGAAATTCCTGGGGGGTGCGGCGCTTGGGTTCTGTACGAACCTCGACACTAGGGCGGCGTTCCACGATAGGGTTCTCCTTCCGGGGCGCCCCGGATCCGGGGCCAAATTTGATGCTAGCACGCTGTGCAGGGCGGAGCAGGTCGCGTTGGAGAGGGAGTGCGCAATGAGTCTGCTGGTAATCCGGCCAGTGGGAACGATGGCGACAGTTTCCGGCTTGGAAAGAACTCTGAGCGAGGCTGGCGGCGAGGCTTTTCTGGTCACCCGCGTTTTTTAATTTGCATCGTACCGGGTTTGAAGTCGTCGTTATCTTTACCTTGTGGTTGCTGCGCGCGCGCTTTGTTGGAGTGACCTGGAAGTTTGAGCGGGTCGCTGCCTTCTTGTTCCTTCCCTATTTTTTGTGGGTGAGCTTTGCGGCGGCGCTGAATTACACTGTCTGGAAGATGAATCCTCCCGTATCCAGAAGCATGAGCGAGCTGCCCACGGCATTTGCCTCACGATTTGCGAGCCAGCCGGATGCCGAAGGATTTCCTGGCAGCAATGCCTGGGTGAAGAGTTCTCCGCTGCGCTTTGAGCACGACTGGAAAGGCGGAAACGGCGACCCGGCGAGGTCGACCGAAGTGCGACTGCTTTGGACGCTGGATAGTTTGTTCGTGCGCTTTCTGGCGAACTATAGAAACATAACGGTTTTCCCGGACGCGCGGGAAGATGGGTGGCGTGACGAACTATGGAACCGCGACGTCGCAGAGGTCTTCCTCCAGCCGGATTCCCGCGATCCGTGGAAATACAAGGAATTTGAGGTCAGCCCGAATGGCCAGTGGATCGATCTAGACATCGCCAGCGGCGGAAAAGAGGAGCTGCGAAGCAAGCTGCGGCGCCGCGTCGTGCAGGATGCACTGGCAAAAACATGGACGGCCGAACTGGCAATTCCGATGCGGAGCCTGACGCCGAACTTCAATCCGAAGCAGACCTGGCGGGTGAACTTTTTCCGCGTTGAAGGCGAAGGCGAACCGAGATTTTATTCGGCGTGGAGTCCTACCTACTCACAGGAACCCGACTTCCACGTTCCGGGGGCGTTCGGCAAGTTAGTGTTCCACGAATAGAACAATTCCGGCCTGCAATCGAGTGCAGCGTTTCTGATAAGCTCGCAGGGGATTCCGATGCGAACCAGACCGAATTGCGCGCGCCGCCAATTTTCCCCACGTTTGGGGGTCGGCTTACTTGTCCTCGCAATTTTAGTATTGAGCAGCCTTTCTGCCGGTGCGCAACAGCCCAACAACCTTAATGCACCGGCCGTAAAGAAGATCGAGCCGCCAAACTGGTGGGTCGGGCTGACTCCTGACGTAGTGCTTTTGCTTTCGGGCAAAAACCTCGAAGCGACGCACGTCCGTTGCAACTTGCCGGGAATTAACGTGAGCCAGACGCAATCCGCCGCGAACGGCGACTACCTGTTCGTCTGGCTGAAATTCGGCGCGGGCTTGAAATCCGGGACAGCGGTATGCCGAATTACCACCCACAAGGGTGAAACCACATTCGAGCTGCCCATCGCGGCGCGAAAGCAAATTCTAGGGAGGAATCAGGGCCTCTCGCTCGACGACGTTCTCTACTTGATTGTGCCGGACCGTTTTGCAAACGGAGATCCCACAAATGACGAGCCGGCAGAGTTTCCGGGCTCGCATGAGCGTTCCAAGCCGCGCGCGTATCACGGCGGCGATTTGCGCGGGATTCGCGATCATCTGGGGTACCTCAAGGAGCTTGATGTGACCACGCTGGAGCTCACATCAATCGTGAAGAATGGAGCGTCCGAGGATTCTCACGGTAATGGTGCGGTCGATTTGTATGCGGTTGATCCGCACCTCGGAACGTTGCAGGAATACCAGGAGTTTGTGCAGGCCGCGCACAAAGAACACATGAAAGTTTTCTTCGACGTAGCACCTAACCATGTGGGCGTGTCGCACCCCTGGGTCAGCGATCCGCCAATGCCCGACTGGTTTCACGGAAGGCCAACGGAGCATCTGAGTTCGTTTTTGCCGCTGAAAGAAAGCTTCCATGAAGCGCATGAGAAAAAGGAACCAAGCAGCGATTTGCTGGAGTCGCTGGAGGATCCGCATGCTCTGCCACAGTTTCGGACGAACATGACAGAAGGCTGGTTCCAAGGAGCATTGCCCGACTTGAACGCCGAAAATCCCCTGGTGGTGCAATATCTTTTGCAGAACAGCATCTGGTGGGCGGAAAGTTCGGGACTGGACGGCTACCGGGTTGATACCGTCCCTTATGTTTCCCGCAAATTCTGGCAGGAGTGGCATCAGGGACTGCGGCGGATTTACCCGCGACTTTCGACGATTGGCGAGGTGTTTCATCGGGATCCTGAAGTGACGTCTTTCTTTGCAGGAGGGCGGAAGGGTTGGGACGGTATCGATACGGAATTCACGACGGTATTCGATTTTCCGTTGTATTTTGCACTGCGCGATGTGCTTTTGCGCGGGGCCCCTACGGGACGCATCCTCGACATTTTGCGGCAGGACTCGCTGTATCCTCACCCAGAATACCTGGCGCCCTTTTTCGGGAATCACGAGGTCACTCGCTTTGCTGGAGAGAGAGGCGCCACGCCCGCGAAGGTGAGACTGGCTTTCGGATTGACGCTTACACTGCGGGGAATTCCGGAACTCTACTACGGCGACGAAATCAGCTTGGCGGGAGGCGGCGATCCCGATTATGGCCGCGATTTTCCCGGAGGATGGCCGGGGGACCCGCAAAACGCGTTCACGCACGAGGGGCGAACGCGCGAACAGAAGGAGCTTTTGGGATACGTGCAGAGCCTGCTCCGAGTGCGGCGCGAGCATGCAGCCCTGCGCAGCGGAAACCTCTGGCATCTGGCTTCGGATGATTCGTCCTACGTTTTCATGCGGGAAACCGAGGAAGAAAAACTCGTGGTTGCCTTCCACAATGGAACAACAAACCGCGAAGTGAAGATTTCCTTGCGCGATACGCCGGCGCAGGAAGCTTCGGACATTTCATTGCTGCTTGGCGATGCTCAGGCGGAGCTTTCCGGCCGCGAGCTGCGCCTGCAACTACCCGCGCAGAGCCTGACTATATTTGAGCTGCACTAAATTGCAGCAGCAAGGGAAGCCGCTGAATTACCGCCTGCGATGCGGTGCCCACGGCTCGACGGGGAGAAAAAGTGTCCATGGCGGCATTCTATGGGAGTTTCTTCGTTTTGAGCGCACAATTGCCCCAGAATTGAACAGCAAAGAAACAAGTCCTCCCCGGTATGCCCTTACTTCGCGTATAGTTATCCCTCTGGAAGGAGTTCTTTCTTTCCGCCTCTTCGCCTTCCAGTGCGCCGTGAGGGTGAAGCGAATACCATCTGGACATACCAATGATGAAACTTTTTGTGCTGCTGGCGCTTTTGGGGACAACCGCTATGGCAACGGAAAAAACGATCTACGATTTCACCCTAAATTCCATTGACGGCCAGCCAACGCCGCTTTCCGCCTTCAAAGGGGAAATCGTGTTGCTGGTGAATGTGGCCAGCCGCTGCGGCTATACGCCGCAGTATGCCGCGCTGGAATCCGTCTACGAAAAATACAAGAGCCGTGGGTTCGTGATTGTGGGGATACCGGCGAATAATTTTGGCGGCCAGGAGCCCGGCTCCAATGAGGAAATCAAGACCTTTTGTACCGCGAAATACCACGTGACGTTTCCCATGATGGCGAAGGTTTCGGTGAAAGGCAGCGACATTACGCCGCTCTATCAATTCCTTACCGACAAGACCGCGCACCCCGATACCGGCGGCGAGATCGGCTGGAATTTCACGAAGTTCCTGGTGGGGCCCGACGGAAAAGTGCTTGCGCGGTTTGACTCCAAAGTGGAGCCCGATTCGCCGCAAGTCACTTCGGCGATTGAAAAGGCGCTGGCGGACAATAAACAGTAGGCGCCCGCTCGACTCGGGGTGCGAAATCGCCGCGTGCTCCAAGCGACATTAGGTTGTGCTGTTACGAAGCGTTTGGATCAACCGGTGACGATACTCTGCAGAGCGGCCTTGTTCTTGATGATCAGGGTTGATCCCATCACCTGGAGGAGTTGTTTCCTTCGAAAATCGGCCAGCAGGCGGGTCACGGTCTCCCGGGAAGAACCGATCATCTGGGCGATCTCTTCATGGGTCAGCGTCAGCTTCAGGCGGATCTGCCCTTTTTCTTCCGGATAATTGGCCGCCCATTCCAGGAGGAAACGCGCCAGCTTTTCTCCAGCGGAATGAGAGAGGCCGATGGTACGCATCTCGGCGACGGCCGCGTGGTAAGTTTCGCCCAGTTGTTGTGCAACACGGAGGGCGGCTTCGCCGTTGTCTTTCAGGAAAGCCAGGAAGTCATTTCTTGCGATGAAATTCGATTGTGCCGGTTCCACCACATCCGCTGTGAGCTCGTAACACGTGCCGGTGACGGTGGCCGGTAAGCCCAGAACTTCTCCGGGTTCGGAGATACGCAAGATTAGCGTTTTTCCGTCCGCGGAAGAGGTCGAAAGCTTTACGCGCCCGCTGCAAAGAATGAAGACGCCCCGCGCCGGTTGGCCTTCCACAAAGAGCGTGGCTCCCTTGGGATAGGAAGCGGAAGAAGTAATTGCAGACAAAGCCTTTACAGTCTGCTCCGGCAGGTTACAAAACAGCCGTTCTTCCCGGTGAGGGCAAGAGAGACAGTTCTCGATAATCTCCAAGCCATAAGGAGTGCGCATATTTGTGCCGTCTGGGAGTATACCGCCTTCCAGCTTGGTTACAAACTGAAAGCGATTGGGATTCCGGCGCCAACCAGTAAGCATGAAATCACTCGCCTCTGTGACGTTATAGCGTGGAGCGCGTAGGGCACCCGTGATAAACATCACGTTATAGCGTGATGCGTGTCACTGTCCTTTCCCCGGCTCCTGTGCAATTTGTACATTGGAGTGTTTTCGATGCAGGACAAGCGGAACGTCTTGCAGATCCTCAAAGCAGAGTTCGCCTTCCTTGAAAGGGGCGGCTACCGAAGAGTCCCGCGTTATCCTTGGCGTCCTAATTTTGTCTTTGAAGATTCCCCAACATGCATCAATTTTGCGGATCGCAGCCAGCAGCGGCCTTGCACGGACTGCTCGCTGATTGAGTTTGTACCGGAGAATCGCCGGGCCACCCAGTTTCCATGTCGACACATCCCGCTAACGTCGCGAGGCGAGACGGTCAATTCCTTCTATGAGTGGGGCACCGAGGAGGAGTTGGAGACTGCGCTGAGGGAATGGCTGCTGGAGACGATTAAGGAACTGGAGAGCGGCAAAAAAGCAGAGGTGCAAGCCGCCTGAGTACCGCCGGACAGCATCCTCGACCTTCGTTCCCCACTGCAAATCGCTGCTGCCATCGGAAACAGGCTAATCCCAGCCGAGGCGGCGAAGTGTCTGAGCCCGTGGCCTGCACCTAAGCCTCAATCGAGGTAGTGTTTTTCGGAAGTTGCTATCAGACGCGCCGCGGCATCCTCGGGAGTGATGTCACGCTGGGGTGTAGCCAACAGTTCGTAGCCGACCATGAATTTCTGGACAGTGGCCGAGCGCAGCAGGGGCGGGAAAAAGTGCAGATGAAAATGCCAGGCAGCACCCTCAGCGCTGCCCGACGGACGCTGGTGCAAACCCATCGAGTAAGGAAACGACGTCTCGAACAGGTTGTCGTAGCGAATCGTCTGGCGCTTCAGGATATCTCCCAGCAGATTCTTTTCTTCAGAGGTTAGCTGCAAAAGAGACGAGACGTGCCTCTTACTGAGAATCAGAGTCTCAAACGGCCACACCGCCCAGAACGGCACGAGCGCCAGAAAGCCGTCGTTTTCGCAGACAACACGCTCCTTACGTTCCAACTCCAGGCGGAGATAGTCACAGAGGAGGCAACGCTTTTTCTCCGTCTGGTAAGCCGCAAAGGATTCAAGCTCTTTCTGCGGAAGATTGGGAAGAGAAGCGCTGGCCCAGATCTGACAGTGCGGGTGCGGGTTGCTGGCACCCATGAGCGCGCCGCGGTTCTCGAAAATCTGAACGTAGCGGACCCACGAAATGGTTTCCAGTGAGGCCATCTCCTGCGCCCACACGTCGACCACGGCACGCAATTCTTCAGCGGTCATTCGCGGCAGGGTGAGGTCGTGGCGGGGCGAGAAGCACACCACCCTGCAAGTTCCGGCTTCCGGCACGGCCGTGAGCAGGGATTCAGGATCAGCCGTGCGGCCGGATTGCACTTCCGGGAGCAGCGCCGGGTAATCGTTGTCGAAGACAAAAGTGTGATTGTATTGCGGATTGCGCACCCCACCCGCTCGCGCATTACCCGGACAAAGATAGCAATCGGGGTCGTATTGCAAGGCGGAAGGTTGGGCGGCCTTCTCGACCTTCCCGAGCCACGGCCGCTGGGTTCGATGAGGTGAAACGAGCACCCATTCCCGGGTCAGCGGATTCAACCGGCGGTGAGGCTTCTTCCAAAGGTCGTCCGGCATCATGCAAACTCGCTATTCTGCTGCAGCATCTTGTCAGTTTTGAGCAACAATCTAGCGGAGACCACCCGGCACCGGTACCACAGCTTCGGCGCCTTCCGCCGCCTCAAGGCTGTAGATGTCGGGTTTCAGGCCGGTGCGTTTTTGATATTCCCGCGCAACCGCGGCGACGAATGGTTCCACGGCAGCATGCTCAACCAGATTGACGGTGCAACCGCCAAATCCCCCTCCCGTCATCCGCGCTCCCAGAACACCCTTCTGAGAAGCGGCGATCTCGACCATGAGATCGAGTTCGCGGCAGCTTACTTCATAGTCATCCCGCAAGCTGGCATGCGAATCTGCCATGAGCCTGGCAATGGTGAGCAAGTCGCCTTTCTCAAACGCGGCGGCCGCGTGCAGGACCCTTTCATTTTCCGTCACGACATGGCGGCAGCGTTGATAGATTTTGCGGGGCAGGAGCTGGCGATGCTGTTCCAACTGCGCCGAAGTAACATCCCTAAGGGCGATGATCGCGGGAAACGCTGTTTTCAGAAGGCGAACGCCCTCTTCACATTCGGCGCGCCGGTTGTTGTACTCATTCGCGGCCAGATTATGTTTGACCATGGTATTGCAAACCACCAACGCGGCATCCGCCGTAAGCGGGATGGCTCGCGCGTGCAGCGAACGACAGTCCAGCAGCAGTGCGTGTTTGGCCTTGCCGTGGCAACTGATGAATTGGTCCATGATGCCGCAGCGCGCCCCCACAAAGTCGTTCTCCGCCCGCTGGCAGAGCAGCGCCACTTTCGTACGATCCAGTTGGATCCCCGCAACCTCCAGGAGAGCCAGTGCGGTGGCCACTTCAATCGAGGCGGACGAGCTGAGGCCCGACCCCATGGGGACGTCGCCTGCGATATAGAGGTCGCAGCCTCTCAGGCGATGTCCGGCCTGCTCCAGCGCCCATGCCACACCGACGGGGTAAGCTGCCGAAGGTCTTTTCACCCACGCAGCGATGGCATCGAGATCGACTTCAACTTGTTCCGAGTAATTCTCCGCGTAGATGACGAGCTTGCGATCTCCGCGGGGCACAACGCCTACCCAGCAAGATAGATCGACGGCCGCAGGCAACACGAAACCATCGTTGTAGTCCGTATGCTCGCCAATCAAGTTGACGCGGCCGGGGGCGCGGAAAATTTCCGGCTTTTTGCCGAAATGGGCCGTGAATTTCTGGGCAATTTCACCGGGTGTGTGTGATCGTGGGTTCGGCATGGTCATTCAAGCTCAATTTGATACCTAGGTGCATCTTACTGTCACTGCCGCTGCATTCAAAAGCTAAAAAAGACTTGGTGTGCAACAGAAGCACACGCGGGGAGCGAAATTCTTGCGATCTACGACCTGTCCGTCCGAGAGTGAGGGCCAACTACATTCAAACAATCGACTTAGCAAGCGGGCTTCTGTCCGTAGTATGCCGTTTTTCCATGCTTGCGGAAGAAATGTTTTTCGTGGAGCGCCTTTTCAATTGGCCGGGCTTTGTGGTTTGCGATGAGCGTCTGCAATGCCAGCGCGGCAATCTCCTCCACGATGACGGCGTTGTGCGCCGCTTCTGCCGGGGTCGCACCCCAGCAGAATGGCGCGTGCCCCGCCACAAGCACACCGGGCGTGTGCAGCGGATCGCGCTTTCCGATACACCGCACAATCGCCAGCCCTGTGTTGAGTTCATAATCCTTGCGAATCTCCGCGGGCTTCATGGGCTTCGTCACCGGAATTGGTCCATGAAAATAGTCGGCGTGCGTCGTGCCAAAGCACGGAATTGCCCGCCGTGCCTGCGCCCAGGAGGTTGCTGCACGCGAATGAGTGTGGGCCACACCTCCAATGCCGGGAAACTCCTTATACAGAACCAGGTGGGTAGGCAAATCGGAGGACGGCCGGAGGGTTCCCTCGACAATACGGCCTTGCAGATCCACCACCACGAGATCTTCCGGCTTCATCGTTTCGTAAGGAACGCCGCTCGGCTTGATTACGACCAATCCCCGCTCGCGCGAAATCCCGCTGGCATTTCCGAATGTGTACAGCACCAGCCCCCGGCGGACTAGTTCAAGATTGGCTTGCAACACCTCTTCGCGCAGATTCTTCAGGCTCATGCGTTTCCTCGGGCTGCAGCGGCGATGTGGCGCAAGCTCGGCAGAATGCGGCCAGTGGCAACAGGGGCGCTATCGTTTTTCCCGAATCCAAAATACAACTCACGATACAGCCCATACAACTCTTCGTACACCTTAGCTGCTTTCGCGTCCGGCTCAATCACGCGGTACTTGGGGCAGAGGGCTTCCTGCGCTTTCTCAATCGTGGGAAATGCGCCCGCGGCGAGCGCGGCAAAGATGGCCGAACCAAGGCTGGTCACATCGGACTGCGGTATGAGCACCGGCTTGTTCAACACGTTGGCGTACACGCGGTTCAGCACCTGGTTCTTTTGCGGAATGCCTCCCGCATTGATGACGCGATGGATAGGCACACCGTGGTGTTCCATGCGTTCCAGAATAACGCGCGTGTGAAACGCGGTGCCCTCAATCGCGGCAAAGAGTTCGTCCTGGGCCGAATGCGTCAGGTTCCAGCCGAACGTCACGCCGCCGAGCTCCGGATTCACCAAGACCGTGCGGTCACCGTTATCCCAGGTCAGGCGTAGCAAACCGGTCTGGCCCGGCCGGAAATCTTCGAGTCCCTGCGAAAGCTCGGAGACGGACTTTCCAGCGCGCCGGGCAATGGCGTCGAAAATATCGCCAGTGGCGGAGAGGCCCGCCTCGACGCCGGTCTTCTTGGGGTGCACCGAACCCGGCACAACGCCGCAGACTCCGGGTATGAGCCGCGTATCATCGCTCATGGCGATGATGCAGGTGGAAGTGCCGACGACGTTTACAACGTCGCCGGTGCGCGCGCCCGCGCCGATGGCATCCCAGTGGGCGTCGAATGCCCCAACCGGAATGGGGATGCTTGCTTTCAGGCCAAGTTTTCCAGCCCATTCGACGCCGAGCCCCCCAGCGAGTTTGTCGCTGGTTTCGTAGCGACCATTCAGCTTGGCGCGCACGCCCTTCAGCAAAGGATCCACGGCCACGAGGAATTCTTCCGGCGGCAATCCACCCCACGAAGCATTCCACATCCACTTGTGGCCCATAGCGCAGACCGATCGCGGGGCTGCGGCCACATCGGAGATTCCGCAGAGAACCGCCGCGACCATATCGCAGTGCTCAAAGGCAGATACGAATTCGGCGCGCTTTGCGGGATTGTGGCGCAGCCAGTGCAGGAGTTTAGAAAAGCCCCACTCGGAAGAGTACGTTCCGCCGCACCAGTTGATCGCCTCGAGGCCGGTGCGGTGCGCCGTCTCCGTGATCAGCGCAGCCTCGCGCCAGCCCCGGTGATCACACCAAAGATAATACTCATCAAGCGGTTGGAGATTCTTTCCTACCGGAATTACGGAGGAGCCGGTGGTATCAACCGCGAGCGCTTGCACTTGATTGCCGGAGATATGCGCCTTTTGGACGGCCTCGCGGGTGGCCTTCGCCA
The DNA here is from genome assembly GCA_003154775.1 of Acidobacteriota bacterium. Taxonomy (GTDB): domain Bacteria; phylum Acidobacteriota; class Terriglobia; order Acidiferrales; family UBA7541; genus Acidiferrum. The sequence continues at coordinate 20,866 of PMES01000130.1, read as the reverse complement.
AAGCGCTCATCTGATCGTCATGCGACTGTGTGGCGTACTCCGGGTCTTCGCGCTTCCGGTGCAGCGGGTATTCCGCAAGTGCGGTCGCCAGCAGGCCCCGTTCGCTGTCCACAATAGAAACGCGAACGCTGAGGGTTCCAAAATCTACTCCAGCCACAATGGCCATGTGTGTAGCTCTCTCTTCGCTTCGGGGGTGTTGTTACGCCTGGTGGGCGTACATTTCCCAGCCGAAATAGCGAATGGCGGCTTCGTGCACCATCGGGGCAACACTGGAAAAATTCGCCGCGACGTGGTGCTCGAAACCGTTCTCGCAAATATAACGCAACAGCTTTTGTAATCCCGGAATCTCCACGACGCCCGCACCGCCGAAGGTTTCCAGGGAATCGTCCGTAAAGCGTCCGCTGCCGGAATAACCGCGGATTTTACCGTTCGCGTCATCGGTCGAAAACCGCGCGAAGCTCATGGCCCCGGCTTTGACCCGCCCGACGCAAGTCCCGAAGGTATTTTCCTTGCCGACGGTGCCCGCGATGATGGCCTGGTAGTCCATCTTTACATCCTTGAAGAAGTGCTTCGGCAGATTGCTGCAGTGGAAGCAAACCGCCTTGTTGGGATCATTGCCGTAGTTATTGTTCCAATCGAGCAGGGCGCTGGGCGTCTCCGAGGCGAGTTGCAGGGCATGCATGCCCAGCACGCCGCATACGTCCACTTCGCAGGCGCTGGAGAACAGCGCATCGCTCATCATGCTCATCAGCGTGCACGGCACGATTCCCAGGTTCTCCTCGAGCGAGGTCCAGCACTGCACTGCGCTGATCTGCACATCCACGGCCTTCATCCACTGGTCGACAACCGCCCCCAGCTTGGCCATTTTCAGCAAGGCTGCCTGGGGAATGTCTTTCGTGGTCACATAGCGCTGGATTGCTTGCAGCTTCTGGACGGCCGCATCATCCGTATCCTTCATCCGGCCGATGCGTCCGAGCACTTCGGAAAGATCCAGCGTTTCGACGGAGATGCCGCTGGCTTCCAGGAGTTTTTCACTGTAGCGCACGGTGTTGAACGCCGTTGGCCGCGCGCCGATGGCTCCGATGCGCAGGTTCCGCAGGCCCTTCACGATGCGGCAAACCCCGGCGAACCATTCCAGGTCCTTGGCGAACTCGGCGGAATCCGGACTCTCCGTATGCAGCGTGGTCAGCGAATACGGGATGTTGTACTGGCGTAGATTGTTGCATGCGGACATCTTGCCGCAAAAGCTGTCGCGGCGGTGCGTGATGCCCATCTTCACGGGCGTATCGGGAGTAGCCTGCACCAGCACCGGAACGCCTAACCGCGCCAGCCGCAGGGTGTCGGCGATGGCCCGCTCGTCTCCGAAATTGGGCAGGGTGACGATCACGCCGTCGATCTGCTCGCCCTTCGAGCGGAACAGCGCCGCGCAACGCTTGGCTTCCTCGTGCGTTTCCACCGCGCCGTACTTGCTCTCCTCCGTGGTCAACGTTACGACATCGATCCCGGCTTTCTGCAGCGCCTGAATCATTTCTTCCCGGCCGGTCTTGGCCAGGTGATCGGGGAAGAATCCGCGATTCCCCACGATCATTCCCATGGTCATCTTTTTCTTATTGGACATAGTGAGCTCCGTGAGTTTCTGTTCCCGCTACACACGCCCTTTTCCCGGCGCGAAGTAATAACAGTATCCGGCGCCCAGCAGCGCCAGAATCCCGCCCCACCAGACGCTGGCGTGCAGGTGAAAGAGCACGACGGGCACCAGCGGGGGATGGAAAAGCTCGTAGATTCCCGCTCCGAAAATGAGCAGGCCATTCACGAGAAGGGAAATGCCGATAAAAAACCAAATGGAAATCGCGCCGCCAGGTTTCATTGTTTCCTCACCAGAAAATAATATTCAGGGCCACGAATACGACCCCAACCACAACTGCCCAGAAAACCGGCCGGTGGAAAATCGAAACGTGCTCTTCGTGGGGGATGGCCGTCAAACCGTAGACCAGGCCTGTCAGTTCGGCGTCTGGTTTGGGCTTGGTGACAAGGCTGACCATGACGGTGACCCCTGCGCATATCAGCCCGCACCACAGCGCCCGGAACATGTTCTGAGCCTGCTCTTGCGCGTGGGGTGAAAGCGCCAGGTATTTCACCACATCGGGATTGACCTTTACCCAGGCCCACATCCCGACCGAGGAACCGGTGCCAGCCAGCAACCCCCAGAAGCCTCCCGCGGGAGTGGCGCGCTTCCACAACATGCCGAGGAGTACGGTGGCGAACAACGGGGCGATGAAAAAGCTGAACAGCGCTTGGACATAGTCCATGATGCTTTGCGACTGCATCACCAGGTACGCCGTCCCGATACTGATGGCCACGCCCAGCAGCGTGCACCAACGGCCCATCTTGACCTTCAGTCCATCCGAGGCCTGCTTGTTGATCAGGGCGCCGTAAATGTCATAGGTCCAGACGGTAGCGAAGGCGCTGACGTTACCGGCCATGCCGGACATGAAACCGGCAATCAACGCGGTAATGCCGAGACCCAGCAGACCAGGTCCGCAGTAGCGCGCCAGCATGAGCGGCAGAACTTCGTCGAAGCCGTGCAGCCCCTGCGCTCGCCCCGCCTCCGACCACGCGAGATCGCCGGGAACGAGCCGCAGCAAGCTGCCCGTATGCGGATCGCGCAGCAACGCCAGTCCCAGCAAGCCGGGAAGGATAACGATGAACGGAACCATCATCTTGAATGCCGCGCCAATGATGGGGGCGAGCTTGGCCGAGCGCAGGTCCTTCGCTGCCAGGACGCGCTGAACCACCAGAAAGTCAGTGGTCCAGTAGCCCATGGAGATGAACACGCCGAGGCCGAATACGATGCCGATCCAGTTGATCCCCATCGGGTTCTTACTGAAGTCGCCCAGGGTGGACCACAGGTGCGTATACGCGGCGGGGTTCGCCACGTGCTGCTCCGTAAGATTTTGCAGGATGCGCGCCTTCAGGCCGCTCCAGCCGCCGGCTTCCACCAAACCCAGAATCGGGATCAGCAAGGCGCCCGCCCAGATCAGAACGAACTGCAGGACCTCATTGAATATGGCGGAGCGGAGGCCGCCGAGAGCCACATAAATGGCCACCGTGACGGACGAAATCCAGATGCTGACATGAATGTCCCATCCCAAGACCACCCTCATCACCACGGCCATGGCGTACATGTTGATGCCGCTCATCAACACGGTCATGAAGGCAAACGACACCGAAGCAAGCGTCCGGCTACTTTCTCCAAAACGCAGCTTGAGGTATCCGGGAACCGAGTGGGTCTTGCAGATGTGATAGAACGGCATCATCACCAGGGCCAGCAATAGCATCGCCGGTATGGCCCCGATCCAATACCAGTGAGCTGCGAGGATCCCGTACTTATAAGCGTTGCCGGCCCAGCCCATCAGTTCCAATGACCCGAGGTTGGCCGACAAGAAAGCCAGGCCGGCAACCCACGCGGTCATCTCCCTTCCGGCCATGAAAAAGTCTTCGCCGGTGTTGGCCCGCCCTTTCAAGTAAAACCCGATGGCCAGCACCAACACGAAGTAAAAGACGATAATCACCAAATCAACGGTGGATAGATGCACCAATCGATGAGCGTCAAGAAAAGCAAAGGCGGCTGTCATGGGGTCCTAACGGGTCTCCTGTCCACGATTAAGAAGATACTTTCCCTGGAGCGTGATGTCTGCGGACGAACTTCCTACAAGAATTGAAAATTCACCGGGTTCGGCACTCCAATCGCGCTTCCCTACATCGTAGAATGAAAATGCCCGCTGGTCGAGCATCGCACTCAGTTGCTTTGACTCGTCCGGCTGGAGATTCACTTTTGCGAAGCCTTTCAATTCCTTCTCCGGACGCGGGATGCTCGCGTGCGAATCACCGAGATAGAACTGGGCGACGCGCTCCTCGGTGGCCGCAGCCGCGGGTTTCGCCGGTTGAGCTGAAACAACTGTGCAAAGAAAGGGCACCGCCAAGACGATTGCGCCGGCTTGCCTTGCCCAAGCGCTCTTCCTTGCCGACCTCCGAAGCATGAAGTATCTCCTAATTTTCCTCCACGATCGCCGCGTCCCATGCTTTCAACGCCAGCGCTTGCCCGTGGCTCAAATTCGTGTGAGAGAGCAGCTCCGTGCCCGCCCCATAGGAATAATTCAGTGTCTGCGGGGAGCTGGAATAGTTCAGGTAGAAGTGCAGGGTCTTCCCATTGCGGTTCTGGCCATGCTTCACGCGCACACTCGCCGGGAGATCCTGATCCGCGCTGGTCAGCCCGGCTTCCTTCAACACAGCGAGCAACACGGCCCGCTGCAACTTGTCGCTCAGGAACGTGCCTTCGTAAGTCAGCGTGCCTTTCCCAAACTGATTCTGCGTGATCGCCGGATACTTGCCGAAGAACGGATGGTCATAGAACGCCAGGCCTTTTGCCGTGTCGGGAACGATCATTTCCGCCCATTCGGAGACCTGGTTTTCCGCGCCCGCCTGGAGCGGGTCGCCCTTCAGCGCCAGCGGTTGCTTCAGTGAAGAGAACTCCTGGTAGTGAAAGCCTGCCGCGGCGCGCAACAGCCCCGGCATGGTTTCCCAGCGGACCGTCGAGTACTCGTTGCAGAACCCGCTTTTGAAGGCCATCACCACGCGCCCGCCATTTTTCACGTAGTCCACCAGCCGCGCCAATAGTGCATCACTCGCCACATACAATGGCGGCACCACCACAACCTTGTATTCCGACAATTCCGTGCTTTCGGGAAAGACAAAATCCACACCGACATTGGCCCGGTAAAGCACTCCGTACATCTGCCAGAGGAGCGTTCTGTAGTCCACCCGGTCGCTGAACTTCATGAACTGGATCCCGTAGTATGAATCCAGACTATATAAAATCGCTACTTGATTCTTCCGGTGAAGGTCCACAATCTCCGGACCGATCTTTCGCAACTCCTGCGCGGTGCGCGTAACCTCTTCATAAGGGCGCCCAGGTTGCAGGTCGTGGCCGAGAACACCTTTCCAGTAGGTCTCTTGCCCGTAATGCAGCGAATGCCAATGCCAGTACTCCACCATGTTCGCCCCGGACGAAACGTGGGTATAGACATCCAGGCGCAACTGTCCGTCATAGGGCGGAAACTGCTCCTTGGAATCCCAGCCGATGGCTTCCGCGTTTGTCTCAGTGATCAAGTAATTGGTGCGCTTCAGGGAGCGTGTGTAATCGCCGGCCAAGGAAGATGCCTCACCATCGAAATCGTCCTGTGTGCTGTGATAGGGATTCGCAGCCGCGATGTCCAGGCTTCGCGCGACGTCAATCTCGCTGACTTCCGGCCGCGGCGGCCCCGCGAAGTCGTGCGTCACAAACTGATCGGGCCTTTTGTATTCATTCACAATGCGCGATTGCCACGCCAGAAAATCCGTATTCTCCCACTGCGAGTAGCGCTCCCACTCGAGCTTCCAACCGGGATTGCGGATTCCCTCGCGCGTGGGAAGTTCGCTCCAGTCATTCAGGCGCTGCCCCCAATAGTTCAACCCCCAGAGCCGATTCAGTTCATCCGTGGTCTTGAACTTTGCTTTCAGGTAATTGCGAAATCCTTCCTGGACATCTTTGTTGGCCGCGCCGGCGGAGGAGGTTTCGTTGTCGATCTGATAGCCGATGATGGCGGGATTATCCTTGTAGTGTTCCATGATCTTGCGGATGACGCGCTCGCAATAGAAGCGGTACGCGGGATTCATCAGGTCGGTGTTCTGCCGCAACCCGTAGTACATGTATTCCCCGCCAAGCCGCGTGACCACGATTTCGGGGTGCTCCTTATATAGCCATGCAGGAATGGAATACGTCGGCGTCCCCATGATGATGCGGATTCCCGCCGCGTGCAGCTTTTCGACCACGCGGTCCATCCACGCGTACTCGAATCTGCCGTCTTCCGGCTCCCACAATCCCCAGGTGGATTCCCCGATGCGCACCACACTGATGCCCGCTTTCTTCATCAGCGCGATGTCCTCGTCCGTGCGCTCGTAAGGCATATATTCGGGGTAGTACGCCGCGCCGTACAACACCGTGTCCATCTGCTCCGGGCGGAAAGGTTCCTTGGCTGCAGGCTTGGATTGTGCGGCGCCATTACTCGCAGCCGCCAGCAACAGGCTGAGCAACGCGATCCCCAACTTGAAGTTATTCCAGGTCAACCGCTTCGCACTCTTGTTGTTCATACGCTCGAGGCTCCTCGCTGATTCTATTCACCAATGGCGACGGACTACTTGGAATGCAACGCCCTCGATGCCCGCAAGACAAATTTCGTATTCAACACGTACACCGTTCCCCTCGGATTGGAGTTCTCCTTCGTTACCGCGTGGAAAAACGGTAGATCGTTTGCGATTGGAAGGATTGTCCCGGGCGCAATACGGTCGAGGGGAATTCCGGGTGATTGGGAGAATCGGGATAGTGCTGCGTTTCCAGGCAGAATCCATCCCGTTTGCCGTAGGCAACTCCGTTCTTACCTTTGAACGTGCCATCCAGAAAATTGCCGGTGTAGAACTGGATCGCGGGCTCGGTGGTCCAGACTTCCATCACACGCCCAGTGCCCGGCTCGTACATCTCCGCCGCCTGCTTGAGCTTAGCCCCTTGCTCGTCGATCACGAAGTTGTGGTCGTATCCGTGGGCCAGGCGAATTTGCTCGTCGCCTGAGTTAATGCGGTCGCCAACCGTCGTGGACTTCCGGAAGTCCAGCGGCGTCCCGGCAACGGAGCAAATCTCACCGGTGGGCATCAGATGAGCGTCTCCCGCGGTGAAGCGCGAGGCAAACAGCTTCAATTGGTGAGCCAGCACCGTGCCGCGTCCCGCCCCGGCCATATTGAAGTACGCATGATTGGTCAGATTCAGGACGGTGGGCTTGTCGGTCGTGGCCTGATATTCGATTTTCAAATCCGCGCCGGTAACGGTGTAGCGTACCGTCACGGAGAGATTTCCCGGATACCCTTCCTCACCATCCTTGCTCAAATAGTGAAAGGCAACGCCGTTGGTGATCGGCTCCGATTGCCACACCACATTGTGGAACCCGCCCGGACCCCCGTGGAGTGAATTTTCGCCGTCATTGTTCGGCAGGGTGTAGCTCTTTCCATCGAGCGAGAATTTCCCGTGCGCGATACGATTCGCGTAGCGCCCAATCAGGGCGCCAAAGAAAATTGGTCCCTTGGAGCGATGGTCCGCGACATGGCTGGAAAGATCCTGCGGTCCAATGATGATGTCCTCCCAGTTCCCGCTACGGTCCGGGACGCGCAGCACAATGAGTGCGGCGCCGTAAGAGCTGACCTGGGCTTCCAGTTTCTCGGATTTCAGTGTGTAAAGATCGACTTCCTGGCCTTCCGGCAGCTTGCCAAAACTCTGTTTGTTCAAGTTTTTTCCTATTGGTGGCCACCGCAAGAGCGAAGAGATGTCGCGGAGTCACGGGGGATGAGTCTCGTGTGCGGTTCCAGCACACGCCGTGATTGTATGACCTTGCCGCGACAGAGACAACCCACCCAGGGCCAGCCAAGCGCGGGACGCAATTTGGGGTAGAATCCGAGTGATCATCGAAACCACCGTGCATACTCCGGCTAGATGCTTGTTCACAGTGAATTGCCGCCAGGAAATCACCGGCGAGGAGGTTCTGCCGTGCGTACTATCTCTCTTGCATTTGCTGTCTGCTGTTTAATGGCAACACCAGTCCTTCCCCAGGAGTCGTCCGTGCCTGACATAGCCACGATTCAAAGAGCGCCCGAATGGATGAAAGGGTCCGCCACAAAGCTGGAGGCAGAGCTCACCGCCAAATATGGCAAGCCGGAGCAACCGCGAATCCAGCAGGGACTTCTTCAGATGTCCGAGTACTGGCGCGCGCAAGATGGCAGTGCCGCCGCGCTTGAGGAGTTTGTCCGCACCAATTTCGCCGGCGATCCAGCGACGCTCGATGCCATGTTCAACCGCTACGAGCGCCTCCTTGAGCAGTTGTCAGGCCACATGCATGAGATTAACCGGGAATTTCGCCAGCAGGCGGATCTGGACCTTGGTCCCATGCTTCCCTTTGACGGTATATTCGCGGCCTATGATCCTGCGGCGCATGTGCTCGACGATTTTTTCGCGAACAAGGGCGCCTTTGTTGTGCTTTTGAATTTTCCTCTGACCACCCTCGAGGAACGCCTCACGCAAGGCCCAAAGTGGACGCGCCGCCAGTGGGCCGAAGTGCGGCTGGCGCAAGGCTTCTCCAAGCGCATCCCCGCTGACGTCAACCTCGCCATTGCGCAAGCGGGCAGCGACACCGCCGAGTACATCGCGCAATACAACATCTGGATGCACCATCTGCTCGATCAGAATGGTGAGCGGCCATTTCCGCCGAAGCTTCGCCTGCTGAGCCACTGGAATCTGCGCGACGAGATTAAGGCCGACTACGCGGATAACCAGAATGGCCTTCGCAAGCAGCGCATGATCCAGCAAGTGATGGAGCACATTGTCAGGCAGACGATTCCGCAGGTGGTCGTCAACAATCCCACTGTAGACTGGAATCCGCGCACGAATGAGGTCAAGCCCGCCGCGGAGAAGGACTCCGATTCTCCCGCACCCGCAGGATTGCCGGTAAGCAACGCTCCCGAGCCGAACACGCGTTATGCGATGCTCCTGGAGGCATTCGCCGCCGAAAAAAAGGCGGACCCTTATTCGCCGACGGCTCCCACATTCATTGCGCGGCGTTTTGACGAAGACCGCGAGATTCCGGAAAAGCGCGTCGAAGCAATGTTTGAGCAGGTCCTGGCGTCGCCGCTTGTGCCGGAGGTGGCAAAGCTCATCCAGTCGCGCCTGGGCCGCCCGCTGGAGCCGTTCGACATCTGGTATGACGGTTTCCGCCCGCGCGGCGCGTACACGGAAGCGCAGCTTGATGCCATCGTGGCAAAAAAGTACCCGACGGCGGAGGCTTATCAGAAGGACATTCCCAATCTGCTGGTCAAGCTGGGCTTCACTCCCGAAAAAGCCCCGTTTCTGGCGAACAACATCATCGTGGACCCAGCGCGCGGTTCGGGCCACGCCATGGGCGCGGAAATGCGAAGTGAAAAAGCACACCTGCGCACGCGCGTAGAGAAGACCGGGATGAACTACAAGGGCTACAACATTGCCATCCACGAAATGGGTCACAATGTGGAGCAGACGTTTTCCCTAAACGAGATTGACTATACTTTGCTCAAAGGCGTGCCCAATAACGCTTTCACGGAAGCCTTGGCCTTTGTTTTTCAGGGGCGCGATCTGGAGCTCCTCGGCTTGGCCGCACCAGACGCCAAAAGCGAGGCGCTGAAGACTCTGAACGATTTTTGGGGCACCTACGAAATCAGCGGGGTAGGACTGGTGGACATGGGCGTGTGGCACTGGATGTACGATCATCCCAAAGCCACGCCCGCGCAACTCCAGGCCGCCACCGTGGAAATCGCCCAGAACATCTGGAATCGCTACTATGCCCCTGTGTTCGGCACGAAAGACGTTGTGCTATTGGGCATCTACTCGCACATGATCGATTCGTTTCTTTATCTGCCGGACTATTCCATGGGGCACATGATTGCCTACCAGATCGAAGAACAGATGAAGAAGGCGGGAAATACCGGCCCCGAATTCGAGCGTATGGCAAGGATGGGCCAAGTCACGCCGGACCTGTGGATGGAGAATGCCACGGGAAAGCCCGTTGGACCGGAGCCACTCCTGGCAGCCACGGAAAAAGCCCTGGCCCTCGTAAGTTCTCAGCAATAGTGCGGCATCGAGACAAAGCAAATCGAAGGAAATCACCGAAACGGTGGCGACGCGGAGTTCCATGTTCAGAGCGAGTCAATTCCAGTGCGCTAGTGGCTAATGCGGTACAACGAAGCCAAGGCTTGTGTTTGGAAAATAGTGGTCGCTGATCTTGTGAAAATCGGCGCCTTTCTCCGCCATGGCCCTTGCCCCACGCTGGCACAGCCCGACACCATGCCCCTGGCCAACTCCCTCCAAAATCATCTCGGTCCCGCTATTCTGCTCCTGGAAATTATTGCTCGGCACCGCGTTCCACCCCAAGCGTCTATCCACAGCCAGCCGTGCGGCTTCACGATGATCGGAGAGAACCGCGGCATCCTCTAGCAAACTCGGATGGTTGCAGGCCCCGGCAATTGTGCCGATGCTGGTTCACAACCGGCTGTCCACGGGCCTTCAGACTCTGGACAGGATGCGTGGGTGCAGGTGTGGGTGCAACTAAAGAAGGAAAAATGGCTCCCAATTTCTCGTAAGCGACACCAGATAGGGCAGTTAGATTTTCGATCAGTTCGGCTGTTAACCGAAGGGTTGCACGAGGGGCCCCGAGTTCCAATTCGAGGATGTGAGAAACGCAGGGACAAAAACTCGTCACCAATTCGTCACCAAAACTGGGGCATTTCGGGGGCTTTTTGACACGGTAGAGGTCTGGGGTTCGAGTCCGCACGGGCCTACCATATCTTTCAATGGGTTAGCATCCACAACCTCTGTCGGCAAGGCTCCAAATGGCTCCATTAAGGACGCTGCCGAGTCATGTCCCCAGTAGCTCAACGTGAATCCGTTTCAGGCATTACTTGCAGCGCCACGCTGTCCCAAGCGCGAAAACTATCCGGAAACGGCATTCAGGGAGATCGAATGGTGTGCGGTTCTCACGGTCCCCAGGTTTCCCGCAACGGGTAGCGAAGAAAGTCTGCACTTGTCCGATTTGCGTTTACCAGGCATTGGTTCGGTTAGCTGCATTCACCATTTATCAGGCAATCTTTTGTTTTGGTAGTTTCTAATTGGATGAGTACATCTTTTGTTGATCTTTAGGTCGAACGTAAGTTTCCAGGAGGTGGGAATGCAGATTGGAATCATTGGAAGTGGAAAAGTTGGAAGAGCTTTGGGTGCATGGTTTGCGAAGACAGGTTTTCCCCCGCTTTTTGCATCGCGCAATCAAACGCACGCCATGGAGGCGGCGCAGATGGCCGGATACGGCGCAAAAATCGCGACGACCACCACACTTGTCAAGGAGTGCGAGGTTATCTTGTTGGCGCTTCCTTTTGACGAAATCGGCAACGCGCTTGAACCGGCTCGCGAACACCTCGCCGGGAAAACGCTCGTTGACGCCACCAATCCAATCTCTCCCGATCACCGGGCTCTCGTTATCGGGCATATGCATTCAGGGGCGGAAGAGATCGCCAGCAAATTTCCCACCGCAAAGGTCGTCAAGGCATTCAACGCCGTCTTTGCGGAAGTCTACGCAGGCCAGAAGGCGCAAATTGATGGACGCGCGATCACCATTTTCTTTGCGGGTGACAATTCACATGCGAAAGCCACTGTCCGGGAGATGATCACGAAGTTGGGATTTGACGCCGTGGATGCAGGCCCGCTGGCAAACTCACGGTATCTCGAACCTTTGTCTTTGCTCAACATTCACTTGGGCCGCGTCCTGGGCTTTGGAACAGAGATGGGATTTTCTCTGCTTAGAACGCCTAAGAGCCTTTCGAAGTAAAACAAGTTGCGCGATTGGTTTACAGGAATGTAAAGTTCAGTGATCTTTCACTTAGGACGATATTTCGCTAGCGGTATTTTGCTATTTCGGTGAGCACGGTTTTGATTTTTTGACTTCTCAGGAGAATAGGCTTTCAAACCTTTTTGCAGGGATCGGGACGGAACACTGGTTCTCCGAGCACCGTAAGAACCAATGGTACCCATTTTGACCCGGCGCGCCATCAAAGAGAATAGCGCCCGTGGACTGGACATTTGTTCAAGACGAATCTTCGAGCGACGAGGCAAGTATTTTCGATTATGAGCCCTTTGTGACCCGCGCCCCGCGAAACCTGGGTTGGACGCTAGAGGAGGAACCAGGAGATGAGTGACATCGACGGTAAAGAGAAGATAGAGCCCCCGCCAAGCACACTCTCAAGACGCGACTTAATAAAGGGGGTGATTGTAGGCGGCGTGGCAGTCTCCTCCGCAAGCTATCTTTTCCGCGCCTCCACTCTGGTGGGCCAGTCGGCGCGTGGCACGGGCGAGAGGCTCCTCACCATCAACGTGAACGGCCAGTTGCGGCGAGTTGACGTCATGAAACAAGAGACGTTGGCGTGGACACTTCGCCATAAACTGGGGCTTACTGGCACGAAGCTGGGGTGCGACCGAGCCGAATGCGGTTCTTGCACCGTCCTGATCGACGACGTACCGCACTATGCGTGTTCGGTGCTGACGCACACCGTGCGCGACAGGAAAGTCCTGACGATCGAGGGGCTGGCGAGCCCCGATGGAACGCTGCACCCGGTCCAGCAAGGCGTGATCGACGAACAAGGCTTCCAGTGCGCGTTCTGCATGCCGGGGTTCATCATGGCTTCGGTGGCATTCCTGAAGACGAATCCTAATCCCACACGCACCGAACTGGCCCACGGCCTCTCCGGAAACCTGTGCCGGTGCCAGGACTACGACAAGATCCTCACCGCGATGATGCGCGGCGCGGAAAACATGAGGAGGGCCAGCCGTGCATAAGAGCGATACCGAATCTGTCGCAGCGACTGTCGCAGCAACCCCGCGCGTGTATGGACCCGGACACAAATTAATCGGCAAGGACTACGCGACCGCCGACCTCTATGCGAAGGTCACGGGCCAGGCAAAATACGCCGAGGACTATCACGCCGATGGCATGCTTTTCTGCAAGCTGCTCCTCAGCCCCTTGCCGCACGCGCGCGTGAAGCACCTCGAAGTACGCGCGGCGCTCGCCATGCCCGGTGTGAGAGCGATTCTCACGGCTGACGAGCTTCCGCCTCCGGCCGATACCCTCACCGACAATGGCACGGTTATTCAGGCCAACCCAAACAGCGAGCGCGGGCTCACCATGGAGCCGCTCTACCGAGGTGAACCGATTCTCGCCGTGGCTGCGGTCGACGAACTCACTGCCGCAGAGGCGATTGAAAAGATTCGAATCGAGTTTGAGCCGCTTCCCTTCGTCATCGATCCACTAGAGACCTTGCGCCCAGGCGGGCTAAACCCGAGAAAGGACGGAAACATCTGGGTGCGGCCTCCGGCACCGGCGGCCGTGGCGGGATCTCCCCCGCCGGCTCCGCCACCTCCAACGATCGGAGAGCTCAAGTGGACCGAGGCGGACTTCGCCGAGGCAAAGGGGGTGCGTCTGCCCATAGGAAAGACGCCCGACGAATGGTCGTACGGTGACCTGGAAGCGGGCTTCCGAAATGCGGCGCTGGTCCTCGATGAGACGTTCGTTACACCAGACACCAGCCACCAGACGCTTGAGACCCGCAGTGCAATGGCCTATTGGCAGAACGGAAAGGTCTATGTTCACACCGGCACGCAGAGCACCGCTCAAACCGTGCCTGCCATCGCGAGATGGTTGAACATTGACGTGGCCAAAGTCGTCCTCATCAGCGAATACACAGGGGGCGGCTTCGGCAGCAAGGGCACGGCTGCCGTGTCGCTGGTTATTCCGGCGCTCTTGTCGAAGAAGGCCAACGCACCGGTGATGATGCGGATCAGCCGCGAGGAGGAGACCTTCATTGGCCGTGCGCGGCCCAGTCTGTTGGGACGGATGAAAGCCGGGTTTTCCAAGGACGGCCGGATCGTCGCGCTGGACATGTTCGTTATCTCCAACAACGGTCCCTATGACGCACAGGGCGATGTCCCCACATCGGGCCGCATCGTGTCTTTGTTGTACCAACCACAAGCCATGCGCTGGCGTGGCGCCACCGTGCTGACGAACACGCCGCCTAGAAGCGCGCAAAGTTCGCCCGGCGGCATGCAGGGAATTGTGATTATGGAGCCGGTAATAGCCAAAGCAGCTCGCAAACTCGGGCTCGACCAGGTGGCCATCCGCCGAATCAACTGTCCGGAGGGCAAGGCGCCATTCGGAGCGGCGGTGCAGGGCAAGAGGCCATATGCGACAAGTGCGTTCCTGAAGGAAGCGCTCGACCGGGGGGCGGAACAGTTCAAATGGAGCGAAAGGGTCTCGCGCACCCCGAAGCGGATCGGTACAAAGGTGCGTGGTGTAGGCGTGTCGCTCAGTTGTTTTGTCGGTGGCACGGTGGGCTTCGACGGGATCCTGGTCATCAAGCCCGATGGCCGGGTGTCCATCCGGTCCGGAATCGGCAACTTGGGAACGGAGTCGGTGATCGATGTTCACCGCGTGGCTGCCGAGGTTCTGGGAGTGCCGTGGGAGAAGTGCGAAATCACATGGGGCGACTCGTCGAAGAACCTTCCCTTTACCTGCGTTTCCGGCGGAAGTCAGACGACCCACGCAATGACACGCGCGGCGCACGCGACCGCGATGGATGCGCGGAAAAAACTCCAGGAGATTGCAGCCAAGAAACTCGGCGGCAAGCCAGAGAATTATGATGTTGGCAACGAGCGCGTATTTCGCAAGGGCGGTGGCGCCGGGATGACTCTGGCGCAGGCTGCGAACTACGCCATTCAACTGGGCGGCATCTACGATGGCCACGAAGTGTCGCCCGACCTCAACAAAGTGACCAAGGCATCCGTGGCGGCACTGGCGGGCCAAGGTTTGGTGGCGGCCGCCAAGGACAATTACCCTCGGGATGGCGCGACATTCTCCTACGTTGCCAGCTTTGCCGAGGTCGAAGTCGACGTCGAAACTGGGAAGTATTACATCGTGGATTTCCTTGCCTATGCCGACGTGGGCTCGGTAGTTCATCCCCGTGCGCTGGGCGGCCAAATCCTCGGCCGGTCGATTCTGGGCATTGGACATGCGATTGGCCAGAAGTGGGTTTTCGATCCGCACTACGGTGCCATGCTCTCGACGCGGTTCAGTCAGAGCAAGCCGCCAACGATTCTGGACGTGCCCGTCAACATGCAGTGGGCGGCGCTTGATATTCCGGATCCGGAAACGCCGGTGGGCGCTCGCGGCGTTGGCGAGCCGCCCGTTGGAGGGGGTTGCGCCTCCATATTGAACGCGCTCTCCGATGCTCTGGGTGACGATATTTTTCGGCGCGCGCCCGTCAACGCGGACACCATTCTGACCTCCGTGGAAGCAGGACGACCCATGCAACATCCCTTAAAGGCGCACATTTAGTGGAGATGCGAAAGGAGAGCCCATGGCTGTAATCCGAGACGTCATGCCGGCATTTGAGCTGTTTCAGCCGACCTCGATTGCTGATGCGCAAAAGTTGCTCCAGCAGCAGGGACACGATGCTTGGGTGCTCGCCGGAGGCATGGATAGCTTCGACTGGCTCAAGGACCGCATCAAAAAGCCAAAAGTGGTAGTCGATTTGAGCGGGATCACGGAACTCAAGGGAGTTCGCACCGCGGCTGACGGCATTGAGATGGGGGCGATGACCACGCTCACGGAAATAATTCAGCATCCGATAATCAGAGAGAAGTACAAACTGTTGGCGGAGAGCGCGGAATTGGTGGCCTCGCCGCAGATCCGCAACCAAGGCACGATCGGCGGAAACGTGTCACAGGACGCTCGCTGTTGGTACTACCGTGCCGGGTGGCCTTGCTATCGTGCCGGCGGAAATATCTGTTATGCCGATACGCCGGAAGGCCGCAACCGCGAGCACGCGATTCTGTATGCGGACCGCTGCGTGGCCGTGAATCCCTCCGACACTGCTCCAGCCCTGATCGCGCTCGATGCCAAATTCGTGATCCGCACCTCCAAGGGCGAACGCGTGGTGGACGCCGAAGACTACTTCATCGGTCCTGACATCGACATTACCCGGCTGCACATCTTGAAGCCCGGGGACCTGCTGACGGCGATTCGTATCCCATCCACATGGGCAGGTGCGCAATTCCATTTTGAGAAAGTGCGAGACCGGAATGTGTGGGACTTCCCACTGTTGAACGTGGCCTCAGTAATGATGGTATCGAGTGGCAGAATCGAGCGAATCCGTATAGCAGTGAACGGCGCGGCTGCTCGTCCTCTGCGCTTAAAGGTTGTCGAAGACGCGGTCCGCGGCAAACCACCGAATGCAGCAACCGGAGAAATGGCGGGGAAACTGGCCGTGCAGGGAGCTGTCCCTTTGCAATTCAACGCTTACAAGATCCCGCTGATGAGGAACCTGGTGAAGCGCGCCATCGGAGGAGTGCAGGAGGCAACATGGACTTCCTAGAGTGGGCCAGAAGTCCCTGGGGGCAGAATGTCCCCATCCATATCGCTTGGTTCCTGATATGGGTTGCGGTGATTGCCGGACTGCTTTTCTTTATCGTTCACGCCACATACTTGCGCTATTTCGCCAAACCCAAAGAGTTTGCGATCAGCGGCTCGCCGCTGATCGCAGCGCGCATACCTGAGCACGTACCCAGACACTCGCTGACCGCGCGGCTGTTTCACTGGATCATGGCAGTCTCCATGTTCACGTTGCTATTTACCGCCTTCCTCCCGAGGGTAGGCATTCAGTTCGACTGGGTCACCTATCACTGGATCGCGGGGTCCGTTCTGACCGTCTCCATCCTCTTTCACATCGTCCACGCCTCCTTCTTCATGGACTTCTGGTCGATCTGGCCGGACAGGATTGACGTGCGGGACGCCTGGAGAAGAATTCTGCGGTTTTTTGGAAAGCCTGCTGCGCCACCACCGGACAAATTCGCCAAGTATCCGCTCGAGAACAAGCTCTACCACGGCGCCATCATCGCCGCAGGTCTTTCTGCAATCGTGACCGGTGTGTTCATGATGTTTCGTGTGCGCACGATCTTTTTTCCCCGCAATCCGTATCTGTTAAGTGATATGACTTGGGGCCTGATGTATGTGCTGCACGGGCTGGCGGGCGTCGGACTGATCGCGTTGATCATGGTGCATGTCTACTTTGGTCTTCGGCCAGAAAAGCGTGCCATTACCAAGTCGATGATCTTCGGTTGGATGAGCCGCGACTTTTATCTAGAAGAGCACGATCCGCGGCGATGGCCCGTCGAGATTCCCGCGTCCTCACCGGCGTCCGGGGACGCAGAGCCAGAGGGAGTAAGAGATGCTGGCTGATATCTGGGAACGCTGCAACACCATCGAAGAATGCTACGAGTTCATGCTGGCCTACGCGGCGCAAGGGCTTCCCAGTGACGAAGGCAGCCAGTCCGGCGGACAAATTCGCGAATACCTGCATCGCGCCGTGAAGGCGATGTCTGGTCTTGCAGAGAGCTGTGCAACGGCAGTGAAACAGGAACGCCTCGAGCCGGCCGAACGCTACCAGGCATTCTTCGCGGTGCTCGACCGCGACGCGCGCGATTCGCTCGCCGCCATTGAACTGGTCCTCGCCCAACCCACCATCAGCTCCCAGCTGATCGATAATCTCAACGCCTCAATCCATCTCCGCGCGTTGCTCACGGACCTGTTTCTTCTAAGTGAGGTCGTAAAGACACAACGCACACCGGCAAAGCCGGTGGATTTCCGCGGTTAGGACTTCCTTCTTAGGAGTTTTCGGAGGGAATGAAACCAGGGACGAGCGGCTTCACGACCCTAATGTCCGGCAAAATTGAACTTCCCGCTTACGAGTGTTGTTTCTGCATAATATGAAGCTCGCGGTCAAGCATCGAGTGGAGGGATCCCATGGGTGAAATAATTCAGTTCAAGCGACCGGATGGAAAGACCTGCCCTGGCTATCTGGCGACGCCCAAGACAGGATCGGGCGCGCCCGGCTTTGTGGTCATCCAGGAGTGGTGGGGACTAAACGATCAAATCAAAAAGACTGCGGATCGGCTCGCCGAGGCAGGTTACCGAGCACTTGTGCCGGACTTCTATCGAGGTAAGGTCGCCACAGCCAGTGACGAAGCAAACCACCTCATGACGAACCTCAACTTCCCCGATGCCGCCGATCAAGACATCCGCGGCGCCGTGCAGTACCTAAAACAATCCTCGAAGAAGGTGGCCGTGGGCGGCTTCTGCATGGGTGGTGCACTGACTCTCCTGGCTGCTGTCCGCGTGCCGGAGATAGACGCTGGCGCTTGCTTCTATGGCATTCCGCCCCTCGATGCCACCGAATTGAAGAAAATTAAAATTCCCCTGATTTGCCACTTCGCGAAAAAAGATGACTGGTGTACGCCGGCCAAGGTGAACGAACTGGAGGCCGCGCTCAAGCAGTCGAAATCACAGTTCGAGCTCTACCGCTACGACGCGCAGCATGCCTTCATGAACGAAGCCCGTCCCCAGGTCTATGACGCGGTATGCGCAAAGACAGCGTGGGAGAGGACGCTCGCGTTCCTGAAAAAGGCACTCGCGTAGGGTTGTCCGGCGACCCGGGGTCAGGTACAACTCTCAGCCGATTCAGCCCCATATTGTGAAAAAGTGTCGGCCAATAGTTCTTGAATATATTTGCTGCAAATCGTCAGGCTAGGTCCGTGCCATAGCGCTCCACCGTTTTTGCGCCCGTTTGTTCGGAGCGTGGCAAGTAGACGTTTGCTAGCCCCTCTGCTGCCGATGTTGTGCCTCGCCAAAACTTGAAACGAGCGAAGGCAACACACGATTTGGAGCAAAAGAGTTTCTGGAGAGTGTTGTTTTGTTCAGCGCGAATCAGATTCTGAGGCGTGGTTCTCCGGAGTAGCTAGATCGCGATCACAACGCGTGCCATAGGACAAGAATCTCCGTCGTGGGTACTCGCTAATCGAAAAGCTCCGAGTTGTCTTACGCAGCGAGATCGTAGCGATGATGCAAGCCGCCCAGCCGGGGTCGAGAAACAATTCTGGGTTGAGCATTACCCATTGTGACGGCTCGACCGAGCGGAGTTTCTTTGTGCAACCCCAGGTGAGTTCGGTCTTCGTGGAAATAGCGGACGTATTCGGACAACAATTTGTTTAGGTGCCGCTCGTTGAGCACGATCACATGGTCGAGCAAATCACGCCGACAGCTTCCCACCCACCGCTCCGCAATGCCATTCTGCCATGGACTCCGGAATGAAGTTCGCTTGGGAATGATCCTTGTCGCTTTCACCGCTGCGATCACCTCGATCCCGAACTTCTGATCGCGATCAAAGATCAGGTATTTGTGAGAGGCTTCAAATGGAAACGCCTCCCGCAACTGCTGGATGATCCAACCGCTCGTCGGATGCTTCGTGACGTTAACGTGCAGGATGCGCCCCCGATCATGACTGATGACGAAGAAGCAGTAGAACACGCCGAACGTGATCGTTGGCACAGTAAAGAAATCCATGGCCGCAATCGCTTCCCGATGGTTTCGAAGGAAGGCCAGCCAGCGCTTGGCCCGGTCAGGCTCTCTCGGCGCTCGTTTCATCCAATGGGAGATGGTTCTCTCGGAAAGTTCAAAACCGAGCATGCGGAGTTCCCCATGTATCCGCGGCGCTCCCCAGGTTGGGTTCTCAACGACCATACGGAAGATCAATTCCCGAACCTCCTTCGGCGTTCGTCTCCTTCCGACCTGCCTCCGGACTCTGGAAATTAGCCGCCAGTACATACGAAAACCACTCCGGTGCCAGCGGACTACGGTTTCCGGCGTGACGATGATGAGGGACTGCTTCCAAACCGACCAGACCCGCCGAGCAACCACCCAGAAGAGCTTATCGAAAAGCCCGAGACTCGGGCGAGGATGTCGACGCTTCAGCGCGACGAGTTGTTGACGCAAAGCGAGATTCTCGAGAAGGAGACTTCGCCGCCCGCGAAAGAAGCGGCCCAGCATTCCGAAGCAGAGCCCGACGAAGCGAAACATGGTCAGGATTTATAACAGAACGGTGGTGAGATGGTAGCAGCTATGTTATTGATTTCACGGTGGGCTGGAGTTTTGGCGAACCACACCTCAACAAATGTGCGAAAAACTCTGGACACTACCTTTGTTTTCGCACCACTTTATCACTGTTCACAACTGGACAGACACTCGTCCTGAGTATCGTTACGATCATGCATTGATTCGATGGATCGTATGGCGGCCATGTCCCTTGTGGAGTGACTGCACACGGTAGACCGGGCGGGCCTTTGCAGTTTGACCGTCTGGAAGCTGCCCTTGCCGCCAAGTTTCATTGAAATGCCGCGCCATCATCGGGAGCCAGACAGTTATCCTTATCCCTTTAGGCCGTATGCCTAGACATAAATTTAAGATCGTTCCTATTTGGCGCTGCGCGGAGCTGTCACGCTCTTGCCCAGAGCAGTCGCCAGAGCGATTTGGTGGTCTTGTTCTTCGATCAAGATCTCGCGAATTTGTTCGCCCATAGCATATTCCGCCAACTGCTCGCATTGGAGGACTCGCTCGCGATAATTTCGAATAGTTTCAGTTTCGTTTTCGAGATCAAACTGCAACATCTGTTCGGCCTTTTCCGACGTCCGGACGGTCTTGGGTTCAACAGTCGGCATACCGCCAAGATAGTCAATCTGCTTAGCAATGATAAGTGCGTGGCTCAGTTCTTGTGCAGCGTGCTTCACAAGTTCGCCTGCGATGTTCATGAACTCAGCACCCTTCAAGACCTGTGAATAGACGACGTAAGCGATGATCGCTTGATATTCGCGCGCCAGGTCTTGATTCAACAACTCGATAAGTTCGGAACGAGACACTTTCTTAACACCTACAGAAGCCGTTTCATCTTTCAAGGCGCTTTCCTCCAGGATAGAGTGTTGGAATTGATGTTATTTTCGGACTGATCTTCCGGTTCTCCATGTGTACTATCGGAGTCACCCTCATCGTACCAAGAGTATCCGAGATAAAACTGTTCAAAAAAGAACAGCCAGGCACCTTCACCGCTTGCGCACACATAAGCTCCTGGGAACGACGGCTCGGAACGGTGCAGCTCGGGCGCGCCCGGCTTTGACCGAGAGTGCTGCGCAGTAAGCACGCTGATAGCTTGTCCATAAACCGCCCGGTATTTTGGCAGAAGTGCAGTTTCGTACCCTCTCTGTTCTAGATTGAACTGTACCCAGATTCTCAATTTTACACTTCGTCTTTTTCTGTATTCGTCCGGTGAACCCATC
>PMES01000119.1 GCA_003154775.1 Acidobacteriota bacterium | reverse complement strand
GCTCATCCGTCGATTCCCCCGCTCGTCGGTCTCTTCCACCGGCGCCTTCAGCCACATCTTGATCAGATGCAGCATCTTCCCATCGCTGCCGCGGCGCGCGACGCACCGCATCAATTCTGAGTGCGGGATCGTATCGAAATACTTGGACAAATCGGCGTCTACCACTTCGGTGTGCCCTTCATCAATGGCGTTGTGGACTTTCCGAACCGCATCGAGCGCACCGCGCTTGGGACGGTAGCCATAGGCCGCCTCATCGAAGTCCGCTTCAAAAATCGGTTCGAGCACCAGCGCAAAGCAATGGGGTTATTTGGACTCGAACCCTGCCGCCGGCATCCGCCTGCCTCACAAACATAGTGTTCAGCCGAAGGTGACCTTTCAGCCAGCCGAAGTTGCCAAGCTCCGGGATCACTTGGAAGAACCCAATCGGACACTCGTGTTCCTGATCGCCGTAACTGGAATGCGTATATCCGAGGTGCTAGCTTTGGAGTGGTCAGACATCGATTTCGAGCGTCGTCTACTGCATATCCGACGATCGTTCTATCGGGGGAACTTCGGCCTTCCCAAAACAAATACCAGCGAGCGAGTAATCCCTTTAAGCGATGGTTTATTCTTCGCTCTGCGACAGCACAAGCTGCAACTAAGGAGGAGTGCCACGGATTTGGTGTTTCCGAATGCTGATGGCAAGCCTTACGAGGCCGCAAACCTGTTGCATAGGGTTCTTCATCCCGCGCTCGCAAAATGTGGACTTCAAAAGACTGGCTGGAGAGTATTTCGCAGATTCGTAGCAACAACGCTGAGTGAAATGCGGGAGCCCGTGCGAACAGCACAGCACGTTCTGGGGCACTCGTCTCCGCATACGACACTCGCGTGCTATACACAGTCGGTAGAAGAGTCTCAGCGCAGTGCAATTTCGAAGCTGGAACGGGTTTTGTTCCCAAGTGTTCCCAAGTTCGAGGAAAGCTCGCAGCTAAGTAATTGAAAAGATTGGCTGGGAGGCCTGGACTCGAACCAGGATAGCCAGATCCAGAGTCTGGAGTCCTACCAATTGGACGACCTCCCAGTAGGTGAAAACACTGGACTTACATCATGCCATGGCCTGCATCCCTGGGTCAAAAGGGGCAAACGCAGCAATCTTCGACCCAAGTTCAGGAGCGAAATCAGGCACTCTTGCAAGCTCGTCCTGCATGAAATTAGGACGAAGATGCGTGTAGCGATTAACCATCTCCTCGCTACCGTGCCCTATCCACTTCTTGATGACTGCCATTGGGGTTCCCGCCATGACCAGCGTACTCACTCGATGGTGCCGGAAGCCGTGCATACCACCACGTTCTAGCCCGAGTTTGCGAAGCAGTGGATGAAGGTGCTTGTTGAGAACGACGCAATTCACGAGCGGCGTATTCCGCTTCGATCGGAAGACAAGCCCTTCGGTTTTGCCCTTCAGATGGCTCTGCAGCATCTCCATGACATACGGCTTGACGTTGACCCAGCGGATAGCGTTCTTCGTCTTAGGTGATCCCACCTTCTGACGGTACATGCTCTTGTTGATGCGGACGACGTTGTGCTCGAAGAGCAAGTCATCAACTGCGAGTGCATATAACTCGCCAGCACGGGCTCCCGTCTCGGCCGCTAGCTTGAAGAGAACTTTGTATTGTCCTCCAGCAGCCTCGACGATGTTCTGGACTTCCTCCACTGTGTAACAGCGAGGATCATCCTGTACACCCATTTTCGACGGATAAGAGATCGCTCCTCTGCCAAACCTCTTTCCAAGCGCCAACTGCAAAGTTGTTACGATCCCCTTAATGGTCGTCGGTGAAAGGTGCTTAAGTTCTGGAGCAACAATCCACTCGTTGACTGCTTTGGCCGTAATGAGTTCGACCGGAGTCTTACCCCACCTTGGCAGCAGGTAGACCTTTAAGTGATACTGGATCAGGTCCTGGTTTGAGGGTTTCCGCTTCACAACGTACGTCTGCTCCCACTGCTGTACTCTCTGACCAAAGCTTTCAGTTGATGGAATTACGTAAGTCGGAAGGTCTATACCTTCTTGTCGAATAATCTCTCTCAACTTCCGTTTAGCTTCAGATTTGGTCATTTCCTTCTTGACGCCTAGAACGACCGACCTCTTTTGACGCTCCATTTGACCGGGAACATCTACGAGAAATCTGCCACGCCAGGCTCCATTTCTTTCTTCAATCGTTCCGTTCTGTCCTGTTCTTCGGCTCATCGTTTTTCCTCTCCGATGAACCGCTCGAACCGTTGCAGTAGACACTTTACCATCGGCGGCATCAGCTGTCACCGTTGCCGGAGCCACGCTATTCATGCTGTTGATGGTCGGCCTCTGATTCATGCCAGTTCGCTTTGGTCGGACCTTGGTTGATTTCTTCGCCTGTTTGTCTGCAAGCACCCTTCCTGTCGCTCAATGTGCGTTGGATGTCGGCTTGGGCTTTCAGGACAGTGTGACGTGCGTAGTACGCGGGATCGTGCTTATCATCCGCGCGGTAATCAGTGATTCGGCGGATGACTTCTTCGGGGTCGTCCCCACGTGCCAAGGCTCGCTTTGCGTAGGCCCAGTCGTGCTCGGATTGGCTCAAGGTGCTGCTTTGGGCTAATGGTTTGTGGGCAAATTCTTCATGGTGATGCCTTGGAGCATCCTGCGAGTCGATCTTATGCCGTCCTGCGGTGGTTGCGAGGTTAGAGTCCTTCGCCAACGGTTGCCTCGGGTTGTAGCCGGGGCAATACAAGTCAGGAACGAGAGCGCAGACCACGAGAAAGCGTTGGACGTCTGCGGTTTTCATGTCTTGCACGGCAGTCGCAGCAATCTTCTCGAAATCCACGGTCTGAGCACCCCATGAGGTCTTGCTCTTCCTCTCTTCCCATGCGTAGAGCTTGGAGAGACGGCGGTGGTTGTCGTGGCCCAAGCGCCGGAAGTAGTCGAGGGCTACCATCTCCAAGTCTGGCCGAGAGAGAACGTCGGGCAGCTTCTTGCGGATGGCTTCGAGGACGCGCACCCGCGTGAGCTTCTCGACGCGCTCCGCAAGTGCTTCCTTCTTGCGCAGCGCTTGCTCCTGTGGTGTCGGCTGGTATCGCATCCGACTCGGCACGCTGTGCGCAACTTC
This sequence comes from Acidobacteriota bacterium, assembly GCA_003154775.1. Classification (GTDB taxonomy): domain Bacteria; phylum Acidobacteriota; class Terriglobia; order Acidiferrales; family UBA7541; genus Acidiferrum. Next base: position 1,900 of record PMES01000119.1, on the reverse strand, counting down.
TTCTAAGAATCAAATATTCAGTGAGAAGGTATGAGAAGGTACTGTCGCGAAACGCCTTCGAGCAGGAGTTCTTTGTAGGAGTCAGTTTTGATCCTCTGCACTGACGCCGTAGGAATCTAAGACGTCTCTCAGCAGGAGGATCCCTTCCAACTTGTTGATATCCGCACGGCTCACGACTGGAAGGAGATCTACACCAGCGCTTCCCATGCGCTCAAGTGCCAAGTGAATGGATTGGTCAGCATGGAGATGAGGGAACGTTCGCGCATCCACCAGTTCCGCAAGCCGCTTCTCCCTTCCATGCTGCTCCGCGGCTCGCTCAAGCCCGCTCTTGTTGAGAACTCCAATCACGCCATGCTCATCGCACACGGCCCAGCAGCGGAAGTGACTAGTCAGCGCTAGATTCAACGCGTCGCCGACACTCATAGCAGCTGCCAATGTTTCTCCCACGGGCCGCATCAGGTCTACGACTTGACGTCCCCCTCTCTGGTGACGCGTTGCCGCGCTCGGCAAGTGGATGCCGTCCTGATATGCCAGGGCGTCGTAGATCGGTTCCGGCTGCAAACGCGAGGAAATGAAGAAACTGACAAGATTCGAAATCATGAGGGGGACAATGACGGCGTAGTCTTGCGTCGTTTCAAAGATCATCAGAACCGAAGTCATCGGCGCCCGGACGATGCCGGCAAAGAGCGTGCCCATGCCCACCAGAGCATAGGCTCCCGCCGAGGCCGTGTATGCAGGCAAGAAGTGGTGTGCAATGCCTCCGACCGTACCTCCAAGCATTGCGCCGATAAAAAGGCTAGGACCGAAGATACCTCCCGCATTGCCGGATCCGTAGCTCGTCGTGACCGCAAGGAGCTTCAAAACCACCAATATCGCCATGATCCCGAGGGCCATTCTTCCGTTCAGTGCTTCTCCTACGTAGCCATAGCCGACTCCCAAAACTTGTGGCACAAAGAGGGCCATCACGCCAACAAGCACGCCTCCAGCAACGGGCTGGAACCAGACTGTTTTTTGGGGCAGGCGCATAAACCATTCCCGTGTTCTCAGGAGAAGCTTCGTGAAGGCCACAGAAACCAAGCCGCCGGCAACTCCTAATATGGCGTAAATCCCGAACTCCAGGGGATTAGCTAGTTGATATTGCGGCACGTGAAACAAAGGATGGTTCCCGAGGAGCAGTCGCAGAACGAACCACGAGGCCGCGGAGGCCAACACCACGGAACCCAGAATTGGTGCGTGCAGATCTCCGGTAATCTCTTCGAGCGAGAACACAACCGCGGCCAGCGGTGTGTTGAACGCGGCGGCGATGGCGGCGGAAGCGCCGACGGGGATGAGCGCCTTCACTCGTTCAGCGCTCAATCCGAGATAACGGCCGAGCACCGAGGCGATCCCGCCCCCGACCTGCACCGAAGGTCCTTCGCGTCCCAGGGGGATGCCGCTTGCCAAAGTCGCTGCCGTGCAAAAGAATTTTCCGAGAACCGTACCGAGAGTGATTACGCCGCCCCGTGCAAACAAGGCGGCTTTGGTTTGCGGAACGCCACTACCGCGGGCATCGGGGAAATATCGATACAGCAGATACCCCATGCCGAAGGAGCCAAGAACGGGGATCAGGATGCGTCGCCAGGCCGCGCTGCCGACTGGATAGAGTCGCATCCCCAAATGCTCTGTCAGCACGATGAAGGCAACGACCGCCAGGCCGGTGAGGACGCCAATCACAAGCGTCAGCAGAAGAAAAACTTGCTCTTCACGCTCGCGAATGCGAGAAAGCAAACGAGCAGGAGGCTTTCTCCACCATTGTGCTTTGCCCTCGTTCGATACTTCGTTCACCTTGTCACCTCGTAGCTGGCCGAAAAGACTCCTGGTCTCCGCGACGTTCTCCAAATCCGTATTCGTCCGGTGAACC
>PMES01000122.1 GCA_003154775.1 Acidobacteriota bacterium | reverse complement strand
GCGGTGCTCGACCCCTACAGGGAGGGATCGCCTCAGGCTCTCGCAATCCTCAACTCTCAGATCGGGGCGAGCGGGGTAAACATGAGGGCCCTGCTAGGGCTGCGCGGTTTGCGGCGGCGCGGGCTCGAGTATTTCCTGGATCGCAGGGTCTTTCAAAACACCCGCAAAGGCCGGGTCGGATTTCGCGGCATCCATGTTCTTATAGCCTTCGTCGCGGGCTTTGCGGAGATAGATGACGCAACGATCCAAGTTGCCGACTTGGGCGAAAGACTTTGCGAGCATAAAGTAGAAGCGGCCGCGGTCCTCGCCGATGGACCTGTCCTGAACGACTGTCCCAGTCCGCGAATTGGACTGATCAAACGCTTGCGGATCGAGTTGCAGAACCTTGTGGAAGGAAGCGATGGACTCTTCGTACTTCTTGTCGGCAAAGTAAGCGTACCCAAGGTTCATGTAGAAAGAGGCAAAATCATCCTTGATGCCGATAGCCCGTTTGTAGGCGCGGATGGCCTTGGAATACTTTTTGCGCTCGTACCAGACGGTGCCGATGTTGTTCACGGGATCGGCGTAGCGAGAGTCCAGCTTGGCCGACTTTTCGTAGCACTTCATCGCGGGGTCCAACTCCGCCTGGTTGTGCAGCGTAATCCCCAGTTCATTCCAGTACAGCGCGTTCCTTGGCTGCTGCTGGGTCAGCTTGCGAAACAGCACTTCCGCGGCAGGGTACTCTTTACGGATCAAATAGAGTTTAGCCAAGTCTTCCGGGGAGAGTGGAGCAGCCGTAGCGGAGGTGCTGGGAAAGGGGGGTGGAGTGTCAGGAGTGGTTTGAGCAAGAGCGGGGGAAAGAAGCAAGCAGAACAGCAAAGCAATGCCTGGAATCGCCAAGAAATACCTGGTCATGGCGAATCTCCTTTGTCCCGATCAGGTTTGTCGGGCTCTTTCTTCTTCTTATCCCCAAAGATACCAAAAATCTTCTGCAAAGGGCTTTTTTTCTTCTCGCTGGCCTTGGTGCCGGTGGCGGATGGCGTCCCGTCTTGCGCCGCGGCTTTCTTATCCGGCTGCTCCGCGGTGGAGTTTGGATCGCCCGGCGATTGCGGAGATTTCGATGAGCCGCCGCCAAACATATGCGAGAGGAAAGATCCCACCGCCGAGGCGGGCCCATGTCCACCGTGAAGCTCACACAACTGGGTGGGCGCGGAGCCTGTCACGTAAACTTCCTCGCGCGTCACCGGGCAGTTCGGCGTGGCCAATTGCAGGGTGTCCGCATCGATGACCGCGGTATCCACGCCTTCGGGCTTGTCAAAATCCTTGACGTCGCGATAGGCAGGCATGGCAGTGGCGCGAATCATGAAGTCCGCCCAGATCGGCGCGGCGGTTGCGCCACCCGCGAGGCCGAGATCGTGATTATCGTCAAAGCCGATCCAGATGACGCAGACCAGATTGTTGGTGAAGCCCGCAAACCAGCCGTCGCGCGATGTGCCAGTTTTCCCGGCAGCGGGGAGTGTGAAGCCTCTGGCGCGCACCGCCGCGCCGGTGCCCTTGTTCAGGACGTCCTGCAAAATGCTGTCCACCAGGTAGGCCACCTTGGGATCCAATACAAGCTTATTTGTGGGCGCGTACTTTTCCAAAGCAGTGCCGCCCGCACTGACCACACTTTTCAGGAAGAACGGATCGGCGCGCGTGCCCATGGTTGCGAATGCCGTGTAGGCCCCCGCCACTTCCACGGGTGTCAATTCGTAAGCGCCCAGAGCTACTGCCGGCGTGGGCCGGATGTTGGAGGGAAGCCCCATCTGCCTGGCAATCTGCACGACGCGGCCGTAGCCGACAAGTTCGGCAACTTTCACGGTGGCGACGTTGAGGGAGTTGGTGAGCGCCTGGCGGACCGTGACTTTCCCCATGAAGCGTTCGCCGTAATTGTTGGGGGTGTATTCCTGGCCGTCGAATTCGAAGACGGTGGGCTCGTCATCCACGGTGGTCGCGGGGGTGACCACGGGCTGCGCGCCATCCACGGCGTTGTTGAAGGCGGCCGCGTAGACGAAGGGCTTGAAGACTGACCCGGGCTGGCGGTGCGCCAGCGCGTGGTTCAACTGGCTCTGGCCATAATCTCGCCCGCCGATCAGCGCCTTGACCTCTCCCGTGCGGGGATCGAGGGCCACGAGCGCCACCTGTGCTTGCGGCACGGGTTCGCTGGGGGCGTTTTTGCCCTTGGGCTTCTTCACTTTCTCGTACTTCTTGGCAATCAGCGCATCCACGTTCTTCATGCCGATGTCGACCGCTACGGCTGCGGCGCGCTGCAATTGCGGATCGAGCGTGGTGTAGACGCGATAGTTCTGGCTGAGGAGGTCCTGCTCGGAATAATTGTCCAGGAGATGGTCCTTGACCATATCCACGAAGTACGGCGCTTCGTTCCCCGCCACGGCGGTGCGCACGATTTTAATGGGGACACGTTTGGCGTCCTGCACGTCAGCTTCGTTGAGATATTTATTTTCGAGCATCTGGGTGAGCACGCGGTCTCGCGCCTGAGCCGCGCGTTCCGGATGGCGGTCGGAGGCGGAGTAGTAATTGGGAGCGCGAATGAGTCCCGCCAGGAAGGTGCACTCCGGCAGGGTCAACTGCCGCAGATCTTTTCCGAAGTAGGCCTCGCTGGCTTCCGCAAACCCGCGAACGCCGAAGCTGCCGCGGTTGCCGAGGTAGACTTCATTGGCGTAGAGCTCGAAAATCTGTCGTTTCGTGAAGCGCTGCTCGAGTTCAAAGGAGAGCATGGCCTCCGCCAGCTTGCGGCGCCAGGTGCGGTCGGTGGAGAGGAAAAAGGTGCGCGCCACCTGCATGGTGATGGTGCTGGCGCCCTGCAAATGCTGGCTGTGGCGAACGTCCGCCCAGGCCGCGCCGAAGATGCGAATGAAGTCGAAACCGGGATGCTCAAAGAAGCGCTTGTCTTCCGCGGAAAGGATGGCCTGCACGAGAAGGGGAGGGAGATCCTCGTAGCGCACGGGGCGGCGCTTCTCTCTCGCGCTGTCGAAGAGATTGGTGATGAGTTCCGGCTCGAGTTCCGCACTGCCCAAATCCGCGCCACCCGCAAGCGGGCGGACGGAGCGAACCATCTTGCCGCTGAACTGCACGGCAATGGCGTTGGCCCCGCCGAAAAAGGACAACTTTGACGGGCGTATATCCACCGTAGTGCCGTCAACCGTGTATTCTCCGAGCGAATTTTCATCCGCATCGGGACGATAGCCGGCACGCTGCAGGTACATGACCAGGTCGGCTACACCCCATGGCTGGCCATCGGAGATGCGCTCTGGCGCCGAGAAAATCTGCGTGGTGTTCTGCAGCACGTGCCCGGACAGGCGCGCATCGATCATCCGGGAATATTTGATGTAGAAGTAGGCGAAGACGCTGGCGGTGAGGAGAAAACACAAGGCCACCACGGCCAGAAGCGCCAGACCAAATGCGGAAGTCCAGAAGCCCTTTTGCACGCGGAATCGCAATTGCTTAATCCCCCAGGGTGGACACTTTCATTGTGACGCATCTACAGGCAGGAGGGAAGCCGAGGCGGTTCCCGGACCTGGCGATTGCGGATCTACTTCATGATGTCCAGACCTTCGCTTGTGGGAGAAAAGGTGATGTTGGTCTGGTAGACAAGAAAATCGACGGGAACGGTATAGCTGATGCTGATGGAGACGCCGTGGTTGGTGCTGGATAGCTTGATGTCATCGCGTGTCGCCGGAATATCCAGATCCTGGATGACTTTCATGAGGATGTCGCGAATCTGGTCTTCCGAGTAACGGTTGACGACAGCGAATTTGGCCTGCTCGTTCATCTTATCCTGGAGCTGGTACTCCGCCACATAGAGCGGCACCAGCTTGATCGCCAGGAATACCAGCGTCACCAGTATGACCGTGTAGATAATCGCTTTTAATTTGCCTTCCCCGCGCTGGGAACGCCGGGAGGTTTGCAATGGCAAGCTCACGAAGAAACGCTCCAATGGGACGCCACCGTCACATCCGGCGGCGCAGAATTATCCCTCTCTTTGATCACGCTACCACCGGGCAAGAGCGGTGTCGAGAATCCCGCGATTGCGGTGTGCTTTAGGCGCAACGCCCGGGGCTTAGTACGCGCGGCCAAAAATGGCCCGGTGGGCCGCCGGCTTGCCACAGTAGACACAGGCGCCGCTGCCGCTTGCTGAGCCGTGGCCCAGGACGGCGTCCGGGTCAAGAGGGATGCAACGCATGGTGGCCCGTGTCTCTTCTTTGATGCTGGCCTCGCAATCGCCGCTGCCACACCAGAAAGCAAAGGCGAAGCCTGTTTCTACCGCTTTCTTGAAGTCGTCGTAATTCAGGGTTTCGTGGGTGTTGGCGCGGCGGAAGGCCAAGGCCTTGTCGAAAAGGGACTGATGAATTTCCGCGAGGAGCTTTTCGATGGTGGCGGGCAAATCGGCGAGGGAGGCGCTGAACTTCCCTTCCCTTCCCGGTTTGTCGCGTCTCGCGAGCATGGCGGCCTGCTTGGCCACATCCCTGGGCCCAAGCTCGACGCGCACGGGCACGCCGCGCATCTCCCAATCATTGAACTTCCAGCCGGGGCTGAAGCCTTCGCGCTCGTCTAGCGTGACGCGGAGATTCGCTTTCACGAGCTGCGCCTTCAGTTCTTTCGCAGTTTTTAGAACCGAAGCTTTTTCTTCGTCGGTCTTGTAGATGGGAACGATCACGACCTGCGTGGGGGCCAGTTTTGGCGGCATTACGAGGCCCTGATCGTCGCCGTGGACCATGATGATGGCGCCGATGAAGCGCGTGGATAGACCCCAGGAGGTGGTCCAGCAGTATTGGAGCTGGCCGTTCTGGTCAAGGTACTTCACATCGAAGGCTTGGGCAAAATTCTGGCCGAGGAAATGCGAAGTGCCGGATTGCAGCGCCTTGCCATCTCCCATGAGCGCTTCGATGGCATAAGTGACCTCGGCGCCGGCGAATTTTTCGGCGTCGGATTTGGCGCCGGGAATCACGGGAATGGCGGCATCGTTGACGGCGAAATCGGTGTACACGTCGAGCATCTGCTTGGTTTCCTCGACGGCTTCTTCGCGGGTGGCGTGGGCGGTGTGGCCTTCCTGCCAGTAAAATTCGAGTGTGCGGAGAAAGAGCTTGGTGCGGAGCTCCCAGCGGACCACGCTGTTCCACTGGTTCATCAGCACGGGGAGATCGCGGTAAGACTGAATCCACTTGGACCACATGTGGCCGATGATGGTTTCGGAAGTAGGGCGGATGACGAGCGGCTCGGCCAGTTCTTCGCCGCCGCCAATGGTGACGACCGCGAGTTCGGGCGAGAAGCCTTTGACGTGGTGTTTTTCTTTTTCGATGAAACTCTTGGGAATGAGCAGCGGAAAGGCGACGTTCTGGTGGCCCGTGGCTTTGAAGCGGCGGTCCAGCGCGCTTTGAATGTTTTCCCACAGCGCCCAGCCATAGGGGCGCACAATCATGCAGCCGCGCACGGGAGCGTAGTCGGCGAGTTGCGCTTTCAGCACCAGTTGGTTGTACCACTCGGAAAAATCCTGGGCCCGTGTTGGTAGCTTGTCTTCAGCCATGCTTCTCCCTGTCCATTTCTGCGCAATCAGTTAAGCATTCGAGCGTAGCGGACACACTCCGCCACTGTCAACGCAAGGTGCGAGCAACTTCTCTTTGCGTTGTGCAGTACGGGGAGTGCTGAGTTCCTTCGCGTTGCTGTTTTTAAGCAACTGGCTAGATTGAGCTGCCGAGGAACCAGTCCTCATCGCTGCCGCGGGTGTGGCTGCGGATGAGCAGCTCCGGATCCTTCACGGTCACGCGGCTATAGGGGGCGATCGAGTGCGTGAGCCAGACATTGCCCCCGATGATGCTGTGGTGGCCGATGCGCGTGTCGCCACCGAGAATCGTCGCGCCGGGATAAATGGTCACGCTCTCTTCAATGTCGGGGTGGCGTTTGTTGGCCAGGCCGCGCACCAGCCCGCCCTCGGCATCGCGCTGGCTGGTGGGATTGAAGGCCCCGAGGGTCACGCCGTGATAGAGCGTCACGTTCTTGCCAATGGTGGCCGTCTCTCCAATCACAACGCCTGTGCCGTGATCGATGAAAAATGATTCGTCGATGGCGGCGCCGGGATGAATGTCAATCCCCGTATGGCCGTGGGCAATTTCCGTCATGATGCGGGGCAGGTAGGGGACTTTTAGCTGGTACAACTCATGGGCCAGCCGCTGCACAGAGATGGCTTCAATGCCGGGATAGCTGAGGAGAATTTCTTCCAGCCCGCTCGCGGCCGGATCATTCTTTAGCGCCGCCTGCAGATCGGTGGCCTGCAAGTGCGCCAGCTTCGGCAGTTTCTCGCGGATCTTGCTGACAAGCTCTTCGGCTGTCCGCGCGAGATTCGCCGGAGTCTTCTTCCGGCGGCAACTGCAATCAAACCGGATGGCGCAAACAATCTGTTCCGCCAGAAGCAACTCGAGCTCTTCCACGAAGTGCGAGGCTTGCGGGCTCTCCGTCTCTTCCGGTGCATGATGCAGCGGGAAAAGCGAATCGAGATAGCGCCGGCAAAACGTGGCCACATCTTCCATCGACGGCAGCCGGTATTCCCCCGCGGGATCACCCGACAGGCGTGCCTCCAGCGCCGAGCGAAACTCGCGAGCCAAGCATTTCAACTCATCCATCTTCGCCTTCTTTTCTGACTAACTATACGTTGGATGCACGCCGCGGGTGCAGGGGCGCAGCAGTGCTGCGCCCCTGCCCGGAAAGTGTTGAGTCGCTGTTAGGAAGCGTGTTCCCTTCTGGCGGAGGATGCGCGCCTCAGCCAATTCCCTCAAAGAGAATTGTTGAGAGGTAGCGTTCGCCGCCGTCGGGGAGAACCGTGACGATGGTTTTCCCTGCGAATTCCGGCAACTTGGCGATTCGCACGGCTGCGGCAACGGCTGCACCGCAGGAAATGCCGCTGAGGATACCTTCCTCGCGCGCCAGACGTCGGGCCATCTCCACGGACTCTTCGTTGGTCACCAGTTCCACGCGGTCAATCACGGTCAGATCCAGGTTCTTGGGCACGAATCCCGCGCCGATTCCCTGAATCTTGTGCGGTCCCGGCACGGGAGGCTGCCCCGCGCGGGTCTGTGTGATCACCGGGCTGACGGTCGGCTCCACGGCGACGGAAAGGATTTTCTTCCCCTTGGTGTTTTTGATGTAGCGCGAAACGCCGGTAATCGTTCCCCCGGTGCCCACGCCACCCACGAACACATCAATCTGCCCGTCCGTGTCGTTCCAGATTTCAGGCCCCGTGGTTTTCTCGTGGATATCCGGGTTGGCCGGATTATCGAACTGTTGCGGGAGAAAATAATGCTGCTTGTCCGAGTTGTAAATCTCGGTGGCTTTGTTGATCGCGCCCTTCATGCCTTCCGGTCCGGGCGTGAGGATGAGTTTCGCGCCAAAGGCCGCAAGGACGCGGCGGCGTTCCAGCGACATCGTTTCCGGCATCGTCAAGGTAATCGCGTAGCCGCGCGCGGCCGCAACGTAAGCCAGCGCAATCCCCGTATTCCCGCTGGTCGGCTCCACGAGCTCAATGCCCGGCTTCAGCACGCCGCGCTTCTCGGCGTCCCAAATCATTGCAGCCCCGATACGACACTTCACCGAGTACGCTGGATTTCTCCCCTCGATCTTGGCAAGCACCGTGGCCTTCGCGCCATCAGTCACTCGATTCAGTTTGATCAGAGGGGTTCTGCCAATGCTTAAGGAATTATCCGCGTAAACGTTCGACATATCGCACTCCTGTGAAGTGAATTTGCCGTATCGGGACGGCCTATTCAGTATAGGTCGGCACCAGTGGAAAAGGGGAGAGTCGAGTGCATCCAAAACTTGAATCGCTGCGATTCATTTCCCTGATAACCCGGTGACGTTCCACCGGCTGCCGCGGCACGCCGCATTGCGGTGGTTCCCTTAGTCCGATAGAATCCGGCTCGGGAGGCTCCCATGCCGGAACTCTCACCGAAGCCGCGGATCGCCCTGGGCGCCGATCATGCCGGCTATCACATTAAAGAAACCATCCGCCAATTCCTTGAAAATGCCGGCTATCCCGTGGATGACCTGGGTACGTGGTCGGAGGAATCCGTGGACTACCCCGACTACGGCAAGGCGGTAGCCGATTGCGTGGCTGCGCATCAGGATGCCTATGGCATCGCCCTGTGCGGCACCGGCATGGGCATTGCGATCGCGGCGAATAAGGTGCCGGGCATTCGCGCCGCGGTGGCGCACAACGTGGACACGGCGCGGCTGGCGCGGGAGCACAACGACGCAAATGTGTTGGCGATGGGCGGCCGGGTGGTCAACGGCGCCGAGGCCATCGAAATGGTGCAGACTTTCCTGAACACGACGTTTGCGGGCGGCCGCCATGCGCGGCGGGTGGAAAAAATCATGCAAATCGAAGCAGCCGAGCGGGGCTGAAGCCTCGGCCTCCTAAAGAGAACGGCCTTTTCAGCCGCCTGCTAAATCATCACGAAGCGAGATGCACTCGCCGGCGTTTCTTGCTTGAATTTGCTCGGTCTGCACCGCTGAAGTACACTGAAAAAGCGCGTCTTACGAGGAAGAAAATCCATGCTGGTTGTCATGCAGTCTCACGCCACGGAAGAACAGGTTCGCGCCGTGTGCGAGCGCATCGAATCGCTGGGCTTGAAAGCGCATCCCATCCCGGGCTCTGGGCGTACCGCCATCGGGATCACAGGCAACAATGGTGCGGTCGATCTCGGCGTGCTGGAGTCCATGCCCGGCGTGATCGAGTGCATTCCCGTCACCAAGCCCTACAAGCTCGTTTCCCGGGACGTGAAAGAGGAGCCCACCATCGTCCGCATTCCAACTCCTTCTGGAGATGTGTTGGTTGGCGGGGCGCATCTGGCCATCGTGGCCGGCCCGTGCGCGGTGGAAACGGAAGAGCAGTGCCTGGCGATCGCGGAGCGCCTGAAGCCCACCGGCGTGCGGCTGTTCCGCGGGGGCGCGTACAAGCCGCGCACATCTCCGTACAGCTTTCAAGGGCTGGGACTGCCGGGGCTGAAGATTCTGGCGAAGGTCCGCGAGAACTATGGTTTTGGCATCGTCACCGAAGCGATTGACAACGAATCGCTGGATCTCGTGGAAGAGTGGGCGGACGTTATACAGATCGGCGCGCGCAACATGCAGAATTTTTCACTGCTGAAGCGGGCCGGGCGGGCCAAGAAGCCGGTTTTACTCAAGCGCGGCATGAGCGCGACGCTGGACGAATTCCTGATGGCCGCGGAATACATCCTGAGCGAGGGCAACTACAACGTCATTCTGTGCGAGCGCGGCGTGCGCACATTTTCCGATTTTTCGCGCAACACGCTGGACCTCGCGGTCGTTCCCGCGGTGAAGAAACGCAGCCACCTGCCGATTCTTGTGGACCCCAGCCACGGCACCGGGAAGCGCCACAAGGTGCTGCCGCTCTCGCGCGCTGCGGTGGCCGTGGGGGCGGATGGACTGCTGGTTGAAGTGCACCATCAGCCGGAAAAGGCGCTGTCCGACGGGATGCAGTCCATCCTGCCCGAGGAATTTGCGGAATTGCTCGCCGAAGTGCGTCAGATCGCCGGCGTCGTCCACCGCCAGGTGAACTGACTTGCCCCAGTCTTCTCCGGGAAACCATCTCGGCGGTCGCTTCTTCATGTAAAATCAAAGCTCGCAAACATGCCGCGCGCCAAAAACTTTCGCGTCTACTTCATCCTGACCATTCTCGTCATCTTTGGCGTCGCCCTTCTGCTGCGCGAGCACCGGCCTTCGTTCCTGCGGCCCGGGCTGCACCTGAATGCCTACGTGAGCACGGAGGACGGGAGCATAACGGTTGTGGACCTCATCGGCTTGCGGGCCATTGGCAAAATCTATGCGGGTCCCGCGCTCGGCGAAATCCTGGAACACCCGAAACGCCACGAGGTTTGGGGCGTCAGCAGCGGCGGGGGCTACGTGTGGGTTATCGACACGCGCAGCAATCAAATCACGGCGCGTATTGCCGTGGGCGGACTCCCTTACTCCATCGAGTTTTCCTCCAAGGGTGATCGTGCCTACACCACCGCTTCCGGCGCGGACCAACTCATCGCCATCGATTGCGCCACCCGCGCCATCGTCGCCCGAGCCAAAACCGGCTCGCAACCTGTTCAGGTGCGCATCACTCCCGACAACAAATTTCTGTTGGTCGTCAATTCCCGCGCAGGGACGCTCGGCATTCACGATGCCGCCACCCTGCAACAACGCGCTGAGATTCCCGTCATTCCCAATCCCGATGAAGTCCTGGCCGTCCCCGACGGGAGCATCGCCTTCGTGATGAGCCGGTCTGAGAATCGCCTGTCGGTGGTGGACGTGCGGCGCGGCGTGCTGCTCACCAACCTGGTGCTCGCCGGTAAGCCCACGCGAATGGTGCTGAAGCCCGACGGTGGCGAAGTGTATGTGATTTCACCGGAAACGCACGGCCTGCAAGCCGTGAACACCTGGACCCATGAAATGGGCGACTACATGATGCTCGGATCGGCGCCCGCGGATGGCCTGATCGTATCCGACGCCAGCGAAATGTACGTTGCGGATCGCGCCGCCGGCCGCGTGATGCCCCTCGACGTCGTCAACCGGCGGGTGAGCCGGCCCATCAATGTGGGGGCGCTTCCGGGCGCCATGCGGTTCGATCTCGCAGAGCCAGGCGCGCTGCCCGCGATGCTTCTGGTGGTGAACGAAGGCTCCGGCGATCTCGCCGTAATCCGCACGCGGACCGACTCGCTGCTCACGATGATTCCCGTGGGTTTCCACCCGCAGCGGCTCGCGGTGAAACTTTTCTGAGCGTTGTGGCAATGGAATGTGAGGCTGGCATGCGGCGTGCCTCCCTACTACGGCGGGCAAGCCCTTCGAGGCTCAAGCTAAACAGGAGGCGGGGCAAACAAAAGCAAACCCAAGAGCACGGTCAGGAGTGACTGTGCCACTGGCCGCGTTGACTAGGGATTGAACCAGAACTTCACGGTCACAGTGACATGAGCGGCCACGGCTCGCCCGCCTTGCGTCGCGGGAGCGTATTCATATTGCTTCAGTGCGTCCAAGGCCGCCTGACGAAGCGGCACAGGTCCTCCGAGAATTTTCATGGCGCCAATGCGCCCGTCGGGTTCTACCAGCGCATCCGCCCTCACATCTCCCGTAATGTAATCCCGCATCGCATCCGGGGGATAGACCGGGCTCGCCGACTTCAGCAGCTTCGGCGGCACTAGCACCGCGTCGCTTGCTGCCGGTTCGGGGGGTGCGAGCTGTGGAGTTGAAGAGGGTGTGGCACCCGGCATTGTTTTGCGAAGTGATTCGGCCGAGCCGCCTTTCTCCTTCGCGCTTGCGTGTACGGGTGATGCCGTGGGCGCTACCGGTTTTTTCGGCTTCAAGGCAGAAGGGGGCGCTGGCGCGCTGGCTTCGGGCGCGGGCGCTTCCGTGATTGGTGCATTCTCACCTTCAACGGTGCCACCCCCCGGCTGAGGTGAAGTCTCATCCACGGGCTCCGTCGTCACGGCATCTGGGGCAGCGGCATTGGGCGTCGATACTGTGCGTGATGCCATTGCTGGCGCCGCGTGGCGCGCAACCCCGCTTTCCACTTTCTTGGAGTTCGTAGGATGGATCATTTGCGCGATCCCGCCGAGCGATGGAACAGGCAGCCAGTTCATGTACCAGGCCCCGCAAAGCACAACGCCGAGCAGCAACCCGCTGAAAAGGACCAGCCGAAACTTCCCGATCCCCAAGCGTATGGGCTTGTAAATATCGTAGAGGGACCGTCTTCCGTTGGTTGCCCCTGGTGCAGGCGCTGCGGAGAAATCCAGATCCGGCTTGGGCAGCAGGCAGTCGAGCGGATCGATCGCCTCTGAGTCCTTCTCACCGCCCTCATTGGCAAGGGTCATTTTGGGCAGCGTCATGCGAACCAGCGGCTTTGCCGCCACGTCCGGCCCAGCCCCGGCCCCTGCTTCTTGCGCATTCCCATCCGTTGGAGATGACGCCACCGCAGGAGGATTTGGCGGTGGAGGCGGGGGCGCGGCGGGAGGCGCGGGTGGCGCAGCCGCTGGTTTGATCCGAGATTGTTCCGCAGCCGCTGCCTCAGCCCTTTTGGCGGACTGTTGCAATGCCGCTTCCGCCTCCGCTTTCGCCGCCTGCGCTTTCGTTTGCAGCGATGCCTGGATTTGTTCTCGCAGCGCTTCTACTTCCTGGTTCAACTCCGCGACGCCCTGCCCCTGCGCGGCAGGGGCTTCCGAAGGCGCATCCTCCACAGTCGTCTCCGCGGACTCCACCCTCTGAGCGGTCTCGAGCTGGGAGGGTGATGCAGTCTTCGCGGGAATCTCCAAGCCCCAAAAGTTCGGCCCGGGCTCCGTGAACTCGAGTTCGACGTAGCATTCCGTTGGCCGGAAGGTGCGCTTCCGGACCACCTGGCAAACCATCTCGCTGTTGGTTCTTCTATCCGTGAGGAAGAGCAGTTGGCCGGAGACGACCGCCGCGGCCAGCCGGATGACCGCGCCATTTTCCGACACCAACACCGTTGCTGTGTCCTCGGAAAAAAGATCGCGCTGCCCCGAAGCCGAGGCTGGCCGCGCGCCCGCCACATTCACCGCGATTTCCAGCGCCAACGGGTTTGCACCGCTGGCCAGCGGCTGCAGCTTCGCTACAGTCTCTTCAGACGGAGGGATAGTGTTGACTGCGGATTCCACGCGAATTTTCCCTTGTGCCAGGGTTCCCGCCGGGTGCACGGCCACGTAATCCCGGGATGCACCGACACCCGTCCACGGTTAGCCCACGCCTTCTCATCTTTTCAAGGGAAGCTTCCTGCCGCCATAGTACCCCGGGCATTTCGTCAGGAAAGTTGCCCAATGAGTAGCGTCCCCCAAACCGAAGGCAACCGCTGCGCAAGATGGCCCTTGGTGAGTATTTATCGGATTTTCTCACGCGATGCGATTTCCCCACCATTCAAACAGCGCAGCGGCCTGTCATCCTGAGGGACGCGCCGGGCGTTTACCCCGACCTGGTCGGGGCGGCCCGAAGGATCTCAACTGACACTCCGTGGACAATTTTGATGTCGAGGTCCTTCGGCGATCCTCATCGGGTCGCCTCAGGATGACCGCGTCTTGCCGATCCGGAACAACGGATAAATCATAGTTTGTGAGAAATCCGGATTAGTGGTGAGAAATGCGAGCCGAGTCAATTTTTCACAAGTCCCATGTAGCTCTCATTCGGCGGTCTCGACAGCCCAGGCGGAATTCTCTTCTCCGAGATTTACTTCCAAAAAACCAACCGTCGGCAGAACATCAATCGGCAATCCCCCGTGCCACAAAGCCACGCCGATGCGGAATTTGCTCTTGCCCTTCAAATCCAAGTGTTCCTTCTGCACCGCGAGTTCCAGCGTGCGATCAAACGCTACCGCGGCAATGCTGCCGGGATTCAGCAAGCACACCCGCCCCTTTTCCACCGCGAACTCTTTCATCCGCCCGCGCTCCAAGTTCACCACGATGACGATTTCATGCGCGGCGCCGATGGTGATGCGGAATTCGGGGTCCTCCAATTCCATGAGCCTGTCCGGGAAGCAGTCGACGCGGACCACAAAACGCTCCTCTTCAAAACCGTAGCGCAATTCCCTTAAATAATAGGTGCGTCCGTGCATGGTACCGCCGCGGTGCTCTGGCGAGAAGACGCCCGCGCCCAACCACTCGAAGTAACTGGTGTCCCGCCCGTCCACTTTGACGTTGAGAAATGTGGATGGCGCCAGTTGGTAGGCACGTTCCGGCTGGCGCTTGATGGGCTTGGCGAGTTCTTCTGGCGCCATTTGCCCGAGCGCGAGATAGATTCCCGTGAGGTGCTTGCGAAAGAGGGCATCAAACTCCGCGTCATTCGCGGTGCTGTGTTCCGGCCCAAACCACCAGCACCAGTCGCTGCCCTCCGCGGCGAGCAAGGACTCCTGCGCTTCCGCCAGTCCCGCGTCAGTCACGGGGTCCGACCAGCCCTTGGCGCGGGCTTCGAGGGCGTGGGCATAGGCCTCGCGGGCATCCCAGAGCAGATCCCAAGCGGTGGCGTCTTCCAGGTGGCCGATCCACACGTCAAAATTGGCATTAATCCAGGAGGCGGGGAAGATGCCTCCGGTGGTGGGGACGTCGCTGGCAGCGGCGATGGTCTCGCTGGCGGTGAGGGCGCGGAAATCCTGGTCATCGCTGATGCGGCGGTAAAATTCACGCAGAAACTCCCTGCCATTTCCAGGGTAGTACTCCCAGGCATTTTCGCCATCCAGGAATAAGCAGACGGTCAGCGGGTTCGGGCCCTTCACCGTTTCGCCGATATGCCGCAGCCTTCCATGCAGATCGGCCGCCGCCGCTTTGCTGTCCATGCGGCTATAGACAAAACCCACCAGGTCAGACAAGTGGTGATCGCGGAAGAGTCCCGTAATTCCTATGTTCGCCATTTGCACGCGCCACGGCTGGTACAGTTTTTCCGCATTCGCCGGCATCCCCGAAGAATCCCGGAAGAAACCCACATTCAATGTGCGGCCGAGTACGCCTTCATCCGTGCCGAACCACTGGAAACCCTCATCCGCCGCAATGGCCAGGGCCTGGTCAGAGACCGATCCTTCCGAAGGCCACAGTCCCACCGGTTTTTTCCCGAATACGCGTTCGTGATACTCCTTTGCCCGGCGCAACTGCTCCCGTGCATCTTCCGGCCTGCGAAAGGCGCGGCGCGGGATGGGCGTGGCGGGATTAGCCACCCTGGCGATGTCGGAGTCGCAGAGTAGTGGCAGGATGGGGTGGTAAAACGGCGTGGTGCTGATCTCGATTTGCCCTCGAGCCATCGCTTCGCGGTACGCCGGCAGGACCAGCGCAATTAATTCCAACTGCTTGGCCTTCAGCGCCTCTTTATCTTTTTCCGTGAAGTCCTTGCCGCGGTTTGCCAGCCGGCTCACCACCGGGTCCTTCGTGAACCATTCTTCTTCCATCCAGGCCAGTTGCGAAAGCACCTGCAAATCGCGCCAGTCCCTCGCCGTGAAGGTAATCAGCGCTTGAGCGCCTCCCGCGGGGCGCGACCATTCATACAGTTCCACAAAACGGGGCCAGCGCGACACCAGCCGCTCGTAATTTACCTGAAAGGCGCGGCCCAGCAGTTCGCTCTTATCGTCCCGGGTGAGGTTCTCGGTCTTCTTAAAGGCCAGCGCGAACCAGGGTTCATTGAATGTTCCGGTGGCGTACTCCTCCAGTTGCATGCACAGCGACGGCACCATGTTGAACGTGGCATGGAGAGAAGGAAATTCCTCAAACAACTTGACCATGCCGTAGTAATCCTTCGTGGCGTGCAGCCGCGTCCAGGGCAACACATATAGCCCCGTCTCCGGATCACGGTATTGCGGCTGGTGCATGTGCCACAGCACCGCCAGGTTCACTCGATTCATCCGTGGTCTCTTTCCGTCACCCTCGTTGCCTACTCCGAGCACAATCCAGGACTCGTGCGCTTAGGGGTGCGCTCCCTCATTAACGAGCCTCTTCTCTGCCTCGCCACCATGTTACACTCAGGCTTCCCGCCATGCGCATCCTGGACCGCTACATTGTTCTCGAAGTCATACGTCATGCGCTCCTCGGACTTATCATCTTCACGTTCGTTCTGTTCGTTCCCAAGCTGGTCCGCCTGATGGAGCTGTTTGTGCGCCATTCCGGCTCCGGATCGCAAATCGGGGTACTCTTCCTCTGCATCGTTCCCAACATCCTGGTCTTCACCATCCCCATGGCCGTCCTTATCGGCGTGCTCCTGGGCCTTGGCCGCATGTCCATGGACAGCGAAATCATCGCTCTGACGGCACTGGGGATCAGCCGCAGGCGCATTCTCTGGCCCGTCGGCGTGCTCGCGGCGATCGGCGCCGCACTCACCCTGGTCATGACGCTGTGGCTGGCGCCCTTGGCGATTCGGACCTTCCGCGCCATCGAAAGCGATTTGATCACTTCACAAATCTCGTTTCAGGTACAGCCGCGCGTCTTCGATGAGCGTTTCCCGCACATGGTCCTCTACATCAACGACGTCTCCGCTAGCGGGACTCGCTGGAACGGCGTATTTCTTGCGGAAGCCGGAGGAGAAAGCGGCTCGCGCATCACCCTGGCGGAAAGTGCGATTGTAATTGCCGAGCCCCGGCTGGGCAAGCTGGAGTTGCACCTGAATGGCGGTTCCACGCACGAATTTTCCGTTGCCGATGCCGAAAACTATTCGGTCACCGCATTCGGCCGGAGCGACTGGCCCGTGGAGGTGAGCGGCATGGCTCCGGCCAAGGAGCGCGAGCCCAGCAACCCGGAGCGTTCGTTGGGCGACCTTTGGAGAGATCGCGGGAAGGGCTGGCGGGATGCGCGTGTGGAATTGCACCAGCGCTTTGCGTTTCCCGTCGCCTGCCTTGTTTTTGCGTTAATCGCGGTACCGCTGGGGGCGCAGCCGCGGCGCGGCGGGCGCGCTGCGGGCTCGCTGCTCGCGGTGGTGGTGATCGCGTCATATTATCTGCTGTTCATTGTGGGGGCGGGCCTGGCGCGCCAGGGTGTTTTACCGCCTTCCGCGGGCATGTGGATCGCCAACGTCGTGCTTGCGCTTATCGGTGTGGCGCTTCTTCCGCGCATGGAGAGCTACCGCAGCGAAGCTCCGCGTCTCCTGGCCTGGGCACGGCTCGTGGCTTTCTGGCGCCTGTTGCGGCGGCAGAAAACCAAGGTCAAGGCCGTGGTTGTCCGCGCGGAAAATGGCTCGGCCCGCGCCGAAGCCACTCTTCCCTCCTCTTCCAGCATTCCAAGCATCGTGGATATCTACGTGCTCCGCCGCTTTTTCTACTATTTCGCCGTTATCATGGGCGCGTTCATCCTGCTCTTTGAGACCTTCACATTTTTCGAGCTTCTTGACGACATAGCGCGCCACCACGTTGCTTTTCTCGTGGTCGTCAATTATTTTCGCTACCTGATCCCTTATCTTCTCTACCAGCTTTCGCCGCTGGGCGCGCTTGTGGCCGTGCTGGTTACTCTCGGGGTGCTCAGCAAGAACAACGAAATCGTGGCCTTCAAAGCCAGCGGCATCAGCCTCTACCGCATCGCGTTGCCGCTCCTCATGGCCGGTGTTCTCCTCGCCGGCGTGCTGCTTATCATGGACGACACCTATCTCCCCTACGCGAACCAGCGCCAGGATGCCCTGCGCAACCAGATCAAAGGCCGCCCCGCGCAGACCTACACGCGCCCGCAACGCTGGATCTTTGGAGAAAACGACAAGGTCTACAATTACGATTTCTTCGACCCCACGCAAAAACTCTTTGGCGGCCTCAGCGTTATCGAGCTGGATCCCGCCACCTTCCAGATGCGCCGGCGGGTTTACGCGACGCGCGCGCGTTGGCTGGATACGGAGAAAACGTGGGTGCTGGAATCCGGCTGGGTCCGCGATTTCGCCGACGGAGCGGTTATGCGATACGATCCCTTCAAGGTCACGACACTCGCGGAACTCGTCGAGCCGCCCTCCTACTTCAATCGCGAAGTCATCCAGGCGTCTCAGATGAGCTGGCGGGATCTTCGCCGGTACATCGATGGGCTGCACCGCGCCGGGTTCGACGTGTCTTCCCTCACCGTGCAATGGCACAAGAAGCTGGCTTACCCGCTGATTGCTCCGATTAGCATGATGCTGGCAATTCCTTTCGCGCTGCTGGTGGGTAGCCGCGGCGCCGTTGGCGGCGTCGCACTGGGGGTCGGCATTGGCATCGTGTATTGGGCCATCTCCGCGCTGCTGGAAGCGATGGGCGGCATCGGCCAACTTCCACCGCTCATGTCTGCATGGTCACCTGACCTGATGTTCTTTCTTGTCGGGCTGTACTTTTTCTTTAAGATGCCCACGTAATGCGGCTCCCGCGGTAGCCCGGCTTTACTGGTAGATGTGGCGCGGGAAAAGCGGTTTTCTCTTCCCTGCCACACGATCGGAACGCCAAAAATGTTCTTGCTTTGCAAGGATAGGGATCGAGCGGTGGTCGCCTTCCAGACAGAGGACGCGCCTGCCGCTGGTGGGTCAGTTTCCGGTTAGCGTTTATCGTCCAGGTGCCCTGCCGTCATAGGCTCTAAAAACGGGTGAGCAAGTTCCCTAGTTTAGAAGTTGTGGGACATCTGAATTATCTCGCAGCGAGTTCCATAAACAGGTTTACGAGTTACCGGACAACGAACACATCGGTTCATAAGTTCGGAAATTTATGCCGTATTCAGGGAGTGTTTTCAAACGGGCGTTCTTTCCAATTTTCAAAACACGATTGCAATTCCCGGTCTTTGACATTTCTGGGACGACAGCTTTCCAAACGCGACTGTACCGAAGCGAATGAGCGGCCTCAAACATCTTCTCTTTCCGATCCGCGCTTGTTGCGGAAAAAGTACGCGGCCGCGCCAATTACAATAGCGAAAAAGGCCACCACTCCAGCTAGGATTGCGAAGGCTCCTGAGTCCACCCTGGCTCCGGCGGCCACAGCAAACCGCTGCGACCAGATGGCTGCGTAACCCAGGGAGTCGTGAGCCGCAGAGCTCCCGGCCGGGGTAGTTGTCCAGGGAGCAAAACAACAGAGAATGGCCAAACCAATCAAGAAAGCAAATGACGTTACGCTGTAGAAAGTCTTCATAGAGACACAGTCTACACTAGGTGATTGCCCCCTAGGATAAATGCAGCCCTGGCGATGGCGTTAGGGAGGTCGCTATGAGCCTGACCATTTTCACTTGGATGTATAGTCGCGTTATCGGACATGTGTTTTTTGGCCGATTCCACATGTCCGGTCAGCTGGGTCGGTGAGGACTTCGAAGGCTTTAAGCTGTATCTGATTTGATTGTTTGACTTCGCGGGACATGCGAGCTTTTCTTAACCATACGATAGTGCCCAATCAGTCATTCATAGGTAAATTATGGCCTTTGGCAAATGCCCGATGTGCAAGCTCGATAAGAAGCTGGTGAAGAGCCACCTTATTCCGCGCGCTTTGTACAACTATTGCCGCGCTGCGGACTCTGAGCCAGTTCTCATCACAACAAAGGTCATGGTCCAGAGCTCGAAACAGACCAAGGACCATCTGCTCTGCTCGGATTGTGAGGGCGTTCTTAACGAAGGGGGCGAGAAATGGCTGCTGCCGAAGCTCGCGACGATAGAGGGGAAATTCCCGTTCCTGGATATCCTGAGATTGAAACCGCCGAAATTCGCCGAGCCGGACCTCGTTGTCTGCGCTGCCGCGACGAATCCCGGAATCAGGGTTGATAAGCTCGTGCATTTCGGCCTCGGAATGTTCTGGAAGGCTTCGGTCCATCATTGGGGCTTCGTGTCCGACGAGACATTGATTGATCTCGGGGAATACGGTGAGAAGGTCCGGGCATTCTTGAAGGGCGAGGCCGATTTCCCGGACGATATCGCTTTGACGCTCTACGTCAGTCCGCCACCTACGACGCTCATCTCTTTCTTCCAACCCTTCGAGGGCAAAGCGGCGGCCGACGACCTGAGACTATTTTATTTCTACGTTTGCGGACTTCGCTTCACGCTGAGCATAAGCAAAAATATCGGGGACCTAAGAAGTATTTGCCTTCATTCGAACCTCGAGCATCTCATACTCGTTGAGGACATTTCCCAGGAGATAAAGGCTACGTTTCAGGAAGCAGCGAAGACCGCGAAGAAGAGTGAGAAGCTCCTTCAGTATATGAACAAACGGAAGCCCTGAGGTCTTGGATGCAGATTCAGCCCCCGATTAGTCGTAATCGGAAACTAACCCACTACCCACCTCCCAGTCCTCTGGCCGAATCGCGGCGCAACCTGTTAGAGTAATTCTCTGCACGTAAGGAGACCCGCATGACCACGGAAGCCAACGCCCGGATGCAGCGCCCCCTTGATGCTGTCGATGGCCAAATCGCCGAGATACTGCGCGAGGAAGCCGTCCGGCAGGCCACCGGGCTCGAACTCATCCCGTCCGAAAATCTGGTGTCGGAAGCCGTCCTGGAAGCCATGGGCTCCATCTTCACCAATAAATACGCCGAGGGCTATCCCGGCAGGCGCTATTACGGCGGCTGCCAATTCGCCGACAAGGTGGAACAACTGGCTATTGATCGCGCCAAACAGCTCTTCGGCGCGGATCATGCAAACGTGCAGGCCCACTCCGGCACTTCCGCGAACATCGCCGTGTACATGGCCACGCTGCATCCGGGCGACACCGTCCTGGGCATGGCCCTGGCGCATGGCGGGCACCTGACGCACGGCCACCCCTTGAATTTCTCCGGCCGCATGTACAAATTCGTCGAATACCACGTGCGCCGCGACACCGAACAGATCGATTACGACGAAATCGAGAAACTCGCTTACGAACACAAACCCAAGATGATCGTGGCGGGCGCCAGCGCGTATTCGCGGGTCATCGATTTCGAGCGCATCGCCAAAGTGGCCAAGGCGGTGGACGCGCTCTTCTTCGTGGATATGGCGCACATTGCCGGCCTCGTCGCGGCGGGCATCCATCCGAGCCCCGTGCCCCACGCCGACATTGTTTCCACCACAACGCACAAGACGCTTCGCGGGCCGCGCGGAGGACTTGTGTTGTGCAAATCGAGTTTCGCCAAGGAACTCGACAGGCTGACCTTTCCGGGCACGCAGGGCGGGCCCCTCGTGCACACCATCGCGGCCAAAGCCGTGTGCCTGAAGGAAGCGATGGAGCCCGGCTTCCAGCAATACCAGCGTCAAGTGGTCGCCAACGCCAAGGCCCTGGCTAATGCCATCGCCAAAGAGGGCTTCCGCATCGTCACCGGGGGCACGGATAATCACCTCTTCATGATCGAAGTGCATCCGCGCGGCATCACCGGGAGTGACGCTGAAAAAGCTCTTGACCGCGCGGGCATCACGGTCAATAAGAATTCCATTCCTTTCGATCCGCTACCGCCAATGAAGGCGGGCGGGATTCGCCTGGGCAGCCCTTCGATCACCACGCGGGGCATGAAGGAAGCCGAGATGGAGTTGATCGGCGGCTGGGTGGCCGAGATTCTCAGCCACATCGGGGACGCCGCCGTCGAACAAAAAGTTCGCAAACAAGTGGCCGATTTGGCGGCCCACTTCCCGATTTACGAATCGCGGGTCGCTGGCGCCGCGGCCCACGCGCGGGCGTAAGCAGGATTTCTAATTGGTGCGCGGGAGGAAGAAAAAGCCCAGGGCTTTCAGACTCACCTGCGCTGCAGAGGCAAACCCAAGAGCACAGTCAGGAGTGACTGTGCCACAGCGCTACAGCTAGGTAGGGCCCGGCTGTGAAGTGCCCTTCAGAGTCTAATCCGACGAGGCGGATTCTTGTGAGGAATTGGGGCGCGCAGTACACTTCTGTGCGCACAGGGTCAGCGGGCGCAAAGCCGGTTCGCACACTCATGAAGCCAAACAAACACGAACTGCCCGACATCGTCTACGCCACCTCTGACTTCGAAAAATGGGCCTTGCGGCACGTCAAACTCATCCGCTCCGACGTCGACCTCAAG
This sequence comes from Acidobacteriota bacterium, assembly GCA_003154775.1. GTDB lineage: Bacteria > Acidobacteriota > Terriglobia > Acidiferrales > UBA7541 > Acidiferrum. The sequence continues at coordinate 1,055 of PMES01000122.1, read as the reverse complement.
CACCGCAACATGGCCCGCGCGGCTTTTCCATTCCTGCGCGCCACCTTCTATCGCTGGGCGCAGTGGTGGCCTATCGTCTGCCCCGAACTCGCGCGCGCACCGCAAGTCCTGGCCGTTGGTGATCTGCACATCGAGAATTTCGGCACTTGGCGCGACCTCGAAGGCCGGCTCATCTGGGGTGTGAACGATTTCGATGAAGCGTGGCCCGCTGCCTATACCGTGGACCTGGTTCGACTCCTTGCCAGCGCCTATCTGGCGATCGAGGAACAGCATCTCTCTCTCAGCCGCAAAGCAGCCTCGCGCGTCATCGAGCAGGGCTTTCGCGATTCCCTGGCCAAGGGCGGCAGACCTTTCGTTCTTGCCGAGCATCACCGGTGGTTGCGCCTGCTGGCGCTCAATAAGCTTCGCGATCCAGTCCGATTCTGGGAAAAAATGCGCGCCTGCCCGCGCTACAAGGGCACCCTGCCCATTGAGGTTGCGAAGCTGCTCAAGTCCACGCTGCCGTTCCGCGAGGAAAAGTACGAGCTAAAAAGCCGCATCGCCGGCCTGGGGAGTCTCGGCCATCCTCGCATCCTCGCCCTGGCCACTTGGCATGGCGCGCACATCGCGCGTGAAGCCAAGCAGCTCACGCCTTCCGCGTGGATCTGGGCACGTCACCTGGACACCACGGAAATTCTTTCGCGTGATCTCGTGGACTGCGCGGTGCGCATCCGAGATCCCCACGTGCATTTCGCGGAGCACTGGATTGTCCGCCGCCTGGCGCCCGATTGCTGCCACATCGAAATCAATACCCTGCCCGCCGAACGCGACGAGGAGAAACTCCTGTATTGCATGGGTTGGGAGACAGCGAACATCCACCTCGGCTCGCCGAAGGCCATTCCCGCCGTCAGGCGCGACCTTGCCACGCGCAAGGATCGCTGGCTGCACAAAGCCGCCAAAGCCATGCTCAAGGCCACGCTCAACGACTGGAAAGTGTGGCGCCGCAAGTGGGACGGCGCTCCCCTGGCAAGGTAACCCTGCCGTCGGCCATATGACTAGCCCAAGTTCGTCACGAG
>PMES01000029.1 GCA_003154775.1 Acidobacteriota bacterium | reverse complement strand
ATCATGAATTTTCCAGGCTAAGAGCTTGCTGAAAAACCCCGAATTCGTCATTCCGAACGGAATCTGCGGAGTGAGGAATCTCTCTTTTCTTGGCATTCTGATCGAAGAGGGATTCCTCGCTTCGCTCGGAATGACGGTGAGACATGTTTTTCAGCAGCCTGCTAGGGGAACAAAGTTCCGGGGCAAAGGGTGATGCAGGAGATTCCGATGCAGAAGGTGTTGGCTTGCGTGGCACTGCTGGCCGCGGGTGTTTGCGCGGCGGGTGGTGACCAGCGCGTGGTGCTGCTGCCGCTGTTGCGGGCGGGGCAGGTGGTGAAGTACGACGTTCACGGGAACGTGCTACGCCACGTAAAAACGGAGAGCCGGGTCGCGACGATGCTGCATCCGGGTGATGTGCAGCGCGATATTGCGATGCCGCTGGTTTTCACCGCGCAGGAAATCCATTTGGAGAACGGGCGGCCGGTGGTGGTGGCGCACGCGGAGTTTGACGGGGGAGAGCGCGACTCGTCCGAGAAGAACGCATCCGCGCGCGCGAACGTCGAATTCACGATTGCGGGGAACGGGCAGGTTGCGAAGGCCGAGGGCCTGGACGAAGTCGCGCCGGAAATGCGGCTGGCGTGGCAATTCTGGCTTTCACGCTTCGCGTTTGGGTGGACGCTGCCGGTGGAGGGCGCGAAGCCCGGGGATAAATGGAAGACCGAGGAGGCGGAGAAATCGCCATCGCCCATCGCAAATTTGGTGTGGGAGAAGGAAACGACTTACGTGCAGAATGACCGGTGCCCGCTGACTCCGGCGGAAACGTGCGCGAGTTTCTTGACGCGGGCGACGCTGAAACAGAAATCGCCGGTGAAGGATGCGACGCCGGAGGATTACCGGCTGCACGAGTTGCGCACATCGGGGACGGCCAAGGGCACGGATGAGATCGTCACGTATATTTCGCTGAAGAGCGGGCTGGTGGTGCGAGCAACGGAAGAGACGCAGCAGTCCATGGACGTGACCATCGCGAAAGCGGATGGCACGAATGCCGTGCACTATACGATTGAGGCGAGCAGCCGGTTCGAGACGCTGCTGGTGACGGGCAGCGATTCCGCAGAGAAACAGAGAGGCAAAGAAGCAACGAAGCAATGAATCAGGGCGCTTGGCGGCAGTGGATCGGTTCCGGTTACCCGCTTCTTGAAGGTGTGAGGAGAAAAAGCCACCTCAAGACCCGCTCTCAAAAATCGAGGGCGGGGCACCCCGCTAGCGAACTTTTATTACCCTCGTGTCGGGTCTTCACAATTATTTCTTCGGCCTACCAGGAACAGGAAGTGTGATCCTAAGTTGGCGGTCAGGAATGAAGATAGCAATGCTGTCCACGTTACCGAGTTTCTTTTCTAGGAGTCTCCATAGGCGGTCTTCAGAGCTCTCGGAGGAGAACCAGGAGGGCTTGTCCTCAGACGGTACCCTCAAAGCGACGTGGAAGAGCACAGGTAGGTCAGCGGCGAGCAGTGTGTCAACTAGATACAGAAAATGGTCACTGGGGGTGACCTGGGAATAGCTGACAGGGTCTTTTAATTTGAGAAAGACCCGGGTCGGCTCATGTGGTTTCATGTTGATTCGTGGGTTCTCGGTGAAGTCGAGATCAATATCTTGCCCGGTCTTGTTCGTCAGCGTGTACGCCAAAACGAGGTCGCCGGAAACCGAGAGATATGGCGATTCGACTCGGACCGAAACCTTGTCCTCAATCCACTTAGTCGAAGATGGAATCGCGCTGTTTTTCTGAGGTTGCTTCGTGGACTCAGTTTGCGCGCTGGTCGCACCGCCCGCCAGCACGCCGAAAAGCACAAGCGACAACGGCAGTGGAAGGACCATGATGTTTTGCCAGCTTTTCCGGGTCACGTATCACCTCGCATTTCGAGCCGATTCTACCCCAATTGAACGCGCAGGAACTCGTCACTCACCATTCTTACGCAGAGGTAATCCGAATTTTCTTAGGACCCGGATTGCATCTTGAGTCGTAAAGCCAGACCTCAGAAGCCCGGCTGAAACCTCAAGCGCCTGCTTCACAGGGTAATCCTTTCGGTTGACCGTCACGTAGTACTGGCGAATTTGCTCAGGCCGTACTCCCTTCAGTTTTCGCTCTATTTCTTCGCGACTAATTGAAAAGCCCTGCCCCCCGACCGTGAAGTTGAATTGCTCACCCATGTCCAGCACCTCCTACACCTACTATTCCACCTACTTCTATTGCTGTCAAGCGAATTTACCCGTACTGCTTGGACAATGTTCGCCGAGGAGCCAACCGCAAGCGAAGAGTACCCCCGCTATCAGCCTATTCCATGGCAGATTTGGGGGACTTGGTATAATGGTGGTTTCGGCTGGCCTTGATGGGCCAGCAGGAGACGCTCACGATGAATTTCAAGCTGCACAGCACGTATCAGCCGCGCGGGGACCAGCCTGCCGCGATCGAGCAGCTTATGCGGGGGTTGAAGGCGGGAGAGAAGCACCAGGTGCTGCTGGGTGTGACGGGTTCGGGCAAGACGTTCACGATGGCGAAGGTGATCGAAGCCTCGAACCGGCCGGCGCTGGTGCTGGCGCACAACAAAACGCTGGCGGCGCAGCTCTATCACGAGTTCAAGCACTTCTTTCCGGAAAACGCGGTGGAATATTTCGTGAGCTACTACGATTTTTACCAACCGGAAGCGTATGTGCCTTCCGCGGACATGTACATTGATAAAGAAGCGACAATCAACGACGAGCTGGACAAACTGCGGATGAGTGCGACGCGTTCGCTGTTTGAGCGGCGCGACGTGGTGATTGTGGCATCGGTTTCCTGCATCTACGGGCTGGGCTCGCCGGAAGCGTATTACGGGATGCTGGTGATGCTGGAAAAGGGGCAACAAACTTCGCGGGAAGCGCTGCTGCGGCGATTCGTGGACATCCAGTACGAGCGCAGCGAAGACCTGAGGCGCGGCACGTTTCGCGTGCGCGGCGACATTATCGAGATTTATCCGACGTATGAAGACCAGGGCTACCGGATCGAAATGTGGGGCGACCAGATCGATACGCTGCGGCAGATTGATCCGCTGACGGGCGAGATCCGCGCGGGGCAGGAAGACATTGCGCGCGTGCCCATCTATCCGAAGACGCACTACGTGATGCCGCAGGAGCAGCGCGACCGCGCGATTGTGGGCATCCAGGAAGAGCTGGGGTGGTGGAAGAAAGAGCTGGAGAAGCAGAACAAGTTCGTGGAGGCGCAGCGCGTGGTGCAGCGCACGATGTTTGACATCGAAATGATGCGCACGATCGGCTACTGCCACGGAGTGGAGAATTATTCGCGGCACTTGAGCGGACGCTTGCCGGGAGAAGCGCCGCCAACGCTGCTGGATTATGTGCCGCAGGATTACCTGCTGTTCGTGGATGAAGCGCATGCGACGATCCCCCAGGTGGGAGGGATGTCTCATGGGGACAGGTCGCGGAAGCAGACGCTGGTGGATTATGGCTTCCGGATGCCCTCGGCGCTGGATAACCGGCCGCTGACGTTCGAGGAGTTCGAGCACCGGATGAATCAAGTGATTTATGTCTCGGCGACGCCGGGACCGTACGAGTTGACGCGGTCCGGAGGAGTGGTGGTGGAGCAGGTGATCCGGCCGACGGGATTGATCGACCCGGAGGTGGAAGTACGTCCGGTGAAGGGCCAGGTGGATGACCTGCTGGAGGAGATACGGCTGCGCGCGGAGAAGAACGAGCGGGTGCTGGTGACGACGCTGACGAAGCGCATGGCGGAAGACCTGAGCGAATATTTTTCGGAAATTGGCGTGCGCTGCCGGTACCTGCACTCGGAAGTGGAGACGCTGGACCGGATCAAGATTTTGCGGGATTTGCGGAAGGGCGAGTTTGACGTGCTGGTCGGCATCAACCTGCTGCGCGAGGGCCTGGACCTGCCGGAGGTGTCCCTGGTGGCGATTCTGGATGCGGACAAGGAAGGCTATTTGCGGAGCACGACTTCGCTGATCCAGACCATGGGGCGGTGCGCGCGGCACATTTCCGGGAAAGCGATTCTGTATGCGGACCGGCGAACGAAATCCATGAACGAGGCGATCGGCGAAACGTACCGGCGACGCGCGAAGCAGATGGAGTACAACAAGGAAAACAACATCACGCCGCAATCGATTGTGAAGGGCGTGGACATGGAGCTGGCGTACATCGTGGAGGCGGATTACGTGACGGTGCCGCTGGATGCCGGGGAATTGGACGCGGCCACGGCGAACATTCGCTCGGAGGCACAACTCGCCGAAATTCTGGGAAAACTGGAAGCGCAGATGCGGGAAGCGGCGAAGAAGTTCGAGTTTGAGAAGGCGGCGCAGTTGCGGGACCGGATACGGTCGTTGAAGCAGCAGGATTTGACGGGGATGTTCGCGAAAGAGAGCGGGGAGGGGGCTGGCGGCGAATGAAGGTTGGGCGACGTGAGAGGGAGAATTCAGTCGAGCCAATCTGAAGGCCGGGCGTTGCAGACATTGAAGAGAGATCCCTCGGCTGCGCGGCCCGACGCGCCAGAAAACGGCGCGAAAGAAAAAATCGGGCCGCTCCGCTCGGGATGACAATTTGTGAGTGTAATAGGCAAACTGAAGTAGAAGAGTGATTCCTCACTTCGCAGACTCCGTTCGGAATGACGGATTTGGAGGTTCAGATTGAGATGGATCAACCGCCGCGGCGGCGAAGTTCGTCTAGGGAATAGAAGGTGCCGCGCCAGGTGATGCCGCCCCGGCGCAAAGTAACGAAGGCGGAGCGCAGGAGCATGTAGATGAAGAGGAATGCGCCGAGCGGGAGCGTGAGGCAATAGAGCGGGGAAACGCGCATGACGATGTCCACGCCGATGTGAAAGCATAGGGGGATCAGAACGGAGATGCCGGCGAAAGCGCGAACCCAGCCATGGCCAAAGAGCATGCCGAGCAATGGAAGGACAAACATGGCGAGTAGGCTGAGAGATTGGGCGATAACCAACGGTCCACTGAACTGAGCGCCCGCGAAGAAATTTTTCTCCACCCCGCGAATCAAATTGCCGATGCCTGCGTGCCAGCGCACGGAAACGGCGTCCTGGGCAACGGCAACGCCAGAACGGAAGCCGCCCAGCTTGATAATTTTCCCAAGCATGACGTCGTCAATCACTTCCATAGCCAAGCGGCGGTGGGTGCCGCAGGCCGCGTAGGCAGTGCGTTTCACCATCTGAAAGGCGCCGACACCGACATAGGCGCGTGAACGCGGATTGCTCACTTGGTGCGGGTCGGTGGCCATATGAAACGCCATGCCGAAGAATGTAACGAACACCTTTTCCCAGAAACCAACCATGTCCATATCGCCGAAGAGCGTGAGGTGGTCGAGCTGGCGATCGCGAGCGAGAGCGACGGCGCGGCGAAGCGTGTCCGGCTTGAAGCGCACATCGGCGTCGGTAAAGAGCAGCCAATCGCCGGAGGAGACTTCGTAGGCCTTTTGAAGGGCATGCGGCTTGCCGAGCCAGCCTTTGGGAAGTTCGGCGATGTGGACGACGCGGAGCCGGTCGTGAGTGGCGGCGAAGTCGTCGAGGATGCGGGAGGTGGCATCGCGGGAACGGTCGTCAACGGCAATGATTTCGAGGCGGGGATAATCGATTTCGATGAGGGTGACGAGGGCGGCGGGCAGCTTTTCCTCTTCATCGCGAGCGGCAAAAATCAGCGAAATCCGCGGGCAATCGGCGTCTTTTGCGGGGGCATAGCTTTTGAGCCAGGGTAAGCGCACGGCGCCATAAGCCACGCGCAAGCCGTAGGTGACCCAGAGGAAAGCGATGAGTCCGAAGAGGAGCAGCCAGAAAAGATGCATGCGGATTGGAGTCGAGAGCCAGCCTCAGGTTATGCTAACACGGATGCCAAAGAGCATTGCCATCGTCGGAGCGGGACGCGTGGGGCGCGCGCTGGGGCAGCGGCTGCGTGAGCTGGGCTGGAGGATTGGGGTGGTGGCGGCGAGGACGGAAGCCAGCGCGCGGAAGGCTGTGCGCTTCATCGGTGCGGGGCAGGCGCAGGCGGGAGTTACCCGGCAGATTTTCGGCAGCAGCACGATTCTGGTGAGCGTGCCGGACGACGTGATCGCCAGCGTGGCGGATGAACTTGCAAGAATGGGCGGAGAAGAACTGCGCGGCAAGTCGGTTATTCACACGAGTGGGGCGTTGGATGCCAGCGTGCTGCAGTCCGTGCGGGCTTGCGGCGCGGCGGCTGCTTCCATGCACCCCATGCAGACGTTCAGCGGCGTGGGCGTGCCGCCGCTGGAGGGCAAGGTATTCGCCATTGAAGGCGACGAGATAGCGGTGCGCGTGGCACGAGGGATCGCGCGCGCGCTGGGAGGAACTCCGGTGGGCATCGCGGCCGCGATGAAGCCGCTGTATCACGCCGCGGGGGCATTTGCGGCAGGACACCTGCTGGCGCTGGAAGAGGCCGGAGTGCAGATGCTGATGACGGCGGGAATGAAGAGGCGGGAAGCAACGCGGGCGCTGCTATCGCTTTCGCGGCAGGTGATCGAGCACTACGAAAAGTTGGGGCCGCACAAGGCGTGGACCGGGCCGCTTTCGCGTGGCGATTACGGCGTGGTTGCTGGTCATGAAGAGGCTTTGCAGCAACTCGCTCCGGAATTTCTGGAAGCGTACCAGGCGGTGAGCCGGCTGGCGGCGCGCGTTCTGGCGCACGATCCAGCCGCCATGCTCGGGGAGCTCGAAACAATTTCAATCGCTTCACAGCAGATATCGAAAACCAAAGGGGGCCAGGCTTGACGCGACTTCAGATTCCCATACAGAGCGCCACGCTCGAGAACGGATTACGCGTGGTGATTGCGCCGGATGCGACCGCTCCGGTGGTGACGATCGGGGTGTACTACAAAATTGGATTCCGGCTGGAACCGCAGGGGCGCAGCGGGTTCGCGCACTTATTCGAGCACATGATGTTTCAAGGCTCGGAGAACGCGGCGAAGATGCAGCACATCAAGCTGATCAATTCGAGCGGGGGCGTGCTGAACGGCTCGACGATGTACGACGTGACGAACTACTACGAAGCGGTGCCGTCGAATGCGCTGGAGCGCGTGCTATGGCTGGAGGCGGACCGCATGCGCGCGCTGAAAGTGGATGACGAGAATCTGCGGAACCAGCGCGACGTCGTGAAAGAAGAGGTGCGCGTCAACGTGCTGAACCAGCCCTACGGCGGTTTCCCGTGGCTGGACATGCCGCCGGTGGCATTCCGCAATTGGGCGAACGCGCATAATTTCTACGGGGATTTCGCGGACCTGGATGCAGCGAGCCTGGCGGATGTGCAGACGTTTTTCCGGACGTATTACGTGCCGAACAACGCGGTGCTGTTGCTGTTGGGGGACGTGAAGCCGGAGGAAGGATTTGCGCTGGCGGAAAAGTATTTCGCGCCGATTCCGGCGGGGGCGGCGCCACCGTTTGCGGATCCGCAGGAGCCTCCGCAGGTGGAAGAGCGGCGGGGACACGTCGAGGAAAAATTCGGGACGCTGCCGGCGATGGCCATCGGCTATGTGCTGCCGGCGAGGCGGACGCCGGAGTGGTTCGCCATGGCGCTGCTGGACCAGGCGCTGCACGGGGGCCGGGCCGGGCGCATCCACCGCGAACTGGTGTTGGAAAAGCAGATTGCCGTGGAAGCGGATGGAGGGATCGAGGATTTGTTCGGGTACAACGGGCCAACGCAATTGACGACACGAATTCTGCACAAGCCGGAGTATTCGGCGGAGGCTACGCTGGCTGCGTTTGACGCGGTGATTCGCGAAGTGCAGGAAAAGGGCATCAGCGAGGACGAATTGCAGCAGCTCCAGGTGAAATGGCGTTCCGATTATTACTCGACGCTGGAGGGCGGACGTGGCGGGTACATGCCGCGCTACGGGCTGATGCACCTGCTGGCGTGCTTTACGCTGTTCGACAATGAGCCGCAACTGGTGAACACGATTCTGGACGGTTTCCTGGAGGTGAAGCGCGAGGAGATTCAGAACGCCGCGCAGAAATATCTGAGGGTGGAGAACCGCGCGATTGTGTTTCGCACGCCGGTGAAAAGCGATGTGAAGGAGGCGGCGTGATGGCGACGCGCGAAGCAGAAGTTCCCACATTGGCGCCGGCATTGACGCCGGGACGCCCCGTAAGGTGGCCGAAACGGACAAGAGCGCGGCTGGCGAATGGACTCGAAGTGGTGCTGGCGGAAGCGCATTCCATACCGAAGTTTCATGGCGAACTTTATTTTCGCGCGGGGAATGCGCTGGTGGTGGACCGAGCGCCAAGCCTTGCCGAAATGACGGCCACGGTGGTGCGCACGGGAACGGCGAAACGCGCGAGCCGGCAGATTGAAGAGGACCTGCGGCGGCTGGGCGCGGACCTGGGCACGAGCGCGGGGCAGGATACCAGCGCGATTTCGTTCGCCGGGCTGAGCGAGTTCGCGGAGCCCATCCTGCAATTGGTGAACGAACTGGCGCGCGAGGCCTCTTTTCCGGAAGCGGAGTTCGAGCGGGAACGGCGGCAGAAGCTCGAGGAAGTGAAACTGGAAAGGACTTCGCCGGGTTTTCTGGCCGGTGAGAGGCTGCGCAAGGTGCTGTTTGGTGCGCACCCGTATGCGCAAGTCTCGCCGAGCGAAGAGCAAGTGGCGGCCTATAAGCGCGTGGATTTGCAGAGCGTTTATCGCGAAATCTATACGCCGGAAAATGCGCTGCTGATGCTGGTGGGTGACTTTGATCCGCCAGCGCTTTTGAAGACGGTCGAAAAGGTGTTTGGAGATTGGACGGGGAAGAAGCCTGCCGCGAAAGAGGCGGTGACGCCGCCGAAACCACGCGGGCGCCGGGTGTATCTGGTGCACAATCCGGGATCGGTGCAGACGCAAATCCTGGCGGGGTGCCATGCGATCACGCGGAAGCATCCGGACTGGTTGCGCCTGGGGCTGACGAACAGCTTGTATGGCGGGGCGTTCAATTCGCGGCTGGTGATGAACATCCGCGAGGACAAGGGATACACGTACAGCCCGCGCAGTGGCGTGATGCCGCTGCGCCAGCACGGATACTTCTCCGTGTCCGCGGCGGTGCGGAACGATGTCGTGGCGGCTTCGCTGACGGAGATTTTCTACGAGATCGATCGGCTACGATCCATGCCCGTTCCCGCAGCGGAGCTTGCCGATGCGCAGAATTACCTGACCGGCGTGTTCTCCATGGGGCTGGCCACGCAGGAGGGGCTGCTTTCGCAGTTTTCGACGGTGGAGCTGAATGAATTGCCGGCGGACTATCTGGAGACCTACCGGGAGAGAGTGAAGGCGCTGACGGCCGAAGATTTGCTGGCGACGGCGCGGAAATATTTCGACTCGGCGAACATGCAGATCGTTGTGGTAGGGGACCGGGCGCAGATCGAGGAACAGGCAAGGCTGTTTGGTGAGTTGGACGTTTATGACAACCAGGGGAAACGCGTGGAGTGAGCCTCGATCGCTGCTTGTTCCTGAATCCTGCCAGGCTGTACGCGTAATTTTCCGGTTGCCCGGCCCCTGTGCGGCTGTTATTATTAAGTAGTCATGTCATTGCAGGGGAACTACCGACTCGCGTCTTCCTTGTTTTTGTTTCTCCTGATTCTTTGCTGTGCCGACGCTGTCCTTGCCAAGAAGAAGCCGCCAACACATCCCATCAATTTGAATTCCGCGAGCGCGGCGGAGTTGCAGCAGGTGCCGGGAATCGGGCCGTCGACGGCGGATAAGATACTCCAGATGAGGAAGTCGTACGGCGCGTTCAAGAGCGTGGATGATCTGCTGGCGATTAAGGGAATTGGCCCGAAAAGGCTGGAAAAGATGCGGAAGTATTTGACGGTTGGGAAGGCGCCGCAAACCAAGAAGCCGTCCACGAGCGCACAATCGGCGCCGGGGAAGGCACCGCCTGCTAAAACGACCGCCGCGAAACCCCCGGCAAAAAGCAACTCTCCCCCCGAACCATCTGCGAAGGATGACGAAGAGCCGTAGCGGCAGATGAGAAATCCGGGCAATTGTCTTTCCAAGACTCGTTCGCTAATTAGACGGTAGAAAAATATGCTGCTTTTGGAGTCTTTTGCAAAAAGCAGATTCCTCGCTTTTCTCCGAAAATGCGCTAGGCCCTCGAGATAAAAAGAGAAGAGGGATTCCTCACTTCGCAGACTCCGTTCGGAACGGCGGTTGGGGTGGGGGAGAACGATAGCGTGGAGGCGTGGTTGACTTGGCGGCCCGCCTCGGAAGGCGGCCCCTACACAAGAAGGAAGAGTCGATCCGAAGATCGGCCACTTCGTGGGTTACAGGCGCTGGTGGGTGGGCTTGGGTGTGGAGAGTTGCAGGGGAACCTGGTCGGCGATGCGGATGCCGTAGCCTTCGAGGGCGACGACTTTCTTGGGGTGATTGGTGACGACGCGGATATCGGTGAGGCCGAGGTCGATCAGGATTTGCGCGCCAATGCCGCTTTCGTGCTGCACCATACGCTGGCGGGCAGGCTCGCGATCGAGCTGGCCGCGGGAATGAAAGTGGATTTGCGGCAGGGTCCCGGGAGTTTCCGGCGTGTCAATGGTGTAGCCGCGGCCGGTGTGGTGCAGATAGAGAAATACGCCGCGATTTTCCTCCGCGATTTTTTCGAGGGAACGCGCCACGAGGTCCGGACAATCACACGCGGTTGATCCAAAAACATCGCCAGTGAGGCAATGAGAGTGAACGCGTACGAGCGGAGGCACGGGGCCGCTCAGCTCCCCGCGAATCAGCGCGATGTGCTGATCGTGGTCCACGTCGCTGGAGTAGGCGATCATGCGGAAATCGCCGTAGCGGGTGGGCACGATGGCTTCCCCGACGCGGCGGACATAGCGCTCGTGCTGCATGCGGTAGCGGATGAGGTCCGCAACCGTGAGCATCTTCAGGTGGTGCTCCTGGCAGAACTCGATGAGCTGTGGCACGCGGGACATCGTGCCGTCTTCGTTCATGATTTCGCAGATCACGCCGGAGGGATTGAGGCCGGCGATGCGCGCCAAATCCACGGAAGCTTCGGTTTGTCCGGCGCGAACGAGCACGCCGCCATGGCGCGCGCGAAGAGGGAACATGTGGCCGGGACGCGCCAGGTCCTGGGGGCGGGTCTTGGGGTCAATGGCGGTGAGGACGGTGATGGCGCGGTCGGAGGCGCTGATGCCGGTGGTGACGCCGAGCTTCGCGTCGATGGCCTCGCAGAAGGCGGTGCCGTGGACGGAGGTGTTGATGGGCGACATGAGCGGGAGATTCAGTTCCTCGCAACGCTGCTCGGTGAGGGCGAGGCAGATCAGGCCGCGGCCGAACCTGGCCATGAAGTTGATGGCCTCCGGCGTAATTTTTTCAGCGGCCAGGGTGAGGTCGCCTTCGTTTTCGCGGTCCTCGTCGTCCACGAGGACGATCATACGGCCCTGGCGAATCTCCTCGACCGCTTCTTCTACGGTGGCAAATGGGGAACGTGGTTCAGGCATAAGAAAAGAATAGAGGCAAGGATGCGGGGAAGTAAAGTCGCAACGAGGTGAGAGGCGGGCAGATTCATAAGGCCCAGACGACGCGCTGCCAGCCCGAGAGATTAGTGCAGGAGCGGGACGAGGAAGTGATAGATGGTGGCGCCGAGGAAGGCTGCGCCGGGGATGGTGAGGACCCAGGCCCAGACGATGTGGCGCGTGACGCCCCAGCGCACGGCGGTGAGGCGGTGAGAAGCGCCAACGCCCACGATGGCGCCGGTGATGGTGTGGGTGGTGCTGACAGGAATGCCAAAACGCGCGGTGGTAAACAGGGTAATCGCACCGGCCGTCTCCGCGGCAAACCCGCCGAAGGGAGTGAGTTTGGTGATGCGCTGGCCCATGGTCTTGATGATGCGCCAGCCGCCGGCCATCGTGCCGCCACCCATGGCGAGACAGCAACAGATAATCACCCAATAGGGAACAGAGTAGTTCTTCATCAATCCACCGGTAACCAAGGCGGCGGTGATGATGCCCATGCCTTTTTGCGCGTCATTGGTGCCGTGACCCAAGCTATACCCTGCAGCAGAGACCAATTGCAGGCGCCGGAACCAGCGATCCACGCGGCGAGGCCGCTGATTGCGGACAACCCAGGTGGTGAGGACGCTGACCAGCCAGCCGATGAACATGCCGATGACGGGCGAAAGGAAGATGAAGAGAACCGGCATGGTCCAGCCAGCGAGGATGAGAGTTTTAAAGCCAGCGTGAACGACAGCGGCACCGCCGTAACCGCCCATGAGCGCGTGCGAGGAGCTTGTCGGCAGTCCCAGCGTGAGGGTAGTGAGGTTCCACGTGATCGCGCCGAGGAGGCCGGCGAGAAGCACCTTCTCATTCACCATTTCGATGTGGACCATCCCTGTGCCGATGGCAGTGGCGACGGCGGTGCCGAAGAAGAACGCAGCGATGAAATTCCAGAAGGCGGCCCAGAGGACAGCGCGGAAGGGCGTCAGGACACGGGTGGAGACGACGGTGGCGATGGAATTGGCGGCGTCGTGCCAGCCGTTCGAGAATTCGAAGGCGAGGGTGAGGCCGATTGTAAGGACGACGAGGGAGAAGCTGTTCACGGGGATCAGGCGTTCTTCAAGATGACGCTCTCGATGACATTGGAGACGTCTTCGCACTTATCAACGGCGGTTTCAATGACCTCGAAAATTTCCTTCCACTTAATGATCTGAACGGAGTCCTTTTCCTCTTCAAAGAGCTGAGCGATGAGGGTCCGGCAGATACGATCGCTTTCATTTTCGAGGCGGTTGATCTCGATGATGCGGTGGAGCGCTTTGTCCGGCGTCTCCATGGCGTGGATGGCGGAGGAGAGCTCGACAGTGGCCGCGGCGAGGACTTTGGTGAGTTCGATGGTGCCGGCGCGGACGGTGTCAATGCGGTAAAGAACAAAGCGGCTGGCGGCGGCGTCAATCAGGTCAATGACGTCGTCCATGGTGCCGCAGAGTTCGTGCATATCCTCGCGGTCGAAAGGAGTGATAAAGGTCTGGTTGAGCTTGCGGAAGATCTGGTGGGTGATTTCATCGCCCTGGTGCTCGATGGCCTTGATGATCTGGACCTGTTCGGGGACACCGGTGTAGTGCTCCAGCATCTTGGTGAAGGCCTGGGCCCCGGAGACAATATTTTCAGCTTGCTTTTGAAAGAGGAGGAAAAAATCGCCGTCCCGCGGCATAAACCGCTGCAAAAATCCAGGCATGTGACTCGCTCCCCCCTGAGGAGCGGGAATGTGGCAGAAAGAGTCTACTCAAGAGGGGGAAGCGAGGCAAGGAAGGGGGTCACAAGGCAGGGGTTACAAGGAGCTGAGAGTGCCCCGATTTGTGTACGCCGCGCGGACCAGCACCAATGCCTAGAGGGGGCGCAGCCCCTTCCAGGCTCAGGGTAAAAGTGCTGCGCCCCTACACAAGCAAGAGGAATCAAGAGCAAAGTGCCTTCAAGGCTGACGGTGAACTGGAACAATAGTGATTGTGCCGCGATCCCTCCACTGCGGCCCGCAAACGACGCGGTCCTCCGGTCGGGATGACAAAGGCGCTTGCACCTTGCCGAGATGGGGCACAGCAGTGCGCTGCCCCCAACGATAGGAAAAAAAGGGCGACCGCTAATGCGGCCGCCCTTTTTGGTGGAGTTTGTTTGGAAGGCTAAGGCTTAGTACATACCGCCCATGCCGCCGGGGCCACCAGGGCCGCCGCCTGCCGCCTTGGATTCTTCCTTGATCTCAGCCACGAGGGCTTCGGTGGTAAGCATGAGGCCGGCGATAGACGCGGCGTTCTGCAGCGCGAGGCGGGTAACCTTCGCGGGATCGATGACGCCCATCTTGACCATATCGCCGTACTCGCCCGTTTCCGCGTTGAACCCGTAGTTCTCGTCCTTGGACTCACGGATTTTACCGATCACGACGGCGCCTTCGGCGCCGGCGTTGAGTGCGATCTGGCGGGTCGGCTCTTCGAGAGCGCGCTTCACGATGCCGACACCGACCCCTTCGTCATCGTGGAGCTTCAGCTTCTCGATGGCCGCAATGCAGCGGAGCAGGGCCGAGCCGCCGCCGGGAACAATGCCTTCCTCGGCAGCCGCCTTGGTGGCGTGCATGGCGTCCTCGACGCGAGCCTTCTTTTCCTTGAGCTCGGTTTCGGTGGCCGCACCGACCTTGATGACGGCGACGCCGCCGACAAGCTTGGCGAGGCGCTCCTGGAGCTTCTCGCGGTCGTAGTCGGAGGTGGTGTTTTCGATCTGCTGGCGAATCTGCTTGACGCGGCCTTCGACATCTCCGGCCTTGCCCGCGCCTTCAATGATCGTGGTGTTGTCCTTGTCAATAGTGACCTTCTTGGCCTTGCCGAGGTCTTCGATCTTGACGTTCTCGAGCTTGATGCCGAGGTCTTCGGTGACGGCCTTGCCGCCGGTCAGGGTGGCAATGTCCTCGAGCATAGCCTTGCGGCGATCGCCAAAGCCGGGGGCCTTGACGGCAGCGCATTGCAAGGTGCCGCGCAGCTTGTTCACCACGAGGGTGGCGAGGGCTTCGCCTTCGACGTCCTCAGCGATGATGAGCAGGGGCTTGCCGAGCTTGGCGATCTGCTCGAGCAAAGGGAGGAGGTCCTTCATGGAGCTGATCTTCTTCTCGTGGATGAGGACAAATACGTCTTTGCCGGAAGGAGTCGAGGACTCAAACACGCACTCCATGCGGTCCGGATCGGTGTTGAAGTAGGGGGAAAGGTAGCCGCGGTCAAACTGCATGCCCTCGACGACCTCCAACGTGGTCTCCATGGTTTTGGACTCTTCCACGGTGATGACGCCGTCCTTGCCGACCTTCTTCATGGCTTCGGCAATGATGTCGCCGATCTGCTTGTCGTTGTTGGCGGAGATGGAGCCGACCTGAGCGATCATGTCGCCCTTGACGTCCTTGTGAAGCTTCTTGATTTCCTCGACGGCGACTTCGACAGCCCGGTCGATGCCGCGCTTGAGGGCCATGGGGCTGGCGCCGGCCGCAACGGTCTTCACGCCTTCGCGGAAGATGGCCTGGGCCAGAACGGTGGCGGTGGTGGTGCCATCGCCGGCGACGTCGCTGGTCTTGCTGGCGACTTCGCGAACCATCTGCGCGCCCATGTTCTCGAGCGGATCGCGCAGTTCGATTTCCTTGGCCACCGTGACGCCGTCCTTGGTGATGATGGGGGCGCCAAACTTCTTTTCAATCACCGCATTGCGGCCCTTGGGGCCGAGGGTGATTTTTACTGCGTCCGCGAGGATGTTCACGCCACGTAGAATCGCCTGGCGGGAAGCTTCTCCGGTAACAATCTGCTTCGCCATTGCTTCATTCCTCCTAGAATTCTGATAATAAATTTCTAACTCTTCTGAAAATCCTCAGGCCTGAAGGCCTGAGCTACAGCGCCGGCCGAAAGCCGGAGTTACTTCCCGAATGTGCTTCCCGATAACTGATCGCTGGTGGCTGGTTACTTCTTTGCTGCTTTCGCGGCCCCGCCCAGCTTGGCCAGAATTTCTTCCTCGCGGAGGATCAGGTATTCCTGGCCCTCGATCTTGATTTCGCTGCCACTGTATTTGCCGAAGAGCACGCGATCGCCAACGTTGACGTCGAGAGGGATGCGCTCACCCTTCTCGCGCTTGCCGGCGCCGACGGCGATGATCTCGCCCTCTTGCGGCTTTTCCTTCGCGGAGTCAGGGATGATGATGCCGCCCTTGACGGATTCCTTCTCTTCAATACGCTTCACGATAACGCGATCGTGGAGCGGTGTAAGATTGACTGCCATCGTCGAAAAACCTCCATAAGGTGAACTAGCGGTAGAACTGAAGACTTACCGTGGTGGGGAGCGCCGAAAGGTGAATTAGCACTCCTCGCAACCGAGTGCTAATATAGCAAGAATTCCCATCAAGTCAAGCGATTTCCTTACGATGTGAGTGTTGGGCACGCAGATTCATTTGCTGGCTGCATTGCTAAGCATATTATTTGCAATAAGTTGGAAGCGCCAGAATTTTCTTGCACTTGGCAATTGCCCTGCTTCTTGTCCAGGGCTAGACTCGCGTCTTAACACCGATGCGCTGGCCTCTCTATCTTCGACTTGTCTTTCTCACCGCTGGGACGCTCCTGCCCTTTTTTTGGATGGTGGTGATCCTGGGCCACCGCCGCCAGCGCAATTTCGAGCGTGTTTTCTTCTTTCTTTGTTTGGCGCTGACGTGTTTCTTCGGAAGCAGCCTCCTCGCAATGAACGCGGAACTCTACTACGGCACTCCGCCGCGTGGCTTGCTCCGCTTTGCCTGGACCTTTCTGTGCCTCGGCCTCTGGTTTATCCCTTCGCTCATCGTGCATCTCCATGCCGAATACGCTTCGATCCGTGAATTGCTTCACTCGCGGCAGCGAATGGCCATGTGGCTGGTGGCTGCCTACCTGCCGGCGGCGATTCTCGTGCCGAGTTTGTTTGCCGCTCTCTTCTTACGCTCGGGCTTCGACTTTGAAAGGCCGACGCACTTCCTGGGTACTGCGTTTCAACTGTGGTTGGTCGCCGCCCTGGCGGTGGCTGCGTACTGGCAGAGGCGTTTTTTTCAGGTGGCCCCGGATCAAGCGCAGAAGTCCTTTCACAAGACCACCTCCGAATTACTGTCCGTTCTTGCTGTAATTCTCCTCGTGATGGTTTTCCTGGAGCGCATCTGGGGATCGGAATCGGGGACAAGTCTCTCCCCTCTCCTGTTTCTCCTGGCTCTTATTCCTCTTGGGCTGCTCATTGGAAACGTGAAGCGGTTCAACTTTTTGCAGATTGGGCGGCAGCGGAACCTGATCTACGCCGTGTTCCTGGTGTTTCTGGCGCTGCTGTACCTGAGTTTTGTGCGGAGAGCGGGTTTGTGGTGGGAGCATTACTTGCCTCCCGAAGCTACGGCAGCGCTCCTGCTGTTTTTACCCGTGGTGTTTTTTGAGCCGCTGCAGCGGGTGATGGGAAGGCTGCTGCGAAAAACGGCGCAGACCGAGGTGGACCGGGCGCAAAAGTTGATGGGGCCGATCAATGAGGTGGCGCGGCTGGGGAATCAGAGCAAGCTGAGGGAATTCAGCGAACGGTGGATTGCGGAGCAGTTGCAGCTCGGCGAAGCGCATCTAGCCCTTGACGCCGAGGAAAAGGCGCCGAATCTCCTGGAACATTCGCAGAGAGGTTCGGAGGAAGTCTTTGAAGTCGGGCGGGGAGGACGCCATCTCGGTTCGCTGCGAGTACGTGCTTACGGTGCGATGATTTCCGGCGAGACTTACGCGGCGCTGGAATTTTTGAGTGAGCAGCTTCCGGCGGCGTTTGACCTTTGCGGTCTGATCGAAGAGAAGCTGCAATTGGAGCGCGAACTGGCCAAGAGGCAGCGCTTGGCGCTGGTGGGGCAGATGGCGGCGAGCATTTCGCACAACTTGAAGAATCCGCTGGGTTCGATCAAGACGATCCTGCAAGTGCAAATGGAAAGCGCGGAGCTGCCTGCTTCGTTGCGGCACGAGACGCAGATGGTGCTGGACGAGATTAACCGGCTGTCCGCGAAGCTGAATCAATTGCTGCAATTCAGCCGGCCGGGAGTCCGGGTTGGGAGCGGCGGCGAACGCTGCAGCCTGGCGCAGGCGGCGGAGAACGTTGTGAAGGTGCTGCGCCACGAAGCGGAGAATCGCGGGGTCGCGCTCGAATTACGGCTGCCGGAGGCAGAGATGTGGGTGGCGGCGAGCGCGGAGGTGGCCAACGACATCCTCTCCAACCTTGTGCTGAACGCCATTGAAGCGACCCCGTCGGGCGGGCATGTGCGCATCGCCATGCACGTGGCGGGAGGCGAGTGCCAGGTGAACGTGGAAGACGACGGGCCAGGCATCCCGCCTGAGTTGAGAGAGAAGGTCCTGCAGCCATTCTTTACCACCAAGCCGCGTGGCACAGGGTTGGGCCTGGCAATCGTGCAGCGGCGGCTGGAGGAACTCGGCGGCGCGATCGAATGGTGGAGCCCCAAGGAGGATGGGGTCGGGACGAAATTCAGGATTATGCTGCCGGTGAACGGGGGAGCTACGCAACGGGAAAATGGCGGCGCCACAGCGGGTGTGGAAAGAGAGCCAAAATAATGACTGGCCGGAAGGACAGTTTGCCTTGGCGCTCTAGGCACGCATGCAGCAAACGTGGCTTGCCGCTTCGCCGAGTCCTCCCGGACACTATTTGGTATGGAAACATCCACGATTGCGGGAACACCCGCCCAGGCCGGGGAGTGGAGCGGGATGCGACCAGGAAATTCACCCGGCGCATCTTCTGCCACCAAGCCAATCAACAAGCGGTTGCTCTACGCGGCCCTGTTTCTGGTGGGATTCGCACTGCGATTTGGGTTCGTGCTCTGGCGGCACACCTATTTGCGCGCCCCGGGTTCCTACCTGCCCTTCGGCGCGGAAATCTGTCAAATCGCCAAGAGCATCGTAGAGGGCAGAGGCTACAGTTCGCCGTTTTTCGGAGGCGATACCGGACCAACGTCATGGATCGCGCCGGTGTACCCGTTGCTGTGTGCCGGGGTGTTTCGGTTGTTCGGGGTGTACAGCGTGGCGTCCGCGGTGGTTCTGCTGTTTTTGCAGTGCCTGATGGCTGCGGCGACGAGCATCGCGATATACGCGCTGGGAGCGCGCACGGTTGGCGCGCGAGCGGGACTTTGGGCGGCGTGGATTTGGGCGGTGAGTCCGATCTTCTTTCGCTGGCCGGTATCGTGGATCTGGGATTTCACGGTGACCGCGTTGCTGGTGTGCGTGGTGCTGATCACCGCGATCGACGTCGGGGAAAAGGGGACGCTGGGGCTGTGGCTGCGGATGGCGGCGATCTGGGCGCTGATTGCGCTGACGAATCCCGCGCCGCTCAGCGTGATGCCGTTCGCGTTTCTGTATGCGGCGTGCGAGAATCACAAAGCGGGCAAGCGGTGGATGCGTTCGCTGGTGATCTCCTGCGTGTTATTTGGCGCCCTGGTCTCTCCGTGGCTGATCCGCAACGAAGCGGTTTTCGGCAAGCCGGTCTTTTTTCGCAGCAACTACTGGTTCGAGTTTTACCTGGGCAACTATCACTTCAGCAACGGGGTGGGATTCAGCGGCAAGCATCCCAACAACAACCCGAAGGCGTTCAAGCAGTACGCGGAATTGGGGGAATTGCGCTTCGTCGAACTGCACAAGAAAGAAGCATTGGATTTTGTGCGCAAGTATCCGCGGGAATTTCTCTCGTTGACCGCGACGCGGACGATGTGGTTCTGGGACGGCACGCCGCTGCGCTACCAGACGAACGAGTGGTGGCAGCCGTGGGAATTCTGGCCGCTTTCAGCCGCCGGGTGGGCGGGTTTGCTATTTGTGCTGACGCGACGCCCACGAGGCTGGCAACTGTTCCTGGCTCTTCTGCTGATCTATCCGATCCCGTACTACCTCGCTTATCCGAATGCGAAATACAGACACGCGATCGAGCCACTGCTCTTGCTTCTAGGAGTATATTTCGCTTCCGTACTTTGGGGCGAAGTCACGGGACTCTTCGCACTTCGGCGCACTTCTCAATAGACTACTTCAAATTTCAACTGAGTGAAGCCTCGGCGTTCGGGGCGCGGAATTGCTGCGCCTCGACAAAGGACTGCTGCGCGTGAAAACCATACTGATTGTCGATGACGAACCCGCGGCGCGGTATGCCTTGCGGCGGGCCCTGGAGAGCCGCTACCGGATGGTGGATGCGGACTCCGCAGCGGCGGCGCGCGGTTTGCTCACAACGGATAAACCGGACCTGTTATTGCTGGACGTGGTGCTGCCGGGCGAGGACGGGCTGGCTTTTCTGAAGTGGCTACGGCAGCAGGGGCACGAATTACCCGTGCTGATGGTCTCGGCTCTGGATACGGCGAAGAGCGCGGTGGAAGCGCTGCAACTAGGGGCCGCGGATTACCTGGTGAAGGGGTACGAGCTGGAAGAACTCCGGCAACGTGTGGCGAACCTGCTGAAATTGTCCACGTTGGAAAAAGAAAACGAGAATTTGCGGCGGCGGTTGGCGACCGAAGGGCAGTTCGGGCAGATGATCGGGCGCACCGCCGCGATGCGCCGCGCGTTTGAGATGGCGGACCGCGTGGCGGCGACGGATTCGACGGTGCTCATCCTGGGGGAGAGCGGGACGGGAAAAGACTTGCTGGCGCAGGAAATTCACGCGCGGTCGCCGCGCAACGGCAAGGCGTATGTAGCAGTAAACTGCGCGGCGCTGCCGGAAACGCTGATTGAATCCGAGTTGTTTGGATTCGAGCGCGGAGCGTTTACCGGGGCGGCGCAACAGAAGAAAGGGAAGTTCGAGCTCGCTTCGGGGGGAACACTGTTTTTGGATGAAATTGGTGACATGAACCCGGTCACGCAGTCAAAGGTGCTGCGGGCTCTGGAGAATCGCACGATCGAGCGGCTGGGCGGGACGCAGTCCATTCCCGTGGATGTGCGTATCATCAGCGCCACACACCGCAATCTGGCCGAGGCCATTCGCGACGGAAAGTTCCGGGAGGATTTGTTCTACCGGTTGCGGGTGGTGACCATCGAGCTGCCGCCGCTACGGGCGCACAAGGAAGACATCTCCATTCTTGCGGAGGCGTTTTTGCAGATTCATGGAGCGCGTTTGGGGCGCACCGCGCTTTTGACAAAAGAGACGCTGGCGGCGCTGGAGCGATACGACTGGCCCGGCAATATACGCGAACTGAAAAACGCGCTGGAACGCAGCCTGGTGCTTTGCCGGAATGTGGAGATTGGCGTGGCGGATTTGGCGGAAGAGATCGTGCGAGGTTCGCCAACGCTGCCGAGGAGCGGTGGGGAAGCCGAGGATTATGGCCTGCAGGAGAAGGATCTGCGCGAAGCGAAACGCAAATTTGAGATTGCGTTTCTGCTGAAGCAGTTGGGCGCGCATCGCTGGAATATTTCGCGCACGGCCGCGACGATTGGCCTGCACCGGCAAAGCTTGCAGGAAAAAATGCGCGAACTGGGGATTCGGCGGCCGGGGCAGGGACCCGTTGAGGATGATGAATGACGCTGCCGGCGCGTGTAAGGTAGGGGAGGCGATGAAACCGTTGTCCATGGAAGGGCTTGACGAGTTCGCCGGGAAACGATTTGATACGGATGGCCGCTTATTGTGGAATAGGAACACGCGGGCAAGATATGAAGAGGTCCGCCCGATCATCAAAGCGAACGCACAATGACCGACGAAAGCAAGGGCCCCGGATTGACCACGGCGAAGGCGGAAGAAGGCGCCGCGGAAGACTATTTTGAGTTTCGCGGCGTGTGCAAGGCGTTCGACGAGCGCGTGGTGCTGAATCGTGTCAGCTTCCAGGTGAAGCGCGGCCAGACATGCGTGATCATGGGGCGCAGCGGTGTGGGCAAATCGGTCTCTCTGAAACACATTCTGGGGTTTCTGAAGCCGGATTCCGGGCGCATCTTCATTGCTGGTCAGGACGTTACGGATTTTACGGAGCGCGATTTTGCCGAATTGCGCCGCAAGGTGGCGATGGTGTTCCAATCGGGTGCTTTGTTCGATTCGCTGACAGTGGCGGAAAACATCGCATTTCCGATGGAGGACCAGCCGGGACTGACAGACGAAGACATCGCCGAGTACGTGATGAAATTCGCGAAGATGTTGGAAGTGGAAGAGGTGCTGGATAAACTGCCGAGCGAACTTTCGACGGGGATGAAGCGCGCGGTGGCCATCGCACGGGCGCTGGCGCAGAATCCCGAGGCCATTTTGTACGACGAGCCGACGACGATGGTGGACCCGATCATGGCCGGGCACATGGGCGACTTAATCGCGCGATTGAAGGAGGCGTTTCGGAAGACCTCGATCGTGGTGACGCATGACACGCACCTGGCCAAACGGCTGGCCGACATGGTGGTTTTTCTGCAGGAAAGCAAGGCGGAAGTGTTCGAGTCGTGGGCCGAATTTGAAAATTCCAAGGAACTCCTACTTCAAAATTTCCGAATGCAGGATGAACTGATTCCCGAGCTGGATGTGACCCTGTGACGACGACCACTGCCGCTGTCAGCGCCGATCCAAAATCACAATTACGCAAAACGATGGGTTTCTGGGACGTGTTGCTGTTCAACATCGCCACGGTGCTGGGACCACGCTGGATCTCGGCCGCGGGGCACACTGGCACGTCGTCCATCAGTTTGTGGGTGATCGCGGCGGTGTTCTTTTTTGTTCCCGGCGCGTTTGTGATCAATGAATTGTCTTCCCGGTTTCCGGAAGAGGGCGGGCTGTACGTCTGGGCCAAGGAAGCATTTGGAGATTTTCACGGATTTGTAGCGGGATGGACGTACTGGATTTACACGGTGTTCTATTTTCCGGGATTGCTGCTGGCGAGCGCCTCCATGAGCGCGTACATCATGGGAGGGGGAGGCGCGAGGCTCGCACAAGACCGCTCGTTTCTGATCACTGTCTCGCTGGCGCTGCTGCTGATTGCGGTGCTGCTGAACATTATCGGCTTGAACATCGGGAAGTGGCTGCAGAATGCGGGCGGCGTGGGAACGTACTTACCTCTGATGATGCTAGTGGGAGTGGCGGGGTTGGTTTACCTGAAGCATGGATCGGTGACGCACTTCACCATGGCGAACATGATGCCGACCTGGAATTGGGACACGGTGAATTTCTGGTCGCAGATTGCGTTTGCGTTCACGGGGCTGGAATTGGTGTCGGCAATGAGCGGAGAGGTGCGCAATCCGAGGCGGACGCTGCCGCGCGCGGTGTTCGGCGCGGGGGCGCTGATCGCGCTGATGTACATCGTGGGGACGTTCGCGATTCTCACCTTGGCGCCGGCAGGCGACCTGGATCCGAAGAGCGGAGTATTTCACGCCATCACGATTGGATCGGTAGCGCTGAAGATTGGCTTTTTGGGAATACTCGCGGCGCTGCTGGTGTCGGTCGGCAACGCTGGGGGTGTCGGCAGCACGGTGGCGGGGATTGCGCGGGTGCCGTTTGTGGTGGGCATCGATCGCTATCTTCCCGCGGCGTTTGGCAAAATTCACCCGCGGTGGAAGACGCCGTACGTTTCGATTTTGGTGCAAGCGGGCGTTTCCGGAGCAATCCTTCTGCTCATTCAAATCAAAAGCGACACCGTGCAGGCGGCCTACCAGGTGCTGATTGATGCGGCCATCATCCTGTATTTCATCCCGTTTCTGTACATGTTCCTGGCCGTGATCAAGCTGGCAAAACGAAAGGACCGGCAGGAAAATGAGCACGCCGTACTCATCCCGGGCGGCAAATTGGGTTTGTGGCTGTCGGGCGGGCTGGGGTTTGTGGTCGTGCTGATCGGGATTTTTGTTTCGCTGGTGCCACCGGGGGACTCTTCCAACAAGCTGGGATTTGAGCTGAAGCTCGTGGGCGGTACGCTGGCGTCGATCCTGTTGGGATTGGTGCTGTACTGGCGCGGGGCGCGGGCGAAGAAGGTGGTTGCATGACGCTGTAGCTCAGGCCTTCAGGCCTGAGGGATTTCGTTAAGACTGGTACAGCGCGTCCGCAGGGCAACTTCGTCCCACGCAAGTTTGGTTGCCGGTGCGGGGAACGGCCTCACCCCTGAAGGGGTGAGCTACAGGCGAATTGCTAGAAGCCCCGGCTGACCAGTTGTTCGATGGTGAGATTGCTGGCCGGCTTGGCCGCGCTGCGCGCTTCCAGGTAGCGCTCGACGTACTTCCCCAGAACATCGCCCTCGAGGTTGACGGCGTCGCCGATTTTGATGGCGCGCACATTGGTGTGTTCATAGGTGAAGGGGATGATGGCGATTTCGGCGATGCGATCGTGCCAGCGCGCGACGGTCAGGCTGATGCCATCAATGGCGATGGAGCCCTGGGGCACGATGGAGTGTGCGAACGATTCCGGAACCTCCACGCCGTACCACCAGTTCTCGCCTTCGGGTTCAAGACGGGTGACACGGCCAATTGTGTCCACGTGACCCAGAACAAAATGGCCGCCAAACTCTTTGCCGGCGGTCATGGGTTGTTCGAGATTGATGCGCATCCCCGGCCGCAGTTCACCGAAGGAGGTCTTGCGAATGGTTTCCCCGGAAAGATCGGCGGAGAAGCGATCGTCTCCCATGGCGACAACCGTGAGGCAGCAACCGTTCACGGCGATGCTGTTGGCGATGGCCAAATGCGGAGTGACCGTGGGCGCGTGGATGGTGAGCCGTCCGCCGTCCGCGTGGAGTTGCAGGGAATCGATGGTGCCGAGATGCTCGATGATGCCGGTGAACATAAAGACCTCGCATGAAATTGGCCGCGTTGCCAGCGGAACGGCCGATCGGTGGAGCGAAATAACAGGATACCGCGAAGCGTGACGTAAATCCTTGACGAAGGAGGGACCCGAGGGCAAGATGACCTCAGGCCACGCTCCTGGTTAAAGGTGGTTTATGTTCGACCCAAAACTTACCGATCCACATCCGGAATCCGCGAAGACCTATCCGCAAAAGGTATTCTGTTCGCAACGGCAATGTGAAGCGCGCGTAGTAGTGGCGAATTGGCCGCACAGCGAAGAGGGCTGGAGCGACTGGCGAGTGATCGATTGTTCCTTGCTGCCGCCCGGGGCCGTGCACTGCGGAATGGATTGCTTGTCCCAGGCGCGAGTGGATAGGCCGTAACCGGCGGGCTCCCCCCATCCGGGACGCAGAGGCTGGCGCGCAAATCAGATTTCTTGACAGTACGCTTTGAGAAGTGCACCATGGTGAAAATCAGGTCATCCCCGGCCTTTGCGACGGAGGTAAGGCATGTCCGATCCCGAAGTTCTCGACCGCATCCTGCAGACGTGTAGCTTTCGCTCCCGCGACGTGGTTTGCCCCAATAAAGACAAGATCGCCAGTATTACAGCCGCGAAATTTCATGTTGAGGATGATGAAGACTGGTCGGTGCTGGAATGTTCCCTGCAGCCGGACGGGGAAGTGAACTGCGCGATGAGTTGCCTGCTGCGCGATTTTGACAAGAACAACTGACGGAATTCAGGGCAAATTTTTTTGGAAGAGGCCGCCTTCGAGCGGCCTTTTTTCTTGCGTGGATGGGGCGCGAATGTCGCAAAGATTATAACCGGGAGATGGTTGTGGCGTGAACGCACGCCGGGCCGTGAAACTTTCGCCTTGGAAGGCGCAAATGCATGGTTGCATGCCAACCTTTGATTGCGCGGACATGGGGTCCAGCGGTGCCGGACCCCTACTTCGCGAGCTTGCCCACAATGAGTTCGAGAGCCACGTCGGGGCCAAATTGTCGAACGGAACGAATGTGCAACGCTGGAAGGGTGTAATTTGGCGCATCCGCGAACAGAACACCGGTATTGCCGCCTAGCTTAGGCGCGTAAAAGAGAATGAGTTTCTGCACGATGCCGGCAGAGAGGGCTGCGCCGTTGAGCGTCGGGCCGGCTTCGAGCAGAACGCTGAGGATTTCGCGGCGGCCCATTTCCTTCAGCACAGCGTCGAAATCGATTTTGCCGGCGCGTGATTTTATGTGCACCAATTCAACACCGGCGTTTTGCAATTTGCGGGCTTTTGGGGATTTGAACGAGGCGGCGGTGAAGACTAGAAGGTCGTCGTTGGCGGTTTGCACGATGCGCGACTTGAGCGGGAGGCGCAGGTTCGTGTCCAGGATGACGCGAAGGAGACGGCGGCGGCGCTCGAGGCCATTGCGATCGGTAAGAAGCGGATCGTCGGCGAGGATGGTGCCGATGCCGGTGAGAAGCGCATCGGAAGCGTGGCGCATGCGCTGCACTTCGGCGCGGGATTCCTCGCTGCTGATCCACGCGCGCTTCTTGCCCTCGCTCGCTCCGGGAAGGGCGAGCTGGCCGTCGAGGGTCATCGCCGATTTCAGCGTGACGAAGGGCTTTTTCGTGGTGATCCAGCAGGCGAAGGCTTCATTGAGTTTTTCGGCTTCGGATTCGAGGAGGCCGGTCTCCACTTCGATGCCCGCGGCTCGCAGGCGAGCGAAACCGCTGCCGCGCGTCTTTGGATTGGGATCCTGCATCGCGGCAACGACGCGGGAGATTCCAGCGGCGATGAGCGCTTCGGTACAGGGGCCGGTGCGGCCCGTGTGATTGCAAGGCTCGAGAGTGACGTAGAGGGTGGCGACGCTCGCGCGGTCTCCGGATTGTTTGAGCGCGACGATTTCCGCGTGGTCGCGCCAGTGGTATTGGTGGAAGCCCTCGCCGAGTATCGCGCCATCCTTGACGATGACGCAGCCGACAGTGGGGTTGGGGCTGGCGAGTCCGACGCCCTTGCGCGCGAGGTCCAGCGCATGTTGCATGAAGTGAAGATCGTGAGAGTCAGGCATAGGCGACAAAAAGGGTGGTCCCGTGGCGCGAGTTGGAGGAGAGATCCCTCCACTCCGAGCCAGCAAACAGCGCTGGCTCTCCGGTCGGGATGACAAGTTCTGTAGGCGTGTACATGGCGCTAGTCAAAGAGCGAGTCGGCGTAGGTTTGCGCGTCGAAGGGGACGAGGTCGTTGAGCTGCTCGCCGGTGCCGACGAAACGAATGGGCAGGCCGAGCTCGCGGGAAATGGCGACCACGATGCCGCCCTTGGCCGTGCCATCGAGCTTGGTCAGGATGATGCCGGTGACGCCGACGCTGGCGGTGAATTCGCGGGCCTGGGCCAGGCCGTTCTGGCCAGTGGTGGCGTCCAGCACCAGCAGAATGTCATGGGGCGCGCCGGGAATCACTTTGGCGGCGGTACGCTTCATCTTCTCTAGTTCCTGCATGAGATTCGATTTGGTGTGCAGGCGGCCCGCCGTGTCCACGATAACCGCATCGGCGTTACGCGCTTTGGCTGCGGCCATCGCGTCGTAAACGACGGCGGCGGGATCGGCGCCGGATTTCTGCTTGATGACTTCCACGCCGTTGCGCTGAGCCCAGATTTCGAGCTGCTCGACCGCAGCGGCGCGAAAGGTGTCCGCCGCGCAGAGGACCACACTGCGGCCCTCCTGGCGCAGGCGATTGGCGAGCTTGCCGATACTGGTGGTTTTTCCTGCGCCGTTCACGCCAACGACAAAAATAACGCGCGGGTCCGAACCGTTGGCGGCGTCGGCAAGTTTGGGCGAAGCACCGTACACGTTCAGCGCGCGAAAGACGTGCGCTTTGATTTCACGCTTGAGCTGTTCGCCGTTATTCAAGGCGTTGCGAGACATCTGCTCGCGCACGGAATCGAGAATTTCGCGCGTGGTTTTGACGCCCAAATCGGCGGAAAGAAGGGCATTCTCGACTTCCTTGAGGACGGAGGGATCAATCTGGCGGCCACCCTGCGTGATGGTATCCAGAGTGTCGGCGAGGGCGTCCTTGGTCTTGCCAACGGATTCCTTCAACCGCACGAGGAGGGTGGGTTCGGGTTTGCCGAAGAGGGTGATCATACCGTTGCGCGCAACTCAACTAGCGCGCATGAAAATTGTAGCAGATGGAACTGCGCGGGCCTAAAAGCCAGCGCTGCAGGAACCCGAGTGGTTAGAGTATCAGAGCAGGCGAGGTCCTTCGCTTCGCTCTGGATGACAAGTCCTGCTCGTGAGGGCGAGGGACTAGAGACTAGACGTGAACTTCGACGGCGGAGAGGCGAATCTTTCCGCATTTCACCGCGGATTCGAGGGCGTTGACGATGGCCTGGTCGAACTTGGAACCGGCGAGGGCCTTGATGCGCCCCAAGGCGTAGTCGAGGTCCATGGCGCTCTGATAAGGGCGATTGGTGGTCATGGCGTCGAGGGTATCTGCGATTGCGATGATGCGTGCCATCAGCGGAATCTGCGGCCCAGAGAGGCCGTAGGGATAGCCGCGGCCGTCCATGTGCTCGTGATGGAGTTCGATGCCGGGGAGCATGTCCTTGAGCTGCGACACCGGGCGCATGATGTTGGCGCCCTTGGTGGTGTGCGTTTTCATGATGTCGAACTCTTCGGGAGTAAGCGAGCCGGGCTTCTTCAGGACGCGGTCATCCACGCCAATCTTGCCGACGTCATGAAGCAGGGCGGAGATGCGCACCTTGTCCAGATCCTCGGGGGAAAGCTTAAGCTCCTGCGCGATCAGCGAGGAATACTTGGCCACACGGCCAGAGTGGCCTCGCGTATAGGGATCCTTTTCGTCGATGGCGGCCGCGAGCATGCGGATGGAGCCGATGAAGAGCTCGCGGTTTTCCTCCGCGGCTTCCTTCAGGCGCTCAATGTACTCCTCGATGTCGCTGGCCATGAGGTTGAAGTTTTCGGCCAGTTCGCTGATTTCGGCGGCGCCGCGTACGGGCGTGCGCTGGTGGAATTCGCCGCGGCTGATGGCGCGCGTGGAAGCAGCCAGTCCGCGAATAGGTTCGCTGATGCCGACGGCAAAGAAATAGCCAAAGAGAACGGCGAGCAATACGACGATGGAAACGAAAGCCAGCGCCTGGCGGTTCAGCTCGGTAACACCAGCATCGGACCGCGCATCATTGACGCTGCGCTGCGCGATGACCGCCCAATTGACTTCAGGGAAGGTGCTGTAGGTGCCGACCATTTCCACGGAATGGTTTTTTTCTTTTTCAGAGAAGCGCATGGTTTCGGTGTTGCGCAGTTCCTTGGGCAGGGCCTTGATTTGCGCGACGAGATGCGATTTCTCGCTAAGATCCTCGCCGGGCACAAAGGTCTTTGTCAGCGGGTGCGCCACGATGTGGCCGTAGTGATCCACAATGAAAACGCTGCGCCCGCGCACGCTGGCGTCCTGCAAACGGCGGAGAATCGTGTCCAGCGAAACCACCGCCGCGAGCATGCCGGTGAAGTTGTCGTTGGAATCCTTCAGCGGCACGGCAATGACGAACGCGGGGCGATTGTCCGGCGCGAGCGCCAGGGGATCGCTGCGGAATTTCACGGACTGCACACAACTGACAAACGCGCGCTGCAACGCCTTGGCCACGAAGGGATCCTGCTCCGCGCGAAAATTGCCTTGCGAGGCGCTGGTGCCCTTGCCGGAGCGGCCCACGGCGGTCAGGTAGATAAACGTGTTGCGATTCGAATCCACGAAATTTTCGAGCAAGCGCGTGACTTTGGGCTCGGCGGCAGGGTCCTCGACGTTATCGATCAGGCCGGTGAGCGCGAGAATCTGGCGCTGGCTGATGAGCTGTTGCGTGAGGTTGGACTCAAAGAATTGCACTTCCTGCGCGAGCGAGCGGGCGAGTTCGGTTTGCTGAACGCGCTCGGTATCCACCAGTTTTTCCTGGCTGAGCTCCAGCACCTGACGATGATACAGACCGATAGGGAGTGCGCTCACAAGGAGGAGCGCGCCGAGCACGAGCCAGAGGATGCGCACGCGGCCGGCACGCAGGCGCGTCACCAGGGATGGGAGAGAGACCGCCATCGCAACACACTGATTTTAGAAGAGTAAAGGCGAAAAAGATGGCTGGCCGGGAGTACAGGGGGCGCGCAAGTGCCACTGGGCCGGAAGTACTAGCGGGCAAAAGGCTTAGGGGGGAGGCCTTAGTTTTAAGTCTTCAGCTCGAAGCCCCAACCACCTAGGCCCAGAATCGCGATCCTGGTCATGTAGAGTCACCCTTTGATTTACGCAAGGCGAAGCGCGGCTCCGTGCCTTCGACGAGCCGCTGCAGATTTGCGTCGTGCTTGCAGATGATGAGGGCGGCAGCGAACAACGTGCCGAAGCTGACCACCAGCGGCGGCGCATGATGCGGCGCCCAGAGAAAATAGACAAGCAGGGGCAACGCGGCTGCGGCTGAGATCGATGCCAGGGAAACGAAGCGCCAAAACAGAAAGACCAGCACGAAGAGAATCGCTGCAGCGAGGGCAGCCAGAGGGCACAAGGCCGCGAAAACGCCAAGCCCGGTGGCCACGCCTTTTCCTCCCTTGAAGCGCAACCATACGGGAAAACAGTGCCCGAGGAGAGCGGCCAGGCCGCCAAGCATCATGGCCTTGGCACTATTAGCGCTGAAATGCGCCGCGAGCAAGACGGCGAGGGCGCCTTTGGCCGCGTCAAATACCAGCGTGAGAATGCCGGGAAGCGGGCCGGCCACCCGGGCGACATTGGCTGCGCCGATATTGCCGCTGCCGGATTGCCGTACGTCGCCACCGCCAAAGAGCCGCGCGAAAAGCAGCCCAAAGGGAATCGAGCCGAGGAAATAGGAGAACAGGAGAAGCAGCACAATGGTTGACAAACTTCCGGCCATCGAGACTCAAACCTCCGCGACGAACGGGAAGGATTGCAGAATAGTGTACTCCGCCCCGGCGGGTTTGAGTTTGCTTTCGATGAGGTGGAACTCGTGGGCAGTGAGCGAACCGAAATTGCGTGAGGCAGCTTCTTGCGCGGCGGCAGGGAGCCTATGGGGAAGGCCGGGAGGCTGAAAGCGCGCCAGCGTGAGATGCGGGGTGAAGGGGCGGTCTTCCAGAGGGAAACCAAGTTTGTGCGTGGCCTGGTCGATCTCCGCCGCGAGCGACGGCAGGTTTGGCGAAGCTTCCATGCCGGCCCAGAAGACCTTGGCGCGTTTTGCGTTGGGGAAGAAGCCGAGGCCGCGGAAATGGAGGGTGACGGATTGGCTGGAACGAATCGCGGACAATGCGGCTTGCATGGCCGTAAGTTTCGAGCTGTCGGTTTCGCCAAGAAATTTCAGCGTGAGGTGCATGTTTTCCGGGCGAGCCCATTTCACCTGCGGGGCGATGGCGCGGAATTCCTTGAGCAGGGCCGCGAGAGCAGCGCGCACATCCGGGGAAATCTCGATGGCGATGAAGAGACGCATGGGGCTCGGTGGAATGATAGCGCGAGTGCTAGAGGGATGCGCGGGGCTTCGCGTTGAAAAGAAAATGCATGCGCACCATGTCCAGAGCAACCTGCGTGGCGAAGAGGCGGATCATCTCGCGATCGCCGGGAAGATGAACGACCCGCTCTTTCACGCCTTCAGACGAAGCGAGGGCGATGTGCACGGTGCCGACGGGTTTTTCTTGGCTGCCGCCGCTGGGACCTGCAATGCCGGTAATGCCGACTCCCAGTGTGCTGCCAACGCGGCGGCGGATGCCTTGGGCAAGAGCGATGGCCACTTCGCTGCTGACCGCGCCTTTGGCCTGGATCAATTCGGAAGGCACGTCGGCCCAGGCAGTCTTCAATTCATTGCTGTAGCAGACAGCCCCGCCCAAAAAATAGCTGGAGCTGCCGGGAATGCGCGTAAGGCGTTCGGCGAGCAATCCGCCGGTGCAGCTTTCTGCCGCCGCAATGGTGGCGCGATTCGTGGTGAGGATTTCGGCGATGACCTCTTCAAGAGAAACAGCGGAATGGGCGAAGATGCGGTCGCCGAGGGCCAGTTCGAAGCTGCGGACCATCTCGTCGAGCGTGGTGTCTGCTTGCGCGGCATTGTCTGACCAGGCGCGCAGGTGGATTTGCACCTCGCCGGGAGCCGCGAGGATCGTGGTGTTCACGTCGGAATAGCGGGTGTAAATGGGGCGAACGCGCTCTTCGACATGCGATTCGCCGAGGCCGGTGACGCGGAGTTCGCGGTGAAACATGCGCACGCCGGACACGCGCCGCTGCAGCCGGGGAAATACCTGCTCCAGAAAAAGCGGCTTCAGTTCGCGCGGCGGGCCGGGCAGCAGGGCGATCATCCTGCCGCTGTCTTCGAGCCAGAGCCCAGGAGCGGTGCCGCGAGGATTTGCAAGGACTTCTGCTCCTTCGGGCACCATGGCTTGGCGGAGATTCACGGCGGGCATGTCGCGTTTGAAGCTGCGGAAGCGCGCTTCGATGGCGCGGACGACTTCATCGTTGCGGTGCAGCTTGCGGCCGAGCAGCTCAGCAACGGTTTCGCGCGTGAGGTCGTCTTCCGTGGGGCCGAGGCCGCCGCTGGCGATGACCACCGGCACGCGATTCAGCGCGTCGCGAAAGGCTTCGGCCAGGAGTTCGCGGTTGTCGCCGACGATGGTTTTGCGAAGAACCTCGATGCCCAGTTTATTCAGCTCTTCCGTCAGAAACAGCGAGTTCGTATCGATCCGGTCCGGTGTCAACAACTCTGACCCAACCGCAATAATTTCCGCTTTCATGCGCAGTATTGTATCTCACGGCTCATCGAAGCGAACTTTTGCTTCTGCACTTGCCTTTGTAGCGGCCGCCTTCTGAGGCGGGCGCATTTTTAACATTACGCATCGGTCAATAACCTGTGTTATTATCCTCCTGGGTTCGATCAGCACCCAAACATGTACTTTCACAAGAATATTCGTCTCTCAATGGGCAGCTACGTAGGTCGCCAGTTCTATTTTATGACACTATGTTGCTGCGACCGGCGCCAGACATTCTCCGACCCCACATCCTGTTGTTGGCTTCTCGAAGTTCTTCGCTCGGAATCCGCGGCACGGGGCTTTGCAATCCACGCCTACTGCATCATGCCCGATCATATACATGTCCTGGCCGAGGGCCTACTTCCCTCCAGCGATTTTACGAACTTCGTCAAAGCGCTCAAGATCAAGACAAGTCGCGCCCACCACCAAAATGAGTCGCAACCTCTATGGCAGAAGAAGCACTTCGATCATATTCTCCGCCCAAACGAGCCAATCGAGCCGGTTGCCTACTACATCTGGATGAATCCTGTCCGGAAAGGATTGTCCCGTGCCGTCGGAGAGTATCCGTTTGCCGGATCGCGCACTCAAATGTCTGCGCAGATGTCGTCTTCCTCCGCTTTGTGGTGTCCGCCGTGGACGTCAAAAGCGCCCACCTCAGAAGGCGGCCGCTACAAAATCCCACAAAGAGAGGAATGAATCAGCCGAGCAGGGGCAGGCCGCGAACGTTCCAATCGAGGGTAAAGAGGGCGCTGTTGGAAGCGAGAATGGCGCGGCCGGTGGGCAGGAGAGAGAGTCCCACGAGGGCGGAGCCGCTGAGCACATGCTCCGCGTGGCCCTGTGGCGTGATTTTCACGATGCCGCGGCGCCCGCCGAAAGATGCAACCACATACAAGTTCGATTCGCGGTCAAAGGCAATGCCTTGCGGCCGGCCAAGGCCGCGATAGAAGACAATCACCTCGCCACCCTGGGTGATGCGGTAGACGCGGTCGTAACTGGAAGTGGTGGGGCCGGTCACGTAGAGTTCCCCGCTCGGATGAAACGCCAGATGGTAGGCGGCAACCGAGGGCTCCAGCGTGGCGAAAACAAAAATTTCCCGCGAGGGGCTGATTTTGAAAATGGTGCCGCTGCGATCACCGACAAAGAGATTTCCGGCGCGATCGAAAGCCAAACCCGTGGCGATGCCCATGCCTTCGATCCACTGCTCCGACTGGCCATCGGGCGTGACGCGATGGATCGTGCCGTCGTGGCGGCAGGAGACGAAGAGATCGCCCTTCACGTCAACAGCCAGGCCCGAAGGATTGATTAGCGAAGTGACGTAGGGTTTCACGCTGTAGTTGGCGGTGATTTTGTAGAGCGAGACTGGCACGCGCTGTCCACGCGGGCCGCTGAACGTGACATAGATGTTGCCGTGGGCATCCACGGCGGGGTTCGCCACGGGATGCAAATTGTCGGCGATCTGGAACCCGATCGAAACAGGGAACGGCTGGCTCTCGCTTTGCGCGTTCGCGATCTGAATTGTGCCGCCACTGGCGCTTTCCGGAACACGCGCAATCAGGCGATTACTGCTGGCGAGCGAGAGCGGCGCTTCGGCTTCTCCAAAACGGACTACCGGGCGCGCGCCAGGCCGCGAGGTGAAGCCGCTGCCATACACAATAATTTCGCCGCCCGGAATGGCGGCGGAGGGGGCGATGCGCTCTATCCGCGGAACGCCGTTCTTTTCTGTCGAGGAGCCGAAGCCGAGTTTCATAACAGGAGCACGATTTTACAGCAGGTGCCGGGATTTCGCAGCCGGTACCCGCTCTTTCGCCGCTAGCTTGCTGGCGCAACCGATTATAACCAGTGAAAGTGTAACGCGAGACGCAGGCAAATGGCAGCGTAGATCCCCGCCATCCAGTCATCCGCCATGATGCCCCAACCGCCAGGAAGATTTTCGAGGCGGCGGCACGGGAAGGGCTTGGCGATATCGAACAGGCGGAAGAGGATGAACCCGGCAAGAAGGAATTTCCAGTTCAGCAAACTGAAGGCCAAAAACTCGGCAAACAACGGACCGTCTCCCAATGCTCGGGAGGCCGGAAGAGCAATGGGAACAAGAGCGAGCAGAAGAGTCAATTGCTGGCCAGAAACCTCGTCGATTACGACGAACTGAGGATCCTTTAGCCCAGTCCACCGTGCGATACGCGAACCGCTCCATACGCCGAGAGAAACAAACAGGAGAAAGAGAAAAAGGCTGATCAGGGGGAAGAGAGATGTAGGAGTATCGCCAGCAACGTGCGCAGCTGCCGCATAAATTGTGCGGTTAGAAAACCTTGGTCCCAAGCTCAGGAGCCAGACGGCTGCACTGGCCGAGGAGAAGATAACACCAACGAGAGAGCCCCAGGTGCCGGGACCGGGTTTCAGATAACCGGTGCCCAGGGCAGTCGCTATCGCGAACGCGAGGCGGGGTTTCTGTGCCGAAGAATCCCGCGTGGCTGCGGGTGTATCATTGGACGTTTTCATCGGGTTCATGGCGGCCTTTTTGTTGCGTGGGGCGATCGGCTTCGAGGAGTTCTTCTTCGTCGAAGACAGGATCGGAAACAACATATTTTTTGGAGGTCCAGGCGCCGAGATCGAGCAGGCGGCAACGCTCCGAACAGAAGGGGAAATCCGCATGCTCGGCGGAGTCCGTAGGCTTCTTGCAGATGGGGCAGCGGTGTTTCATATCAAAGGAAGAGTCTTACCACAGACGGCGCGGATGAGCACAGAGGGATCGAAGAATCTTAGCCAAGAACGCGCAGTGGCGCGCCGGTGGAGATACGAGTGAGGGCTTGCGGCGGCGGGGCCGCGGCGACCGTCGGCAACGTGCGCAGGGCGGGCCGCGGAAGAATCTCAACGACGCGGGCGATCAGGTCGTAGGCGTCGGTCTTGGTGATCTCGACGCGCGCCACATCGCCGGGCTGAGCAGTTATCGCGAGAGAGGACGGCGTCGCGCCGGGAACCTCAATGTCGGTCAGGTAGAGCTTGCCGTCGATGTCCGGAGCCATGCCTTCCAGGCGCGCTTCCCAGACGAGCGGGTTGTCCGCGGACGGGCCTTCAATCAAAGCGGTTTCGACGCGGCCTTTGTAGGCACGCAGCTTCTGACGCGAAATCTTTTTTTGCAGGGCCATCAAGCGATTGCGGCGATCGTTGATTGTGGCGGCGTCAACCTTGCCATCCAAAGGAAAACTCGCAGCGTTATCCACATCCGAGTATTCAAAGACACCCACCCAATCGAGTTCGGCGGCAGCGACGAATTGATAAAGCTCCTTGAAATCGGCGTCCGTTTCGCCGGGAAAGCCCACGATGAAGCTGGTGCGCAGGGTAACACCAGGAATCGTGCCGCGCATGCGTTCGAGCAATTTCAGGAAGGCGTCACCGTTGGAGCCGCGCTTCATGCGGGCAAGAACATTGCGGCTGGCGTGTTGCAGCGGCACGTCAATGTACTTGGCCAGGCGCGGATGGGCCGCAAGCGTGTCGAGAAGTTTCTGGGTGACGCGGTTGGGATAGGCGTACAGAAAACGGACCCAGGTGAGGTCTTCGACCTGCGCGAGCTTTTCAAGAAGAACCGCCAGGCCATCGCGGAGGCCGAGATCTTCGCCGTAGGAAGTGGTGTCCTGGCCGATGAGGGTGATTTCCCGCGCACCGGCAGCGGCAAGATTTTCGGCTTCGCGAATCACAGATTCAAAGCGGCGGCTGCGAAACGCGCCGCGCAACTGGGGAATGATGCAAAACGTGCAGGGATGATCGCAGCCCTCGGCGATCTTGATGTACGCCTGATGCTTTGGCGTGGTGATGATGCGCGGCGTGAGGTCGTGATAGAGGAACGAAGGAGGCTGAGCGGGCAGGACTTTCAGGTCGCCCTCGACCGCCTCCAAAATGCGCTCGATTTCACCCGTGCCAACGACGGCGTCCACTTCGGGCACCTGCTGGAGGATTTCAGCGCGGAACCGCTCCACCAGGCAGCCGGCGACGATCAGTTTCCGGGCCGCGCCAAATTTCTTATGCTCGGCCATTTCCAGAATGGCCTCGATGGATTCTTTTTGTGCCGGCTCGATGAAACTGCAGGTGTTGACGACGAGGATTTCGGCGTCGTCGGCGCGCGGCGTAAGTTCGTAGCCTTCGCGCGCCAGAATGCCCATCATCACCTCGCTATCAACGAGGTTTTTGGGGCAACCCAGAGAGATGAATCCGACCTTGGTCATGGAGCGAAAATGCGCGTGGGCGCAACCTTTTGACTTTAGCATAGGCGGCTAAGCTGCATATGCATCCTCCTCTTGCTCCTCCTCTGCAGTGCGCCACATCCTACTCCCCGAATAGGGTGAAGTGAACAAAACGCCTCGCTGGACACCGGGATGTTTTGCCAACGGGCCTCGTTGTATAATCCGCCACACCAGTAAGCGCGGAGCTAAACATGGATCGGCGTTCTTTTCTCTCGCATTCCGGCCAGTTGCTTGTCGCCACAGGGTTAGCTCCGAGGATGTTCAGCGAGAATCCTATGCCTGAATACAACCAATCCCGTCCTCTCTCCTTTTCCAATGATTGGATCGAAAGCCTGCTCGTAAGCGCGGCGCGAGATTTGCCGGTGGACGATGCCATCGTCGTGAATCTCTCGACCACGCCGTTGCTCTTCAGCGCCGGAGCCGAGCGCGGAACCATTCTCCCTTGGAAATCCGCTGTGCTCCGGCATTGCACCGTGAAGAGCTGCGACTCGCTCGCCTTGCTTCACGTGCGCCAGCGCGCCAATCTCGGGGGAGTCGCGCTCGGCTGGGACTGGTACGGCCGGCGCATTCCAGAATATCCGCGGGGCACTCCTCTTTACATCTCGTCCCAGGATGACATCGGCGAAGTCCAGCTCGATCCATTCGCCTCCTTCGCCCACGTGGATTCCGCTTCGCCGCGCCGCTATCGCCTGAAGCTGAATCTCTGGTACACCCCGGAAGAAACCGATTGTGGAATCCATACGGGGCACAAATTTCTGGAGGTGCACACACAAGTTCTTGGCACGGGTCACATGCAAAAGTTCCGCGAAAACAATGCCGACACGCAATACGAAGACATTACGGTGCCACCAGGGTTCACCCATGACCCGTTTTTCACCTTGCGTAGTGACGCCACATTCAGCTATCCATGGCACCGCTATTATTCCGAAACAGACTGCATCTGGATGGCGATCGAGTTGCACCCCGTCTGACTACCTTGCGAATCGCGGCGGAAACAAAGGCGGAGTTCATCGTGATGGGCGCGAAGGAAAGGGTAACTCTCGCAGGCAACGTGACCCACACATGGGCATATCGAGCGGTCTAATCAGGGGACAAAGCCAGAAGGCGCGGAATGCGAGGCCGAAACATTTTGTCCTCGGGGATTCGACCCTGAGAAGCGCAGAATGATTTTCAAAGGCTGAGCTTCCATTGTCCTGCTATCTGAATTATCGGGAGTATTTGTTGAAGCGCAAAACCATCTTATCGTCCTTCCTGTTCGTTGCCGCCTTTGCTTTCGCGGCCTCCCCAGCCAATCAACCCTTCGGCGAATGGCATCGCCTCTCCGGCACGCCGATCCTCTCTCCACGAGGTACGACTTGGGAATCCGCCGGCACCTTTAACCCCGCGGTCATTTTTGTTCCCAGCAAAAATAACGAGAATTCGGCCGACGGAACTTTTGTGATGCTCTACCGGGCTCAGGATGCCTCCGGCACCTCCCGCCTCGGCTACGCGGAAAGCACCGACGGCATTCACTTCACTCGCCGCCCCGAGCCCGTCCTCTCCCCCGAAAACGACTACGAAAAAGACGGGGGTGTCGAGGACCCACGCCTCGTGCTCATCAACGGCACCTACTACCTCACCTACACCGGGTACAACAAAAAAGATGCACAGCTCTGCCTCGCGACCTCCGTAGACCTGGTTCATTGGGGGCGCCAGGGGGTCATCCTCCCTGCCTACAAAGGCAAGTGGAACGTCGGTTGGACCAAGTCCGGGGCCATCGTTCCCGAAAAAATCAACGGCCATTATTGGATGTACTGGCTTGGCACAGCCGCGGACAAGACCGACCAGATGGGCCTTTCCTACTCCGACGATCTGCTTCACTGGACCGAAGCCACCGACACTCCGGTTCTTCCGAGCCGTCAGGGAAAGTTTGACGCGCGCGTCGTAGAGCCCGGCCCGCCGCCCATTCTGACGGCGCAGGGCATCGTCCTCGTCTACAATGGCGCCGACGACCATCTCGTCTATCGCACCGGCGTGGCCATTTTTGACCGCCACGACCCGCGCAAGCTCATTGAACGCAGCGACCAGCCCATCTTCGCTCCGGAAAGAGACTGGGAAAAAGTGGGCCAAGTGCCTAACGTGGTTTTCGTCGAAGGATTGTCGCGTAAAGGCGACCGCTTCTTGTTCTACTATGGCGCCGCCGACAAATACGTGGGGGTCGCCGAAGCTCCCGCATTGCCCGGCGTCACCGCGCAATAGGACTAGCACAACCCAAAACTTTGCCGACTAAGGCCGCGGCGGAATGACACGCTATCGATTGTGGGCGTGCACCTTTTCACGATGCAGCCAGGACAACCAATCCGCACGGCACTGCGAGCGGCTGCGCGGCCTACTCCGGGAGCTTCGTCTGGCCGGTGATGCTGAAGGCTGATTCCACAACGGGAGCGGCTGTGCCGGGCTGTCCGCCGCCGATCGAGAGACTGTAAGACCCCGGCGCGATGATGCGGTCGCCGCTCTCGTTGACGTAGCTGAGGTCGCGCGGGTTGACGGCCAGCCGGACATGCGCAGTCTCGCCAGCTCGAATGTGCACGCGCGTGAAGCCGCGAAGTGCGCGGATGGGCGCGCCGGGAAGTTTGGGGAAGGTCAGGTAAAGCTCGACAACCTCGTCGCCGTCGCGCTGGCTGGTGTTCTTCACATCAGCATCAACGTTGAGCGGGTCGCCAGCATGTAGCTCCTTCGAGGAGAGTTTGACATTGCTGTAGGCAAACTTCGAGTAGCTGAGGCCGTAACCAAAGGGATAGAGCGGCGTGCCGGTGAAGTAGCGGTAGGTCCGGTTCGCCATCGAGTAGTCCTCAAAAGGCGGAAGCTGGTCGACGCCCGTGTAAAACGTAACCGGGAGACGGCCGGAGGGGTTATTGACGCCGACAAGAGTCTGCGCGATGGCCGCGCCGCCTTCCTCGCCGGAGTACCACGCTTCGAGTATGGCGTTCGCGTGCTCCTTCACCCAGTTCACGCTGAGGGCGCTGCCATTCATCAGCACCACCACCAGCGGCTTGCCCGTCGAGGCCACGCTCTCGAGCAAATCCTGCTCGGGCTTGGGCAGGTCGATGCTGGTGCGATCGCCGCCTTTGAAACCATCCTCGTTCACTGGCATCTCCTCGCCTTCGAGTTCGCTGGTGATGCCGACTACGGCCACCACGACGTCCGCGTCCTTTGCTGCTGCAATGGCTTCGGGCGCAGGCCGTGGTTCCAGCTTGGACCACACCAGGCGGGTCGCCGCACTGTCGTCCTGGCCGAGTCCGAAGTCGACCTTCAATGCGTAAGGCTTGCCTTGCTCAAGGTGCACGCGGCCAAGCTTCGTCTCCACACCGTTGGTGTGGTACGACATCGTCACTACCTTGCCATCGAGCGAGACGCGGAAGAAGCCATCCCCGCGAAGACCGAAATTGTAATCGCCGGTAGCTTGCGGAGTGAGGGTCGCTTCCCAACTGACGACGAGCGAATTCTTCCCGGCTACCTCAGGCGGCAACGAGCCCGTCGAGAGGCCGATGCCCGGCTCGATGCGGCTGGCGAGCGGCGGAGGCGCGGCTGCCGAGCCCAGAGTAGCCAACATGTCGATCATGGAGAAGTAGCTGGCTCGCACGCCCGGCTTGCCGTCGGTGCTCAGCAGTTCGCCAGGCACGGGCGAGGCATCCTTGCTCAGGAACTGCGTGCCAGGCACAAAGCGGATCTGCGCGCCGGGAAACTCCGCCCGCAGGCCGTCCAGAACGGAGACGGAATGGGTCGGAATCCCGTTGTAGTTGCCCAGCAGCACCGGCGTCTGATCGGCCAGGGGGCCGACCACGACAATCTTCACGCCCGAGGTCTTCAAGGGCAGAATGCCGTCATTCTTCAGCAGCGTCATCGACTCATTGGCCAGTTTGCGAGCCAAAGCGCGATGCTCGGGGCCGTCTAGCAGCTTCTCGTTGATCTTCGTGTACGGCACCATCTCCGGGGGATCAAACATGCCCAGCTTCATCCGCGCGGTGAACAGCCGCCTGAGCGCCACGTCGATGTCGCTCTCCTTCAGGAAACCTTGCTTAACGGCCTCGATATAGGGCGCGTAGTCGTGGTCGTCGTTCACCTTGGCGAAAAAGTCGATACACTCGTTGTCCATGCCGCGTTGCAGACTGATGGCCGATGCCTCGGCCTGCGTCGGCTTGAAGTGGTGACCGTTGAAGATGTTGCGCACCGCCTCGCAATCCGACACCACATAGCCCTTGAAGCCCCACTTGCCCCGCAACTGGTCCTCCAGCAGGAACTCGTTGGCGCAGGCCGGCTGGCCGTTAATGGAGTTGTAGGCGCACATGACAGAGCCCGCCAGGCCCTCGGTCACCGTGGCGCGAAACGCCGGCAGATACGTGTCCAGCATATCGTGCTTGCTGACGGGCACATCCGCCGCGTGGCGCGTGGTCTCTGGCCCGCTGTGGACGGCAAAGTGCTTGGGGGTTGAAATCGTGCGGTAGTAGCGCGGGTCGTCGCCCTGCATGCCGGTGACAAAGGCCACGCCCATGCGCGCGGTCAGAAAGGGGTCTTCCCCGTACGTCTCCTGGCCGCGGCCCCAGCGCGGATCGCGGAAGATGTTGATGTTCGGCGCCCAGAAGTCGAGTCCCTCAAAAATGTTGCTGTGGCCCATGCGGACCGCTTGCACATGCTTGATGCGGCCCTCGGTGCTGATAGCCACGGCCATCGCGTGGATAGCCGGTGCGTCGAAGGTGGCGGCCAGGCCAATCGGCTCGGGAAACTCGGTCGTTCCATTCATCAGCACGCCGTGCAGCGACTCGCTCCACCAGTCATAGGCCGGAACTTGCAGGCGCGGGATAGCGCGAGCCTGATTCACAAGCTGCGAGGCCTTTTCTTCCAGAGTCATGCGGGAGATAAGATCATCCACGCGCTGCTCGATGGGCAGGGCAGGATTGAGGTAGGGTGCGTTGGACGGAGGCGTGACAACCTGGGCAGGCAGACGTGAAGGACCAACGGCAAATCCTGCCAGTACGACGGCGACAATCGCGACGTATTTCGTGAATTGATTCGATTGCATCGAGCTCTCCTGTGCTACAAGAAAATTTTCAGGCGAAAAACTTTTGTACGGTCGCGCTGGCGGCCGTGTGACTTGACCAACCCGGGTTTC
The DNA here is from genome assembly GCA_003154775.1 of Acidobacteriota bacterium. Classification (GTDB taxonomy): domain Bacteria; phylum Acidobacteriota; class Terriglobia; order Acidiferrales; family UBA7541; genus Acidiferrum. The sequence continues at coordinate 54,784 of PMES01000029.1, read as the reverse complement.
CGTACCGGTTTCGTTAAGAGAGAGAGCATCACTGTGACCGGGCCGCCTTTTTTGCAGCAACTTCAGGGCGAGTTTGCGGCCGATTGTCACGCAATCAGACCACAACCCGCCGCGACCTCATTGACAAATTCGTTTGGCGTTTTCTTTCCGAGAGCCTTGGGAGGCCGACTCTCGTTGGATGCACCACGCCAAGTCTCCACGATTTGCTGCGCCTCCGTCAACGGGTAAAAGACCTCTACACTGAAGAAATCATCTCGCAGCTTCCCGATGAAGCAGTTACAGTGGCGCTAACCAGAGAAATGGATTCGACGCTGTCTATTCAGGTGGGTCCTTTGTCAGTGAGCTACGCCGATATGTGAAAACCCCGACTCCACAACCCCCAGCGACGCCAAAAAGGAGTGCACCCAAACCAAAACAGGCAATCTGCAAAAGGTACTGCCACGTTCTGATATCAGCCTGCATTCGCCGTGCGTATACCATGAGGAAGCCACTAGCTGCGGCAGTGGCGACAAACGCCATCCCTTACATTTCGCGGTTGAAATTCTTCGGCTTGCCCTTCCATGCGGCGTACGCAATGGCTGCAGCTATCGATGGAACCACTACGAAGAAAGTGAACAAAAGTAATCCCGCTTCAATCCATAAGCCTGCTTTTGAGTCCATCGTGGTGGAAGCATAATTGACAACAACCTAGACATCAAGGGAACACCCAAACGACGCATCAGGACTGGACACAGGTGTCTGTCGGGAACAGGGATTCCCCCCAACTAATGGACCTGGTACCCGATCAATGCGCAAATCGGAAACTGACACACTGCCGAAGCCTCTGCCCATTTGACGGCGAAAACCCAGGCCCCTAAGCTTTTCCGATGCAGCCCGGACAACCATGCCGCACCCCGCAAAAGAAAGCTAGCGGGGGCGCGGCACAGCGCGGATTTGCTCCAGGAGGGCGCGCAGGCGGAAGGAATCGCAGGGCTTGTCGCCGAAACGGGCCTGTGCATATAACTCCGTGAATTCACGAACCGGGCCGGCGAGATCGGGGCGCAAGCCGGAAGAAGTGGCAAATTCCAGCGGCGTTTGCGTGATGGGCCGGGCCAGGCCGCGCTTTTCGAGGAGCCGCAAAAGTTCGGCATAGAGGCGCGAGGCAAGTTGCGGGTTGTTGCGCTCCGTCGGCGCACGACGAACCTGCCAGAAAAGCGCCAACCAGCGCAGCGCAGCGCGAATCCAATCGAAGCGCAGGACAACCAGGGCAAACACCAGCGCAATGGGAAACACAATGCTGAGCCGGGGGTGAACGGCTTGCCAAGCCGTCAGTCCGTTCATGCCGCGGCGCTTCATGCGCTCGAATTTCCGGCGCGCTAAACCGGCCCAATCCGTGGAATTTTGCCGGACGCTTTTCGCCAGTTGGATCTGATGCGAGAAATCGTAGTTGATGACCCACTCGTTCCAGTTGAGCTGAAACCAATCGACGTATAGGGCCAGCCGGGAAAACAACCCGGTGGCGTCTCCCGCGCCCGGGGGAGTGGGGTCGAAGGTCACCCATCCGGAACCGGGAAAGTACGCTTCCACCCAACTGTGCGCGTCGCTGGCGCGGACGATGTAGTCGCCGGCGACGTCGTTGTATTCACCCGGGAGGAAGCCGTTCACTTCGCGGGAGGGAATGCCAAGTGTGCGCAGCATGATGGCCATCGCGGAAGCGAAGTACTCGCAGTGGCCCGCGCGGGTCTCAAAGAGAAAGTGAGCGAGGGGATCGTCGCCGGGCTTGCTCCTCAGGTTGAGCGTGTAAGTGAAATTGTCGCGCAGGTAACTTTCCATGGCCACGGCCTTGTCGAACGGATTGTCCGACGAAGCGGCGATCTTCCTGGCAAGCTCCGGAATGCGTTGATCGAGTGCGGGGGGAAGCTGGAGGTAAGTGTCGAGGACCTCCTGGGGATAAACGGAGCCGGCGGTGCGGGCGCGCACGGGCCGCGGCTGAGGAAGAACGGAAACGCCGTCGTAGCGGATCTGCCCGAAACTATGCGAAGCGTTGAATACGGACCCCGTGGAATCCAGGGCCAACGAACTGCCGTGGACGGAAGCGTAGTAGGTGTTCGCTCCAGCGAAAAAATTGCCTCGCAACTTGACCACCTGAGCGGGCGCGAACAGCGCATCACTGGCGATGGGCTGAAGCAGGACGGTGAATTCGAGTGTCACGGCCGGCGGCGCTTCGAAGTCATTGCGGCTGGAAAGAATGATCCAGCCATCAGGCATGGGCGATTGGATTTGCCGGTTCGATTCATCGTTCGTCCACCGCTTGCCGTCAAAATTGCTCAAGGCGATGCCGCGCCAGCGCAGCATCGGATACTTGACCGGCGAGCCGGTGCGCACGCGCATGACCACCGAAGTGCTCTGCTTGATCTCGCCAATCTGGCCGAGCTCGACGTTGTCCGTGAAGCCGCTCATCAGCGAGGGGTGAAAGCCGCTCCGCGCCAGGTAGCCCGCGCTGAAACGCGGGAAGAAGAAGAACAATAGGGAGCCGAATGCGACCCCGCCAATCGCCACGCTGAGCACGGCGAGCGCCAGGGCACGATGGAAGCGCCGTTCGGTTACCGAACGCGCCTGCAGCGGAGGGAAAACTGCCCCGGTGGCGCCTCGTCGAATTTCCAGACCGACAAAGGTAGCCACCCCGAAAAGCAAGAAAGCAAGGAAGAATGCCAGGAAGTACGTATCTATGGTGAAGACGGCGGCGGCCAGCAGCGCGGCAAAAGCCAGCATGGCCAGGAAGACGTCATCGCGATCCGTTACGGCGCTATAGAGCCGCAGGACGGTGACGAAGAGTAGAAAGTGGACGGCGGCGAGCAGCGCTGCGTAGATCGTGGGATTGCCCGTACCCTCGGCAAGCGAGCGAGAATAAAACAGCATGTCCACGGGAACAACGAGGACGTAGGCGAGAACGAATCGCGTGGCCGTGCTTTGCCGCAATTCCGCGGGGTGGCCGCGCCACCAGCGGATGCCCTTGTAGAGAATCGCCAGCGGCGCAACGATGCTGCTGATGGCATCGAGCTTGCCGGTAGCGGCAAGCGCCAAAACGCCCGAGAGCACAAGGAAAAAAAGGGCCGTGCGATAGAAACGATCGGCCGGGAGCGAACTGCCGGGAGATGCGATGGAAGAAGCCATGGTGCAACCCTCAGAATAGCATCGGGCGAGCGATGGCCGGCTGAGGGAAAACGAACGGGTTATCGTGAAGAGCAAAGGGATAGCAGTGTTCAGATATCAGTGATCAGGAGGCAGGCTGCGGTCTGGACCGCGCGCTAGCTGCGTCATGAATCCAGAGCGGCACGCGCGATTTTGCGCGTCAGGTTGGAGATCGGAACGCAGGAGAGCTCGGAAAGCGGCAGGACTTTCGCCCCGGCGAGCTGCGGAAGCTTCTTCAGATTTATCCGGAAAGGCTGCAACGTGATCGAGCGGTAGGTGACGGTGTGGCGGATTTTGGGCAATGGTTCGAGCGCCACGGAGAATTTGTGGCCGCGCAGCAGCGATTCTCTAAGATACGCGCGCAAATCGAGAGCGGCGTTGCGGTGAACTTCGATGGTGGGGAAGTGCCACATGCGCGAAACAATCGCGCCCACATCGGCTTTGTGCGCCGGGCCGGCCTGCGGCCTTGGCGGAGGCAGGAGGAGCGTGTGACCCTGGGGATCCAGCAGGACGGCGGCCGCGAGTTGGAGTTCCACCGTGGCGCGTTTCTTGCGTTTTTCCGGAATAGTGTCCGCAAGACCCAGCTTGCGAGCCTGGCAGAATTCGTTGACAGGGCAGAGAAGGCACTGCGGCGACTTGGGCGTGCAGAGGATGGCGCCAAGCTCCATCACGGCTTGATTCCAATCGCCAGGCGCGCTTGGTGCCAGCAGCGCCTCGGCGGTTTTCTGGAGTTCCTGCCAGCGTTTGCCTGCGCGCAGATCCCCGCGAATTGCCTGTAAGCGGGCCAGGACGCGGGCTACATTGCCGTCGAGCACGGCGAGTTTCTGGCCATAAGCAATGCTAAGAATGGCCGCGGCGGTGTACTTGCCGATGCCGGGGAAAGCCAGGGCCTCCGCCTCCGTGGCTGGAAAAACGCCGTGGTGGAGAGCCACGATTTGCTGCGCGGCCTTGTGCAGATTGCGCGCGCGCGAATAGTAGCCCAGGCCGGACCAGAGGCGGAGAACTTCTTCCTGTGGGGCTTCGGCAAGGGCCCGCACATCGGGGAAACGCTCGAGGAAGCGCTCGTAATAAGAAATGGCGGCGGCTACGCGGGTTTGCTGCAGCATGATTTCCGAGAGCCAGATGCGGTATGGATTTTTTAAGCGGCGCCAGGGAAGATCGCGCTGGAATTGCGAAAACCACGCAAGAAGATTTTTGCGGAAGCGGGTGAGTGCGGGTCCGGTGAGCATCGGCGCGACTAGTTTCGCACAAAACAACGCGTGACGAGGTACCGAGGAACGCGGGGGTTCACCGCGCATTCTCATGAGATGCAATTTTGCCCGCTACGCAAGGAGCGTAGCACGCTGTCATCCTGAGGCGCGCGTCGTTCGCGCCCCAAAGGATCTCGACGGACAAACCGAGCACAATTTTTGACGTTGAGGTCCTTCGGCGATCCTTATCGGATCGCCTCAGGATGACAATGCCTTTCTGAATTGGAACGACGGATGAATTGTAGTTTGTGAGAAATCCAAGTTAGGACAAAGGATCTTCCGCGAAAACGACATACGAGGAATTCCAGATGTCGGCGGGAATGGAGCCGCGGGGCTGCGAGGTGACAACAATTTTGCAGGAATCGGGATTAGCTGCCAGTTGCGAGAGCAGATCGTGACCTGGCGCCGGCGCGAGGGGCTGGACGAGTGCCAAGTGGCGCAAGACGGCGAAAATATTCTCGGTGGCGGGAGCCAGGGGAACCTCCGCGCGGACACTGCGGAATTCGAGTTGCGCGTTGCGTTCGTGGAAATTCCAGGCAATGGCGGCACACAAGCTCACGGCGCGCTCGAAGCGTTCTCTTTCGTTCGCGGAAGAATCGGGTTGCGCCGCGGGACTGTAAGGATCGAAAACCAGCAGGACGCGGTAGTCGTCCTCACGGGCGAATTCGCGGACCATCAGCACGCCGGTGCGCGCGGAAGCTTTCCAGTGGACATGGCGTGCGCTGTCATTTGGCATGTAGTCGCGCAAGGCGTAAAGATCCTGGCCGCGGCCTTTGGCCAGGCTTTCCACCGCTCCTTGAATGCCGGGCAGAACCTCCAGAAATTCCGGCGTGGCTTCCACGGAGGGATAGACGAGCGCCTCCGTGGCGAGATCGATGCGCCGGGCTTTCTGCAGAAAGCCAAAGGGAAAACGCGTGACGATGCGAAACGCTTCCTGGCGGTAGACGCCGCGCTGGGAGAAAAGCATCGGCACGCTCTGCCGCGCCGATGTCTTCCGGGGAAGATACGGAAAGTAGACGGGAGTTTCCAGCAGCGCAGCCGCGGGCGCGCCCTTTTTCTTCACCCCTTCCACGCGAAGAGAAAATGAGGGAAGCGTGAGCTTTTCATTCTGGAGTTCGACGGCGGTACGCACCATTTGGCCCGCGAAGATGTGCTCCGGCAGGTTCAGGCGCATGTCCACGCCAATAAGCGTGATGGAGGAAAGAATGCCGGACATGAGGATGCTGGCGATCAGGCAAGCGAGGACAAGGAAGAGAAGGTTGTTGCCGGTATTGATGGCCGCAAGGGCCACCAGGACGATCACCGCGATGTAGATCCAGCCTTCCCGCGTAACACGGTACTCCATGCGGTAGCCGATCCAGCGAAGCGGCGTGCGTTTGGCCAGGACGGGAACCAACGTGACGGACACCCAAGCGGCCACCACGAGTGCGGTGATCGCGGAAGCGCTGGCCAGAAACAGGTTGCCAAGTTGCGCGGCAGCGCCGGAATAGAGAGCGAGAATCAGGGCGACGCTGAGGGCCGCCATGGAGAGAAAGAAGGCGCGGACCGCGGGGCGATCCGATTTGGCTATGAGATTGGCGAATGTGGAGGAGAGAGAAGGCATGTGAGTGATGTCAGAACTCGGTGGCCAACAATCGGGAATCGGCAGCCATAACTGGTGAATTCAAGCGCTTCGTGGCGCTACAAGGGCACGCGCACCGATTCGACGATTTCGCGCAAAACATTTTCCGTCGTCTCCGATTTTTTCTGCAGCGTAGCGTGGCGCGCGCTGGCAACCACTCGATGCGCGAACACGGGGACGGCCAGTTGCTTGAAGTCGTCGGGAAGACAGAAATCGCGGCCATCGAGAAACGCCCGCGCCTGTGCGGCACGTTGCAGCATCAGCGTGCCACGAGGGCTGACCCCCAGGGCGAGCTGGTCCGACTTGCGCGTGCGATTGACGATTTCCAGGGCGTAATCGTGAAGGCTGGAGTCCACGCGCACGCGGGTCACGGTCTCCTGCATGGAGAGAACGTCGGTGACATCGGCCACCGGCTCCATAGCAGTAACGGGATCGTCGCTCGCGCGGCTGCGCAGAATCTCGCGCTCGGTTTCGTGCGAGGGATAGCCCATCTTCACGCGCATCAGGAAGCGGTCAAGCTGGGATTCGGGAAGCGGGTAGGTGCCGTGATGCTCGACGGGATTTTGCGTGGCGATTACCAGGAACGGTTGCGGCAGCGGCATCGTGCGTCCGTCAACGGTGACCTGCGCTTCGTTCATCGCTTCCAGCAGAGCGGATTGCGTGCGCGGCGTGGTGCGGTTGATTTCATCGGCCAGAACGACGTTGGCAAAAATCGGGCCGTGGCGGAATTCGAACTCGCGCGATTCGGGATTGTAGACGCTGACGCCGAGGACGTCGCTGGGAAGAAGGTCGCTGGTGAACTGGATGCGCTGGAAGGTGCAATGAAAGGATTTGGCGAGCGCCTGCGCGAGCGTCGTTTTACCGACGCCGGGGACGTCTTCGATCAGCAGGTGGCCGCGCGCCAACAGGGTAACCAGGGCAAGCTGGATCACATCCTCCTTGCCGAAAATGACGCGCGCAATGGAGCGCTGCAGTTGCGTGACGATCTGAGAGGTGGCCGTCGGCATTGGTTGAAAACCCTTACTCTTCCTGTTACAAATAGATGCTGGGACGCGCGGGCGGTTGGCGCGAACGCAACACCCTCTACAATTTGACGGGCGGCCCCTTTCCGGGGTTACCCGTTACATGATTACCCGTTCCAGAACGGGCGATTAGCTCAGCGGTTAGAGCGCTCGCCTCACACGCGAGAGGTCAAAGGTTCAAATCCTTTATCGCCCACCACTCCCTGAATTCTCCCATATATGCAAGCGTAAAAGGCGCACCATCCTGCGAGTTTTGTGACTTAGTCGCTATTTGGTCCCTGGGGCAGGCAGGAGGCGGCTTCTCACTGAATTAGATGCGGCTTTGAGAATTGCGTCATGGTCCTCCTGGTCCGCGAAGTGTCCGCAAAGCCATAATCCGCGTTCATCTCCTGTCTCAAATACGCCTTTGTGCACGCGTTTGTAGGGCCCGCCTTCTGAGGCGGGCCGCCGATGCAAATCCATGCTAACCTATCGCTTAATATACCATGTTGGAACTTCCTGTCCGCAAAACGACCCGGCTGTCTCGACTGAATTATCTCGGCCGGACATTTTGCTTCGTCACTTTCTGTTGTTTTCATCGCACTAGCATTTTCCTGGGCGCAAAACGATGTGCATGGATGCTGGACCTCTTGCGTTCGGAATCCGCCGGCAATTCCTTCGATGTGCATGCCTACTGCCTAATGCCTGACCATTTGCATTTCCTCGCGGAAGGAACGGAGCCAACCAGCGATCTACGGCATTTCATAAAGAGCCTCAAGATCAAGACCAGCCGGCAATACGCGGCCCAGTCCAGATGCGTTCTTTGGCAGAAGGGATTCCACGAACACATTCTGCGCGCGACGGAGTCCATACAGGCCATTGCTTGGTACATCTGGCTAAATCCCGTTCGGAAGGGCTTGGTGGCGAAGCCCGGCGATTACCCATATCTGGGCTCGTTTTCGGGACTCGAGCTGCCTACAACGTGGCGTTCACCTGGTTGGTATCCACCCTGGAAGAAAAAACGTGGCCCGATTGTCGAGCGGGGATAATGGTTGAAGTGGCGGNNTCGGAAGGCGGGCCCTACAAGGGCACTTCGTGCCGACTATTTTCGCTTGGTTTTGCGGGGCGCGCGCTGTTTCTTGCGGCGTACGGGGCGCGGGCGGATCTTGTTGGTGACTTTATAGCCGGCGCGTTCAAAGGCACGCCACATGTACCAACTGGCGACAGTGCGAAATGGGCGCCAGCGCTCGCCAAATTTCAAGAGTTCCTTCGGCTTCGGCATGTGCTTCATGCCGTAGGCCACCGACCAACCCTTCTTCACGCCCAGATCGTGAATGGGCAGCACATCCGGCCGGCCCAAACGGAAAATCAGGAACATCTCCACGGTCCACGCGCCGATCCCGCGCACGGAGACCAGGCGCTCGACGAGTTCCTCATCGGACATCTTCACGGCCTCGTCGTGCGACGGCACCACCCCGCCGAGAGTCTTTTGCGCAAGGTCGCGCATCGCATCCACCTTTGCGCCCGAAAGCCCGGCTTTGCGCAGCATCGGCTTGTGGAATTTGAGGATTTCCTCGGGAGTCGGAACGCCGCGGGTCGCGCTCAGCGCCTTGATGCGCTCGAAGATGGTGGCGGCGGCTTTGCCGGAGATGGATTGGTAGGCGATGGATTCGAGGAGAACCTCGTAAGGAGATTGCGCGTCCGCGACGTCAATCTGGAAGGGTGTAGTCTCCGCGATGAGGCGTTGCAAACATTCATCGCGTTCCGATAAATGGCGGATCGCCTCGGCAAGGTCGAAAGCGAGATTCGTGGGCGGCGTGTTGATGGTCATGGCGGTTCAAGAACATAACACAGAGGAAATGTGTTGGTCAGCGCGAATTACGGCCGCGGTCAGCCAAGCCACAAGGAAAACAGGCCTGACAACCATCGTGTGCTAAGATTCAGAGTTTATGCAAACAGGAATTATTGGACTACCACAAGTCGGAAAGACCACGCTTTTCCGGATATTGACCAAAGCGCACGTGGACGCCAAGGGCGGCCAAGCCACGCATGTCGGCGTAGCCAAGGTGCCGGAGCCGCGGCTGGTGGAACTGGCGAAGCTCTACAGCCCAAAGAAAATCACCTATGCGACGGTCCAGTATGTGGATCTGGCCGGGGTGCAGAAGGAGCGCATGCACGAGAGTTTGGCTTCCCTGCGGGACGTTGATGCCATCGCCCACGTGATTCGCGTGTTTGACGATCCCAGCGTGCCGCACTCCGAGGGAGCAATCGACCCTCTGCGCGATGTGACGAACCTCGATCTGGAGTTGATCCTCTCCGATCATGAGCAGGTCACGCGCCGCCTCGAGCGCGTGGACAAAGATCTGAAAAAGAAAAAAGATCCCGCGTTGGAATGGGAGAAAGCGGTGCTCGAGAAATGCAAAGCGCATCTCGAAGCCGAAAAGCCACTGCGCGAACTGGAGTTGACCCCAGAAGAACGCAAGCCGATTAGCGGCTTTCTGTTCCTGTCGCAGCGGCCGATGCTCTATGTGCTGAATCTGGGCGATGACGAAGCAGCCGAGATGGACAAAGCGGTCGAAAAGCACAAACTGGCCGCGCTGCAGGGCCGGCCAAACACCGCGGTGGTAGCGGTCTGCGGCAGATTGGAAGTGGAACTTGCGGAGATGGAAGAGAAAGAAGCGGCCGAACTCCTCGCCTCCTATGGTTTGAAAGAGCCGGGCCTCAACCGCCTCATCCATGCGACATATGACCTGATGGGGCTATTCCCCTTTTTCACCGCGGGGGAGCCCGAAGTGCGCGCCTGGACGATCCGCAAAGGCTCCACGGCCGTGAAGGCGGCGGGCGAAATTCACAGTGACATCGAGAAGGGTTTTATTCGCGCGGAGGTGGTTCGCTGCGAAGATCTCCTGGCGGCCGGGAGCATCGCCGCCGCGAAGGAAAAAGCGCAGGTGCGCCTCGAAGGGAAAGAGTACATTGTGCAGGAAGGGGATGTGATTCTCTTCCGCCACAGCGGGTAGGGGACCGCTCGTACGCGAGCGACATTTTCTCAGGGGCCAAGACTCTTTCATTGCGAGAGGGCACCATGCCGGAGCTAATGCTCCGCCCCTAAGGCATCGAGTTCTCCATGACACATGATCTTTCATTCCGGATTGCGCTGGCGGCGCTGCTAGGGCTGGTGGCCGCCGGGGGTAACCTGCTGGGCGGTTACTTCGTGGTGTATCGCGAATGGCCCCGCCGTTACCTGCAGTATTTCCTGGCGCTCGGCGCGGGCTACATGCTCTCCGTGGCGTTTGTCGAAGTGATCCCGGAGTCGATACGCCTGGCGGGAGAGCAGGCACTGCTCTTCGTACTCATCGGTTTTTTCCTTGTGCACCTGTTCGAGCACACCATCGCGCCGCACTTTCACTTCGGCGAAGAAACTCACATGGAAGAGATGCAGCACCATCACGCGCGAAGCACCGTGCTGCTCGGCCTGGCGATCCACACCTTCTTCGATGGCGTGGCGATTGCCGCGGGCTTCCTGGTTTCCACCTGGCTAGGCATGGTCATTTTTCTGGCGGTGTTCCTTCACAAGCTGCCGGAAGGATTCACCGTGGCTTCCGTTGTGCTCGCCAGCGGCCAGGGTAAGCGCCGCGCGGTGCAAGCCGCGGGACTTTTGGGCGCCGCAACGCTGGCCGGTGTGCTGCTGACGAGCCAACTGCAAGGCCAGCTCAAGTACGCCTTGCCGCTTTCGGGGGGAGTGACGCTCTACGTTGCGGCCACGGATCTGCTGCCGGAAGTGAACCGCGAGCCCGGCTGGCGAATGGCCTTGCTGGTTTTTGTGGGTGTAGCTACGCTATTGATTCTAAGGGGCTTGTTCCGAGTCTAGGAAGGCGCGCCAAGCGCCCCGTGCCTTCCTCGTCGCGGGTGGCGTAACTGCAACTTTTTGAAGACAAACGGGTTTGTTACAGTGTGGCGGCTATGGTCAGAACCGACGTCCAACTTATGTTGGATGTGAAAGCCGGCGACGAAGCCTCCTTCGAGCTTCTGTTGCAGCGCTATCGCACGCCACTGGTCAACTTCCTGTTCCGGATGGTTCGCAACCGCGAGCAGGCGGAGGACCTGGCGCAGGAAGTATTCCTGCGGGTGTACCGCGCGCGGGAAGATTATGTGCCCAGCGCGAAGTTCACCACCTGGCTCTTCCGGATCGCTACGAACCTGGCGCTGAATTCGATGCGGGACACCCGCTACCAGAAGCTGGAAGTTTCCATCGATGCGCCGGTGACGGTGGACGCCGAAGATGGCGATGAGCGGCCGCTGGATGTTGCGGAGAAACACCCCAATATCGAGCAGCATCTCGTCGAGGATGTGCGGGTGAAAATGATTCGCCATGCCATCAACAAGCTCCCGGAAAAGCAGCGCGCGGCGGTGCTGCTGCACAAATACCAGGAGCTGGATTACACGGAGATTGCGAAGATTCTCAGTTGTTCGGAGAGCGCGTTAAAGTCGCTGCTGTTCCGGGCTTATGAGGCGCTGCGAGTGGAACTAGCCCCGCTGGTGGCGCACAGGTAAAGCACTAGGGTAGGGAAAGAAGGCAGTTATGAGTTGCGAAAAAATGGAAGGCCGCATCCTGGGATACCTCAACGGGCGGCTGAATGAGAGCGAACGGCTAGAGGTTGAGAAGCATCTGGCCTCGTGCGCGCCGTGTTCGGTGCGCGTGCATGAATTTCGCGCCGTGTCCGGGTTGCTGGATGAACTTCCGGTGATCGAGCCCTCGCCCGAATTTGATTTGCGCGCGCGCGCGCGCGTGGCGGCAGAGCCTGTGAAGGAAAGCTGGTGGGCCTGGTTGAGAGTTTCGCCGCGGGTGGCGTTTGCAGCTTCGATGCTGCTGTTGGCGGCGGTGTGGATGGGCTACTACCAACGGCCCCAGCAAGTTCAATTGCCCTGGAACAATCCTGTGGAAGCGGATGCGCAGATGATGCAGGACCTGCCGGTGCTTGAGGATCACGACGTGCTCTCGAATTTCGAGCCGCTGAAGGATTTGCCGGGAAAAGCGGACGACGATTCGGATAATGTGCAGCAGCAACAACAGCAACAGCAGCAGCAACAGATGTAAGAAGGAGAAGCAAAGAGGCTTGGCAGCAAAGAGATGCGGAAGAAGATCCAATTCGGTGTGGTGGCGCTCGCGGCGGTGAGTATCGTCGCGGTGCCGGGGAGTAGCTGGGCGCAGAAGCCGCCCGGCGGGGGCAATCCCGCTCCGCACGCGGACCGGGCGCCGCAGCATCAGGCGCAGCCGAAGTCGCAGGCGTCGCGGCCGCATCAACAGAATCCGAATGCAAACCGTCCCCCGTTGAATCCCAATCGCGCGCCCCAGAATCCGAATCGCCCCGCCGCTCGGCCGCCGCAAGCCCATGCGGGCCCGCAGGGGAATTTCAATAATGGAGCGCGCCCCGGCTACGGAGCGCGACCCAACCTTACGCCCAGGCAGCAATTGGGTGTCGGCGCGGCGCGCCCGTGGGTGGACCGGATGCGCGACCTTTCGCAGGGGCAGCGCGAAAACGTCCTGCAAAACAGCCGCGCCTTTCAGAATCTTTCGCCGGAGCAGCAGAACAAGATCCACCAGCAGTTCAACCAGTGGGACCGCATGACGCCGCAACAACAGGCGAATCTGCGTGAGAATGAAAACACCTGGCGGAATCTCACGCCAGGCCAGCAGCAACACCTTAAGAACGACATCATGCCCAAGTGGCGGCAGATGCCTTGGGATCGCCAACAGTTGATGCGTCAGAAACTGGGCGTGTTGCAGAACATGCCGGAATCGGCGCGGAACCAGCGGCTGAATGATCCGAACTTCACTAGGGGCATGAGCGACGACGAAAGATCCATGTTGCACGATCTAAGCCACACCCACGTCGGCGGCACCCCCGAGCCGCCGGGCGAATAACTATTCCCGGCAAGCTTCCCCTAAAAACCGGAATATTTTGTCATCCCGAGCGAAGCGAGGGATCTGCTTCACGCAAGACCCGGTGCAAGTTCCTGTTCGCCTTTGACGAGTGAGGGTTGCTCTCGTTGGCGTATGCGTTGACAACGAGCGAAGATTCGCGGCATCGTGACATCTGGCGGCGCAACGCATCCAACGCAGGGGAGAGTCCCATTCTCGAATTGTCCACACGATTCCGCGCGCTCAAGCATCGCAACTTTCAACTTTTCATCATCGGGCAATTGATTTCGCTGATCGGCACCTGGATGCAAAACCTGGCTCAGCAGTGGCTCGTCTATAGCCTGACCCATTCCGTCTTGCTTCTGGGTATCTTCGCCTGCGCAAGCCAGGCTCCCATGCTCTTTCTCGCCTGGATGGGCGGCTATGTCGGCGATCGCTACAACCGGCACCGCGGCGTGATCGTGACGCAATCCTGTTCCATGATCCTGGCGTTTGTGTTGGCGGGGCTGACGCTAACGCATGTGATCCGCGTGTGGCACCTGCTCGTGATCGCGCTCCTTGTTGGCATCGTGAATGCCTTCGATGTCCCCATCCGTCAGTCCTTCTTTGTGCACATGGTGGGACAGGAGGATTTGCCGAATGCCATTGCGTTGAACTCCTCCATCTTCAACGGGGCGCGAGTCGTGGGGCCGGCCATCGCGGGCTTTACCATCCTCCTGGTAGGCGAAGGCTGGTGCTTCTTCCTGAACGGCCTTAGCTTCGTGGCGGTGATCGTGGCGTTATTGATGATGCGCATCCCGCGGGGCGAGGCGAAACGCACCCAGGAATCACCCTGGCGCAACTTCACCCAGGGATTCCGTTTCGCCATGGCAGATCTGCCGATCCGCTCCGCGCTGCTTCTGCTGAGCGTGCTGAGCTTGTTTGGCCTGCAATACTCCGTCTTCCTGCCGATCTATGCGCACGACATCCTGCATGGAGGCGTGGGGACTCAGGGACTATTGATGACCGCGGCAGGGGTTGGCGCGCTGTTGGGCGCGCTGCAGTTCGCCGCGCGCACGCATTACAAAGGGCTGGCGCCGGTGATCGGGGCCACCTGCACAACGTGCGCGGTGGCACTGATCATTTTTTCGCAGGCGCGCGTGTTCTGGTTGTGCGCGGGGGTGCTGTTTGTCATGGGGTTTGCCACCACTACGCAGATGGCCGCGACGAACACCATCCTTCAGGAACGCGTGCCGGACCATATGCGCAGCCGGTTGATGGCCGTTTACGCCACCATGTTCATGGGCGTGTCACCCATCGGCGCGCTGATCGCCGGCGGCGTGGCCAAGCATGTGGGGACGCCGAACACGATTCTTCTTTTTGGATTGCTGGTGCTGACGGGGTGCCTTTTCTTCATTACCCGTGTAGTGATGAAGGTGAACAAGACCGGCGCCGCCACGGCTGTCGCGTAGATCCGGCTTTCAATTGCCGCTCGCGGAACCTCTTGCGCCAGAAGCGCTAGCTACAAATCAAAAATCAATCGCGCGCTGTTCGTGCAGCAGCACCAGGTAGCGCAGCAGATCGTCAGTAATGCGCTGGGGCTCCGCTTTTGCATAAAGCGCGTGCAGTTTCTCCGCGATCTGCTGGACGGTGTGCTTGCCGTCGCACAACTGCACAATCTCCAGGCTTGGGCCGCTGAGCCGAAGTTCGCCCCCAGCCGCCAGCAGCAGCATCCGTGGCTGCTGGTTCTTCTCGTTCAAACGAACCCCAGGAGCAAGTCGTGGTGTGGCCGTCAACTCAGGTTTCATCTTGAGTCCTTCCCGGCAGGCAGTGCGCCCACAGGCATCCAGCCAGGTTTCCCATACACAAAATAACACGCCAGGGCGAGGCTGACGGCGAGGCCGTTGGGCAGAATAGGGGCGCTGGGCGGCACAGAAAGCGCGCCACTAGCCCTTGTGCGGTGGGTCCGCGTCGATGCACCGGATGTAGTAGGGTCAGAAGCAGTTTCCCCGCAGCCTTAGATTCCACAAATTATTCACACGTTTTGCGGATTTCGCTTGACTTGACTCAAAAACAGCCTATGCTTTGGACAAAAGTGGGGCAAAGTGGTAAGTAGGGGCATGAAGTAGAGTGTCTTAGAGGGCAGTGGTCATTTGGGGCAAACCGGTTCTCCAACGAAGTGGGTCTCATGAAGCTACGGGGCAATTGTCAGGCGACGGTCGACGAGAAGGGTCGGTTGAAGATACCTGCCGTGTTTCTGGACGCACTCAAAGAGTACGGAACTCAGTTCTATATCACCAGCACCACCGGTGAGACCGCCCGGATTTACCCCATGAAGGTTTGGGGAGAGATCGAAGACAAGCTGGCCAAGACATCGAGTGCGAATAAGGCGAAGCGCAAGTTCTTAATGCGGACGAGCTATTACGGCCAGGCAGTCGAGATCGACGGGCAGGGCAGAGTTCTGGTTCCCGCGGTCTTGAGGGAGTCGGCACAGGTGAAGGGCGAGGTGGATGTGCTGGGCGCTCTCGATTACCTGGAAGTGATGAACCACACGCGGGTTCTGGATCAGTTGAAGAGCGAGCCCTACACCGGCGAGGACGACAAGGCATTGGAAGACTTGGGGATTTGAGCGGGAAGTGGCGAGTGGCCCTTCGGCGAAGCTCAGGGCAAGCGAGTGGCGAGTGGCGAGAAAAAAGGGCAGCGCCACACACGCCGGTAATGTTGCAAGAGGTGCTGGAATGGCTGCGCATCAGGGAGGACGGAATTTACGTGGACGCCACGCTGGGAGCCGGCGGGCATTCGGCAGCCATCGCCGCCCGCTTGTCGTCCGGCCGCTTGATCAGCCTGGACCGGGACGCACAGGCGCTGGCGATCGCGCGGGAGCGTTTGAAAGAGTTTACGAGCCGGGTGACCTTCGTGCACACAGCCTTTTCGAGGATTGCGGAGGCCGTACAAGGGTTGGGGATAGCGAAGGTGGACGGGGTCTTGGCCGACTTGGGAGTTTCGAGCATGCAGCTTGACCGCCCGGAGCGGGGTTTTTCTTTCCGGGAGGCGGGGCCGTTGGATATGCGCATGAGCAGCGGGGAACTGGCGGAAGACGAGCTGACCGCTGAAGAGATTGTGAATCGCTGGCCGGAGAAGGAACTGGCCGACCTGCTCTACCGTGAAGCGGAAGAGCGCGATTCCAGAAGGATCGCCTGGGGTATCGTGAGAGCGCGGCCCATACGGGACACCGCGCACCTGGCAACGGTTGTGGCAGGCGTTCGGAAGCAATGGGGAAGGCAGAAACTGCATCCCGCGACAAAAACGTTTCTGGCGCTGCGGATAGCGGTGAATCGAGAGTTGGAGGAACTCGGGCAGTTTCTATCCCGGACCCCTGCCACTTTAAATTCTGGCGGACGCTGGGTGCTGTTGACCTACCACTCGCGGGAGGACCGCCCGGTGAAGCACGCGTTCCAGGAAGCGGATAAAGCCGGAACGCTGAGGGTGCTCACCAAACACGTGATTGTGCCCGGCCCGGAAGAGCAGGCGGCGAACCCGAGATCGCGAAGCGCGAAACTCCGGTGCGCGGAGAAGGTGTAACCATGGTGGGAAAGAACAAGCCGGCGATGGTGGAGTTTCACACGGTGAAGCGGATCGACAATACGCGCCTGGTGCGCCACGTCGAACCGGTCAAAATGCGCAATCTGTACAAGACCGCGGCGCTCGGCGCTGTCGTTGCGGTTTGCTGCATGCTATACGTCTACCAGCACTTCCGCTGCATTGACCTGAGTTTTCAGTTGGAAGACCTGCGCGTCAAGCAGGAGCAGTCGCTGGCGTTGAATGGGGCGCTGAAGCTGGAAATCGCCACCTTGCGCGACCCCCAGCGCATTGACTTGCTGGCACGCCATCAACTCGGATTGACCGAACCCTCCCCGACGCAAGTGCGCGAGTACTCGGCTTTCGGCGGCTCGGAAGTGGCTGCCGTGCGCTATGTGCGGCCGAATCGCGCGCCTTGACTTCTCGCGCGCGGGCATAGCGGCGGCTGCACTTGTCCGAGTTGCGAAACACCTTTGGATTCCGCCCAGTGCGCGAGCCGATATCAGGAGCCATGCAGCAGGATAGAGTTCATGTCCGTTTACTGATACTTGCCGGCGTGGCCCTCCTCTGGACGACCGCGGTCTTCGGCCGCGTTGCCTACCTGCAGCTTTTCTGTCACAGCGAGTACATGGCCCGCGCATCGCGGCAGCAGCGGCGCATCCTCGATATCACGCCCAAACGCGGCGCGATCTATGACCGCAACATGAACGCGCTGGCGATGAGCCTGCCCGTGCAGTCGGCGTTTGCCGTGCCCTCCGAAGTCAAGGACGTGGCCATGGCCTCGCGACTCCTCTCCGGCGTCCTGGCAATTCCGCAAGACGTGATTCGCCAGAAGCTGGAGGGAGGGGGCACGTTTGTCTGGATTCAGCGAAAACTCCCGCCGGAAAAAGCGGAAGCGGTGAAGTCCCTGAATCTGAAGGGCATCTACTTCCAGGAAGAGAATCAGCGCTATTACCCGAAGCGAGACCTGGCCGCGCATGTCCTGGGATTTGTAGACGTGGACGAGAAGGGGCTTGGCGGAATCGAGCATGAGTACGACAACGTCATTCGGGGGCAGGGCGAAAAGATTGTGGTGATGGCCGACGCGAAGCAACGCTGGTTTGACGGCGGGGAAGCGCAGCGCGACCGCGGCACGAGCGTAGTGCTGGCGCTCGATGAGAAAGTGCAGTACATCGCCGAACGCGAACTGGCGGCAGCGATAGAGAAGACCCACGCCGTCGCTGGCACCGTCATCGTGCAGGACCCGAATACCGGGGCGCTCCTGGCATTGGCCAATTGGCCCAAATTCAACCCTAATGCGGCCGCGGATGCCCCCGCGGAAGCGCGCATGAACCGCGCCATCAGCGCGATCTATGAGCCGGGCTCGACCTTCAAGCTGGTAACACTCGCAGCGGCCTTCGACCAGAACCTCATTCGGCCGGAAGAGAGGTTCGACTGCGAGAACGGTTCGTTGGTGGTGGGCGGACGCCGCATCCACGATCACAAGGCGTACGGAATGCTCACGGTTTCCGAAATCCTGGCGAATTCCAGTGACGTGGGAGCAATGAAGATTGCCCTGCGATTGGGCGCGCCGAAATTTTACGACTACATCCGCGCCTTCGGCTTTGGCACGCCCACGGGCGTGGACCTGCCTGGAGAAAGCCGAGGTCTGGTGGAGCGCCTGCAACACTGGATGCCAGCGTCCATCGGCGCAATCTCCATGGGGCAGGAAGTGGGCGTAACGCCCCTCCAGATGGTCACTGCGGTTTCGGCTGTGGCGAATGGCGGCCTACTGTACAAGCCGCATACCGTTCAACAAATGATGCGCGGTGAACAGATTCTGCCGCTGGATGGTCCTTCAGCGCCTGCCGAACCGCGTCGCGTGATTCGTCCAGAGACGGCGGCGACGCTGCGGCACCTGATGGAAGGCGTGATCCTGAATGGAACGGGGAAAGTCGCGCGGCTTGACGGTTGGACCGCGGGCGGAAAGACGGGCACGGCCCAGAAAATCGATCCAGCGACGGGACGCTACTCCCGCACCAATGTGATTGCGTCGTTCACCGGCTTTGCCCCCATCAACAATCCGGCGGTTACGATTCTGGTTTCCCTCGATTCTCCCCAGGGATGGCCGCATGGCGGCGGAGATGTGGCGGCGCCGGTGTTCAAGCGGGTCGCGGAACAAGTCTTGTCGTATCTGGATGTGCCGCGCGATGTGCCGGTAAGCCCGCGCCTGGTGCAGACGGCCTATCACCAAGGGGCGAGCGCGGAGAGCGAGTCGCTCGATGATCTGGCGCCCGTGGATTTCAATGCTAAGACGGAATCCTCAACTGCAGAGTCGAAAGAGGCGTCTGCCAAAAGCCCCGAGCTCAAGTTGCCGGAAGTGACCGTGGCCGTGGACGAGGGCGGCGACATTCCGGTGCCGGACTTTGCCGGGAAAACAATGCGGGAAGTAACGGAGGCGTGCTTGCGACTGGGACTCAACCCGATCCTGGTTGGCAGCCGGCTTGCCTCTCAACAATCACCAGCGGCAGGATCGAAAGTCCGCCGGGGGAGCAAGGTGACCGTGCAATTTGGCGGCACTCCGGCGCATGCTGGCAATGTGCGCTAGGAAAAGGATTTATCGGGCAAATGAGCAACGGGATTACGGTTGCGGACGAAGCGCGGAAGAGTGCCGCCAAATGCGGCGAGGGCGAACGGAAACACACTGTGGCTGAACAGGGACACCGCTTAGGGCCAACACTGGGCTCTCTTTTGGAGGGCGTGGAGCTGCATTCCGCGGTGCCTTCGCCCGATTTGCGGATTCAGCAAATTGCCTGCGATTCGCGCAAGGTGCAGGCTGGAGCCTTGTTTGTGGCGATTCACGGTGTGGCCACCGACGGGAATATTTACGCCATGGACGCGGCGTCGCGCGGCGCTACTGCGGTGCTGAGCGAAGATCCCGCGCCAGCGGAGTGGCCGCGCAACGTCGCCTGGGTGCAGGTGCGCGAGGCGCGGAAAGCCCTGGCCCTCACCGCTGCGAATTTCTTTGGAAAGCCCGCAAACGCGCTGAAGCTTGTCGGCGTCACGGGAACGAATGGCAAGACCACCACGAGTTCTCTGATCGATTCCATTGTGCGCGCCTCCGGAGCGCAAACCGGCTTGTTCGGCACGATTGCTTACCACACTCCCCGCGGTGAACATCCGGCGCCAAACACCACGCCGGAGTCGGTGGACCTGCAAAGTTTCTTTGCGGAGATTCGCGACGCGCAGGGAACCTATGCGGTGATGGAAGCGAGCTCGCACGCGCTGGCGTTGGACCGCTTGTGGGGCTGCCATTTTGCCGCGGCCGTTTTCACGAATCTGACCCGAGACCACATCGACTTCCACAAAAACTTCGACAACTACTTCGCGGCCAAGCGCCGGCTGTTTGAGGGCACTGGCGCCGGCGCGCCGGATGTGGCGGTGGTGAACACGGACGACGAGTGGGGCAAGAAACTCCTCGGCTTGGGCCAGAAAACGCTCACCTATGGCCTGCAGAATGGCGCCGACCTGACGGCAAAGAAATTTCAGCTCAGCTTCGGTGGGCTGAATTTTGCGGCGCAGACACCCAGCGGGAAAATCCAGGTGCAATCGGCGCTGGTGGGCCGGATCAACGTCTACAACATACTGGCTGCCGTGGGCGCGGGGATCGCGCTGGTTTTTTCCAACGAGATCATCGAAGCAGGCATACGCAATCTGGAAGCGGTCGCGGGCCGGTTCCAGCGCGTTGATCTGGGGCAACCCTTCTTGGTTGTGGTGGACTACGCGCACACCGACGACGCGCTGGAGAATCTGATCCGCACCGCGCGCGAACTCAATCCCAAGGGCCGCATCATCACGCTCTTTGGCTGCGGCGGCTCGCGCGACCGCACCAAGCGCCCCATCATGGGAGAACTCTCGGGACGGCTGAGCGACCTCTCGATTCTCACCAGCGACAATCCGCGCCAGGAAGATCCGCTGAAGATCATCAGCGACGTCGTGGTGGGCATGCAGAAGTCCGGCGGGAAATACATGATCGAGCCGGACCGCGGCAAGGCCGTCGCGCTGGCGATTGACGAAGCGCAATCGGGCGATATCGTGCTGCTGGCGGGAAAGGGTCACGAGGACTATCAGGTCTTTGCCGGCCACACCATTCATTTTGACGATCGCGAAGAAGCGCGAAAGGCCTTGCGCGATCGCGGCTATACGGAGCCCCAGGGTGGCTCAGGATTTGGCACGTAGCGCGCTCGTCTGCTGGCGTGGGACGAGGGCCTGCGAGCCAAGGCAGTAGCTCGCAGACAACTCAGAAGGAGGAGCCCTCAACCGGTGAGAACGCACAGAGATGTGCTTTACGGACGAGGTCAACGCTTCGCCCGAACGCTGGGAAAAGCCAACCTATTGAGGCAACTATGCGGTGGACGCTTACACAAGTGGCTGACGCGGTGGCGGGAAAGCCGGGGCATGGGCTGGACCCCCTGGCCCGGCTGGCCGGTGTCTCGATTGATTCTCGCACTCTACGTCCCGGAGAACTCTTCGTTGCCATACACGGTCCGGCTCACGATGGACACGACTATGTGGCCGCCGCCTTGGAGGGCGGGGCAGTGGCGGCAGTGGTGGCGGAGCCGCTCCTCTCGAAGTATCCGGGGTGGCTGCAGGACCGCTGCATCACCGTTCCCGATACCCTCACGGCGCTGCACCAGTTGGCACGCGCAGTGCGCAAGGATTGGGGCCGGAAAGTTTGCGGAATCACGGGTTCCGTCGGAAAAACTACCACCAAGGAGATCCTGGCGGCACTGCTGGGTGCGAAGCTACGCGTCCTGAAGTCCGAGGGCAATTTCAATAACGAGTACGGGCTGCCGTTGACGCTGTTTCGCCTGGAAGAGACGCACGACGTCGCCGTACTCGAAATGGGGATGTCTTTCCCGGGTGAACTGAAGCGTCTCGCGGCCATCGCGCTGCCGGATGTGGCCATTGAGCTGCGCGTCACTCCGGCACATCTAATGAATTTTTCATCGATTGAGGAGATTGCCCTAGCGAAACGGGAACTGGTCGAAGGGTTGAACGGCCCGCTTTCGCTGGCGGTGCTGAACGCCGATGACCCGCGCGTGGCGGCCATGGCTGCCGTCGCTCCGGGAAAGGTGATCTTTTACGGAATTGAAAAGCCGGCCGAGTACCAGGCGGAAGAGATCGAGGATCGCGGGGCGCTGGGCTCCGCATTCACGCTCGTACACAAGGGGAAGCGCACGCGGATTGAAATGTCGCTTCCCGGCCGGCATGTCGTCTTGAATGCGCTTGCGGCCATTGCCGCTGCCAGCGCGTGGGGCATTGGCGCTGCGGAAGCGCAAAAGATTTTTCCCGGCTTGCGCACGCCTTCGATGCGCGGCGAATTGATTCGCTTTACGAATGGATTTGCTTTGATCAACGACTCTTACAACTCGAGTCCTGCGGCACTGCAAGCGATGACCAGCCTGCTGGCGGCCACGCCGGGATTTCAGCGGCGCATTCTTGCCGCGGGAGAGATGCGGGAACTGGGACCGAGTTCCGCGCAGCTTCACCGCGAGGGCGGCATTTTCGCGGCGAAGACCGGCAAAGTGGACTTTGTCATTGGCGTGCAGGGTGATGCTGCGCGGATTGTGGAAGGCGCCGTGGCCGCGGGACTCCCGTGCGAACGCACCAAATTTTTCGCTTCGCCCGTGGATGCCGCCAGTTTCCTGGTTGATTTTGTGAAGCCGGGCGACGTGCTCCTGGTGAAAGGCTCGCGCAGCGTGAAGATGGAGCGCATCGTCGAAGCGCTTCTGGGATGCTTTGCGCCGGAAGATATGCGGCCCAATGTGGGCATGGGTTACTGAGATGCTCTACTACCTCCTCTACCACGTGCTGCAGAAATATTTCAGCCCGCTGAACGTGTTTCGCTACATCACCGTTCGCACGGTCTATGCCAGCTTGACGGCAATGTTTTTGGCGCTGGTGTTCGGGCCGTGGCTGATCCGCAAGCTGCGGGAACTTCAGATCGGCCAATACATTCGCGAGGAAGGACCGGAGGAGCACAAGAAGAAAGCCGGGACGCCGACGATGGGCGGCGTGTTGATTGTCATTTCCACGGCCGTGCCGGTTCTACTCTGGGCCGATCTCGAAAATCCGTTCGTCCTGCTCGCGCTGTTTGCCTTGCTGGCGTTTGCCGCCATCGGGTTTGTGGACGACTATGCAAAAATCGCCAAGCGACAGAATCTCGGTTTGACCGGCAAGCGCAAACTCACGCTGCAAGTTCTGGTCAGCAGCGTTGTGGGGATCACCCTGCTCGTTTTGGCCACGCACTTCGCCTATTCCACGCAGCTCGTGCTGCCGTTTTTCAAGCGGTTGCACCCGGATCTGGTCATTCACGGGCTCTTACATGCGAACCATCTGTGGCCGCTGGCATTTCTGCCGTTTCTGGTGTTTGTGGCGCTGGTAATCACCGGCAGCTCGAACGCCGTGAACCTCACGGATGGGCTCGATGGGTTGGCGATCGGTTGCACGGTGATTGCGGCGGGCGCGCTGACGGTGCTCACCTATGTGAGCAGCAATTCGCGTTGGGCCAACTATCTCGAAATTCAGTACATCCCGCGCATCGGCGAACTCACCGTCTTTTGCGGTGCGCTGGTCGGCGCGTCGCTGGGCTTTCTTTGGTATAACGCGCATCCCGCGGAAGTGTTCATGGGCGATGTGGGCTCGCTGGCGCTGGGCGGGACATTGGGGACCATCGCGGTGATCATCAAGCAGGAAGTGCTGCTGCTGTTCGTCGGGGGGATTTTCGTGATCGAAGCGCTCTCCGTGATTTTGCAGGTGGGTTCGTTCAAATTGCGCGGCAAGCGGATTTTCCGCATGGCGCCCATCCACCACCATTTTGAGTTGCTGGGTTGGAGCGAGAGCAAAGTGATCGTACGTTTCTGGATTGCGGCGCTGGTGTTTGCGTTGTTCGCGTTGACGACGCTGAAATTGCGGTGAAGGATCTGCTCTGAAAGGTTGTGCGGTTCGCGTTATGCCTGGATCGATCGAGTTACGAAAGATGCGCGTGCTGGTCGTGGGACTGGCGCGGACCGGCGTGGCCACGGCGCTCTTCTGTGCCAAACACAACGCGCTTGTCACGGCCACGGAGTCGCGCACGGAAGGCGAACTTGGCGACGCTACCGCAAAGTTGCGCGAAGCAGGCGTGACGCTGGAACTCGGCGGGCACTCGGAGAAAACATTTCTTGCGCAGGACCTGATCATTCCAAGTCCGGGTGTGCCGGCCGACAATCCCTTTCTTCAGAACGCGCGGTCGAAGGGCATCACGGTCTGGAGCGAAATTGAGCTGGCCTACCGTTTCCTCGAGGGCAAGCTGATCGGCATCACCGGGTCGAACGGGAAGACGACGACCACGACGCTCGTTCATCACATTCTGAAGAGCGCCGCCATTCCCACCTTCCTTGCGGGAAACGTCGGCACGCCGCTCATCTCCTGCGTGGAAGAGATGAACAGCGACACCGTTACCGTCGCGGAGCTTAGCAGCTTTCAGCTCGAACTCATCGAGAAATTTCGCCCGGACATCGGACTTTTCCTGAACCTCACGCCCGATCATCTGGACCGCCACAAAACCATGGAAGCTTACGCCGGCGCCAAAGCGCGCCTTTTTGAGAACCAGACGGAACTCGACGCCGCCGTACTCAATGCCGATGATCCGCCGACCGTGCACCACGCACCGAAGAAGCCGCAAGTGTTCTGGTTCAGCCGCAAGCAGAAAGTGGAACAGGGCGCTTGCCTAAACGGCGACGACATCATTATCGTGCACCACGGGAAGGAAGAATTTGTGATGAAGCAAGCGGAGATTCCGCTGGCGGGCGCGCACAACGTTGAAAATGTGCTGGCCGCCGTGACCGCGGCGCGGCTGGCGGGTGTGGACACAGCGGCAATCGCGCAGGCAGTTCGCAACTTCGCGGGCGTGGAACACCGGCTGGAATTCGTCGCGGAAATCGGAGGCGTGCGCTACTACAACGACTCGAAAGCCACCAACGTGGACGCCACTTTGAAAGCGCTGGACGCTTTTTCCGGGCGCATCCTGATTATTCTAGGCGGGAAGGACAAGGGCAGCGACTACACCGTCCTGCAAAAGCCGCTCAGAGAAAAAGCCATTCTTGCGCTGCTGATTGGCGCGGCCGCGGACAAAATTGAAAAGCAGATCACCAGCAGCGTGGCCATCGAGCGCGCCGCCACCATGGATCGCGCGGTGGAGATTGCCGCGCATGCCGCGCAGCCCGGAGACATCGTGGTTCTTGCGCCGGCCTGCGCCAGCTTCGACCAGTTTCAGAATTACGAGCACCGCGGACGGGTCTTCAAGGAGCTGGTTCAACAGTTGGACGCGACTTCGACACAACATTCTTCGGATAAGGGCAAATGACTTGGCGAGACGTTCGGATACCGACCGCTGGCTGTTTGGTGTGACGCTGGTGCTGTGCCTGCTGGGCGCGGTGATGATTTACAGCGCCTCTGCGGTAACCGCGCAGCAACAGTACGCCCATTCGTACTACTTTCTCGCGCGCCAGGCGGTGTGGCTGGTGCTCGGATTGCTGGGAATGTTCGCGCTGATGAAACTGGATTACCACCGCTTGCGTGAACCGGCTGTCGTCTACTCGGCACTCTGCCTGGTGGTGGTGATGCTGGTCGGCACATTTTTCCTGGACAAGTCTCACGCCACGCACCGCTGGATTCGCTTTGGGCCGGTGCACATCCAGCCATCGGAGCTTGCCAAGCTAGCGGTAATCCTTTACCTGGCGTGGTTTCTGAATTTGCGGCGGCGGACACCCACCAGCCTAGAATTTCGCAAACATGATCTGCTGCAAACCATTCTCCCCGCGGTCGCTCCAATTCTGGTGTGTGTCGGCTTGATTTTGGCGCAACCGGACTTGGGCACCTCCGTGGACATCGTCCTGATCATGATGGCGATCCTGTTCGTCGCAGGCCTCTCCTGGAAGTGGGTGGCCGTTGGCGCGGGCGCGGCGCTGCCAGCGCTCTTTGCACTGATCTATTTCGTTTCCTACCGCCAGGCGCGCCTGTTGTCGTTTCTCCATCCGGATTCCGATCCGCAAGGGGCCGGCTTTCAATTGCTGCAATCGCTGATCGCGGTGGGCTCCGGCGGCTTCACGGGCGTCGGCCTGATGGAGAGCAAGCAGAAGCTCTTTTACCTGCCCGAAGCGCACACAGATTTCATTTACGCGGTCATTTGCGAGGAACTCGGCTTCATCGGTGCCGTGGTTGTCATTACTCTGTTCGCGGTTTATGCCTGGCGGGGTTTGCGCGCCGCGTTCAACGCTCCGGACGGATTCGGGCGCATGCTGGCGCTCGGCGTAACGGCAATGGTGCTCTGCCAGTCGCTTATCAATTTCGCGGTGGTGCTGGGGATGATGCCCACCAAGGGCATCCCACTGCCGTTTGTGAGTTATGGCGGCTCGAGTTTGCTGGCGATGCTGTTGGCAACCGGCGTGCTCCTGAATGTTGCACAGCAGGCCGGCAGTCGCACCATGGTGGAGGCGTAAAAGAGGCCGCGAATGAAGCTCCTGATTGCAGGCGGCGGCACCGGCGGTCATGTTTTCCCGGCGATTGCGATTGCGAGGGAGTGGTTATCACGAGGAGCGGAGAGGGAAGTCGTGCTGGTGGGAACACAACGCGGGATTGAGATGAAGCTGGTGCCGCAAGCCGGGCTGCCGCTGGAGACGATCCGCGTCGCAGGCCTGAAAGGCAAGGGCGGCGCGACGCTGCTGAAGAACCTCGCCATGCTGGCAAGCGGCCTTGCGGATTCGTTCGGCGTGCTGAAGCGCCACAAACCCGCGGTCGCGTTCGGCGTGGGAGGCTACGCCGCCGGGCCCATGCTGCTGGCGACCTGGTTGCGCGGCATTCCCAACGTAATTTTCGAGCCCAACGCGGCGCCGGGATTCACCAACAAAGTGCTTTCGCGTCTGGCGCAGCGCATCGCCACCGGCTATGAAATTTCTGCTCATGAGTGGGGAGAAAAGGCGGTCGTCACAGGCTGCCCCGTGCGCGCGGAGTTCTTTTCGATTCCTCCACGCAAGCCCGAGAAACCTTTTCACCTGCTCGTTACAGGGGGCAGCCAGGGCGCTTTGCCCATCAATCGCGCGTTCGTGGATGCCATGGATCTTCTCGCGGCGCGAAAGAATGAGCTGCAGGTTGTCCACCAGACCGGCGAACGCGACTATAATGCGGTACGCACCGCGTACGCGCGGCGTGAGTTTCTTGCGGAGGTGGCGCCCTTTCTGTCGAACATGGCGGAGCGCTTTGCCTGGGCCGACATCATCGTCTGCCGGGCCGGCGCCATCACTGCCGCGGAGGTAGCCGCGGCAGGCAGGGCCGCCATCTTCATCCCGTTCGGGCATGCCACGGACAGCCACCAGTTGCGCAACGCGCAGGAAATGGCCGGCGCGGGCGCGGGACGCCTGATTCCCGAACAAGAACTCACCGCGGATCGTTTGACCCGCGAGATCTTCTCCCTCCTCGACCAGCCCCGGGAGATCGAAAATTTAGCGATGTCCGCACGCCGCCAGGCCCACCCGGACGCGGCGCGCGAGATCGTAGACTTGATTGAAGAGGCCGCGCGGCGAGCCCCTCGAGGATCGGGGTAAGCGAGCCGGAAGGAACCGCTACGAGCATGATGGTAACGTTTCGCAATTTTCAACGCATTCACATGGTAGGCATCGGCGGCATCGGTATGAGCGGCATTGCCGAAGTTCTGCTTACGCTGGGCTATTCCGTTTCCGGTTCGGACACCAAGCTCTCCACAATCACCGAGCGGCTGCAGGATCTTGGCGCAACCATCTTTGAAGGCCACAAGGCCGAAAACGTCGAAGGCGCGCACGTCGTAGTTATTTCCTCGGCGGTGAAGCCCGACAACCCGGAAGTCACCGAAGCTCACAAGCGCAAAATTCCGGTTATTCCGCGCGCCGAGATGCTGGCCGAACTGATGCGCTTGAAATATGGCGTCGCCGTGGCCGGTGCGCATGGCAAGACCACCACGACCTCCATGGTCGCCTCGATCCTTGCGGCCGCGCACCTCGATCCTACATTTGTTGTCGGCGGCAGAGTCAATCAGGCCGGCACAACCGCGCGCGTGGGACGCGGCGAATATTTCGTCGTCGAAGCCGATGAGAGCGACCGCAGCTTCCTGATGTTTGACCCGGTCGTCGCCGTCGTCACCACCATTGACCGCGAACATCTCGACCAGTATTCCTCGCTGGAAGACATCCAGGCGGCCTTTCTGCAATTCGTGAATCGCGTGCCTTTCTATGGCGCGGCAATTCTTTGCGTCGACGAGCCGAATGTCCAGGCGATCATCCCCAATGTGAAGCGCCCGATTATCACGTATGGCACATCGAGCCAGGCCGATCTGGTGATCAGCGACATCCAACTCCAGGGTCTCAGCAGCGAATTCCGGCTTACCTATAAAGGCGATGACCTCGGTCTGTTCCTTCTGCCGCATCCGCCGGGGATACACAACGTGCGCAACGCTGCCGCCGCCGCGGCCGTCGCGCTCTATCTGAATGTTGCTTCCGACCTAATTCGCGAAGGTTTGGCGAAATTTGCCGGCGTGGGCCGCCGCTTCGATATCAAGGGAAGCATCAACAATATTACGGTCGTGGACGACTATGGCCATCATCCCACCGAGATTCGCGCCACGCTGGAAGCCGCGCGCGGCTGCAAGTTCAATCGCCTGCTGGTGCTCTTCCAACCGCACCGCTACACCCGCATGCAGCATCTTTGGGATGAGTTTTCCCGCTCGTTTAATCAAGCGGACATGCTCGTCCTGATCGATATTTATGCGGCCAGCGAAGCGCCGATTGCCGGAATCAGCAGCGAAGCGCTTGCCAACGCGATTCGCGAAGCGGGCCACAAGAATGTCCATTACTACCGCTCCATGCAAGCGGCCATTGAATTCATCCTTCGAGAAGCCAAACCGGGTGACGCGATTCTGACCATCGGCGCAGGCAACGTCAGCCGTGCCAGCGTCGAATTCATGGTGCTGCTGGGCACGGAATACCGGGTGACGGACGGGGTAAGGGATGCGGATTGAAGATCCCAAATTGTTGACGGCATTCCAGGAACTCGATGTCGAGTGGAAACCCGCCATGTCTCTCGCCGAGCTCACCTACCTCGGCATCGGTGGTACCACGGATCTCCTGAGCATCCGTCGCCATGATGCGATTCCCGATCTTCTGAATTTACTCGACGGCCACGGCATCCCGCACAAGTTCCTCGGAGGGGGCTCGAACCTCCTGGTGATCGATGGCGATTTACCCTTCGTGGTCCTTCAATTAGCGAGCTGCGATCCCGATGTGGTGATCGAAGGGAACATCGCATCTGTGGATGCGGCCGCGGATCTGGGCCGCACCGTCACGTTTTGTGCCAAGCACAACCTGGGCGGGATGGAAGGCCTCATCGGTGTGCCGGGCACCGTGGGCGGCGCGCTGCGAATGAACGCGGGCGCCTATGGCACGCAAATCGGCTCGTACGTCCGCGAAGTGAAGCTCTACCGCGCGGCTGACCGCAGGCTCGAAACCCTGCACGGCAAGCAAATTTCCTTTGAATACCGGCACACCTCGTTCGCGCCCGATGATATGATGCTTTCAGTGAAACTGGAACTTCCCTGCAAACCGTACCCTGAAATTCTCCAAGGTATTCGCATCTGCAACGAAAAACGGCGCGCCAGCCAACCGCTCGGTCAGAAGAGCGCCGGGTGCATCTTTAAGAACCCACCGGGAGCATCCGCCGGGCGCATGATCGATGAACTCGGACTGAAAGGTTTTGCGGTGGGTGACGCGCGAGTGAGCGACCGCCACGCGAATTTCTTTATCAACGCGGGCCACGCCTCCGCCGCGGACATGCTGGCGCTGATTGCCGGCGTCCGCGAACGTGTGCGCGGGGCCTATGGAGTTACTCTCGAATACGAGGTGGTCGTTTGGAACGTCTGAAGCCCATGCAGCGGAACTCTTCCGCGGCAGCCGCCGCGGCTGACCAGGAACCCTACCGGCCCGAGTTGGTGGCGGACGAAGAGCCGCGTTATCTGCGCCGCCAGAAGCCGGTGGAGATTCGCCGCAAGAAATTCAGCGGCAAGACCTGGCCGTTCTATCGCCGCGTGTTTCTGTGGACGGTGATCGGCGCGGTGACCGTAGCCGCCGCGGTTTACGCGGTGCGCTATGCGTTGTACTCGCCGCAAATGCTCCTGGTGAAGCCCGACCAGATCGAAGTTGCCGGCAACCACATCGTGCCCCGCGAGGAGGTTCTCAAGCTTTTCGTCCACGACCGCAACCGCAGCGTTCTGCGCATTCCCCTGGATGACCGCCGCGCGCAGATCCAGGAGCTCGCCTGGGTGGAGGAAGCCAGCGTTCAGCGCATCCTGCCGAATCATTTGCGCATTGAGATCAGCGAGCGCGCGCCCATCGCCTTTTTCCGCAATGGCTCCGAACTGGTCCTCGTGGATGCGCATGGCGTGCTGCTCGACAGGCCGGAGGGCGAGGACTTCCACTTCCCCATCGTTACCGGACTTTCGGAAAGCATGCCGCGCGAAGAGCGCGAAAAGCGCATGCAGACGTACCAGGAATTCCTGAAGGACATTGAGCTGGTGCGCGCGGGCTCTTCGGAGCGCGTCAGCGAATTGGACCTTGGCAATCCGCGCGATCTGCACGCCGTGCTCACAGGGCTTGGCTCCGGCGATGCTGCTCAGGCGGTCACCGTGCATTTCGGCCAGAGCGATTTCACCGGCAAGTACCGCATGCTGGTGGAAAACTTCGCGCAATGGCAGGCCAATGCCGGCCGCGTACAATCCATCGATCTTCAGTATTCCCGGCAAGTGGTGGTGAACCCCGACACCTCCGCCTCCGCCGGGAAAGAAAAATAGGCCGCGTTCAGGAGAGCATTTTGGCAAAGAAAGACAAGTACCTCGTCGGGCTGGATATCGGCAGCACCAAGACTTGCGTGTTGCTCGCGGAAGTCGAGAACGAGCAGGTGCGTTTTCTGGCGCTCGGCGCCGCGGAATCCAAAGGGCTGCGCAAAGGGCTCATCGTCAATCTGGACTCCGCGGTCAGTTCCATTCGCCGCGCCGTGGAAGAAGCCGAAAGCGTCGCCAACATTCCCGTGGAAGCCGCCACCATTGGCGTTGCCGGCAGCCACGTTCGCGGTGTGAACAGCCGCGGCGGAATCCCGTTGGGGCCGCGTTCCCGCGACATTGAACGCGACGATGTGCGCCGCGCCGTCGACGCCGCGCGCAATATCTCTCTTCCCGCTGACCGCGAAGTGCTGCATGTCCTTCCGCATGAGTTTATCGTGGATACCCAAGATGGCATCCGCGATCCCGTCGGCATGGTCGGCCAACGGCTGGAAGCGAACGTCCATATCGTCACTTCTTCCATTGCCGCGACGCAAAACCTGGTGACCGCCGCAAACAAGGCCGGCATCCTCATCAACGATACGGTACTCGAGCCATTGGCCGCCGCAGAAGCCTGCCTGACCCAGGATGAACGCGAACTGGGTTGCTGCCTGCTCGATATTGGGGGCGGTACCACCGAGTTGATCGTCTACGGTGGCGGAGTCGTTCGTCACACCGGTGCGGTCGCCATTGGCGGCGATCATTTCACCAACGACCTGGCGGTTGGCTTGCGGACGCCCATCCCCGAAGCCGAGAAGATCAAGCGCCATCACGGGTGCGCCTCCGCCAATCTTCTGCGCCAGGACAACTCCATTGAAATCGCCAGCGTCGGCGATCGCCCCCCACGTACGATTTTTTCGCGCATGCTCACGGACATTATCGAACCGCGCGCGCAGGAACTTCTAGCGCTCATCGCGGACGATTTGCGGCGTGCTGGTCTGGACTCCCAGATCCCTGCTGGGCTTGTCCTCGCGGGCGGCGGCGCGCGCCTGAACGGATTCGCCGAATTCGCCGAGCAAGGGTTCCATCTGCCCGTGCGCATCGCCGAGCCCCGAGGTATCCAGGATTTGCCGGAACAGGTTGCCCAGCCCGAGTACGCCACGGCCGTCGGACTTGTGCTGTATGCCGCGAAGGCGCGGCGCAACGCGCAGCAGCGTTCGGGCAACTTCGTGGCGAAGTTGAAGTCAATGTTCGTGGGAGCCTGACCCGAGCGGAAACAGGCGCCGTTGCGCCAGCGCCAGCGCCACGTGGTTTCTCTTAACGGTTCGCAGGCTCATCGAGCGTTGGCGTGGGATTGCAGTGGTCTCAGGAGAGTAACACCAGGGGAGCGCGCGAAAACTCGATTGGTGGGTTTTCCACAGCCCGGAAAAACTCCCTGTGGAATCGACTAAATACGAGTTCTATAAAGGATTTGGACCAGCCGGACAGGGGGAGAAGCATGACAGCGAAAGACGCAGGCATCCGGATGAGTTTCAGCGAGGAGTTGCAGCCCGCCAAGCTGAAAGTGATTGGTGTGGGCGGCGGCGGCTGCAATGCCGTGAACCGCATGATCCGTGCCAAAGTGGAAGGCGTGGAGTTCATCGCCGCGAACACCGACCTGCAGGCCCTCAAACTCTCTCAAGCCCCCGTAAAACTGCAACTCGGCGCGAAACTCACCAAGGGGCTTGGCGCGGGCGCGAACCCGGAGATTGGCCGGAAGGCAGCGCTCGAAGATACGGAAAAGATCATTGAAGCCCTCGAAGGCGCGGACATGATCTTCATCACCTCCGGCCTTGGCGGAGGCACGGGAAGCGGTGCGGCTCCCGTGGTGGCTTCGTTGGCCAGCGAGATCGGCGCCCTCAGCGTTGCCGTGGTCACCAAGCCCTTTGCGTTTGAAGGCAAGCGCCGCATGCTCCAGGCGGAGCAGGCCCTGCAGGAACTCATCGGGGTCGTGGATACGGTCATTGTGATTCCCAACGAACGCCTGATGGAGACCGTCGAGCCCGGTACCAGCTTCTTCGACGCGTTCCGCATCGCCGACGACATCCTGCGCCAGGCCGTGCAGGGCATTTCGGACATCATCACCGTCCCCGGCATTATCAATCGCGATTTTGCCGATGTGAAAGCCATCATGCATGGGCAGGGTTACGCCGTGATGGGCACCGCTGTCGCCACGGGCACAAACCGCGCCATCGACGCCGCGAATCGGGCCATCTCCAGCCCCTTGCTGGAAGACAATTCCATTCAAGGCGCGCAAGGTATTTTGATCAATATTTGCGGAAGCTCTTCGCTCACCCTGCACGAAGTGCATGAAGCTTCCAGCGTCATTCAGAAAGCCGCCCACGAAAACGCGAACATCATTTTCGGCGCGGTGATGGACGAGGCGATGAAGGACGCCGTCAAGATCACGGTGATCGCGGCGGGCTTCAAGGAAACGGCCAAGAAGGGCTTGCAGCAGAAACCATCGTTCCTGCCGCGGACGTGGAAGGCGGGGCGCGATGTGCCGGCGCAGGGTGAGTTGCCGGTCACGCCGCCGAACGTGGTGCATCAGGTAGCGCAGAATGTGCGCGAGGCCGCGCAGGAAGTGCCCAAGGACGATCTGGACGTGCCGACATTTTTGCGGCGGCAGGCGCAAAAAGCCTGATCTCTAAAATATTGCTTTAACTATCCGATTTCGTTTTGCGGCCTTTGTGTCGGTTGAAGTCCTTTTGCCTCTTTTTTCTTACACGGATTTCCGGTCATTTCGTTGAGCTAACAGCCAATCTCAGCAGCTTGCGATTCCCGCTCCGGGGAGGCAATACCTTTGCGCTGGCTCGAGAACCGATGCAGGGAAGCACCGGAGGAAGGTGACGAAGAATGACCCTTAGTATGCGGCGGCCATCACATCGCCCTCGCAACGCGCTTGTGTTAGGCTGCTATCGAAACCGTTCTGGTCTCATCCCACGGGGAGTGCCTCAGCGGGCAGCAGCGGAAAAGGAGACCGTACATGAAAGCCAACCGAGTCATTTCAGGATTGAGTATTGCGGCGCTGGCGATCTTTGCCGGGGCCTGTCAGCCGCCGTCGTACCACCAACCGGACGAACGATACGTTCTCGTGGCCGCCAACATCGACTTGCCATACTGGCAGGAAGCCGCGGCCGGGCTGACGGATGTCGGCAAAAGTATGGGGGTCAAGGTGGAAATCGTCGGGCCTGCGACATTCTCTCCGAGCGAGGAACTCGCCGCGTTCCAACAAGCGGTGGCGCAGCATCCCTCGGGCATCCTGGTTTCCGTAACCGACCCGAAACTGTTCAAGGAGCCGATCGACCACGCCATCCTGCAAGGCATTCCCGTCATCTGCATTGATGCGGACGCGCCGGAGTCGAATCGCGTGCTCTTCATCGGCACGGACAACTTCCGGGCGGGGCAAGAAAGTGGAAAGCGCATGGCCGAGTTGCTGGGCGGCCAGGGCCGCGTGGTCGTTATCACGATAAGCGGGCAACTGAACAGCGAGGAACGCGTGCGCGGCGTGAATGAAGCGCTGAAAAAGTATGCTGGTGTCAAGATAGTGCAGACCATCGATGACAAAGGTGATCCGCGGGCGGCTTATGACGGCATCGCCGCGCTACTGCAAAAGAAGGAAAAAATCGACGGCATCATTTGCCTGGAAGCCTCCGGAGGAGAGGGTGCCGCGGATGAGCTGCACCGCATGGACCTGACCGGGAAAATCAAAATTGTGGCGTTTGACAAGGATCCGCAGACGCTCGACGGGATCGAGCGCAAGTGGATCACGGCAACCGTGGTGCAGAAGCCCTATCTCATGGCCTTCTACGGAGTAAGGTTCCTGGACGATTTGCACCATAATGCGGTGCACGAATTCAAAGACTGGGCCACAGCCCCGGCAGCTCCATTGCCCACCTTCGTGGATACCGGCACAGCCGTGATTGACGAGACCAACTTGGCGGCTTTTCGCAAAGCCCTCTCGGAACATCCCAAGCCAGGCCCCTTGGGGTAGTCAGACGAGTCCATACGAAGCAAAAGTGACGATTGACGCGACGCCGAGTGCTGAGCCAAGAACCGCCCCGGCCAGGACATCACTCAGGAAGTGCATCCCCAAAACCACGCGGGAAAAGCCGATGCTGATGGCGAGGAAATACAGCGGCCCTTCCAGCGCGGGGTAGAAGTAGCTCACCACCAATGCGATGGCAAACGCCGTCATGGTGTGGCCCGACGGGAACGAAAACTGGTCGGGTGGCAACACCTTGGACCAGCAGTGCGGCACGAGTTGGCAAGGGCGCCGGCGCCGGCTGAGCTTTTTCAGCGCCTTAAAAACGAACACTCCTCCGATGGCTGCGCAGCCCGCCGCCCCCACCGCGGCATAACGGTGTGGCCCGCCGACGAGCAACAGAATGGCTCCCAGGCTGAACCACAACCAGCCATCCCCCATCCGCGTTGCGGCTAACATCCAAAACCGGAACCACCGCGGCGCCTTCCAGCGGTTCATCCGCCGCATCACGCGATGATCGCGATTCTCGATATAGCCCCAGACGTCTTTGGCCATGGCCATGGCGCCACCTCAGCTTGCCCAGTTGGTCTCCATACGGTGATCCACTTCCCACAACATTCTCGGCTGCCTTGCTTCTCCTTCGAGGCGATGCGTCCACCGTTTGCAGAAACGGATTTCGTTCAGCCAGTGCCCGGCGGTAATCGCAGGCACGAAGACCGTCAGCGGCAACATCACTGCTGCCCAGGGTTTCTCCTTCAACAGGCTCCCGGCGAACCGAAAAATGTCCGCCGTCAGCTTCAGATAGTTGCCATTCTCGCCGTAGACCACGCCATGCCCTGCGCGCAACCCGGTCAGGAACTCATCCACTGTCCGCGCTCCCGGCACCTCCGTGAAGGTCTGTGCGACTCCCGATAGCGTATGCGAGTCGCTCCCGGCAATGCCCGCCTTGCCAAGCCGCTCCGCCAGACGTTTCGCGCTGCGATTCGCTTCACTCCACATCTGTCCGTTCCTCACCTCGAACGCCGGCACGTAGGACGCAAACCACGCGAAATCTTCCGCTTCGCGCCGCCCGGTCAGCCCGGAAAAGACATGATTCACGCTGAAGAAAATTTTACGTTCTGTCAGGTACATCAGCAGCGCTATAAAATCGCTGCGTCGCCGCTGAATTTCCGCATGATCTTTTCCCGTGATCCCGTAAGCGCCGAGGTGCATGTCCGTCCCGGTGGGCATGCGCACGGTCACTTCCTCGCTGATGAAGAAATCCGGGTGCTTGCGGAGCACTTCCGCGGCTTCGATCGAGTCATGGTCTGTGATGGTGACAACGCTCATACCCAGCCGCTTGCAACGGGCATAGACTTCGGCGGGGTCGTTGTAGGACTCCTTGCAAAGCCGGCTTAAGCCGGGGGTGTTGCACATCCCCGATCCTGTCGAATGCACATGAAGGTCGCAGCGCATGTTTCAAGGGTAGAGACAGGATATGAACAGCGCATAAAGGCAGCGCGAATTGACCGTGAAAGAATGCACGGAACTCATTGAGCACAAACGGGTTTTTGAGTTTTCCACATGGCATTGTGAGTGCTCTTGTACGGGCCTCCCCTGACCGTGCAACAATGGCCCCAATGAAAAAAATCCACGTCTTCTTTCATGATGGCGGGGGTGGCCATCGCAATGCTGCTGTCGCCCTGCAAACCGTTGCCGCGCAGCAGCAGCGCCCTTGGCAAATCGAACTGATTCAGTTCCAGGATCTCACCGATCAGTTGGACGTTCTCCGCAAGCTCACCGGCATCCGCATCCAGGAGCAGTACAACATCCTCCTGCGCAACGGCTGGACGCTGGGCGCCACGCAGCTCTTGCGTGTTCTCCAGGCCACCATCCGACTCTTTCACCGGCCGATGGTGCGCCTGCTATCCAGGTACTTTCGCGAGCACCCTGCCGACCTGCTGGTTTCGGTCATTCCCCACTTCAATCGACAGATCGCAGAAGCCTGGTCCTCCGTGTATCCCGAGCGGCCATTTGTCACGCTGATCACGGACTTGGCGGATTTTCCACCGCGTTTCTGGATCGAGCCGCTGGAGCAGCAACACGTCATTTGCGGCTCGGAGCGCGCCGTGGAGCAGGCGCGGACGATGGGCAAGAAGAAATCCCAAATCTTCGCCACTTCCGGGATGATCCTGCGCCCCGATTTCTACCTCCCCGATAACACGGACCCTGTCGCTCTTCGCCGTGAGCTTGGATTACAACCCAATCTGCCGACGGGCATTCTTCTCTTCGGGGGTTTCGGCTCCAAAGTGATGTATGACATCGTGGAGCGGCTGGACGCCGCGCGCGTTCCCGTTCAGCTCATCGTCATCTGCGGCCGCAACGACAAGCTCGCCGAAAGATTCCGTTCGCGCTCCTGGCATCTGCCGCTGCATGTTCTGGGTTTCACGAAGGAAGTGCATCGCCTGATGCGCGCCGCGGATTTTCTGGTTGGCAAGCCCGGACCGGGCAGTGTTGCCGAAGCCATGGTTCGCCGTTTGCCCGTCATTCTGGAATGCAACTCCTGGACTATGCCTCAGGAGCGTTACAACACCGAGTGGGTAATTGAAAAACGCGTGGGGATTGTTCTTTCCAGTTTTGACGAAATCGTGCCGGGCGTGAAGCAGCTTCTGGAGCCTGCCACGCTTGCGGAGTTCCACCGCAACGTCGCTGCCCTGAACAATCAAGCGGTCTTTGAGATTCCTGAGATTCTCGCCAAGCTCTTGGGCGAGCCGGCAGTGGCGCTGACCCAGAATCCGTGAAAAACTAGTTCGCAGCCCGCTCTGAGCGCGCGGGTCTCGGCAGGCGCGGTCCGGCGCCCGGGGTCTCCGCCGGAGAATTCGCTTGGGGCTTCGCGCAAGTTACCGCCCACCACCGCGAAGCATATTTCGGCAATTCGCACATCTTCGAGCAGCCCGCCGATGTCTTGGACATCGCGCAGCCACAATAGCAGCCGCCAGGTTTCGTTTCCTTGACGCGCCCGGAAGTATCGGCCCAAACGGAAAAGGCCATCACCGCAGCCGCCAGGATGAGCTCTAAGAATACCCAAGTGGCGAGCCGGCGAAGGCGATGAAGTGAGGAAGAACTCATGCAGGCACAGTTTCAGCCTGGAACACTTGAAAAACCGATAGCCCCCGCTTCCCGAAAAAATTGTTACCCAGGTTCTGGACGTACTAGAACAGCTTGAGGCCAGTTCACGCGGTGTCGCGACTCGATCGTGTCCGTTCCGTTTTGACTCTCCTGGACAGTTTTGGTTCACTCATGTCCATTCCTCCTATTTATAAATTATCTGTTTTTAATGTTTTAGGTGTTTTTGGTGGCCCAAACGGGTTGGTTCCCTTCGTGCATTAACTTTGGCCGTGGGCGCGTTTCGGTAGACGAGACGTAAGGACTGCAAGCGAGGGGGAAGGGGCTTGCTTGCGGGTTCTTGCGGATCGTTCCCACCTGCCTCTGAGAGGGAAGCTAGGATGGATGACCCCACGCGCCGGTGTGAAAACGACATCGGCATCTGAAACGCGCCTTCGGGGCTCCTGGTCCCAAGCGGGGGCCCCATTTTTTTGTGCCTTCCAAGGCAGATCTCTACTCATCCGGCGTGCGCGGCACTCCCCAAACTCAAATGCTAAGGCTTATGCCACTGTCCTGATAGGCACTCCAGGGGTTCTTCGGCGTTTGGTTCTTTGCGGCCTAATTCACTTTGCGAGTGACCGCGATGCCGGCTTGACCGAGCACATGCGCCACCTGCGTTTCCCGCAACCGCGAAGCGTCATATTCAAACGACACTTGCTTATTCTGATCGTCCACGCGGAAGCGCCGCAATCCATAGGTATTGGCGAATTCGCCCAGGCGGCTCAATTGCTCCAGGCTCAGCGGTGAATGCAATTCGTACGTGATCTCCACGAGTGTCATGGCCGGATTATACCAGCCTCCACCGGCCAGGCCCAGCAACGCATGTAACCTCCAAACATCAAACATAGTAAGCTGTCGCTACGAGGTTTCATGTCGAGTCCACATATCCCGGCCTTGCCCATCCTGCCTCCTTCGCCGAAGGAGAAGGATCCCGTCTGCGGAATGATGGTCGATCCGCGGAAGCCCGCCGGCAAGTACGAACACAAAGGCAAAACCTACTATTTCTGCTCCACCAGATGCGCGGAACGCTTCCAAAAAGAACCGGAGCGATTTCTGGCGGCTCCGGGTGCCGCGGGCATGGAAAGCAAACCTTCCTCGCTTGTTGTCGCGCCTGCTGCCGCGCCGGTCCGCTACACTTGTTCGATGGATCCCGAAATTGTGCAGATCGGGCCCGGAACCTGCCCCAAGTGTGGCATGGCGCTCGAACCCATGGATTTTGTCCCCACCGTACCGGGAGAAGAGCAGCGCGATCCCGAGTACGACTCCATGCGCAGGCGCCTCTGGGTTAGCGCGGCGCTTTCGCTTCCCCTACTCGTTCTCTCCATGTTTGGCGAAGCCTTGGGCCTCCATCTCGATCCGGCCACCAAAAATGCAGTGGAGCTTCTCCTGGCCTCGCCGGTGATGCTCTGGTGCGGCTGGCCCTTCTTCCAGCGCTTCTGGGCTTCGCTCGGCAATCGCAGTCCCAACATGTTTACCTTGATTGGCCTCGGCACCGGTGCTGCTTATCTCTACAGTCTCGCCGCAACGCTGTTCCCTCAATTCTTCCCGGCGTCGTTCCGCGGCATGCACGGCAGTGTGGATGTCTACTTTGAAGCCGCTGCCGTCATCACCACCCTGGTTCTGCTCGGCCAGGTTCTCGAACTGCGGGCCCGCCGGCGCACCAGCGATGCCATCCGCGCACTCCTGCACCTTGCGCCGCGAACCGCGCACCTCGTATCCGGAGGAACAGAGCAAGATGTGCCCCTGGAGCAGGTCAAGCATGGCGACTTGCTCCGCGTAAGACCGGGTGAACGCATCCCCGTTGACGGCACGATTCGCGAAGGCGCCAGCGCCGTTGACGAATCGATGGTAACCGGCGAACCCCTCCCCGCCGAAAAGGCTGCGGGCGACAAAGTCACCGGAGGCACACTCAATGCCAGCGGAAGTTTCGTCATGCTTGCCGAACGAGTGGGCAGCGAAACCCTCCTGGCGCAGATCGTGAAGCTTGTGAGCGAAGCTCAGCGCAGCCGCGCTCCCATGCAGCGTATTGCGGATAAAGTCGCTGGGTACTTCGTTCCCGCGGTTGTGGCCGCGGCGATCGTTGCCTTCTCCGGCTGGGGATTGTTCGGCCCGGAGCCGCGCTTTGCTCACGCGCTAATCGCTGCCGTCTCCGTTCTGATCATTGCGTGTCCTTGCGCGTTGGGGCTGGCCACGCCTATGTCCATCATGGTTGCCGTGGGCCGCGGCGCTTCTGCCGGCGTCCTCGTTAGGGATGCCCAAGCGCTGGAAACCCTGGCCCGCGTAGACACACTGGTGCTGGACAAGACCGGCACACTCACCGAAGGCAAGCCGTATCTGGCGCGTCTGCAGATGTTTGAAGGCGCGGTACTCCCGGAAAATGCCTTGCTCTCGCTTGCGGCCAGCGTCGAGCGGGCCAGCGAACATCCCTTGGCACGCGCCATCGTCCGGGCCGCAGATGAGCGGAAATTACCTCTCGCTCCCGTCACCGATTTCCAAGCGAGCCCCGGCGGTGGCGTCCGCGGGCGTGTCCTCGGCAAGACCCTGGTTATTGGCACCGTGCGCTTTTTGGAGGAGCGGGGCATCACCCAACCGCCCCCGAT
The DNA here is from genome assembly GCA_003154775.1 of Acidobacteriota bacterium. Taxonomy (GTDB): domain Bacteria; phylum Acidobacteriota; class Terriglobia; order Acidiferrales; family UBA7541; genus Acidiferrum. The sequence goes on along the minus strand of PMES01000029.1, from coordinate 14,634 downwards.
GAAAACTGCCGTTCTGGCGACCGGCGATGCTTCGGTGACCCCAGTTTTGTGTGCCGTGGATGGGAACGTCATGGCCGTTCTCCTGCTTGCCGATCGCATGAAACCCACCACCGTTGAAGCGCTCCAAGCGCTTCGTAAAGAAGGCCTGCGCATCGTCATGCTTACGGGAGACCGCCAGTCCGCGGCGCAAAAAGTGGCTAGACAACTCGAGATCGATGAATTTCACGCCGAAGTGTTGCCCCACCAAAAAAGCGAACTGGTGAAGAAACTCCGAACTGAGGGCCGCATAGTTGCCATGGCTGGGGACGGTATCAACGATGCTCTCGCCCTCGCCGCCGCCCACGTAGGCATTGCTATGGGTACGGGTACCGACATAGCCATCGAAAGCTCGGGCATCACCCTCGTGAAGGGGGATCTTCGCGGGATCGTCCGCGTCCGGCGTCTTTCCCGCGCCACCCTGCGCAACATCAAACAAAACCTCGCCTTCGCGTTCCTCTACAACGCATTGGGAATCCCGGTGGCGGGGGGAGTTTTTTACCCCCTCTTTCACTGGCTATTAAGTCCGATGATCGCCAGCGCCGCCATGAGCTTCAGCTCGGTGTCCGTCATCACCAACGCCCTTCGCCTGCGGCGCACCCCGCTGTGACCCCCTCCTTTTTCTTCCTGACCGTTTGACGTTTCCAGCGTCTTTAATGAGTAAGTGATCGGAACATTTTGCAGGGCTCTGCGTATCATTAATCAGCAGCCTCGAAGACGTTACCCAAGGGGTCGGTTATGTCCAGTAATGGCAATGGAATAGGTAATGGAAAAGCGGCCAAGAAGCGCCGCCGCAGGCTCATCCTCGGCTCCATCGCAGCATTGATCCTGGTTGGAGGAGGTTATGGCGTCTATGCCGCCCTCCGCCCCAATCATGAAATTGATCCTTCCAAGCTCGCGGGCGTGGAGCGTGGCGACCTGGCGCGCGTTGTGGTAGCCACTGGGAAGATTCAGCCGCTCTCGAAAATCGAGGTGAAGTCCAAAGCCAGCGGCATTGTGAAGAAGCTGTATGTGGACTATGGCAACCATGTCAAACAGGGCGACATCCTCGCCGAACTCGACAAGGTGCAACTCGAAGCCAGCGTGCGCGCCTCCCAAGCCAACTATCAGGCTGCGCAAGCCGCGCGCGATTCCGCAACCGCCGCCCTGGAGCGCAACAAAGTCGACGCGGAAGGTCCGGACGTGCCCTATCTCAAGCTCAGCATGGAACGCGCCCAACAGATGTTCAAGGACGGCGTGATGTCCAAGAGCCTCGTCGAGGACTCCGAGAAGAACTATCAGTTGGCCCTGAATAAGCAAGTCAGCGCGCAACGCAACCTGGCCGTTTCGCGCGCGGAGATCGCCAAGGCCGAGGCGCAGGTGGCTCAGGCCAAGGCAGCCCTTGAAAATGCGGAAGAGGATTTACACAATTCCACGATCGTCAGCCCGATTGACGGGCTGGTGCTCTCGCGCGACGTCAATGTCGGCGACGCCGTCAGTTCCATCCTCGTCCTCGGTTCCCAAGCCACCCTGATCATGACCATGGGCGACATCAGCGAAGTCTACGTGCAGGGCAAAGTGGATGAAGCCGATATCGGCAAGGTTTATCTGAATCAGCCCGCCCGGATCGTCGTGGAATCCTTCAAGGACAAGAAGTTCACGGGCAAGGTGACGAAGATTTCCCCCATGGGCAAGGAGAAGGATAACGTCACCACGTTTGAAGTGCGCGTCTCCATCTCCAACCCGACCCTCGAACTCAAGGCCAACATGAGCGCCAACGCCGAAATCCTTCTCGAGGAAAAGAAGAACGTCCTGATGGTCCCGGAAGCCTCCCTCATCTATGACAAGGACCGCAGCGCTTCGGTCGAACTGCCGGACCCCAAAGCGGAGAACGGGCGCAAGAAAGTGTCTGTGAAGCTGGGCATCTCCAACGGCGTAAAAACGGAAATCATCTCCGGCCTCACCGAAAAACAGCAAGTCGTTCTTCAGTAGCTCGGGGTCCCTATGACCTTTCGGGATCTATTGCGCGACACCATCGCGACGCTCTGGGCGCATAAACGGCGCACGCTGCTGACCATGTTCGGGATCGCCTGGGGGATCATCTCCATCACCCTGATGGTGGCGGCGGGCGAAGGGCTGGGCCGCGGCATTCAGAAACAGCACGAAAATTTCGGCAAAGACGTGATGATCGTTTTCTCTGGCCGCACCAGCATGCAAGCAGGAGGCACGCGGTCTGGCCGCGTCATCCACTGGATGGAAGACGACTACAAGGAAGTGGCCAGGGAAGCGCCGGCCTGCAAGTACGTGATGCCGGAACTCGGCAATAACGTGAAAGTGCACAGCGCTTTCAACAGCGGAGACATTGATACGGTCGGCTCCCTCCCGCCCTTCACGGTGATCCGCAGCATCGCCGCTGCGCAGGGGCGCTTCTACAACGACCAGGACAATGAAGAGGGCCGGCGCGTGGCGTTCCTGGGTAGCGATACGAAGAAGCAACTCTTTGCCGAGCGCGAAGCCTTGGGCCAGACCATCGAACTGAATGGCATCCCGTACACGGTTATCGGCGTCATGAAGACGAAGGATCAGAACTCCAGCTACGACGGCGTCGATATCCGGAAGATCTTCATTCCGTTTAATTCCATGAAGCGGGATTTTCCAAACAAGCCCCCGGCGGTGGAGCATTCCGTCGACCGGATTCTCGCGGCGCCTTGGTCGCTTGAAACGCATCCGGATTGCGTGCGCCAGATTCGCCGCACCCTGGGCCGCATGCATAACTTCGATCCGCGGGACGAGGAAGCGGCCAGCATCTGGGACACCGTCAAGGGCGCCCAGGCCACCAGGATGATTTTTGTGGGCATGGAAGTTTTCATGGGCGCAGTGGGTGTTGCGACGATTTTTCTTGGCGGGCTGGGCGTGATGAACGTCATGCTGGTGAGTGTGCGGGAACGGACTCGCGAAATTGGCGTGCGCAAAGCTCTGGGAGCGACAAGGGAATCCATCCTCCGGCAGTTTTTTCTGGAGACCGTGATCGTCGTGGAAATCAGTGGTGCCGTAGGGCTGCTGCTTTCCTATGGTTTTTGCGCGCTTGTCGACCTCCTTCCCATGCCCCCGTTTCTTGATGGCTTGATCGCCAGTTGGAAACTCGCGGCCCTCACCGTGAGTTTGCTTGGCTTCATTGCCGTGGTTTCCGCGTTGTATCCGGCGAATCAAGCCGCATCCGTGGATCCGATAGAAGCGCTCCGCTTCGAGGCTGGTGGATAAGAGAAGTAATAAGTTTTCAGTTTTAAGTTGTCAGTGGCGGAGAAGAATGGAAAACGTAAATGAGACGTTATTTCCGGGATTTGGATGCTCAGTGCGGAGGCGCAGGAGGTTTGCTTACCGTTTCAATCAGGCCGGCCAGCATCCTCTTGATTTCGTTGACTCGGGGTTGCAAAGCCTCGAATTGTTTTTCGGTGAAAAAATGCAAGTCCCTAGCAAGCAGAATGTAGTATTCAAGCTCGCTCGCGGACCCGAGCGCGATATAGAGGAATTGGCGCAACTCAGGGTTTGCCCCGCGACCGCATCCTTCTGCAATGTTTGCCGGAATGGAGAAGGCAGCTCTCCGAATCTGGCTGATCAGCCCAAAGACTTCGTGCCTCGGGAAAACGCCCGTGACGTTATACATGCTCACGGTAAGCGCGTGACTCTTTTGCCAGACCTTCAACTTGGTGTAGTCCTGCATGATTGCACCCATGAAAACCCTTTCTCTTTGTTTACTTATAACTGACTACTGAAAACTGTCAACTAGGGTGGGCCAGTATGCTGATAGAAGTGTTCAAGGAAGCCTGGGTGGCGCTGGGCCGCAATCGCGTCCGCAGCCTGCTTACCATGACCGGCATCTCCTGGGGAATTGTGGCGGTGACGCTGCTCTTGAGCTATGGCTCCGGTTTCCGCAGCGTGCTGCTGTACACATTTGAAGTCTTCGGCAAGGCCGCGGTGATCTGCTGGCCGGGAACCACCAGCGAACAAGCCGGCGGGGAACGCGCCGGGAAGGAAGTGCGCTTCGAGCAGGAAGATGCCGACTGGGTGAAGGCGCAATCGCCGCTCATCAAGCGCGTGACACTGGAAACCGTACGTTGGAAGGGCATTTCGCATGAGGAGCGGCTCTCGGACTCGGCCACCCGCGGCGTCTACCCGGAATACGGCGAGATGCGCAACGAGGTGCCCTCCGAGGGCCGCTGGATTTCGGCCGAGGACATCGCCGAACGCCGCCGCGTGGTGTTCCTGGGAGCCCGGCTGAAAAAGAAACTCTTCAGCGGGACGCCGGCCGTCGACGAGACGGTGCGAATCAACGGAGTGCGATTCACCGTCATCGGCACCATGGACATGAAATTCTCCGATAGCTGCTATTTCAACTGCGATGATGAGTCCGCTTTCATTCCGTACACCAGTGCCGCGGATATTTGGGATGCCCGCTATGCCAGCGTGATGGTTTTCGAGCCGGTGGCGCCGCAATTTGAAGCGCTGGCCATGCAGCAGTTCCGCACGGCAGTGGCAAACCGCCAGCATTTTTCTCCGAACGACAAGCGGGCCATCACCATGTTCGGCCGGCAGGAGTTCAAGCCGATTTATGACGGCATCACGCTGGGAATTGAGGGCCTGCTCTTCCTGATCGGCGCCATGACGCTGGGCATCGGCGGCGTGGGCGTGATGAACATCATGCTGGTCTCCGTGGACGAACGCGTTCGCGAGATCGGTTTGCGGCGCGCCCTCGGCGCAAGGAAAGCCCACATTCGCTGGCAGTTCTTGCTGGAAGCCCTGGTGCTTACGCTGGCGGCCGGGGCCATTGGAATGTTTTTCTCCTGGGTACTGACGTCGTCAATTGGCACGCTGCCGTTTCTCGGGCCCGCGTATGAAGACGACTCGGGGAAAGTGGACATCCATTTGCAGCTTTCCGTCATGACCATGGTGATGTCCAGCCTGATCCTCATCGTAGTCGGGGTGGTCAGCGGCTGGGTGCCAGCCATGCAAGCCGCAAAGCTCGATCCCGTCGAAGCTCTCCGCTACGAGTGACTTAGACCTCCACTGGAAGAGGGCCAAGCGCTTCCAGGAATGTCCATAGGAGTAGAGCGAATTCCTCTCATCACGAGTTTGTGTCCGCTGCACTTGCGTTCTGTCCGCAATCGAATAGCTTTTCCATAGACACAGCAAATCGCTGCTGGCTAGGAAGAAAGTTGTCCTGCCGCATTCAGGTAAAGTGGACGCCCCTGCGTCACTTCTCGCTTGCTCACTTCCTGCTATATTTGTGGCTGCTCCGGGCAGCACGACCCTTTTGGAGTGGAAACCAATGGTAAAGACAGCAATGATCGTTGTGGATGTGCAGCGCGATTTTTGCGCGGGTGGGGCGCTGCCTGCTCGGGACACTCCGTCCCTGTTGGTGCTGCTCCAGGAGTGCATCGACGCGGCCCGGCGTAGCGGCGTGACCATCATCTTTACGCAAGATTGGCATCCAGCAAACCACAGTTCATTCCAAACGAATGGCGGAAAATGGCCCGTCCATTGCCTCGAAAACACTCCGGGTGCCGAACTCATGCCACCGCTCCATGCTGCCGCCGGCGACATCGTCATCCACAAAGGAACTGCCGTTGACGGTGAAGGCTACTCGGGTTTCGATTCCACCGGCCTCGAAGCGCGTCTCCGCGAATTGAAAATCGGCCGCGTCAGCGTTGCCGGCATCGCCACAAAATACTGCGTTCGCGCCACGGCATTGGACGCGAACCGCGCGGGCCTCGAGACCATTTTGCTTACCGATCTCATTCGCCCCGTCGAGGAAACCGCCGCTCCGAAGGTCCTGACGGAACTCGGCCGTGCAGGTGTTCAACTCATGCCATCGCCACGATGGCTGTTGCTTCTGAAAAAGTAATGGGATTGCCACGGAGCCTTGGCCCGAATTTCTCATGAGACAACATTTTGCCCGTCAACCACACACAACAACACGCTGTCATCCTGAGGGGCGCGTCGTTTGCGCCCCGAAGGATCTCAATCGTGACACTGTGCATGATTCCACAAGGTTGAGATCCTTCGGCGATCCTCATCGGGTCGCCTCAGGATGACAATGTTTTGCTGTACTTGAGCAACGGAAAAACTGTAGCTCGTGAGAAACCCGGTTAGAGGGAAGCTTCAGTCAGCGGCTGCTCGCCTGAGTTAGTTCTGTCCCAGCAGCGAATCGAAATACGCCAGCATTTCCGGGGAATTCCAGTCCTGCGGCCCGATGATCTTGCGCGCGATCTTTCCCTTACGGTCGATGATGTACGTTTCCGGGTACATCACCGTCCCATAATCCTGCGCCGACTTCTTGGAGGGATCGCGATAGGTCAGATAATTGATGCCGTGGTCCTGAATAAATTTAAGGTAGGCGGCCTGATCCTCATCCACGCTTACGCCGAGAACCATTCCATTCCTGCTGGCGATGTGCTGGTTCAACTGGATCAGTGCGGGCGTCTCTTCCACGCACGGCGGGCACCACGTGGCCCAGAAGTTCAGCACCACCACCTTGCCGCGCAGATCGGACAGATGCGCGCTCTTGCCATTCAGTTCTATCGGGAAATCGTAGGCCCTCTTTCCGGCAATCGACGACTCGCCTTGCCGGTAGTGAGGCAAGGTGAAAAACGCCAGCACCGCGAAGGCAAATCCCATGCTGCCCCAGGCAAACAATTTCCGGAGGAAGGAATTCATATATGGCTATAATAACGTAGAGAACCCCGAGCGGAAAGTCTGGCCGCTTCCAACCCCCATGACTTCTGCCCAAACAAATTCGCCTCGCATTTCCGCCATTGTTCCGGCGCGCAATGAAGAAGCGGTCATCGCAGCCTGTGTCGAATCGCTGGCTCAGCAGATGGAGATCGCGGAGATCCTTGTGGTCAACGATCAATCCACCGATCGCACCGCCGATATCGTGCGTAAGCTCATCCCGAAATATCCCCAGTTGCGGTTGCTCGAAACAACTGGACCCCCTCCAGGCTGGATCGGGAAAAACCATGCCGTGTGGCTTGCCGCCCAACAGGCAGCCGGCGATTGGCTGCTCTTTACCGATGCGGATGCCGTGCACGAAAAGAATTCGGCCGCGCAGGCGCTGCAAATCGCCGCGCAATCGAACGCCGCGCTGGTATCATTTTCTCCCGAGCAATTGATGGGCACCTGGTACGAGAAGGCGGTCATTCCCTTTGTTTACGGGCGGCTCAGTAGAAACTTCTCCTTCGATGAGATAAATGATCCGCAGAGCGATGCGGCCGCTGCCAACGGGCAATTCATCCTGATTCGCCGCGATGCGTACCACGCCATCGGTGGCCACGCCAGCATTGCCGGGGAAGTGCTGGAAGATGTGGCTCTAGCGAAACTCGTGAAGCGCGCCGGCTACCCCATCTGGTTCGGCAGCGGCAAGGGTTTCGTCCAAGTCCGCATGTACCGCTCCTTCTCGGCCATGTGGGCTGGTTGGCGAAAGAATCTCTATCAGTTAGAGGGCGGCAGCCCCGCGGAAGTCTACAAACAGCTTCTGGCGGAATCTGCCTTTCTGCTCGGCCCGCTTGTTCTGATCGCCCTAGCTATCTACAAGTGGCATCGCCTGGATCTCGCAATCCTCCTCGGTCTTTTCTTCCTTCTGATCACCCACGCCATGCACTTGCAGGCCTTGCGCCGCAGCCATTTCTCTCCTGCCTTCACCGCGTACCTGATTCCCGGCTCCCTTCTGTATACTGCTGTCTTATGTGCCTCCTATCGCAGCCACACCCGGGGTAAGCTGGAATGGAAGGGAAGGGAGTATCCAGTGGGTACCTCTCGTGCATCCAAAGGGTAGCGGATTAAAACGATGGTGTACTTGACGCGCAAAATCGAGTTCTCGGCTTCGCATCTCTACCACAATCCAGCGTTCAGCGCGGAGGAGAACAAGCGCATTTTTGGTAAGTGCAACAATCCCCACGGCCATGGGCACAATTACTCCCTGGAAGTCACCGTGGCGGGAGAGCCGGACCCGGTAACCGGCATGGTTCTGGATTTGAAGGAATTGAAAGAAATTCTGGAGCGCGAAATCACGCAGCGCATGGATCACCGCTTCCTGAATTATGAAGTCCCCGAGCTCAAGGGGCAGATTCCCACGTGCGAGAACATCGCCCGCGTGATCTGGAATCTCCTCGAGCCGCGGATTCATCAAGGCAAGCTGCACCGCGTGCGTTTATACGAGACGCCCGATCTGTTCGCCGACTGCTACCGGAATGGGGCAAAACCGGCGTGAGCGAAACGCTCAAAATCGAGCTGGGGCGGCGCTATTGTTTCGCGGCGTCGCACCGCTTGCACAGCGACGCGCTAAGCGCCGAAGAAAATGCCCGCGTCTACGGGAAATGCAATAACCCCTACGGCCACGGGCACAACTATGTGGTGGAAATCAGCGTGTCAGGGACGCTCGATCCCGCCACCGGCATGATCGTGAATCTTGCGGACCTGGACGGTTTCGTCGAGCGCGAAGTGATCGAAGCCTTCGACCACAAATCGCTCAACGAAGACGTGCCCGCATTTCGCGGGAAAGTGCCGACGACGGAGAACGTTTGCAGGGAAATTTACCAGCGCCTGAAACACTTCCCGAAAGCCAGGCTGGAGCGCGTGCGCGTCGAAGAAACGTCGAATAACGCGTTCGAGTACGCCGGGGAAGAAAATTAGGATCGCGCTGCGGTCCGATCGAGGGGGGAATGGGCCAGTGAACAAACCTACGGAAATCATGCTGCACGAAGCAAAACTCGAAACGCCGCAGGAGAGCATCGCCGACCTGATGCGCAAGATGCTCGTTGCCCTCGGCGAAGATCCCAATCGCGAGGGCCTGCGCAAAACGCCGGAACGTTTTGAGAAGGCGCTGAAATACCTGACCAGCGGCTACCACCAGAACCTCGACAGCGTCCTGAATGGGGCCACCTTCAGCGTCCATTACGACGAAATGGTGGTCGTGAAGGACATCGAATTCTTCAGCCTGTGCGAGCACCACTTGCTGCCGTTTTTCGGCAAGGCCCACGTCGCCTATCTTCCCAGCCAGAAAGTGCTCGGCTTGAGCAAGATCGCCCGCCTGGTGAACATGTACGCCCGCCGCTTGCAGATTCAGGAGCGCATGACCAGCCAGATCGCCGACGCCATCGCCGAGAAAGTCAGCCCGGAGGGCGTGGGCGTGATCATTGAAGCGCGCCACCTCTGCATGCAGATGCGCGGAGTGGAAAAGCAGCACGGCCAGGCGGTCACCAGCGCCATGCTCGGCTCCTTCCGCCACAACAAGCAGACCCGGGACGAATTCCTGTCCCTGGTGCGCGCGAAACAGAGTTAAGGAAAGGCGCGGCCCCCAGGCTGTCGCCAGCCTAACGAGCCGCACCCCGATTTCGTTCTGACGGGCCGAACCTACTGCTTCGCGATAGCCACCGAAGCCCGCGTCGTTTCCCAATCAATGTTCAGAGTCGCGCCCATCCCCGCCTTCTCGAACGCGATCGTCAAGTTCTCCACCGCTGTGGGCAGTGCAGAGGCCTTCATATCAATCCGGGCTAAATCATTCGTCGCGCCCGGATACTGGGTGCCCCACTCGCCGGTCTTCTTGCTCAAAATGAGTGTCCACTTGTCCTTGTCGGGAACGGTGAACAGCGTGTAACTTCCCGCCGGCACCGCGGTGCCGCCAACCACCAAATCGGCATTCGTCACAAACGTCGTCGCTTCATTCGCGCCCGTCCGCCAGACCTGGCCGAACGGCACGAGCCCACCATAAATCTTCCGGCCCTTGGCGCGCGGGCTGGAGTAGTCGATTGTTACGCTCTTGCCCCCGCCCAGGTCAAACGTAGCCGTCGCCGGGGGGCTCGGGCGCTTCGCTTTATCCTGCTGTGCTAGAAAAACAGTGGCGCACACTGCCAAGCCGAGACATATCACGGCAGTCCTTACCAAAATTTTGCTCATTGGTTCTCCTCTTGAGTTTCCATTCCGTGGTCAACGTGGTCTAACGGGTAGGGCTGAAACCTTACCACTAGCATTCAACCGGATTTGCAGCCCGGTTGCAAGCGCCCCCGCCATTGTCGGGCAGGAGGTCAGTTTCCAACTAGCCGAATTATCGCGAGTCAACCCCGCACCCAACAGGTGCTCAGGGCTCACAACACGATGTGATATGGCGCACTGCGCTTGTTCCTGCATAGGCCCAGCGTCTCCCTGTAATAACGCCTTTCGCGCCGCTGGGTCTGCGGGCCCTCCAACCGCGCTCGGAACCAGGGATTCGGACCCCCTCGCTCGCCGTTCCGCGAGCCTGCTTCAATACAATTCGTGCGGAGGTCTGCATGCTGCATCTCGATACCGGCAATACCGGTTTTATGATCTTGTGTACCAGCCTGGTGATGTTGATGACGCCAGGTCTGGCCTTTTTTTATGGCGGGCTGGTGGGACGCAAAAACGTCCTGGCCATCATGATCCAGAGCTTTGTGTCCATGGGCTGGACCACCGTCATTTGGTACGCGTACGGCTATTCGCTCTGCTTCAGCGGGGATTGGCATGGAGTCGTCGGCAACCTGCACAACGCCTTTCTGCGGGGAATTGCCCTCAACACACCATCGCCGAATGATACGATTCCGGCGCTCGTGTTTATCGCCTATCAGATGATGTTTGCGATAATCACGCCGGCGCTCATCTCCGGCGCCTTCACGAATCGGGTGACCTTCAAGGCGTACATGCTGTTTCTCACGGGGTGGCTGACCTTCGTCTATTTCCCGTTCGTGCACATGGTTTGGGGCGGAGGATTCCTGCAACAATGGGGCGTTAAAGATTTCGCTGGCGGGATTGTGGTGCACAACATCGCCGGAATGGCGGCCCTGGCGTCCGTCCTGTACGTGGGCAAGCGGCGGGTGCTGGATCGCGGACCGCACAGCATTCCCCTGGTGGCGCTGGGCACCGGGCTGCTGTGGTTCGGATGGTACGGCTTTAATGCGGGGAGCGAGATGCGCGTGGATTCGGTGACGGCCGTGGCGTTTCTGAACACCGACGTGGCTGCCTCGTTTGCCGCCATTGCCTGGCTGATGGTGTCCTGGCTGAACGAAAAGAAGCCGAAGTTCCTGGGACTGCTAACCGGTGCGGTGGCGGGATTGGCGACGGTGACCCCGGCAGCCGGTTATGTCTCACCGACCACCGCGGTGATTATCGGCATCGTTTCCGGCGTGGTGTGCTACTACGCGGTGGAAATGAAAAACAAGCTCCACTGGGACGACGCCCTGGACGTGTGGGGAGTTCACGGAGTGGGCGGATTTCTCGGGATCGTTATGCTGGGCATTTTCGCCAACAAGCAATTCAGTCCCGAGGGCGCGAACGGTTTGCTGTACGGCGACCCGACGTTCCTGCTGAAGGAGGTCACCGCCGTGGTGTTCTCCTCGGTATGGGCGTTCGTGTTCACATACGCCATGTTGAGGATCATCGATGGATTCACCCCCGTCAAAGTGACTGAGCTTACGGAAGAGATGGGATTGGACGAGGCGCAACTCGGCGAACACGCTTACGAGCAAGTGCCCGAGTGATGTGATCGGGTTCAATCTATCCCGCGAAAGTGGGAGAGAATCCAGAGCTTCACGGGTACTTGCTCCGGGAAACCAGACGACCAGGACAACTCGCTCACGAGCGGGTCTGGGCTGAGCATTCAAGATTGCCAACTGGATACACCAGCTACCAGTGGCAAAGGGGGTGTACTGTCAACTCACGCGCCCGCCATGCCTGGTGTGCGCATTAACCGCAAACTAACGACCCCACAGCATTGTGTTGCAAGTGCTTTACACTTAGAACACTCCTATGCTAATTTAGAAAGGTCGAAGAAAAGAGGAAATTTAAAGGGATGACGGTTGGGGGGCACTTGAGCGACGCGAAAGCTATGTTGATTGAGCAATTCCGAAGCCATGTGAAGGACACGGGATCGCCGGAAGTGCAAATCGCACTCCTGAGCGAGCGGATCAACTATTTGACAACGCATCTCAAGTCGCACGTCAAGGACCACGCATCACGCCGTGGGCTGATTATGATGGTGAACAAGCGGCGGCGCCTGCTGGACTATCTCAACCGGCGAGACCCGGATCGGTATCACCAGATTGTTGAACGCCTTAGCCTGCGCAAGTAACGCGTCGCCAAGACCTGGCCGGCGCAACTTGCGGCATCACGAACGTACAAATTCCCATCGGAGTCTGTTCGTTGGCAGTGTCTCTGCCGTACGTGCATGTGCCAGGCCTGTCTCGGCAGGCCGTTAGGCGTTTTTCCTGGTGTCGTTGCTCGCGGATCGTCCCATCCGCGCTTAACCTTCCTCTTATCTTCTCGTTACAAGCATAGTTACAAGCAGGCAACGCCTGCCTCTCTACTCCTCTCGAGGAGTCAAAGGAAGAACATAAATGGCTGATAATAATCACGTACCCGCACCTCATCGGGTCTCTATCGAAGTTGGCGGACGTCCCCTGACTCTTGAAATGGGGAAAATTGCCAAGCAGGCCAACGGCGCAGTGACTGCTCGCTACGGCGATACTGTCGTCCTCGTTGCGGCTTGCATGGCTTCCAAACCGAGTGACCGCGACTTTCTGCCTCTCACTGTCGACTATCGGGAGAATACCTACTCCGCTGGGAAAATCCCCGGCGGCTTCTTCAAGCGCGAAGGACGCCCCACCGAAAAGGAAATTCTGGTCTCCCGCTTGATTGACCGGCCCATGCGCCCGCTGTTCCCGGATTCCTGGCGGACAGAGACCCAGATCATCGCCTTGGTTCTCTCTGCCGATAGCGACAACGATCCCGATGTCATCGCCGTGACCGCTGCTTCCGCGGCTGCCTATTGCTCCGACCTGCCCTTCACCAACCCCATCGCGGCCGTTCGCGTGGGCCTTCTCGATGGCCAGCTCGTCGCCAATCCCACCGTCGCCGAGCAGAAGACCAGCAAGTTCAACATTATCGTCGCCGGCACCGAAAACGGCATCGTCATGGTCGAATCGGGCGCCTTTGAAGTCTCCGAAGAAAAGGTCGTCGAAGCTATCGAGTTTGGCCACGAGCAGGTCAAGAAGATCGTGCGCGGCATCAAGGAACTCCACGCCCAGATTAAGCCCAAGAAGGTCGTCGTCGAGCCCTTCCCCTTTAATAAGCCCATCTACGACAGCCTGAAGAAAGCCTATGGCGCCAAGCTCCAGGACGCGGTCAACACCGAAAAGCATCCCAAAAAGGAAAGCTATCACCTGGTTGACGCCCTGCTGGAAGAGATCCTGAAGCCCATTGCGGAGGATGACGAAGAGAAGCAGACTTTCACCAAGCGCGCTTTCGAGCGCCTGCGTGAAGAGATCTTCCGCGACGAAGTTCTTAAGGTGCGGCGGCGTCCCGATGGCCGCGCGTTCGACCAAATTCGCCAGATCACCTGCGAAGTCGGCCTCCTGCCTCGCGTGCACGGCTCGGCGCTCTTCACCCGCGGTGAAACCCAGGCCCTCGCCACTTTGACCCTTGGCACCAAGGAAGATATGCAGCGCCTAGACTTGCTCTTCGAGCAGGACACCTTCAAGCGCTTCATGCTGCACTACAACTTCCCGCCCTTCAGCGTCGGCGAAGTGAAAATGCTGCGCGGCGCGGGCCGCCGTGAAATTGGCCACGGTGCGCTGGCGGAACGCGCGCTTGCCAACCTGCTGCCGCCAGAAATCGATTTTCCCTACGCCATGCGCGTCGTCAGCGACATTCTGGAGTCCAACGGCTCCTCTTCCATGGCCACCGTTTGCGGCGCCTCGCTGGCCCTGATGGACGCGGGCGTGCCCATGAAAGCGGCCTGCGCTGGCATCGCCATGGGTCTCGTCGTCGGCGATAGTGGCACCTACTCCATCCTTACGGACATTGCTGGCGCAGAAGATCACTACGGCGATATGGACTTCAAGGTTGCCGGCACCCGCGAAGGCATCACCGCCCTCCAGATGGACATCAAGGTCACCAGCATCAGCATCCAGATGATGCGCGAAGCTCTGGCTCAGGCCAAAAAGGCCCGTCTACAGATTCTCGACACCATGGAGAGTACCCTCGGCGCGCACCGCGAAGCCATTTCGGCTTACGCCCCGCGCCTCTACAAGTTGAGCATCCCCACGGACAAGATCCGCGACCTCATCGGTCCGGGCGGCAAGAAGATCAGGTCCATCATCGAACAGACCGGCGTCAAGATCGACGTCATGGAAGACGGCACCGTGCACATCTTCTCCACCAGCGGAGCCGGCGGCGATCAGGCCCTGCAGATGGTGCGCGATGTCACCGCCAGCGCCGAAATGGGCAAGACCTACCTCGGCAAAGTCGTGCGCCTGGCGGAATTTGGCGCCTTCGTCGAACTCTTCCCCGGCACCGACGGCCTTCTGCACATCAGCGAAATCTCCGAGCATCGCATCCGCGACGTTCGCGACGAACTCAAGCTGGGCGACCAGGTTCTCGTCAAGGTTCTGGCCATCGAAGGCAACAAGATCCGCCTCTCCCGCAAGGCTCTCATCAAGGAAGCCCGCGAGAAGCAGGCCCACAAGAAGGACGTGCCCGGCGGCGGCGCCCCAACACCGGCCCCCACCACCGAAGGCAATTAGCCAGGAGCAGCTAACCCACATTTCTCACAGC
>PMES01000145.1 GCA_003154775.1 Acidobacteriota bacterium | reverse complement strand
AGAGCGGCCCGCCTCCCCGACCCGGTCGGGGCAGGCGCCAGGCGGCCCCTTTCAACCTTCAACTTTTAACTTTGAACCGCTTTTCTCCCCTAACCCCAATCATTCCCGTACATCCAAGACATTCGCCCGTAAGTCCAATCATTCCCGTACATACGCAAAAACAGGGGGGGGTGGGGGTGCATGTTTATTAGTGCGTCAAGTGCAATTGTCGGCGCGCCGACATTCCCGTTCCTGTGCGCGAGAAGGTGTTTGCCATGGCGGCCGCTCAGCGGAGAAAAAGAGGGATTCCTCGCTGCGCTCGGAATGACGGAGGGGAGAAGAGCGGCGCGCCGACATTCCCATTCTTGCGCGCGACACAAACGCTGTACGTGCAACGGTGCGATTGTAGGTGTGGGGCTTTAGCCCCGCAGGAAGGCACGACTGAACGGGCTGCGAGGAAAACGGACAATTGTCATTCCGAACCCCATTCGCTTTTTGAACGGGGTGAGGAATCTGCTTTTTCCTTGGGCTTTTGCGAAAAGCAGATCCCTCGCTCCGTTCGGGATGACAAAGCAAAGAAACGGCGAGAGCGGCCCGCGAGGTGGGCGCTCGGCAGGAGAATCGTGACGACGAGGAGAAGGGCGGTGAGTTATACTCAGGCAGCGCAGTGTGTACGCTGCAAATGAAACCAACGGGGGATAGCGTCTTGCGCGTCATTTCCGGCGTTCCGGAAGCCACCATAGACCGATCCAAGCGGGATTTTCTGCGCGCAGCCATAGCGTTGCTTGCTGGCCTGAATCTACCCAGGACGTCCCTGGCGGGCGGAGGCCAACACGGGACCGGCGGCTCCGGACAGCGCGTGGTGATGGTGGTTTTTGGCGGGGTCCGCCGCGCCGAAACCTTTTCCCCGCAGGGGCTGGTGAACATTCCGCACCTGTCGGGGGACTTGCTTCCCCAATCGTTGTTTTATCGCGACGCCCGCAATGAAGGCGTGACCGCGCATTTCAACGCCATCTCCAGCATCCTGACCGGCAACTGGCAACGCGTGGATGACTGGGGAAAGTTCGCGCCCACCACGCCAACGCTGTTCGAGCAGTTTCGCAAGGGACTGGGCGCGGCGCAGAGCGACACTTGGGTGGTGGCCAGCAACAAAGCGCTCACCAACCTGATCGGGGCAAGCTCGGCCACGGATTATGGCCCGATGTACGGCGCCAACGTGGTGTTCCCGAAGCAGCTTATGGTAGCGGCGGTAGCCAACGCCCTGCGAGCGGGACGCAGCCGCAACATGGCGGATCGCGCAAAGATCGAGGCGGAGCTGCAAAGCATGCTGGAAGCGGGCAACTACGAAGGCCTGGGATGGAGCGTGTTCGACGCGGCCGAGCGGCTGGATCCGCGCGTGCGCGGCATAATCGAGGAAGCCATTACGTCCTTTGTGCGCAGCGGCGGCCCCACTTCAGGCGACGAACTGACGTTCCTGGTGAGCCGCGAGGTCATGCGGAAATTTTCACCGCGCCTTTTGGTGGTTGTCTTTTCGGACGTGGAAGTGGCGCACTTCGGTTCCTACGCGATGCACGTCGGAGGCATACGGACCGGCGACCGGCTGAGCTATCAGATGTGGCAGGAGATACAAGCCAACTCCGAATATAAAGGCAAGACCACCATGGTGGTTATGCCGGAGTTTGGGCGCGATCCGGATGGCTCGACGACCAACGGCTTCTTCAACCATCGCGGCGACACCGACTCAACCCGGAGCACGTGGATGATGGCGCTGGGCGCGGCGGTCGATAAGCCTCAGATTATTGAACGGCCCATACGCCACGTGGATCTCTGCGCCACGCTCGGGGACCTGTTGGGGTGCCCGCCCATGGATTCACAGGGCACACGGCTGAAGGAGTTGCGAGGCTAAATCGCGTGTCCCAGGTGTGGGGAAAGGTTGCGAAGTGACTACGCAGGTCCAGGAAAAGCTGCCGGAGAAACTTCAGGAGGCCTTGGACAAGGGCTTGCTGAAGCGCCTGCCGATCACTTTCCAGCCCGTTACCCGGCAGCAACTGCGGGAATGGGACTCCCTGTTTCCCTACGAGCGCCAGTCGATTCTGCGGTTGCTTCTCTATCTGGCAAGTTTGAACGAACAGCAGTTCGCGGAACTTTTCCGAGAGGTGGTGCAGCTCGAGGAGAAGATGGGTGTGCGCGGCTGGCAGTTCTCCACCGAGGAGCAGACCATTCTGAATGCGTCGCTGCTGGCCCGCTCGCGCTACTTCCAGGAATGGCGCAAAGCGGTGCAAAAGGTCTTCGACGCAGCCGATCAGCAAGCCGGGAGCGAGAAGAGCGCCGAAGCTGGAGGCAACCGGCTCATTTTGTTGATGATGCCCCAGGTTCTGCCACTGGAGCGCGCGAAGGTCTGGGAAAGATGGCAAGGGGTCGGGCGTCCCGTGCGACTGGATCTGGCGATGTCGCGCGAGACGCAGAGTGCCGCGGAAGCGCTTCTGAGCGCGGGCAGCGCGTATGATGGCGGACGACTATTGGAAGTAGTGTCCCGCCGGCCCAACGCTTCCGCTGCGGACTGCTGGGTTCTGGACGCTGGATCGAAACTGGTGGACTGCGCACTGAGGCAGGAACCCTCCGGAACAGGCGCGCCATCCGCCACGCTGCTCAGCCATGAACGGCTGGCCACGCTGCGCCAGAATTTCTCGCGCGAAGTGAACTCCATGCGAAAGGACCTGGCCGACGCCGACGCGGTGTTCGATCGTCTGCGCAAGGCTGACGTCGCGGCGTGGTGTCCTCCGGAAGTGGCGCCGGTACCGGTGATTCGGGAGTTCCTGCGGTCGCTGTACCTGAGCGGCAACGGGGCGTTAATCTTCTCAAATTCTTTCGTCGAGTGGAGCGCCTCCGAAGCATTTCGCCGGGCGAGGCCTGCCTTCGTGATGGCGCAGTTCGGGGTGAGGAGCAAGCCGAAGCCCTTCACCAGCGTGGCCGTGTTCGACAACCCGGATGAGGTGAACCCGCTTCCAGCCGTAGACGACTTGCCGGGTAGCGCGTTGGACGCGCAGGTTCTGGCGTTGTATGTGTGGCTGGCCGCGAGTCGCTACGACGAATACCGGCGAAACACCGTCTGCCTGTGCATTGCCGAGAGCTTGTCCGAAGCCTATGTCGTGGCTCCGCCGGAATTTGCGCTGTGGCACGAGGCCGAACCAGTCTCGCTGGACCGGCTGCGCGCTACCCTGACTCATTGGCTGGCATGAGCGCCTCGTCGAACGCTAACAGGCCGCTGTTTTTCTGAGCGGAACACCAGGGCGCGCGAGGCGAAGCACGCAGCAGAAATCTCCCTCGCTTGCCAAGTTCTCAAGCGTGACGCTACACTGCAAATCAAGAGAAACGAATGCGTGAACGAGAAATTTTTATTGGCGCCGCCCATTACGTCAAAATAGCTTTGCTCAGCTTGTTGGTGATTTCTCCTAAAGTCTCGGGGCAGGGAATGGCCTCAGGTCCGCCTCCGCCGCCCACGGCCAAATCGGTCAAGTGCAAAGATCGCGCGATTCCCCAACTGACTGATATTACGGAGAAGTCCGGCATTCGCTTTTTCCACACCTCGGCTCCCGAGAGCCGCTACATCATCGAATCCATGAGCGGCGGCGTGCTCCTGCTCGATTACGACCGCGACGGCTGGCTGGACATTTACTTCACCAATGCTCCGACGGTGGAGATGGCGCTCAAAGGGGAAAAGTCCAAGGGAGCGCTCTATCACAACAATCACGACGGCACGTTTACCGATGTGACCGACAAGGCCGGGATTGGCACACCCTGCTTCGCGATGGGCGGCGCGGTCGGCGATTTCGATAACGATGGCTGGCCGGATATCTACGTCACCTGTTATGGGGGCAACGTCCTTTATCACAACAACGGCGACGGCACGTTCACGGACGTGACCAAGAAAGCCGGCGTGGCGGATGGACGCTGGTCCGCTGGAGCGGCGTTCGGCGATTACGACGGCGATGGCTTTGTTGACTTGATGGTCGCCAATTATGTGGACCTGGACATTCACAACCCGCCGGTTTTCGGCAGCAGCGTCACCTGCAAATACATGGGCATTGATGTGCAGTGCGGTCCCCGCGGGCTGAAAGGATCTGGCGACTCTCTCTTCCACAACAACGGAGATGGCACCTTCACGGACGTTTCCAAGAAAGCTGGCGTGGATGATCCCGCTGGTTATTACGGCCTGACGACCATCTGGGCCGATTTCAATAACACCGGGCGCCCAGATATCTATGTCGCCAACGATTCGACGGCCGGTTATCTGTATCGCAACGACGGCAACGGGAAATTTACCGACATTGGCATGGAATCAGGCACCGCTCTCGGAGAAGATGGCCACGAGCAAGCTGAAATGGGCCTGGCCGTGGGAGATTACCTGCACACTGGGCGGCCCGCCCTGGCAGTGACGGATTTCTCCATGGACAACACGGCGCTCTACCGCAACGATGGCAATTGGGATTTTCAGGAGGTCTCTTACGCCGCGGGCATCGGCCTGCCGTCCGTCCCTTGGGTGAAGTGGGGAATTGCGTTTGTCGATCTGGATAACGACGGATGGCTTGATCTGGTGACGGTCAGCGGTCACGTCTATCCGCAAGCAGATGCGCTGGCATCCGGCGCGAAGTACCGCGAACCGAAGCTGGTCTATTACAACCAGGGGGATGGCACATTCTGCGATGCCAGCGAGGAGTCAGGAGCGGCGATTGTTAGGCCCAACGTTTCGCGAGGCCTCGCCGTGGGGGATCTTTTCAACGACGGCAACATGGATTTGGTTGTCGAAGAATTGACGGGGAGCCCGCTGGTGCTCAGAAATCCCGGAATTCCCGGGCGCCATTGGGTGAGTTTTGAATTGGCCGGCACGAAGAGCAACCGCATGGCCATCGGTGCCCGTCTGAAGATTGTTGCCGGCGGAATGACGCAGACGGATGAGATCCACAGCGGCGGCAGCTATATTTCGCAAAGCGATCAACGCGTGCACTTTGGTTTGGGCAAAGCGACGAAGATCGACAGCCTGGAAATTCGCTGGCCTTCCGGCAAAGTGGAAACCCTCAAGGATCTGGAGGCCGATAAGTTTTATTGCGTTCTGGAAGGCGAAGGCATCGTGCCGCGCGCCAGGATTCTTCCCTCCGCAGCCCAAAAGCAGTAGCGGCCTGGCACTGGGTCAGTTTTCGGTAAAAGCGTTTACCAAGACTTAGGCGGTGCTCTAGGGAACGGGCTGGAAACTTTGGAGGGCCCATCTCCGTACTGACCTGCAGGAACCGAGGAACCTCGATTCTGGTCTTGCGTGCGCAACAACAACGCAGCACGATCCGACTAAGGCATTCTTGAGGAGCGCTTTATGAAAGCGATTGTACGCCCACAATACGGACCGCCGGATGTGCTGCGGTTCACGGAGGTAGCAAAACCTACGCCCGCGGACAATGAGGTCTTAATAGAGCTTCACGCGGCATCGGTAAATCCATTGGACTTGTTCCAGATGAGAGGTGCGCCGTTGCTCCGCTCGATCCCGGGACTGCGCACACCAAAACACCAGGTCCTCGGAGTTGATATAGCAGGGCGGGTTGAGGCGGTTGGCAGCAACGTAACCCAGTTCAAACCAGGCGACGAAGTATTCGGGGTTGGGGGAAAAGGTTTCGCAGGAGGCGGGTTTGCCGAGTATGTGTGCGCTGCTGAAGATAAATTGGCGCTGAAGCCAGCCAACAGTTCGTTTGAGGACGCAGCATCCGTACCGGTGGCGGCACTTACCGCCCTTCAGGGTCTCCGTGATAAAGGACGCATCCAGCCAGGCCAGAAGGTTGTGATTGATGGCGCGTCTGGTGGTGTGGGCACGTTTGCGGTTCAGATTGCCAAATCGTTCGGGGCCGAAGTCACTGCCGTGTGCAGCACGAGCAAAGTGGACACGGCGCGAAGGATTGGCGCAGACCACGTCATTGATTACACGCGAGAAGATTTCACGCAAAGCGGGCAGCGTTACGATCTGATCCTGGGCGCAAACGTCCATCATTCGATCTTCGATTACATGCGCGCGCTGAGTCAGAACGGAATTTATGTCGTCGTCGGAGGCGGCTTGGCTCGAATCCTCCAAGCGATGTTACTGGGACCTTTATTGTCGCGGATTGGGAGCAAGAAAACGTGCTTCTTTATCGCGAATATCAACCAGAAGGATTTGGTTTTTCTGAAAGATCTTCTTGCATCTGGAAAAGTTGTACCCGTCATCGATAGGCGTTACCCGTTGAGCGACGCGGCTGAAGCTCTCCGTTATCTTGAAGAAAGACACGCGCGAGGGAAAGTCATACTCACCGTTGAACATAGTGACGGCACTTAACAAGGTCCCGCGACAGACTGCTATTGATAACGGAAGGTGAGCCTGGTTGTTCGCGGTCCGAAGCCGTCGAGGCCGGGAACTATCCTGCGCGCCAAGATTCTTCCCTCGGCGGCCAAAAAGCAATAGCGGCCAGGTAACGGGTCAGTTTCCGAAATGCGCCATCTCACGCGTTTATACTTCCCCGGGCATCAGTTAGAATTCTCTCAGCCATGTCGAATCCCATTGGTGAACTGTTGAATGCTCCAATTCCAGAAAAACTCTGGCATTACACGTCGATTCAGGCCTTCCATGGGATCGTGACGAGCAAAACTATGTGGGCTACGGATCTTCACTTCCTCAATGACCGCGAGGAGTTTATACACGCAAAGGCGCTCGCCAATGACATGGTTGCCGCGGCCCCTGAACTGGATTCCAACGGATTTCCGAAGAGAGGATTTCTACAAAAAGCAGTTGCCGTGGCATTCGGCGGCCCTCTAACCGGCATGCAGGTTTTTGTTGCTTCCTTTACGGCTGCAGAAGACCAACTCGGTCAATGGCGGGGCTATTCTTACGGATCGAGCGGAGTGAGTTTGGCCTTTGACCTCAAGGCTATTCGACCTCCTGCAGGTAGTGACACTCTTGTTTCGTTTGCGCCCTGCGTCTACGATCCTGTTAAGAAAGTGGAGCTTTTATCGTATGCTCTCCACCACTTCACGGAGGAAGTCAGTGCTTACCGGGAGAGGACGTTTAGAGCTGCATGCGAACTTGATCCAGAGAAGCTCAAGTCAAAAGACAAGGAACAGGTTGTGAAGGAATTCTTGGAAGCTAACCCGAGCAAAAAAGCGCCTTTCAAGGAGTTTGCAGACGCTGTCGCCAAAACCGGTGCAGATTGTCTGCGGATCGCGGCGCTCCTAAAGAACTCATCGTTTGAGGAAGAGAACGAATGGAGGCTGGTGCTTCCAGCGTGGATGGACGGGCCAACACCGATGAGGAATCCTCCACGGTTCCGGATTGGAAAGACGACGCTCATTCCGTACATCGCTCATCCTTTTCCAGCCAAGGCGCCATTGCCCATCGTCGATGTAATTCTCGGTCCTGGTAGCGACGAAAACTCTGTTTTCGCCGCGCAAAGATTCCTCAAATCGGAGGGCCTCGACCTCAAGCCGCGGCTGTCAAAGGTTCCTTACCGTGCCTCATAAAATATCCTAGTGAAGCTGACGACTGGGCTGGCTGACTCCTGGTGAGTCGCTTAGTCGGAGACTGACCCGCCACCAGTATCCAGAGGCGCTTGACGAGACGATGGGCATTTTATATCGTCAACGCAAAAGTGGGGGTAGAGTTCGGCGTAGTTAGACGGACAGGCAGTTCAGTTTCATCGCTCCTTGTACGGAAACAATCATCCGAGGAAATCGAGGGCTCATCATGCCCATGCGCTACATACTTGCATTAGACGCCGGCACCACCAGCGTTCGCGCGATTCTTTTCGATCACAGCGGCCAGATCGCCGCCGTTGCACAGCGGGAGATCCGCCAGATTTATCCGCAACCCGGCTGGGTGGAGCATGATCCGGAAGAAATCTGGTCTTCCCAGGTGGCTGTGGCCATGGAAGCGCTGGGGAGTGCGAGCGCGAGTCCAGGCGACATCACCGCGATAGGCATCACCAATCAACGGGAGACGAGCATTGTGTGGGACCGCGAAACGGGCGAGCCGGTCCACAACGCGATCGTGTGGCAGGATCGCCGCACTGCGGGAATGTGCGATCAGTTGCGCCGCGGCGGGGCCCTGAAAATGATTCAGAAGCGCACGGGGCTGCTGCTGGATTCGTATTTTTCCGCTACCAAGGTCGCTTGGATCCTGGACAATGTTGCGGGGGCGCGCAAGAAAGCCGAACAAGGCAAGCTGGCTTTCGGCACGGTGGACAGTTGGCTGGTGTGGCGACTCACCAGCCGCTCGAGACATATCACCGACGCCAGCAATGCCTCGCGCACGCTGTTGTTGAACATCCATACAGGCGAGTGGGACGCGGAACTGCTGAAGCTTTTTCGCATTCCCGCCAGCATGCTGCCCGAGGTGCGCTCTTCCAGCGAAGTGTATGGCCACGTAAACGCGACCGTCGGGCTGCAGGACATTCCCATCGGCGGCATCGCCGGAGATCAACAGGCTGCGCTGTTTGGGCAGATGTGCATCAAGCCCGGCGGAACGAAGAGTACCTACGGGACGGGATGTTTCCTGCTGCAAAATACCGGCGCGAAGGCGGTCGACTCCAAGAACCGCCTGCTCACCACGATCGCCTGGAAAATAGGGCAAAAGACGGATTACGCGCAGGAAGGAAGCGTGTTCATCGGCGGCGCGGTGGTGCAGTGGTTGCGCGACGGCTTGAAGCTGGTGCGTTCCGCGCCGGAAGTGGACGCACTCGCGGCCACGGTGAAGGACAGTGGAGGACTTTTCCTGGTGCCCGCGTTTGCCGGCCTGGGCGCGCCGCATTGGGATCCTTACGCGCGCGGCATCCTTATCGGTATCACGCGAGATGCAACGGGCGGGCATGTGGCGAGAGCGGCGCTCGAAGGCGTGGCCTTCCAGGTGGCCGACCTGCTGGAAGCCATGCAGAGTGACACGGGCAAGAAATTAAGGGAACTGCGCGTGGATGGAGGGCTGACTCGGAGCGAATTATTGATGCAATTCCAGGCGGACATTCTGGGTATACCCATTGTGCGTCCGGCGGTTACGGAAACAACGGCCCTGGGAGCTGCCTACCTGGCGGGACTTGCGACGGGATTTTGGAAGAATCTCGAGGATGAGGCTTCGCAGTGGAAGGCGGAAAAAGTGTTCGAGCCCAAAATGCGGGGAGCGCAAGCCAGCGCACTGCGCGCACGCTGGCAGGAAGCGTTGGCGCGGGCGAAGCAGTGGGAACATCCCGCGGAAGGTGTGACGAGGCGAAAAAAGAAGAGGACCGGGTCACGCTAGCCCGTTTTGCTCACAAGGACGCGGAGGCATGCGCGGATTGCCCACCGGTATGACGGGACGGAGGGGTTGGTGGTACGGGTTCCATTTGCGCAGTGTGGGTTTCGTCACAGACAAGGCGCCCGCCTCAGAAGGCGGCCGCTACAGGGGATTGCCGTTAGCGAGGATTTTGTGATGAGAAATGCGGACTAGCAGGTTGCTGCTCCGAGAATTGAACCGGCGAAAAGTTTGGGAAGGAGAAATCCTACGAAACGCGAGGAGATGTTAAGTCAGGTTCATGCGCAACGCGAACCTTTGGGCATGATCGTCATCGGAGGCGGCGCGACGGGAGTCGGCGTGGCCGTGGACGCCGCCGCGCGAGGTTACAGGACATTGCTGCTGGAGC
Source organism: Acidobacteriota bacterium (assembly GCA_003154775.1). Classification (GTDB taxonomy): domain Bacteria; phylum Acidobacteriota; class Terriglobia; order Acidiferrales; family UBA7541; genus Acidiferrum. Next base: position 18,345 of record PMES01000145.1, on the reverse strand, counting down.
AGCATGATTTTGGGAAGGGCACGTCCAGCCGCAGCACCAAACTGGTGCATGGCGGCGTGCGCTATCTGGAACAAGGGCAGGTCTCGCTGGTCATGGAGGCGCTGAAAGAACGCGGCATTCTGCGCCAGAATGCCCCGCATCTGGTGAGCGAACTGCCTTTTGTCGTTCCCAACTATTCCTGGTGGGAAGGGCCGTTCTACGGCATCGGGCTCAAACTGTACCAGGCCATGGCGGGCAAGTATGGCTTCGGCCCTTCCGAACTGCTGTCCAAGGAAGAAACTGTCGAACGCATCCCAAACATCAACACGGACGGGCTGCGCGGCGGGGTGATCTACTACGACGGGCAGTTTGATGATGCGCGCCTGCTGATCGATCTGGTGACAACCGCGGTCGAACAAGGCGCGATCCTGCTCAACTATATGCAGGTGACGGGACTCACGAAAGACGCGGAGGGTCTGCTGGACGGCGTGGTGGCGCGCGACATCGAGAGCGGCGAAGAATTTGCACTGAAGGCCAAGGTCGTCATCAACGCCACCGGCCCATTCACCGATTCCGTGCGCCACATGGCCGAACCGAAAGCGGAAGACATGATCTCTCCCAGCCAGGGCGCCCACATCGTTCTGGATAAATCATTTCTCCCGGGAGATCACGCCATCATCGTGCCGCACACCAGCGATGGCCGGGTGATGTTCGCCATTCCTTGGCACGGGCACACGTTGGTGGGCACCACCGACACTCCCATCGAGCAACCCAACCTCGAGCCCGTGCCCATGGAACAGGAGATCGAGTTCATGCTCAGCACCGCCAGCGTCTATCTGGCGAAGAAACCAACCAAGAACGACGTCCTGAGCGCCTTCGCGGGAATCCGTCCGTTGCTGCGTTCCGGGGACAAGAAAAATACCGCGGCCCTCTCTCGCGATCATGCCATTCAAATCGATCCCTCCGGTTTGGTCAATACCGCAGGCGGTAAATGGACCACCTATCGAAACATGGCGGAGCATTGCGTGGATCAGGCCGCTACGCTTGCCGGCCTGACCGAGCGCCCCAGCGTGACGAAGCACCTGAACATCCACGGCTTTCATCAACACGCGGAGCGCTTCGGTTCGCTCGCTTTTTACGGGTCCGACGCGCCGTTCATTCAAGAGATTATCCGCGGCGATGCGAATCTAGGCGAGCCCATGCACCCGGCCCTGCCGTACTGCGCCGCGGAAGTTGTTTGGGCCGTGCGCGAGGAGATGGCGCGCTCCGTGGAAGACGTTCTGGCGCGGCGCACCCGCGCACTCTTCCTGAACGCCAGGGCCGCCATTCAGATGGCTCCCCGCGTGGCGCAAATCCTGGCGAAAGAACTGGGGCGGGACCAGAAGTGGCAGGAAAACCAAACAAAACTTTTTGAGGAGTTGGCGAAGGGCTATCTTGTGAAAGGATAAGTATCTGGAAAAACGTTGCGGCGTGCTCTCGATCTTCTCGGGACGAATCAGTGATCGTCAGTCAGACTGACGGCACCTGAGCGGAATGAACTCGCCGCCGGCGTTTTTCTCCGGTACACTCTGAAAAATCTCCATGACAAACGTATCGCGACGCAACATGCTGAAAAGTGCGCTTACTGGAGTGACTATGGCTTCCGTTCCATCCACGTTGTGGTCCGGGCAGGGAGTTCCCGTGCCTCGCAAAGGCCGCATAAAGCAATCGGTTTCACGCTGGTGCTACCAGCAGATTCCGCTCGACGAACTCTGCGCCAAATCCGCGCAGATGGGCTTGAAGGCCGTGGACCTGCTCAATCCGGAAGAGTACGAGGTGCCCGGGCGCTATGGCCTGGTTTGCAGCATGGGCTACGCGGGAGGCGGTGAGATTGACAGCGCGCTGAATCGCGTGGAAAACCACGCGAAAATTGAAGAAGCTTTTCGCAAATACATTCCCTTGGCGGCCAAGGCCGGCGTGCCGAACGTAATCACATTTTCGGGCACTCGCAAGGGAATGTCCGACGACGAAGGCGCCAAGAATACGGTTGCGGGACTCAACCGCGTCAAGAAGATTGCGGAAGATCATGGCGTCACGATCTGCATGGAACTTCTGAACAGCAAGGTGGACCACAAAGACTATATGTGCGACCACACGGCATGGGGAGTGCGCGTGGTGGAGGCGGTGAACTCTCCGCGCGTGAAGCTGCTCTATGACATCTATCACATGCAGATCATGGAGGGAGACCTGGTGCGCACAATCCAGCAAAACATCCAGTGGCTGGGCCACTTCCACACCGGGGGCGTTCCCGGGAGGCACGAACTGGACAATACGCAGGAAGTGCAGTGGGACGGGGTGATGCGCGGCATCCTGGCAAGCAACTTCCAAGGCTATGTGGCGCATGAATTCGTGCCCACGCGCGACCCGCTTACTTCCCTGCGGCAAGCCGTCGATCTGTGCGATGTGTAATGCCGGTCCGGAGAGATTCGCCCGCTGAACTTGGCAGGCTGGTTCAGCGACGACGGGTTTCCGCTCCACAAAAGTACAAAAGCAGCCCGAAATGGCGGTGCGCATGAGGCAGATCCTGGTCACCGGAGCGACCGGCAAAGTCGGCCGCCATTTTATTGAGCGAGTTCTTCAGTCCGGCGAACTGCCGGACGTGAAGATCCACGCGTTGTGCCATAACAGGCTGCTGCCACGGCACGCGCGCCTGGAGGTTGTCCAGGGCAGTATTTCCGATCGTGGTGTCGCGCGCAAAGCCCTGGACGGTGTCACTCATGTGTTGCACTGCGCCACGTGCAAGGAAACCTCGGACGACATTATCGACGTTTCCGTGAAAGGGCTTTTCTGGCTCCTCGAAGAGTGCCGGACTAGTCCGTCATTCGAGCAGTTCATCCTGCTTGGCGGCGATTGCGCCGTGGGCCATTTTTTCTATTCGCATCCCGTTCCCGTCACCGAGCAGCAGAAGCACAGCGCCTATCCCGGCTGCTACGCACTCTCGAAAGTCCTTGAAGAGGTGATGCTGGAACAATATTTCATCCAATACGGCCTGAACGGATGCTGCCTGCGTGCGCCCTGGATCATGGAAAAAGACGATTTCAAATGCACACTTTCCTTTGGCGAGGACGTCTTTGGCGGACCGCGCTGGCGGGACCTGGTCGGGCCCGAGCAGGCCGACGCCTATTACAAAAGCGGCGCGGTGCCCTTGATGCTTGATCCCGATGGCCATTCCGTTAAACGCAATTTCGTTCACGTAAGTGATCTTGCGGATGCCATCCTGAAAGCGCTCGACAATCCTAGAGCGCGTCAGGAGACCTTTAACATTTGCATGGATGAACCGGTGGATTACCAGCAGGTGGCCGATTACCTGCGACAAACACGAGGACTTCCTTGCGTGGAGATTAAAACTCCCTACCATTCGACCTGGCTGGACAATACGAAAGCGAAATTTCTTCTGGGCTGGCGGCCTCGCTATGATCTCAAGCGCCTGATTGAGGAAGCCTGGACTTACCAGCGGGATGCAGCAGACCCGCGCCAGATCTGGTACCCCGGATAGCGATCCAGCCACAGCACGGAATATCCCCAAAATTGAAGAAGACAGAACAAATCTAAAATTGTGCACGGTTTGTCGGTTGAGATCCTTCGGGGCGCCCCGACCAGGTCGGGGTAAACGCCCGGCGCGCCCCTCAGGATGACAACGTATTGCCGTGACTGGCTGTGTTGGCGTGGCTGGCTAACGTGCACAAATGTAGCCCGTGAGAAATCCGGCCAAGGGCCGTGAAGCATTGCGGGCAGTGATGCCAGGGAATAGAATGCAGTTTGGCGTGGAAAAGAAGTGCAACGGCGGTTGTAGAGAAGGGAATCTGGTCTCCAGAATGAATTGCTTTTGCATGGTGAAGTCCCCCTTTGAAAATCGAGTGAATCGTTGCGCCCTGTTTCTTTTTTTGTTGGCCGCTTCATTGGCTGGTTTGGCGGGGGCTCCGGCAGCGGCGCAAACTCCTACCCCATCACAACTGGATGCGATTACGGTTGAGGGCATGGTTCGGAACTCCGCGGGTGAACCCGTGATGGGCGCTTCCGTGGTCCTTGAGGAGAAAAGCGGAGCGCACAAACTGGAAACGAAAACGGATGCAGAAGGGAGATTTAGTTTTACCGTTCGTCATGAAGGAATGTACACGGTAACGGTGGAAAAAGCGGGCTTCGGCAAGTGCGCCACGGACCCGATGCCCTTGTCGACCGGTCAGAAGAAAAAGATCGAACTGCGCTTGCAGACTGCAACGGCGGCGCAACCTTCCTCTTCTAGTGGAACTGCGTCTTCTGATGCGATGGAATTCAAAGACGAGCCCAATTTCACCGTGGCTGGAGTTACGGACTGGTCCGGCGCGGGAGGCCATGGTTCAGACACAAGTCTGCGGACCAGCGAAGCGTTTGCCCGAGAGACGCTGGCGCTTAAGTCCAGCGGGGCAGACGAAACTTTGCACGGTGCTGCGGCAGAAGACGTGCCGGGGCGCGAGACGGCGGAGACGGAAAACAAACTGCGCGCCGCTGTCGTGCGGACTCCTAACAGCTTCGAAGCGAATCATCAGCTCGGCGAGTTTTGCCTGCGCTCCGGCAAATATCGCGAAGCCATCTCATCTCTGAAAGCCGCGTACCAGATTAACGGCGAAAATGTTGCCAACGCCTACGATCTAGCGCTGGCCTACCGGGCCAACGGCGACGTGGTCCTCGCGCACGATCTGGCGGTGAAAATCCTCGCGAGGGCAGAAGGCGATGCCGGGCTGCATGGGCTTCTGGGCGACCTGGACGAGCGATTGGGTGATCCCCTCGGAGCAGTGCGCGAATACGAACGCGCGGCCACGCTCGAGCCTAGCGAGCCGAATTACTTCGAGTGGGGCAGCGAACTTCTGTTGCACCGCGCTGTCAGGCCCGCCGTGATCGTCTTCAAGAAGGGGGCAGTTGCTCACCCCAATTCCGCCAGAATGCTGGTGGGACTCGGCGCCGCTCTGTACGCTGATGGTTCTTACGAGGAAGCGGCCGGCCAGCTTTGCCATGCCTCGGATTTGAAGCCGGAAGATCCCACGCCGTATCTCTTCCTGGGCAAAATGGAAGTAACTTCACCCACCTCGTTTTCCTGCGGCGAACAGAAGCTGGCGCGTTTTGTGCAGAATCAGCCCGGAAATGCGCTGGCGAACTATTACTTCGCGATGGCGGTCTTAAAACGGGACCGGGAATCGAAGAGTCCGGCAGGCTCGCAACAAGTGGAAGCGCTGCTTAAGAAATCGGTGGCTATTGATCCCAAACTGGGCGAAGCGTACCTGCAACTGGGAATTTTGTACGCGGCGCAGGGCGCCAGCGATCAGGCCATCGCCGCATTCAAGAAGGCCATCGAAGTTACGCCCGGCCTGGGCGAAGCGCACTACCGGCTAAGCCAGCTTTACAAACGCAGCGGCGAAAAAGCCAAGTCCGAACAGGAAATTCAGCTCTACAAACAGGTGGAGAAGAACGAAGCCGATGAAGTCGAACGGCAGCGGCGTGAAGTGCAGCAATTCCTGATTATCTTGAAGGACCAGCCGGCGGTTTCCGCGCCGCACTGACAGAGCCTTTCTAATCCGTTATTCCTAACCGAGCAAACAGAGCCGGCCAATTCGATGAGGTGCGCCGCTCGCGCTTTTTCCAGCCCAAAATGAAGGTGCAGGAGCGCCGGGAGATGCGGCCATTTCCGCGGCTTTCGTCGAAAGCAACAGAGGGCTTTCTGCAAATGGTTGACAGACCTGTTAAGATTTTGCCGAACTCTTTTTTTTCAATTCCATGTTTCACATGGCCCCGCCTGGAAAGGAATACCATGGACCGACGCAATTTTTTGAAAACGACAGGAACGGTGATCGCCGGCGCCACGCTGGCGCGCGATGCGTTCGCAGGCAATGCACAACAATCCGGCGATTCCGCGGCCGGCGGACGATTGATCCTCCCGATCAATCGCAACTGGCGCTACAACCGCAAGTTCGTCGAAGGGGCGCACGAAGCAAAATTCGACGATTCGGCGTTTGAACGCGTCGCGGTTCCCCACACCAACATCAAGCTGCCCTGGCACAGCTTTGACGACAAGGACTATGAGTTTGTCTCCATCTACCGGCGGCGATTCAAGCTCCCGCCAGAGGCGCGCGGGCGGCACGTGTTTGTGGACTTTGAAGGCGTGATGACGGCGTCCACCGTGTGGATCAACGGCGTGAAGCTCGGCGAATACAAGGGTGGTTACACACCCTTTTCATTTGATCTGACGCCGCACATCAATTTTGCGGGCGAGAATGTGCTCGCGGTGGACGTGGATTCGCGCGAGCGGGCGGATATCCCGCCGTTCGGCTATCAGATCGACTACTTGACGTTCGGCGGGATCTACCGCGAGGTGGCGCTTCGCGTGGTGCCGGGGACTTTTATCGAAAACATTTTTGCGAAACCCAAGGATGTTTTGGGCGCATCTCCCCGCGTGGAAGTGGACTGTTTCGTGCGGCACCTGGAAGAGTTGCATGAACCCCTGACGCTTGAGGTTGAACTGCACGATGGAAATCAGGTGGTCGCGAAAGCCACGGGCAAGGTTCCGGCCTCGGCGGCCACGACAGAGAGCGTCGCGCACAGCGTGGTGCTGGAAAACCTGGGCACGGTCAAATTGTGGGACTTGGCCAACCCCAATCTCTATTCCGTGCACGTTCGTTTGGTGCATGGGACGCGAGTTGTGGACCATGATTCTCGGCGGATTGGTTTTCGGCAAGCCGAGTTTACCGACCATGGCTTCGAGTTGAATGGCAAGGTCATCAAGCTGCGAGGTCTGGACCGTCATCAGACGTTCCCGTTTGTGGGACAAGCCATGCCGGCCAAGCCGCAGCGGAGCGACGCGGAAATTCTGCGCAAGAAGCTGAGGTGCAACATTGTCCGCACTTCGCACTACCCGCAATCCAGGCATTTCCTGGATGCTTGCGACGAAATGGGCCTGCTGGTCCTGGAAGAAATCCCCGGCTGGCAGCACATCGGGGATGAACCCTGGAAGCTGATTTCCATCGACAACGTGGGACGCATGATCCAGCGCGATTGGAATCATCCCAGCATCATCCTGTGGGGCGTTCGCATCAACGAATCTCTGGACGACCACGACTTCTACGTGCGCACGAATGCGGCTGCGCACAAACTCGATCCCACCCGTCAAACCGGGGGCATACGCTATTTCCAGGAATCCGAATTCCTGGAAGATGTTTTCACGATGAACGACTTCGGTTTCCCGTTGAAACCTCCCAATCATCCGCGCTATCTGATCACCGAGTTTGTCGGCCACACGTACCCGACGAAGACCATTGACGACAAAGAGCGGCTGATGGAGCATACGGTCCGCCATGCGCGCGTCCACGATCAACTGGCTTCCAACCCGCAATATGCGGGCGGCATCGGTTGGTGCGCTTTCGACTACAACACGCATAGCGATTTCGGCAGCGGCGACCGCATTTGCTACCACGGCGTGACCGACATCTTTCGCGAGCCAAAGCCCGCGGCAGGCTTCTACAAGTCGCAGTGCGATCCTGCGGAGGAAATCGTGCTTGAGCCTGCTTTTCACTGGGCCCGCGGGGATGAATCGATCGGATTCACAAAGGCGATGGTCTGTTCCAACTGCGACCATCTGAAATTTTATGTTAATGATAAGTTGGTGGCGGAAGCCGATCCGGACAAAGCACAATTCCAATACCTTCGCTATGCGCCGTTCACCGCGGATTTCCGGCGTTCCGTACGAGCGTGGGGAGACTTGCGGATCGAAGGATACATCGAGGGCAAGCAGGTGATCGTCAAGACCCTATCCGGCAAGGGGCTCGATCAGAAATTTTCCGTGTTGCCAGACGACACAAAATTGAATGCAGACGGAGCCGACACGACGCGCGTGGTGCTTCGCGTGACGGACGAATTTGGGGCCATCCGGCCATTCGCAAACGACGCCATCAAGCTGAAACTAGAAGGTCCCGCGGAGATCATCGGCGACAATCCATTTGCGCTGATTGGCGGCACCGGCGCTATCTGGATCCGCGCGAAGGAACAGCCGGGAACCGTGCGGTTGACGGCGACACACCCGGTCCTGGGAGCACAGCAAGTTCAGTTTGAACTTGTGAGCGTCGCTCCGGAAACAGCCTAGCCTGATACGGATAGGCCGCATCCGATCGAGATTTCGCGATAGCAGAAAGAAAGAAGGAATTGCACCATGAAGAACATATTGTGGAAGTCTGTGTTAATGGTAATTGCTCTGTTCGGACTCGCGGTGGATGGCAGGGCACAAGCCAGCTACGACTTGCGCTCACCGGACAAAAGAATCGAAGTGCGAATCCGCACGGCGCAAGGCGTCCGTTACGATGTGGTTCTGAAGGGCGTGGCGCTCCTGCAGGACAGCTCGCTCTCGATGGACGTTGACCATAAGGTGCTGGGACACGAAGTCAAGGTCACGGGATCGAAGGAACGCCACAGCGAGCAGATGCTTGAGCCGGTGGTGCGCCAGAAATTCGCGAAAATTCGCGACAACTACAACGAACTCCGCCTGGACATGGAAGGCGGGTATGCCGTGGTCTTCCGCGCGTACAACGAAGGCGTCGCTTACCGGTTCGAGACGTCGCTCCCCGCGGAGCAGGTGAAAATCTACGGCGAGGAAGCGAACTTCCGCTTCACCTCCAATTTCGTGGTGTTCTATCCGCAGGAAGACAGCTTCTTCTCTCACAACGAACGCAAATATCTGCCGCAACTCTTGTCGAATATCAATCCGGCATTTTTAGCCACCCTTCCCGCGGTCGTGGATGCGGAAGGAGGCGCAAAGGTGGCCATCGCGGAATCGGATTTGGAGGAATACCCGGGACTTTGGCTGCACGGCACTGGTGGCAACGGACTTTCCGCGATCTTTCCACCCTATCCGCTGAAAGAAGAACTCAGCCGCGATCGCGATTTCAGAGTCGTCGAAAGCGCCGATTATATTGCCGTGACTTCCGGAAAACGCACCTTCCCCTGGCGCGTGCTGGGCATTACCGACCGGGACGCGGACCTGCTGACGAATCCGTTGGTGTGGCTATTGGAGAAACCTTCCCAGGTGCAGGACACGAGCTGGATCAAGCCGGGCAAAGTCGCCTGGGACTGGTGGAATGACAACAATATTTACGGCGTGGACTTCAAAGCCGGGGTCAACACGCAAACCTATAAGTACTACATTGATTTCGCGGCGAAGTACGGCATTCCGTACATCATCCTGGACGAAGGCTGGTACAAGCTGGGTAATGTGCTGGAGGTGGTGCCGGAAATCAACATGGAAGAATTGATGGCCTACGCCAAGCAGAAAAACGTGGGAGTCATCTTGTGGGTAATTTGGAAAACGCTGGACGATCAGCTCATCCCGGCGCTGGATCAATACCAGAAATGGGGCGTCAAGGGCATCAAGGTGGACTTCATGCAGCGCAGCGATCAACTGCTGATCAACTATTTTCACAAAGTCAGCCGCGAAACCGCCAAGCGCCACATGCTGGTGGATTTTCACGGCTGCCAGAAAACCGCGACGATGACGCGCACCTGGCCCAACCTGATCAGCACGGAAGGCGTCCGCGGGTTGGAGTGGAGCAAGTGGAGCGCGGAGACGGATCCGGATCATACCGTCACGCTGCCGTTCACGCGGATGTTCCTTGGGCCGATGGACTTCACGCCGGGAGCGATGCTGAATGCTCAGAAAGCCAGCTTCACGCCGGTGTTCGACCGCCCCATGAGCCTCGGCACGCGTTGCCATCAATTGGCAATGTACGTGGTCTTCGAGAGCCCCTTGCAGATGCTGTCGGACAGCCCGTCGAATTACCTGCGCGAACCGGAAGCGATGGAGTTTCTGGCCGCCGTGCCCACGGAGTGGGATGAATCGAAGGCCCTCGATGGACGAATCGGGCAATACGTTGCGGTGGCGCGTAGAAATGGTTCGGATTGGTACGTCGGGGCGATGACAAACTGGACGGGAAGGGAACTGGAGATTGATTTCTCTTTCCTGCCCGAGGGCAATTTCCAAATGGATGCCTATCAAGACGGCGAAAACGCGGACCGCATGGCAAGCGATTACAAACTGGTGAGGACGCAAGTGACCCGGACGACCAAGCTGAAAATTAAGCTGGCGCCGGGCGGCGGCTGGGCCGCACGAATTCACCGCTAGGCGGGCTTTGTGACGCTTAAATAGCAGGCATAAACGTGGCTGATGAGAAAATCCGGTCCTGGGCCAGTTTGAATTTCTCTGGACCAAGATGAAGTTGTTTCGTTCTTAAACACAGCGTCTCAACTGGATGCGCATCGATTCGAAAATGGACCTTCCTGGCGAGTATTGTGTTTCGAATCATGCGCAATTACTTATGACGCTGTGTTTAGATTAGGGGCGATCGGAAGGACGCCGACAATGACCGACGAATCGCTTCACGTCGCTGTGGTCGATATTGGCAGTTTGACGAATCTTGGATGGGTGGTCGAGGGACCGTCCGGCAGCACTACACCGGGAACGGACATCGACAAGTGCATCGAGGTTCTCGCGAGCGCGATGAAGATGGGTCCTGTGGCGCTGGGATTTGAGGCCCCGATGTTTGTCCCTTACGGAAGGAAGCGATGCGACTTGGATAAAGCCCGCAAAGGCGATGGAGATCGAGCGTTCGCAGCCTCGGCCGGGGCGTGTGCGCTCACCAAAGCGCTGGTGATCGTTCCGTACATCCTTGACGGACTCCGGTGCCGCGCTAAGGCTGCCAGACCAACTTTCAAATGGCGCGACCGACTATTCGAGCGAGACCTGCTGCTGTTTGAAGCATTCGTTACTCATGTGGGCAAATCCGTCAGCCATGTGGAGTGCGCGCGGCTGGCCCTGAGGCAGTTTCCTAAAGAATGGGGGGAAAGAGCCTCATTCAAGAGTGCCGTAGAAGAGCCATGCACCATGAATCTCCTTGGCGCTATGCTTTTGCGCATTGGGTGGACTGACGACCTGACGATGCTCTCGGAGCCTTGCCTTGTTGTGCGGCATCAAGGAAATTCAAACTGATCCACTGCCGAAAACTCGGCTACTTTGAGTTTGGCTTGAACGTGTCAACAATTCCGCTGCCTTCGCGGATGGTGAGGATCTGATTGGCTTTCACCTGCGTGAAGCGCTCGACCTTTTGCGTAGTGGGCCATTTCACTTCGAGTGCATCGACCACTTGCGCCTTGCCCAGGCCGAAGTGCAGCCGAAGGTCGGACTGCGACATCACGCTGCCGCCGCTGTGCACTTCGTCCATTTGGGCGTGATTGCCCGTGACAACACGCACGCGAGCGCCGATGGCGGTGCGATTGCACTTCGTTCCGATTAATTTGACCTTGATCCAGTTCTGCAAATTGCCGCCATCATTGCGAAGCAGCGACGGCACATCGCTCATGTTAAGAATGAGCGCATCGATATCGCCGTCATTGTCGTAATCGCCGAAGGCCGCGCCACGGCTGGAAAAACGCTCGCTGATCCCGGGCCCCAATTCAGAGGAAACGTCCTTGAATCTGCCTCCACCCAAATTCTTGTACACCAGGCGCGGGTTCTTGAAGGATTGCCCGGTATGCTGCGTATCAATTTCCGGATAAACATGTCCATTGACCTGCAGGATGTCCGGCCAACCATCATTGTCGTAATCAAGGAAGCCGCAGCCCCACGCGACGTACTGGTTGATGATGCCAACTCCGGACTCAAACGCCGCATCGGTAAAGGTGCCGTCGCCNNCGTCGCCGTTGTTGTGGTACAGATTGCAGGTGTCGTCGGCAAAATTGGTTTTGAAGATGTCAAACCAGCCGTCGCAATCGTAGTCGCCGACGGCTATGCCCATCCCCGCTTGCTCGTGCCCATTTTCGTTGTAGGCGCAACCCGCGATCATGGCGACATCGGTAAACGTGCCGTCGTGGTTGTTCTGAAAGAGGATGCTCGGCTCGGAATCCACGGCCACATAAAGATCCGGCCATCCGTCGTTATCGAAATCGTAGGAGACCGCGGTGATGGAATAGCGCGGGCCGGGCTTCAGGATGCCCGCTTTCTCCGTGACGTCGGTAAACGTGCCGTCGCCGTTGTTGTGAAACAGAACGTTGGTGTCGCCGGGGAGGCCCCGAGGGCCGCACATCACGGGGATCCCTTTCCATTGGCAGGACGCGGCATCACCGGGAGCGGGCGTGTTTGCGGGATCGAGCTTGATATAGTGGCACACGAAAAGATCCAGGTGCCCATCGCGGTCATAATCGAACCAAGTGCAGCCCGAGCTCCAGCGAACTTTCTCGTTGTAGAGGCCGGTCTTGCGCGCCACATCCGTGAAGGTGCCATCGCCATTGTTGTGGAAAAGGATGTTGTGTCCCCAAAAGCAGCAGAAGAGATCGTCCCAGCCGTCGTTGTCGTAGTCGCCGACACACACACCCGTTTGCCAGCCGGTCCTGCCCATTCCGGATTTTTCCGTGACGTCGGTGAAGGTGCCGTCGCGATTGTTTTTGTACAGGTGCGAGGTTGGTGCGGCGCCGGTCGGCCACTTGGCGTCCAGCAGGGTCCCGTTCGTGAGATAAATATCCAGCCAGCCGTCATTGTCGTAGTCGAAAAAGCCGATTCCGCTGCCCTTCGCTTCAATGATGAGGCGCTTGTGTTCCATGCCGCCCCACACATTCGGAATCGTGAGGCCAGCTTCGCGCGCCACATCAACAAACGTGACGGGCGAGGTTGCCGGTGAATTCGGGAGGGCCTTTGCCTCCAGGATCGCCGAGCGATTCCATTTCCAGACCGGGGTTGCCAGCGCGTCGAGCAAAGTTGCGCCGAGTGCAACAAGGGAAGAGCCAAGAAAGCGCCGCCGCGGTAGAACCATGGTCATCGGATTGTCACCTTGGGAAAATTTCGCGGCACAATTCCGATGCCCTCTTTGACCGCGATGATTTGGTTGATGGGTACATTCGTTAAACGGTCCACTTGCCCGCTGGGCCACGTGATTTCCAGCGACTCGATCTTGGTGCGCTTGCCGAGGCCAAAGTGAATCCGCGGGTCGCTCGCCGACATGTAACCCATGCCGCCTTTTGCCTGTTCCACTTCGACGAACCCTTCCGTGGTCAATTTCAACGAGGCGCCGATGCCGTCGCGGTTCGAGCGCGTCCCAATGAGCAGAACTTCCAGCCAATTGTTGGCGTTGCCACCGTCGTTACGCAGGAGTTCGGGGTAATCCCCACGAACATTGACGGCGATGCCGATGGCGCCGTCATTGTTAAAATCGGCGGTGGCCAGCCCGCGGCCGGCAACGGGCCGCATGAAATCGGGACCGAGTGATTCGGAGACTTTCTCGAACTGTCCTTTGCCCAGGTTGCGGAACATCAGCAACGGCTCCTTGTAAGTAACCTCACTGTGATAGAGTTCCACGTTATCCACCATGGCGCCGTTGGTCTGCAAAATGTCCGGCCAGCCATCGTTGTCGTAATCCACAAACTTCATCGAAACGCCGCTCAACCCCATCGCCTTGTTCCCGATCCCGGAGGAAAACGTAACGTCGTCAAAGGTGCCGTTGTGGTTGTTGTGGTAGAGACGATTCAATTCGAAGTCCAGGTGCGTGATGTATATATCCTGCCAGCCATCACGATCCACATCCGCCGCGTCGATGCCCATGCCGGCTTCGTAACGCCCGTCTTCGCTAGCCGCCATGCCGGAAACGAAGGAAACGTCCTCGAACGTTCCATCATGCTTGTTGAGGAAAAGAAAATTGGGCCAGGTGTCGTTGGCAATGGCGATGTCCGTCCAGCCGTCGTTGTTAAAGTCCGCCAGCACCACGCCCATGCCCTTGGATTCCGGCTTACCCACACCAGAAGCGTCGCTGACGTCGGTGAAGGTTCCGTCGTGGTTGTTGTGAAACAGTTTTGTTTTCTGACCCCGGTAATTTCCGGGATGGCAATAGGAACGGTAACCGGGCCGGTGTTCGCCGCACCAGAGGTTGTTCTGGGGGCTCCATTCGATGTAGTTGGTGACGATCAGATCCAGCCAGCCGTCTTTATCATAGTCGAACCAACCGGCGCTCGTGGACCACATGCCCTGGTCGGCGACTCCGGCTTTGCTGGTGACGTCGGTAAAGGTGCCGTCGCCGNNTGCCGTCGCCGTTGTTGTGGTAAAGGATGGCACGGCCATACCCGGTGACGTACAGGTCGGGATAGCCGTCGTTGCCGAAGTCACCCACGGCCACGCCCTGACCGTAATGGCCTTCGCCTGCCAAGCCGGCCTTTTCGGTGACGTCGGTAAAAGTGCCGTCGCCATTGTTGTGATAGAGAGCGCAGCGCAGAGGGTGAGCCGGTTTGTAGGCGTCCGTGGGGCCAGACTGCACAAAAAAAAGATCCATCAGGCCATCCTGGTCATAGTCGAGCCAGGCGACGCCGCTGCCCATGGTCTCGAGATAGTATTTCTCTTCGGTTTGCGTGGAATCTTGCAGAAACGTGATACCGGCGGACTTTCGTATGTCCGTAAAACGAACGGTGATGGGAGCGTCCTTCTGCTTCTGTGTCTGTGGCGATTGTGCCTTCAGAGGGACGGAAACGCAGAGTACGCCGCTCAGTGCAAGGAGTGCGACGCAAGCATTTCTGCAAACCAACGGACTGATTGTCTTGGATGTTTTCCGCATTCCTTGCTGGTTCGGCAGTTCGGCACAAACTGGCAGAGTTGATTTTACCGCCGACCCGCGGGCCTCACAACCGAAAGTTTGACTTGGCTGAATCAAAGAGTGCGGTCGGCAATCGAAAGCGCGAATTGCAGCAGTTGCTGACGAGCCACCATGGGCATCGGTTCATTCACCACCAGCGGCATGGCGGGAGCTTTTTCCAAGGTCTCTGCAATGCGATTCACGTCCAGCCCGCCGCCGGCACTACTCCCTTTAAAGCGGTTCAGCACTTCCTTGGCCTTGTCGATTTGGCCTGTTTGATAATAAAAAACGCCCAGCGTGGAGTAACTGCCCAGCCATTCCGGCAAAAGATCAACAGCCTGCTCCAGTTGCTCCGCGGCCTGCGCCGTCTTGCCTTCTAACACGGAAACCAGTCCCTGGCCCCAGAGGAGTTTGCCCGATCCCGGAATGCGAGAGCGACCGTCCTGCAGAGTTTTTTCCGCAGCGCGTAGATCGTTCTGACGAAGTTGTAGCAGCGCGAGGGAGAGATAATATTGGTCGTTGTCGGGGTTGCGACGAATGGCATTCCTGTAAATCTCCGAAGCTTCGGGGAGCTGGCCGAGATGCGCCCTGATATCCCCCAGCAAGGAGAGAAAGGCATCGTCCTGCTGGCCGTTTGCAGAGACCTGCTGGGCGACTTCGAGCGCTTGCGGGTACATGCCTTTGCGGAAATAGGCGTCTGCCAGGTCAAACTTTATATCGTCAGAATCGGGATTCGCCTGCATGGCCGCCTGGAAATGCTGGATGGCATCCTGGTACAAACGGTAGCGCGCCAACAGGACTCCTACCCCGGTTTGTGTCCGGAAGTCTCCGGCGCTTAGCTGGTCCAACTGAGTGATCGCTTTGCGAGCTTCCTCAACGTTGCCGAGTTTCAGGTATCCTTCGGCGAGCAAGTACAGGTTTTCCGGCTGGTCCGGCTGTTTCTGAATCTGTTTAGCCAGCTCGGTGAGGTCGAGTTGCGCCTTCTCCTTGCTGGAAAGGTTGGAACGGTTGTCGAGATAATCAAAAAGTTTCTCGAAGGGGTAGGGGCCGGTCGAAACGTTCTTGGAGAGCGTCTGAAACACGCTCATATCCCGTTGTGCAGCCTTCGTTTGATGGAGGCTCCGTTCAACCATCGCCAGCTTGTAGTATCCCGGTGCAGGGGACGAGCTCACGCGGACGAATTTTCTCAGCAGCTCGGCAGCCTCCGCGTATTTTTTGCTGGCGATACGCAAATTTGCCAGTTCCAGCAAAGCCTCGGCATGGTTGGGGCTCAAGCGAAGTACTTCCTGGAAGCGCTGTTCGGCTGCCTCGTGATTTCCCTGGTGCTCCTCGATATATCCGATGTTGAAAAGGCACGAAGGATTCCGCGGATCTTTTTTCAGGCCTTCTTGAAAATATTTTTGCGCCTCGTCGAAACGTCCCAGTTGACGGTAGCAAAGCCCCAAAAACGCATAGGATCGCGCCGTAGGATCCAGTTCGGTCATCTGTTTGAACTCCTCGATGGCTTTCTCTGCCCTACCCGACATGAAGTAGCTTTCCCCCAGTGCCGCGCGCAGGTCCATCCGCTGCGGAGCGATTTTCAAGCCGGATTCCAGCAGGGGAATGGAGTCCTCGTAATAATTCTGAGACATACTCACAAGCGCCAGGTAATAGATGATGTCCGTATTCTCTGGCGCAAGCTTGTGTGCGCGCACCAGCAGGTCTAGCGCGTCCACAGGCTTCTGCTGCGCGGAATAAACCTGCGCCAGCAGAGAAAGCGTCTCGGGCGAATCGGGCTTGAGATTGAGCGCGCGCTTCAGGGTGAGTTCCGCTTTCGCGTATTCGGCGTTACGCACATAGACCTGTCCGAGGTTGTAGAGGATCTCGAAGGTCTGCGGCTGCAACACATTGGCTTGTTCCAGTTGGATTTGCGCGGCCCGGAGTTGTTTCTCCGCCGCCAGCAATACGCCCAACGTGAAGTGCACCTGCACGTTGTCTTTATTATGGACAGAAAGTTCCCCCGCGGTCTTCAATCCTTCCGCGGTCTTGCCAGCGTCAAGATAGGCCCGCGTCAGACCGAACTGGGACGCAGTCGTTTGCGGGTGGATTCGCAGCAAGTAGGGAATGGCCGCTGCAGGCTGCTTCTTCGCCAGAAGGACGAGGGCCAGGTTGTAGTTGCCGTCGTAATCCGCCGGATTCACGCGCACAACCTCCCGGAACTCTTTTTCGGCCAGGTCAAGATTCCCCTGAGCCACGTACAGGTTGCCCATGTCGTTGCGAATCCCGGTGGATTTCGGGTTGAGTTTCAATCCTTGCTGGAACGCGGTGAGAGCTTCGGTGTAGTTCTTCTCCGCGGCGTACACAAGCCCCAGAAGCGCGAATCCCTCAGGCCTGGTAGGATTCTGCTGGAGTTCTTCCTGAAGTCTGTTTTTTGCGTCTTCGAGTTTACCCTGCCGAAGAAGCGCTTCTGCATCCGCAAAAGGAGAAGAGGCTTTGGAAGCTGGGTGGGCGCTTTGTTTGCTGGGAGCCGCTTGTTGCCCGGCAGCTCCCCGGCTGGCGAAGAAAATCGCACTGAGCACGACGATGCTGGTCAGTACCGTTCGCCAGCCCCACTTCCCGGTCGTGTGCCGGACAAAACTACAAATGACCATGGGTACACCTCCGCGCGCTCACCCTGGAATGAAAGCGGTTGATGATTAATTTAGCATTTCCAGAGTCTGTTGGGCCAACTTGTTCTCTGGCTGCTGGTGCAGCAATTCCCGAAGTATTTCCTTGGCCTTTTCCGGCTCCTTCAAAAGAACGTAGAGCCTGGCCAAATTGAGGTAAGCCTGGTCAAACTTCGGAGCAACCTTGATACATGTTTCGAATTTCTGCCGCGCTTCGGAATACTGTTCCTGGCGCACCCGAAGAACTCCCAGGTTATTCAGTGCATCGGCATAATCGGGGCGCAGGGCCACCGCCTTCTCCAGATAATCCGATGCGCGCTGAAGCTGGTCTTGGCGGGCGTAGAACATTCCCACGCTGTAGTTGGCCTCGGGGTCATTGGGAGCGACTTCCACCGCCTGCTCGAGAAGTTTTTGAGCTTCAGCAAACACTCCTTTTCGGCGGAGCAGGTTTCCGAGATTCAGAAGCGCGGTGGCGTAGGTTGGTCTAAGCGCGAGGGACTGTTGGAAATTCTTGATGGCCTCGTCTTCCTGACCTTGTTGTGCGGCCACCATCCCAAGATTGTTCCAGGCTTCGGCATAGCTGGAACGCAGCTTCACCGCCTGCTCAAGATAGCGGCGCGCCTCCGGCAACGCATTTCTTCGCAGGTAAAGCGTGCCCAGGTTGTAATAGGCGATCGGCTCGCCCGGGTTAGAGAGAATCACTTGCTGGAATTCGGCCGCCGCCGCTTCCAAATAGCCGCGCTGAAACAGCGCTACTCCGTAAGTGAGATCGTTGCGCTGGAATACGTCTTGAACCAGGGTGCCCTTCAAAGGCAGGGCTTTCTGTAGAAAACCGGCTGGAGTATCGGGAACCGAGCGGACGTCGTCCAGCAGCCGGGCGGGCTCCAGCGTCCCCTGGTAGACCTTGACGATCATGGCGTCCCGGTTGAGCAGGAAAGAAGTTGGGAGCGCGAGATCTCTCCTGCGGTCGAACAGATAGCGGTAGATGATGTTGTAGACGCCTGCCACTTCCTGCGTTGCCAGCAGAATCGGCAGAGAAATGCCTTCTTTTGTGGCAAAGGAGC
>PMES01000123.1 GCA_003154775.1 Acidobacteriota bacterium | reverse complement strand
TCAGTTCAAGGGTTCACTCCATCGTTGGGGTGAAGGGAGAATAAGGGCTCTGGCTAAGCGGGGCGTGGTCGGCAGTTATCACTTCCGACCCTTCCAAGGATCACCCGACAACCGCTCGATGATGGCTTTGTGGACGCGACTATACGCTGCTGTCGGATCATATGATGCAGTGCTAATTTGAAAGGCGCCACTTTTGAAAGCATCTCCTTGGAATGCGCCCGGGACAAGCAACGGCCCGATGTCACCGTGGAACTCAGGGTCCTCCATCTTTTCAGCGAGGTTTGCCTCAAACTCCGCCCGAGACACGCGCAACCCTTCATGTTCTAGGTATCGATTAAAGCAGTCTACGATTTTCGCAAAATCCAGCCGCTGAATCCGCTGGATCGCGGCGGCGAGATCATATAGGTCCCGCCCCTTTCTTCGCTGATATAGAGCTCGCAATTTAGTCGCAAGCAATTCTTCTATCTCGTAGGTGAGTAGCTCTTGGGATCCCCGAAACCACGCGCTCTCCACGGCGAATTGCTTTCGCTTAAATCCACGCACGGAAAAATGTTCTCGTGTGTTTATTTCTACTTTCAGTCGAAGCGGTGTAATAGGAGGTATCTCCGAATCGAAGCGATAGATCATTGCCACCCGCCCCTCGGACCGTTTCCTCTGGGGAATGCCGAGCCATGAATCGAGTTTTCGACGCAAAGCGTTGATTAGATCGCCGATTGGACCGCCCTTAACCTGCACAAGATCGATGTCTTCGGAATAGCGCGCTGGTGGCGTGAGGTACAGCTTGTGAAGCGCCGTGCCACCACGGAATGCCAAGCCATCGGACAGTAGGGGATCAGAAAATATTTCGACTATCGCCCGACAGATAACCAAGTCCTGTTCGACTTGAGCGTCCGTCGACCAGGGCGCATTCGCTCGCCACTCGGTAATGTTGGCGCTCGGGATCACTCGTCTATCTCGATGTGTTCATTTACCAAAACTTGCCAACGGGAATCTTTGTCGGCGACCTTGGCTTTCCGCCCAGGACGCAGGAGAACCGGTCGTAGTCGCTTTTGGGCGAGCCATTCAGCTAAGGGCGCGACGACCGCCTCGGAAGCGAAGCGGTTGAGCAAAAAGCCCAATCGCTGCACTATGGAAAGTTCAACCTCGGCCCGCGCCGCTTCAACCAGTCGTACCGGATCAATTCTTTCAGATAGCTCCGACAGCACGCTCGCCACGTTTCCAAGCTGCCCAGCGTGTCCCACGTAGCGGACTAGGTCGAGCGCAGTGGCTTCTGGGGTTGACACCCGCATAGCGCCGGTTCCAGTCTTGACTTCGACAGTCGGAGTTTCAGAGAAGTGCAATTTTAGAAAGAACCGGATTCGAGTCCGACCCACAGTAATGGGGCGAAGAACGGTATCGGTGATGACCTGAAATTCTTGCGGTTGTTGATGCGCTGCGCCGTGTAGTGCAGCGGCGGATAGGAGGCCAACATAGTACGGGTGACCGTGGAATTTCATTAGGTCGTCAACGAACCACGATGGTGGTGGAGCCCCAGCTTCGCGATACTCGATGGGAACGATGACATAAAAGCCGCGACGCGGAGCGCAGATTCTCCCCTTTGCTGCGAGTCGACGTGCCGCACTTTGCAGAGCGACCTCCGATACATCCATTGCGGAGAGCGCTTCTTCGCGTCGAAAAGTATAGCGGCCTGATGATTGCAACGCGTTGACGAAATCGGATAGATTTCGTGCTTGTATAGATGGCTTCTTGACTCGCATAGCTCAACGCCTGTCTGCTGTTTTAATGAACGCTATCACTTTCATAAGTTAGCATATTTCGGCGACTTCTGCGAATGATAACGAACGCTGAAAACCGACCAATCGTTGTTGCACTTCCCCCGTATGAGCGCGGTCTCCAAGGAGTTACACCCTGACCACAATTTGTTCGGTAGCGACTTCCCGTAGCTGCCCCCCAGGTTGACGGAACGCTCGTGACTCAGGATTTGAGAGCTCCGGTATCGGACTCAACTCGCAATATCGGTTGTTTGATCGTTTCGTTCCTCGGATAAGATCACCCTTGGAACCGATGGCAAGGAACACCCACATGCCTGATCAAGATAATACTCAAGAGCACCTGAAAACAACGCAAGAGGAATGCCAACGGCTTCGGGAGGAGAATGCGCGCCTCCGTGCGATGCTCGGGATTGATCAATTGCCCCCAAACGAGCCCGTTCACCAAGCCGGCCCGGTCCCAAAGCTTTCGTCCAGCACCAAAAGAGGGGTTTCCACGCCAGAAGAGAAAATCTCGCTCTTTCGAAATCTGTTCCGTGGGCGCGAAGATGTTTTCGCCACTCGGTGGGAAGGAAAGAGCGGCAAATCTGGTTATTCACCTGCTAGCATCATGGACTGGCGCGCCATCCATATCGCGAGACCAGAAGAGCGAAAAAAGGTTGCCCGCAAAACCCGGATGCTCCAGCCACTGACGGATGACGCGATCCGTAATCATCTGACTGGAAAGCACACGGTGGGCATTTACCCGCTTCTGCCTGACGACACCTGCTGGTTTCTTGCAGTGGATTTCGACAAGAAATCCTGGGTAGCTGATGCAGCGGCGTTTGCCGCAACATGCAGGCGATTTGAGGTCCCCTTCGCAGTCGAACGCTCGCGGTCGGGGAATGGCGCGCATGTATGGATATTCTTTGACCGTTCGGTGTCCGCTGCCGATGCGCGAAGGCTGGGATGTGCCTTGTTGACACGCACCATGGAGAATAGGCATGAAATCGGCCTTGATTCATACGACCGCCTTTTCCCCAACCAGGACATCATGCCCAAAGGCGGTTTCGGAAATCTGATTGCGTTGCCATTGCAAAAGCGTCCCAGAGAGCAAGGCAACAGCGTGTTTTTGGATGAACTGTTTCAGCCTCATCCTGATCAGTGGAGGTTTTTAGAGTCGGTTCAGAGAATGCCAATCGATCAGCTCGCTCGAATAACTCACTCGATAGCTCCCGAAGGGAATCCCATCGGAGTGCACCTCCATATGCCCGATGAGGACGAGGGCGAAGCTCCATGGCTCTGGCGACCTTCCCGAAAACGGAAGGAAAGACAAATCACCGGTCCGCTACCTGCGAATGTTCGTGCCGTGGCGAGCAATCTTATCTATATCGAGAAAGGGGGCCTGCCGCCCGCGATGGTGGATCGCCTGATTCGCATCGCTGCCTTTCAAAACCCTGAATTTTACAAAGCTCAAGCGATGCGGCTCTCGACCTACGGTAAGCCGCGGATCATATCCTGCAGTGAAGACTTCCCCGAGCACATCGGCCTTCCAAGAGGGTGCATGGAAGAGATAGTCCGTGTTTTCAGCTCACATCACGTCAATGTGGAAGTTCATGATGAACGAACCGCGGGGCAGCCAATCGACGTTTCTTTCCACGGTGAATTGCGGCCTGAACAACGAGACGCCATCGAGCGGGTGCTTGCGTATGACCAAGGCATACTATGTGCGCCAACGGCATTCGGAAAGACAGTGGTGGGGGCTTGCCTTATCGCCAAACGAGCGGTCAACGCCCTGATCCTCGTGCATCGGCGTCAACTGATGGACCAATGGCGCGAGCGATTAGCGGTGTTTCTGGCTTTGCCGATTGGGCACATCGGACAATTCGGGGGAGGGAAAGCTAAGAGAACTGGTTTGATTGATGTTGCTGTAATCCAAAGCTTGCAGCGTAAAGGAGCAGTTGAAGATTTCGTCGCGGACTACGGCCACGTGATTGTGGATGAATGTCATCATCTGTCAGCAGTCACGTTTGAACGAGTCCTTCGCGAAGTCAAAGCAAAATACGTTTTGGGATTGACGGCAACACCAACTCGAAAAGACGGGCACCAACCCGTCATCTACATGCAATGCGGCCCGATTCGTTTTCATCTCAGCGCGAAGAAAGCTGCCGAGTCTTCACCACTCCAACATAAGGTCTTCCCCAGGATCACTGATTTCGGTTGGAATCGGCCTGAAAATGAGACAGCCATTCAAGATATTTATGCTGCTCTCATCGTTAGCCAAGACAGGAACGACCTGATCGTCCAAGATCTTCAGCAGGCTTTGTCCAGCGGACGTTCACCACTTGTTCTGACAAGTCGGACGGAACATCTCGATTACTTGGCTGAACGCCTGCGTGGGCTTTGTCCGCACATTTTCGTTTTGAAGGGTGGAATGGGTGCCAAGCAAAGAAAGAGACTGGCTGAATCTCTCGCAGCCGTTCCTTGCGATGAGCCGCGCGTGATCCTAGCGACCGGAAGTTACCTCGGCGAGGGATTTGATGACGCGCGTCTTGATACGCTTCTCCTTGCAATGCCGATTTCTTGGAAAGGTACGTTACAACAGTATGTGGGCCGCCTGCATCGCTTGCACGAAAACAAGAGCGAAGTCCACGTCTACGACTACGCGGATGTGATGGTGCCTATGCTGGCTCGCATGTACAAGAAGCGGCTTGCAGGGGATTCTGCGCTCGGCTATACGGTTGTCGATGTGGTTCGGAGTTGATGCCGCGACTGCAATTATGAAGAGAGGAGAAAAGCGCGTCGCTGCAAGTTGTGAGGATATAAGAAGAACTCGGCGCCGTACCGGGGGGATTGCCAAGGATGCAACTTCCAGAAGGCATATTCCGCACGAAAAAACGGAAGAATGATCAAACTGAAGCTTCAAATTGTCTCCCCCTGCGCATTGCTGAACTCCTCCTGATGATAAGTACGCGCTTGACCTGCACTGAGCGGCTTGGAAATGGTGAGCATGTTCTCCTATTCAAAGAATCGTCGCGGTGTGGGTTTCACAGTGGGTTTGAACTCTTGGTCCTGAATCGGCGTTTGCTCCGATGGTGTTGGTTCTCGCCGCGTGCTGCTCGGCCGGAGCGGGTTATCTGTTCCAACCGCCGCAGGCATCCTGATCGGTTTCTGTGACAAAGGCTCCGCCACGATCGAAGCAGAAGGGTTGTCTTTGTTCCGCGGGGCGTGGACTTTTTTGTTGATATCCAGCACTCGCTTCAGCATCGTGTGAAGTCTGTTCACGAAGCCCAAGCCGCGGGAGCTTCGCGTGCGGTTCAATTGCGCCACGGGGATCAACTCCAGGCTTCTCGGTTTCTTCCCATTGCGCACGGCAACAGAACGTTTGCCATCCAGATAGGTCGCTGGCAACACGCCCGCGAAAAACATGACCAGCCCGCCCCACAAAGCAAGCCGGACAAGATCCACGAGATTTTGGTTCCGATAAATCAAGTTGCCAAGGTAGGCGTGCATCTCGGCGTTGTTGTAATCGGCGCGATGGATTTCAAGACGCAGCCCGCCATGCTTCACGGCTTCCTCGGTGAGCGCGAAGACATTCTGCCCGCTGTCCGACATCGCGGGTACCACATCACTGTCCAGTGCCACTCGGCTCCCCTTCCGTGTGACAACCTGCAGCAGCGTGTACGAACCGTTGTCCCGCACTATACCCGCCATTTGCGAGCCCAGATAGGCAGGCAAATAATGTCTTTCGAGGGGCGTCCAGACCCGCATGTAACGGAAGCCCTGGATTCCAAGAGTTGCCGCGAGGGAGATGAGCACCAGGGCATAGGTATAGACCGGCTGAATGCTCGGCCTGCTCGTCCTCTTTGCTTGGCTCCATTCCATGGGCATTGCTTCGCTCCGATTGGGTTGTCTCTCAGCCTCTCTGTGGCCCCGTAGTTGCCCTTGTCAGCCGTTCCAATGCCTTCGCCGACTTGCTTGCATCGGCCCGTTGAATAATGTCGTCCATGGCCGTGGTTGTAAGTGGTTCCCGATTGGCAATGGTGAACAGGATATTCATCAGGATCATTCGCAGTGCCAGTAATTCCGCCACAATGGTCTGCTCGGCCGGACTTGGTCTAGCTGCCTTCAACAAAGCATCGCGCACCCACTCGCTCATCGTTTGATCGCCCGCGAGGGTTTCAAACTGCGCGTACTCCTCTTCGGTGACTTTGGTGCTGATGGATTTACTGCGTGGTGTGGGCATTGAGCACTCCTGAATCTAATTGAAAGGCAGGAAATTAGGCGCGGTCAGCCGCCCAACAGAATCAACAAGTTCCCATACGGGAACCACAGGTTGGAGCACAGGGACCTTGAAGAGCGGAAAGTTGCTAGCTGCCGCGTTTGCAGTAAGTTCCCGTATGGCAACCTTGGTTGCTGTACAGCACCCGAAACGGGGTGACGTGTCATTCCCCCCACCCGGTGCCGAAGGCACCGTTCTTCGCAAGGTGCGGCACGAACAGCGATTCTCGCCATCAACCCTGTTCGCCATACTCGAGTTGAAGCTCCTGCAACCACCGCTGAACCTCGGGGATGGCCCACACCTTCTGGAATAGTTCGCGAAGGGCGTCCCATTCCTTCTCGGTGAACTCGATGCCCACATCGCTCTGCCGGAGCCAAAGCGTGAACTTCGCTGGCCCCTTCTCCTTGGCCCGCGTCATAAGGAAATGCCTGCCGTTCCAAGAACGCTTGGCCGGCCATCCTTCGAGCATGGCGTGGAACTCGGCCAGGTTGGGATACCGTGCAATGAGATAGCTCACCCGGCGCACTGGGCCGAGATCGATATTCACGCCCAATTCCGGACAGGCATCCGTGGTGAACGACAGCTTTAGCTCATCGGACTCCAGCAGATCAGACAGAATAATTCGGCGGCGAAAATCATCCTCGCTGTGGCTTGCTAGTCGCACCGGCTGGCGATCGTGCCGCACCCAATGGCCCCGAGCGGCAAGGCCCCAGAGAGTCGTCCAATAGGGGGCAAGGATTTGGTCGAGTCTGGCACTCTCAACTCCTTCATCACGGATCGCGGTGAGAAAGCATCCGCCGACCGTGCCAGGGCTTTGCCATTTCTCGGACGGTTTCAGCAGTTCCTTGCGAATCGCAATCTGCTTCAGAACTGCTTGGTGCCTCTGCTCGGCGTCATCATCGGAGAGCCGAACGTCCGTGGAGTGGCCACCGAGGTTTCCGAAGTAATACCAGACATGCTTCGAAGCTGGCTTCTTCCGGTTCTGATAGACGGCCTCGAAGGCATCAAGCAGAGTGAGATAAGACTCCCTGGATGGTATCGCGGGCCAAAGCAGCGGGGGCTCCTGGGCATCTTCCTCCGTGCCGATCTGCACGTACAGCGCGAGAACATCCCACTCGGCAATGGACAGAGTGTGCTGTGACTCCCACTTCTTGCGAATGTGGTAGAGCGAAGCGGTTGGCGTGCTCAACATTTCATGGCGCACCGTCTCGCGGTCCATGCCCACAACGCGGTCCTCGATCACCAAGAAGGCAGCTTCGGCCAGAGAGACGTCACGGCCTGTCTGGTCGGACAAGAGCCTTTGATAGCGTTCGAGGAGCTTGAGCCGGTCCTCGTTGAGCCGGATGGAGATGACCTCGTGGCGGGGTTTCTTGGAGAGGATTCCCATACAGTTGACATAATCTCCTACTGTAGGTGTACCATCATAGTCAGATGTTAGCTCATATCGGGAGGGTTGCCAAGAGAATTCTTTAGCCGACAACTCCCCGGGCCTCCAGAGGGATACCAAGCCGGAACAACCACATGAAACAGCGCAACACCCAATTCGCTGCGCGCAAGAACCCAGACTCGCCAAGAGTGCATGGCTTGCGCCTCTCAGTAAGTCCGACCGCAAGATCAGAAAGACCGTCTCGAACGTTGGCGGAAGTTCAGGGATCGACGGTCGCGGCCCTCGCAAGTGAGGTGCCCAATCTGCTTTTCTCGGAGGCCATGCACGAAGCCACAGAGCGCGGAACACGTGATGAAGGGCAGCTCCTCACTGTCCAAGAGGTAGCAAAGCTCCTACGCGTGCCAGTGTCTTGGGTCTATGGGCGCACTCGAAACCGGTCTCTAGAACGATTGCCAGGCTACCGCCTTGGAAAATACTGGCGCTTCCGCGAGGAGGAAATCCACGCGTGGGTCAAACGTCAGAGCCGAGGCCATCATGCTGCTTGACACCCGCGTTACACTCGGAAGTGACATAGGAAATGGCGGACGAGCCAACCTCAGAATAGAGAGGAGAAAAATGGCTCGTTGCCAGTATCAGAACGGTTGTCTATTTGTTCGTGGTAAGCGTCGGAAAGTGTGGGTCGCACGGTGGAGGGAAGACGTGATTCTTGCTGATGGATCGGCTAGCCGGGTGATGCGCTCGGTAGTGCTCGGACCTGTTAGCGAGATCGCAGGTCGACGTGAAGCCCGCAGACTCTTGGACGCTCACCTCAGCCCAATCAACCAAGGGCAGTATCGCCCGGAAGCAACCATGTTGTTCTCGAAGTTCGTTTCAGAGTGCTTCGAGCCGGGAGTATTGCCGACACTCAAGTTTGCTACCCAGGAGATTTACTCAGCTCTCCTGCGGAAGCACTTGACTCCCCGATTTGGTGATCAACGTCTGTGCGACATCTCCAGAATCGAGGTCCAGCAATACATTCTGGAAAAACTCAAGCAAGGGTTTGCCTGGGAGACCGCAAACCACCTACGCAACCTAATGAGCAAGGTTCTAGGAACTGCAGTCGGTTGGGACTATCTGGCGGAAAACATCGTTCGCGGTGTGAAGATGCCGGAACGTTTTCTCAAGCGACCCCACCAGTTCCTGAATGTTGATGAAGCGCGGCGTCTCATTGCCGCGTGTACAGAACCAACCAGGACCATCGTTCTGCTTGCCACCATGACTGGACTGCGGATTGGGGAAATCCTGGCATTGCGGTGGAAACGCATAGATTTCATCAGGCAGACGTTGGTTGTCGCGGAGACTTGCTACTTGGGGCGATTTGGTACACCAAAGACCCGTGCTAGCAGGAGGGAGGTCCCGTTGTCGCCTGCAGTTGTAGAAGCATTGAAGGCCCATTTCTCTATTTCTGCAGATCGCAACGCCGAGGCTTTGGTATTCGCCACTCGCAACGGCGGTCCCTTAGCATCCAACAATTTACGGAACAGGGGATTACGATCAGCATGCAAACGTGCTGGGCTCCCAAGGTTGAGTTGGCATGCGCTTCGCCACACCCACGGGACGCTCTTGCATGTCCAGGGAACTCCCCTAAAGGTCGCACAGGCCCAACTTGGGCATTCAGACTTGGCAACAACCCTCGAGGTGTATACACACGCCAGCGTGATTGCGCAGCGTGAGGCTGTGAACCTCCTTGAGGGGCAATTGTTCCCAAGTGTTCCCAAAAACGCCGTAGAAAGTGGCAGTACAGAAGAGGCGGCTTCGCCAATTAATTGATTTCTCAGGATTAAGTGGCGCGCCCAGGGAGATTCGAACTCCCGACCTCTTGCTCCGGAGGCAAGCGCTCTATCCAGCTGAGCTACGGGCGCGCCGGTGAACTGTCTTACAAAGTCTAGCGCGTCCTCTCCCTGTGCGCCAGTGGACCCGTCCAGTGCCCTCTTCCCACGGCCCGCCGCGGCAATTCCTTTTTTCTCTATCCTTTCGATCGGTTTTTGATATCGCGCGCCAGCTTTTCAATCTCTTCCGCTTTCTTCACCAGATTCATCGAAAGCACTTTCGACGAATCTGTCTTGTCCACTTCCGCCTTCAATTCCGTGGCCAGTTGATAGAGCCGCTCGACCTTCTTGTGAATATCCTTATCATTGCCTTCCAGCATCTGCTTTTCAGGCGAAGGCAGATTGGGATTGTCTGCGCCTGGTTCTTGTGCCGGTTGTGGTTTTGGGGGGATATTTGGCACCTGGCTCAGGGTCAGGCTTCCGCCCAAGCCTGTCGCCGCCCCAGCAAAGAGCATGCCACCCAGAAACGTGCGTCGCGTTTTCATGAACGTCCCTCCTCCCGTGGCCACCACCTGAGCACCGGCTCCCACTGCATCGCATTCCCAGCAATGCTATACTCGCCCTCCGGCAATCCTTATGTCCAGTCTCCTGACGCATCTTCCCGAATTCACGCTTGCTCATCTGTTGCACCTCATACTCATCTTTGCCGTCGCCCTGATCGTGAACCATCTGTTGCGCGTGGCCACCAACCTGATCGTCAAACCGGCTGCGACGCAAACCCGCGCTGCTCAAGCGAGAGAACAGCAAACGCGCACGCTCTCCGGGGTTCTTTACAGCGCGGCCAGCAAGCTTGTCTGGGCGGTGGCGTTGCTGACAGCCGCGCAGGAAATCGGCATTAACGTCTTCCCCGTGGCCGCGCTCGCAGGCCTCGCCACCCTGGCCATTGGCCTTGGCGCGCAGAATTTCATCCGGGACATCATCGCCGGCTTTCAGATCATCCTCGAAGACCAGTTCGTCGTTGGCGATACCATCGAGGCCGCCGGCACGCAAGGCCGCGTCGAGCATCTTTCCCTGCGCTGCACCGTCGTCCGCGATTCGCGCGGTGCCCTGGTGACCCTTTCCAACGGCGAAATCCGCACCCTCGCCAACCTCAGCCGCGATTGGTCGCAAGCCTTCGTGGATGTTGCCGTCTCTCCCGATCTGCCCCAGGAAAAGGCGCTACAACTTCTCGATGCCGCCGCCGCCGAGTTGCGCAACGATCCCTCGTGGTCTCAGGCTCTTGTGGATGGCCCGCGCCTGCTCGGCCTGCAGTCCTTCGATCAGACGGCCTCCACCGTGCGCCTGCAAGTCCGCACCGCGCCCTCCCGCCACGAAGATGTAGCCCGAGAGCTGCGCCGCCGCATCCAATTGGAGTTCCAGCGGCAGGGTGTCCCCCTGTACAATGTCCAACGCGTCGAGTTGGTGAATCCTGCTTCTTCGCAGGAGTCCCCGCCGCCCGCTCACTCCGCTTGAAGCAAAGGAGAATCTCCCATGGCTCAGATCACTTATGACGAAGTGAACCTCATGCTCCAGCTCTACGATCTCCGTCGCGAGCCTCGGCTCCGCGAAGCACGCGCCTGGTTCGTCGAGCACTACTACGCCTCCACTCCGGAAGAGGTGATGCAGAAATACCCTCAGGGCGGCCAGGAGAACACTTATATCCGCATGGTCGTAAGCTACTGGGATATGGTCGCCAGCATCGTCAATCGCGGACTGATCAACGACGAGCTCTTTTTTGAAAGCAATGGGGAGATTTGGGTCGTGTGGGACCGCATGCGCTGCATCGTGCCTACGTGGCGTGCCGCGTTTAAGAACCCTCACCTTTTCTCCGCGATTGAAGAGGCTTGCGCAAGGCTCGAAGCCTGGCGCGAAAGGCGCGCCCCGGGCTCCACCGCCGCCATGCGCCAGGTGATGGAGCAGAGCCGCGGCAAGGCCAAGTGACGCCTTTCCCGTCCCGCCCTGCCTGCAAGCCGGCTACTTATTGGAAATGAGTACCGGGCTTTCCGCATGGGGCGCTTCGGGGGCCTGGGGCAGGCTTCCCGGCTGCGCCAAACGTATGCAATTTCGCCCCGCCTCTTTTGCGGCATAGAGCGCCATGTCCGCGGCATGCAGGATATCGTCGGCATCGCGGTTGGGAAAATCCGTCGTCAGTGCCACCCCGATGCTGATCGTAACCGTCACGGATTTTGTGGACAGGAGGATGGGCTTCGCGGCCACGATATTGCGCAAATTCTCAGCCCTCGCTACTGCGCTTGATGGATCGCACTTGTTGAGCACCACCAGAAATTCTTCTCCCCCATAACGCCCTACCATGTCGTAAGAGCGCACCGACGTTTGCAGCCGCCGTGCCACCTCGCGCAATACATCATCCCCTGCGGCATGCCCGTTCTGGTCGTTCACCTTCTTGAAATGATCGATATCGCACATCATCACGGCATTGCACGATTTTTCCCGCCGCGCGCGCACCACCTCTCGCGACACCAGTTCCACGATCACGCCGCGGTTCCACAGCGACGTCAATATGTCATGGGTCGCCTGAAATCTCATGCTCTCGCGCGCTTCCACCAGGCGATCCTCCAGTTCCAGGATGCGCTCCCCGGCGCGCAGTCTGGCCTTCAATTCTTCCGCATCATAGGGCTTCGTCAGGTAATCGTCCGCGCCGGACTCCAGCCCTTGCACGATGTCCTGCTTCGTTTCGCGAGAGGACAATAAAATCAGGTACGTGTACGCATGATCTTTCCGCCGGCGTACTTCGCGGCACACTTCGATGCCGTCCATTCCTGGCATGATCCAATCCAGTAGCGCCAGCCGCGGCGGGTCCTCTTTGCTCAATTCCGCCAGCGCACGGCAGCCGTCTTCCACCGCCGCCACTTCATAGCCGGCCCGCTGCAGCGTTCTCTGCAAGAGCATCCGTGAAATAGCATCATCCTCGGCCACCAGAATTTTCATGCGCGTACCTCCGCCAGATGTGTTTCCACCTCCGGCATGATTCCGGAAAGCGAGCGGTCCAGCCGCTCAAAAAGCGCTTCTGCCTCGGCCCGTGCGCCATTCCGCGCGGCCGTTTCCAAACCTGCTGCTATTTCGGCAGCCGCGTTCATGGAAAGGTTTTTCAGCATGCCCTTCAGCGTATGGGCGGCGCGCGACACCTCCGTCAAGTCCTCCTGGGCCAGGGCTTCCCGCGCTTTCATCAGTGTCGTTTGACTGTCGGCACGGAACATCTGCAGGAGTTCGCGGAGGAAGTCCTGGTCTCCCTCGAGCCGTTCCAGCAACTCGCGGACATTCCATTCGGCTTCCGAAATCTCGCTATGCGGCGGTGCCTCACTACAGTTCTCCGCCGATCCACTCTGCGTGACGGCTCGATCGATCTCTTTGCGCAAAACTTCCCGCCGGATCGGTTTTGTCAGATATCCATCCATGCCAGCCTCCAAGCACCGCTTTTCATCCTGCGCCGCCGCGTGGGCCGTCATGGCCACGATGGGCACGTGCTGCCCTGAAAGCAGTTCGCGTTCACGGATTCTGCATGTCGCTTCCAGTCCGCCCATCACTGGCATTTGCAGGTCCATCAGGACAAGGTCATACGTCGCGGCGCACAATGCCTCGCAAGCCTCCGCGCCATTATTCGCAAGGGCCACCTGATGCCCCATTTTTTCCAGCAGCCGCACGGCGAGTTTCTGGTTCACCGCGTTGTCTTCCACCAGCAGAATCCGGAAATGCCCCCCCGGTCCGTTCACCTGTGGTTCGATGATCGGCGTGGATTCGATCTCTCCCTGGGTCAAGGCCGCCCGCAGGCTCTCCCACAGCACTCGGCGGCGCAGCGGCTTTCTCAGTCGACGGAATATCCCGCATTCCGCGGCGCGGGCATCCTCCAGGATCGAAGCTGCGGAAGACACCATCAGAATCGCGGTGGTTTCTGGTGGAGCGTGGGTGCGGATTTCTCTTGCCACATCGTATCCGTCGGCGCCATGCAGGTTTTGGTTGACCAGAACGACGCGGTACTGCTCGTTCTCTTCTTTCCGCCGTGCCAGGCTGGCCCGCGCTTCCTCGACGCTTCCCGCCACTTCTACTTCCAGCCCCCAGCGCGTCATCAACCAGACCACCAATTCCTGATTGCCTTTCTTCTCTTCCACAACAAGGGCTTTCACCCGCGGCAGCTTACCCTCTTCCTCATCTGCTCTCTCCGCGTTTTTAGCCGTTTTCAGCTTTACCGTGAAGAAAAAACGGCTCCCTTTACCCGCCGTGCTTTCCACCTGAATTTCTCCGCCCATCATGCGCACGATCCGCGCCGAGATGGACAATCCAAGCCCCGTCCCACCGAATTGCCGGGTGACGGAGGTATCGGACTGCTGGAAAGCATCGAAGATCTTGGAATGGTGTTCCGCTGGAATCCCCATGCCGGTATCGCGGACTTCGAACCGTATCTCGGCTTCTTCTTCACTGCGCTTCAGACACTCGATGCCCAGCGACACTTCCCCTGCGTCGGTGAACTTCACGGCATTCCCGAGCAGGTTGATCAGAACCTGCCGCAACCTGGTGGGATCGCCCTGCAACCATTCCGGCAGATCGCCGCGCACCGACCATTCCAATTCCAAACCCTTCTCCTGGGCGCGCAGGGTCACCGGCTGCAGCGCGTTCTCCGCACAGTCCAGTATTGAGAAGGGAACTTGCTCGAGTTCCGTCTTGCCAGTCTCGATCTTGGAAAAATCCAGTATGTCTTCGATGATCTCCAGCAAGGACTCGGAGCACCCCTTTACCATCTCGAGGTATTCGCGTTGCTGGCCGCTGAGCGGAGTTTCCAGTGCGAGTTCCGTCATTCCCAGAATGCCGTTCATCGGGGTTCGAATTTCATGGCTCATGTTGGCCAGGAACTGGCTCTTCGCTTCATTTGCCGATTCCGCGGCCTCTTTGGCTTCCAGCAGGCGCTGTTCCGCTGACCGCCGTTTTGTGATGTCTTCAATGACGCCAACATATCCGATCAAGCTGCCATCGGGTCCGTGCAAGGCCCGCGACCCCAAGTAAACCCAGTTGGTATTTCCATCGGGAGTTAGAAACCGCGTTTCGTCCTGTAATTCCATCCCCATCTCAGTTCCGCTTTTCCAGAGTCGTTCCGTCGCCTCCCGATCCTCTGGATGAACAGCCTCCAGCCATCCAAAGCCAAGTGCACTCTCTCCTGCCCGTCCGGTCATTTCACTCCATCTCTGGTTCACGTACACCCAGCGCCCTTCCCGATCCGCGCGGAAGATGCCGATGGGGGCCGCTGAACTCAGCATCCGGAATAGCTCTTCACTTTCACGGATGGTCTTCTCTGCCTCCATGCGCTTCGAGATATCCACATAAATCGCCAGGTACCCCTGTATTCTTCCCTCCAGCTTCAGCGGTGCACCGAACGCTTCGACATCGATCTCCTTTCCATCCTTACTTTTGCGTTTTACGGTGTAGTGCACGCCGCGCTTGGTCTCCAGCAGTTTGGGCACGGGCACCCAGTTCTCGCGCATTGCTGGAGTGAGCAAAAGCTCGGACACGGAGTTCCCGATGAGTTCCTCTTCCGTATATCCAAACATCTTTCGGAAAGCCGGATTGCTGAGGCGGATAATGCCGTCAGTGGTCCCGGATATAATTCCCACTGGTGCTGCTTCGTTCAACGCGCGGAAAAGTTCTTCGCTTTCTTGCAAGTGCAATTGCGCCCGCTGGCGCTCTGCGATCTCCTGTTCCAGCGCCATGGTACGCTCGCCCACGCGCGCTTCCAGAAGGTCCCGCGCTTCGCGGAGTTCCTGATCCCGGCTTTCGATGACCTCCAGCATGTGATCAAAAGCGCTGCCCAATTGTCCGAGTTCCGGCCCCTGCAAAGACGGTGCCCGCAGCGCATAGTTTTTTTCTTCCGCAACGCGCCCCGCGACATCCGAAAGCTGCCGAATCGGCTGCACGATCGATTTCTGCTGGATCAGCGCCAGGAAATACACCAGCACAAGCGTTATGCCCAGCACCGGGATCGCCAGCAGCACTGTGTGCCATCTATCTTCCCTGAGGTCCGTCAGCGCTGCTTCCAAATACAGCTTTCCGATCTCGCGCCCTTCCAGCCGGATGGGCTGAACGATTCCCAAACAATCCGCGTACCAGGAAATGCCTTCCCCCTTGGCTGCCCGCCCGGCGCTCGCAGCGCCCGTATAATTTCCCCGCCTGTATTCGGCAAAAACTCCCCCATCGGGAAGAAACAAGACACCCTGGCGGATGTCCTTTCTCGTTTGCAACGCCTGCAGCACTCGCGCTCCTTCTGCCTTATCGTCAAACACCAGCGCCGCCGTGCTGTTGGTTCCGATGAGGTCCGCTGCAGATTGCAGTTCTTCCACCTTATGTTCGCGAGCGAAATGTTCGTAATAGACCAGGCCCATGAAGAGCGCGAATGCCAACCCGACGCTGCTGCTGACCATCGTCAACAGCACCAAACGCCGCCTCAATGAGATGTTCCGCCACGCTTTCATGCTTAACCGCCCGGTGTGCTGTGTTCCGTGACAACACGTTTCGCCATTGCCAGCAGCCGCGCGTCCACCTTCAAGTTCGCATTGCGGGCCGCCACCAGGTTCACTTCCAGTTGCAGCCTGTCGTTTTCAAAACTGAGTTCCACCATGCCCCCGGCTTCCAGAAAATCCTCGCTCTCGCCTATGGTCAGCACGCTTTTCCCTTTCAATCCTTCCAGAATCTTCCCGTAGCGTTTCGCCTCTGACCGGCTGAAAAAAATCACCTCGCATCCATCCAATTCCTGCTCTTTGTGGGCCCAGCGCAATTCGATCCTTCGCCCGCCAACGGAAACGCTCCCGACCTCCCACGCGAGTCTGGTACCGAACGGGTAGTCGCCCAACGTGCACAATTGAAAAGCTCCCTTGCTGCTGTTCGCGGCGCTCGGGGGCCATTCCACGAAGCTCGGAATCTTCCTCAGATACATCGCTTTCAATTGATATTCCTGTGAGAGCGCCTGGCTCAATACATCGCCGGGAATCAGCCACGCCGTGCACACCAGCAGCATCAGTCTGGTCAGGAGCTTCGCTCGGCCCCCACTCCGGCCTCGGCTCACTTCTTCTCTCGCCCCCATGGCCTTCTTTCACGCCCGTCCGTTTCGCTTCTCGAAACGGACTACACCCCTCCCCCAGCAACTAGCTCAACGTGCAAGGGACACACCAATTCATCGGCCAAATAGGCTTTTCGTTGAAAGAAACACACGACTTGTCAGGTTAGATTTTTCTAGGAAAATAGAAACGTCTCGTTCCGGAACACTTCCGCCCTTTTCGATTCACTTCCGCTCAGCTTCCTTCACCGCGCGGCTCATTCCACTCCGGCTTTTCTTTGCATGGGATAGCAAAACGCCCGGAGCGTCACCTGCCTCACGCCCGAAAAACCGGCTCAAGGAAAGCTATCCTGGTTTTCAGCCCCGTCAGTTCGGCCGCGCTCAACTCGGGCAGCGGCGCTGACGCCAGCTCCAGCGCCAGGTCAAAGATGCGCTCGTCACCCGGCGGCACTGCGGCAGTGACCTCCTGGTTTAAAGTGAATCGCAGCGCCAGGCGCGCCATCTCGCGATCGTCAATCGGTTCATACCAGCACTTCGGGTACTTGCGTTCGCTCTCTTTCATCCCGGCGGGCCATTTGCCGAACGCCAGGGCCTTCAACGCCATCCGGGCCATGCCCTTCGCTTTCGCTTTGGCCAGAATCTGCGGGCCGAAGCCGCCGTTTTCCCAGGCATTGACATTCACCGGGAACAGCACGCTGTCCAATTCCAGCGCGTCCATCAGGCGCAGCGCGGCCGGCGCATTGTGCGCGGAGAAACCCACATGCCGCACTTTGCCCTCCTTCTTGGCTGCAAAAAACGTCTCCGCCGCTCCGCCTGCCGCAAGAATCTTATCCACATCATCCATCGAGCTGACGGCGTGAAACTGGTAGAGATCCACATGATCGGTGTGGAAACGCTGCAGGCTGCGCTCCAACTCCTCGCGGGCGCCCTTCGCGTCGCGACTCATCGTCTTTTCGGCCAGGAACACTTTGCTGCGATACGGCCTCAACGCTTCCCCGAGTTTCGTTTCCGCTTCACCATTGAAGTACGACGGCGCGCAGTCGAAATAGTTCACGCCCCGGTCGTATGCCACTGCGACGCGGCGCGAGGCCTCCTCCTGCGAAAGTCCGCAAACCACGATGCCACCGAGCGCGATGATGGAGAGGTCTATTCCATCCTTGTACCGGCGGCGGGGCAGAGGTGCCTCCCAACCGTAGGCGGTCGTGGCTGTCAAGGCTGCTGCAGCGCCAAGAAAATTGCGACGATTCATAAGTTGCTTCCCTCCCCCGGCGTATTGTAGTGCCCGGTATCTGCCCGCGCAACAATTCCTGTCCTATGCGAGGTGTGGACGGCCGGGAGACTATAATGCCGCAAGCGGACGAATGCGCCGCTGGAGCTTGCCAATATGAACAAAACTTCGCTTCCGTTGCCGCGGGTTTACCGCCTGTTGGAGCCTGGGCCAGTTGTGTTGCTCACTTCCGCGCGCGGCGGAAAAGCCAACGTGATGACCATGTCGTGGCACATGATGGTTGATTTCGTGCCCCCCACCGTTGCGTGCGTGATCAGCAATCGCAACTTCACGTTTGACATCTTGAGAGAAACGCGGGAATGCGTCATCAACATCCCCACCGTGGAGCTGGCAAAGAAAGTTGTCGCCTGCGGAAATACTTCGGGCCGTGTGCTCGATAAATTCAAGAAGTTTCGCCTCACTCCGCTGCCCGCCGCACGCGTCGCCGCCCCGTTGATTTCCGAGTGCTACGCCAGCCTCGAATGCAAGGTGATCGATGCGAGCATGGTGGACAAATACTGTCTGTTTGTCCTCGAGGTCGTGAAAGCCTGGATCGACCGCGCAAAGAAAAGTCCTCGCACGATTCATCATTGCGGCCGCGGCGTTTTCATGGTCGGGGGACGCTTCATCAAATTGCCTTCAAAAATGAAATAGGCCGCCGGGCGGCGCTGGTTTATGTACGTGTCGGGCTTCAGAGTCTGTGTGGATATCCGCCTTTTCGTCAGGGCATGGCTTCAGCCATGCCGTAACTCTCGCATAATCAATCCGGCTTCAGCCGCTGAGGGCCGCTTTTTCTAGTTCTCACACAGACTCTTTAGTCCACCCTGCCTGCCCCGATCCTTGAGGGGAGCCGCGAAGGGTGCCTTTCTGGCTCACCCGCATTGAATTGCGCTCAAGGTGGGGCCTCATGTGGCCGATGAACCTACTGAGGAGAGTGTCTCCCGGCTCGGGAATGCGTCAAGCCAGAGGACCGATGCGGGATCATCCATTCAACAGCGGAGCGCCGGCAGGCGCCCCTGACCATCCTCCGTATTTTCCCTCGGAGCAGCCCGCAGACTTGTGTGCCAAATCGGGAAACCTCGGTCGTCCAATGACGCTCGTTCAGGACAAATCGCGACACGCTTTGGTCCGCGGCAGGTGGTCACTTTCGGTCGCCCTTGTCGTCGTGTTTTCTGTCGTAATGAACACGTATGGACAGCACTCCACCGCGGCGCAGAAAGCATTGCCCACCCTGACTACCGCCCGCGCGGCGCACAGCTTGCAGCCTGACGAAGCCAAGCGACATTACCCCGTTCGTTTGCGGGTCGTCGTTACTTATTACGACCCCGATACTGATCCAAAGACTGGCGCCTTCTTTGCTTGTGATTCAACCAGCTGCATATGTGTCTTGGTTCCACCGCGGCCCATTCTTCCTCTCCGGCCGGGCACCTTGATCGATATGAGTGGCGTCAGCGAACCGGGTAATTACGCGCCCATCGTCGTTGGGTCTGAGATCCACGTCGTAGCACAGTCTCACCTCCCGCCCAAACCCCCGCGGAGAAGCCTGGGGCAATTAATGACCGGCGCAGACGACTCGCAGTGGGTGGAAGTCGAGGGTGTCGTTCATTCGGTGGCGCAGTCCAGCCACAACGCCACGATCACGCTTGCCTTGCGAGACGGCATGATCCGCGCTATCACACCGCTGGAGCCAGGCGCCGACTACGCTCGTCTGGTCGATTCAACAGTAGTGGTTCACGCCAATGCAGCCCCGGTCTGGACCAAGAACGGCCAGATGGTTGGGGCTCGCTTGCTGTTCCCGTCTCTCTCTCAAGTGCGGATCGAGGAGCCGGCCGCGGCCGATCCCTTCTCATTGCCAGTACGTCCCATCAACAGCTTGTTGCGCTTCGCGCCGGACGTCAGGTTCGTCCATCGTGTTCACGTGAGCGGGCAAGTCACATTGCAGTGGCCCGGAAGGTGGCTCTATATTCAGGATGGTTCCCAGGGACTCTTCATCCCGACCGCTCAGAAAACACCTCTGAAGCTGGGCGATGTGGTGGACGTGGTGGGCTTCCCCGCCATGGGCGAGTACTCGCTGATGCTTGAGGACGCTGTCTTCAAGCCAGACGGCAGCGGCCAACCGATCGCTGCCGCATCCGTCACAGTGCAAGACGCGATGAAGGGCGATTTTGACGCTAAACTCGTTCAAATCCAGGGCCGGCTGGTGAACCTGGATCTAGCCTCGGAGTATCCCACCTTGGTGATGTCGTCCGGAGGAATGCTCTTCTTCGCGCCCCTCCCGAGTGAAACGAAAGCCGAAGAAATCGCATCCTGGCCGGTCGGCAGCGAGCTTCAACTCACTGGAGTTTGCTCGGTACAAGTGGACAAATATTTGTCGGCCCAGCGCGAAGGCGCCGCACTGCCCATATCATTTCGTGTCCTGCTGCGCTCGCCGCGGGATGTGGTGGTCCTCCAAAAGCCTTCGTGGTGGACGGCCAGCCGAATCCTTGTGTTGTTGGCGGCTTGCGTACTCACAATTCTCCTCGGCACCCTCTGGGTGGCGGCCTTGAAGAGGCGCGTTCGCGAGCGGACTGAAACCATCCGTGCCACGCTGGAGTCAACAGCCGACGGAATCCTGGTGGTCAACTCCGCTGGCGAAATTGCCGCTTACAATCTGAAATTCGTAACCATGTGGGCCATTCCGGAGTACCTCCTGAAGCTCCGTGATCGCCGTGTTCTCCTGGACTTCGTGGGACCTCAACTGAAAGACGCGGAAGCATTCATCGCCAAAATCCAGGATCCGTCTGCCGACGCCAGGGCGAAGACCGACGACGTGGTTGAGTTTAAAGATGGGCGAGTCTTCGAGCGCCATTCCGAGCCCCAAACTGTCAACGGGAAAAATGTCGGGCGCGTGTGGGGATACCGTGACATCACCGAGCGCAAGCGAGCCGAGCAGGAACTGAAGATTGCCAAAGAGGCCGCCGAGGCCGCCAACCGCGCGAAGAGCGAGTTCCTGGCCAACATGAGCCACGAAATTCGCACTCCCATGAACGGCGTCCTTGGCATGATCGATCTGCTTTTGGATTCCGGGCTCAACCCCGATCAGCGTGAATGTGCCAGCCTGGCCAAGGCGGCCGCTGATTCGCTCCTCACTGTCATCAACGACATCCTCGACTTCTCCAAAATCGAAGCGGGCAAGCTTGAACTGGAATCCATCGAGTTCAACTTGCGAGACTCCCTGGCTCCTACCATCAAGACGCTGGCCTTGCGCGCCCATCAGAAGGGTCTGGAACTCACCTTCGATATTCGCCCCGAGGTGCCCGAGCAAGTGGTCGGCGACCCGAGCCGTTTGAGGCAAATCATCATCAATCTCATTGGCAACGCCTTCAAGTTCACGGAGCGAGGC
Source organism: Acidobacteriota bacterium (assembly GCA_003154775.1). Classification (GTDB taxonomy): domain Bacteria; phylum Acidobacteriota; class Terriglobia; order Acidiferrales; family UBA7541; genus Acidiferrum. Next base: position 54,488 of record PMES01000123.1, on the reverse strand, counting down.
GAAGTGGGTCTCAGGGTTGCACTGGATTCCCGCACCTCGAACGATGTCAGGCTCCACTTCGTCGTGTCGGACACTGGCGTCGGCATCCCCCCGGAAAAACAGAAGCTCATCTTTGAAGCTTTCTCTCAGGCGGATGGCTCCACGGCACGCAGGTTCGGCGGCACCGGGCTGGGTTTGACTATCTCCTCGCGACTCGTGGAGCTGATGGGTGGGAAGATCTGGGTGGAAAGCGCCTTGGGACAGGGCAGCGCCTTTCACTTCACGGCTAACCTTGGCGCAGGCAAGGAAGTGGTGGAAACCCATCCCGCCGCTGCCCCAGCTTGCCTTGCGGGCCTGGGCGCGCTGGTCGTGGATGACAACGCCACCAACCGGCGCATCCTCGAGGAAATGTTGAGCCGACTCGGGATGAGACCCAAGCTGGCGGAGAGCGGGCTCGTCGCCTTCCAGTCCCTGAAACAGGCTAAGAATTCCTTTGCCGTGATCCTGACCGACCTTAACATGCCAGACATGGATGGCTTCACTCTGGTGGAGCAACTCCGCCATTCTCCCGAGTTGGCCGGAGAGGCCAAAGTCATCATGCTAACCTCGGCCGGGCAGCGAGGCGACGCCGCGCGCTGCCGGGAGCTAGGCGTGGCCGCTTACCTCACCAAACCCGTCAGCCAGTCGGAGTTATTTGAGGCTATCGTTCGCGTTCTGGGCATGTCGGGGTCGCAACCTGAGCCCGCCGCGCTGATCACGCGTCACACTATACGCGAGGGAAAGAAAAAGTTGCGCGTTCTGCTGGCGGAGGACAATGTCATCAACCAAAAGCTCGCTGCGCGCCTGCTGGAGAAACACGGACACCACGTAACGCTCACGGCGAATGGACGCGAAGCCCTTGCTGCTCTCGACCGGGAAAACTTCGATGCGGTCTTGATGGACGTGCAGATGCCGGAGATGGACGGGTTCGAGGCTACCGCCGCCATCCGCGCACGGGAACAAGGCACCGGCAGACATTTGCCGATCATCGCCATGACGGCCCACGCTATGCAGGGCGACCGGGAGCGATGCCTGGCCGCAGGAATGGATGACTACATCTCGAAGCCCATTAAAATCCGAGAGCTGACTGATGTGTTGGAGAAGTTCTCCGTCGCCGCTCCGGAAGAAGAAACTCCGGCTTGAAGTAAGCGGTCGCCGGGTGCCTTACTCTCCAAGCGCCTGCTCAAGAGCGCTCGCAGAATTCCTACGAATCAAGAATGAACTGTCAGGCGCGACCCTGAAGTGCCAGCCCTTCCTCATCCCATCACCTTCCACCCCCGAGACTCCCGATGCAAATGTTTCTTAAGGTGATATTCTCGCATCGTCCACCATGTCAACAATCTCCGCTCCCTTCGGACTTGGCCACCTGCCAACAAAATTCCTTGGAAATCCCCCAGGAGGAACGCATCCATGAACCAACCAAAACTGCCGCTGCTTGAATCGACTTGCAAACCCATCACCCGCCGCAGCCTTTTACAAGGCGCCTCTGCCGCCGCACTGGTGGGGATCATCGGAAACACATCCTCCGCGCGAACAGCCGACACTGCGCCATCCTCAAACGCCGCCCCTCGCCCCGCGGAGAAGTCCAAATCCTTCCCCGATAAGTTCCTCTGGGGCTGCGCAACCGCAGGTCATCAAGTCGAGGGCAACAATACCAACAGCGACCTCTGGACCCTGGAACATTTGCCCCAGACCATCTTCAAGGAACCCTCCGGCGACGCCTGCGATCACTACCATCTCTATCCTCAGGACATCAGCATGTTGGCCGATCTTGGCTTCAACACCTATCGCTTTTCCCTCGAGTGGGCGCGCATTGAACCCGACGAGGGCTTCTTCTCCAGCGCCGAACTCGAACATTACCGCCGCATGCTGGCCGCCTGCCGCGAGCACCATCTGACCACGCTTCTTACTTACTCTCACTTCTCCATCCCGCGCTGGTTTGCCTACAAGGGTGCCTGGCAAAATCCCTCTGCGCCCGATCTGTACGCCCGCTTCTGTGAAAAGGCCACCAAGCACCTGGGGGATCTGGTGGATTTCGCCTCTACATTCAATGAGCCGGACGTTCCACAATTGCTCAACTGGATCAACCTGCCAGAGCTGCAGGGAAAGAATATGACCGACGTTTTCCAGCAGAGTCTCGCCAACGTGCGCCAGCAACTCCATGCCCCTGAATTCGCGGGTTTCTTTATGGGCGATCCCATGAAGACCCGCGATGGTCTGTTGGCCGCCCACCACAAGGGTAAGGCTGCAATGAAGTCCGTCCGCAGCGAAATGCCCGTCGGATTCAATCTCGCTATGTCGGACGATCAGCCAGCTCCTTCGGACAGTCATCTAGTCGAAAAGCGCGCGGACATCTACGGCCCCTGGCTCGATGCCGCAAAACAATGCGACTATCTCGGCGTGCAAACCTATTCGCGTTCCATTGTCGGAAAGAAGGACTTGCCTGCCCCGCAAGGCGCGGAGCTCACTCAGGTTGGCTGGGAGTTTTACCCCGAATGCGTCGAGCATGTGGTTCGCTACGCCAGCAAGGAAGCCGGTGTGCCGCTCATCGTCACGGAAAACGGCATCGCTACCACCGATGACACGCGCCGCGTCGAATATTTCGGGCGTGCCCTCGCCGGCCTCAAGCGCGCCATTGACGATGGCGTGGACGTCCGCGGCTATGTCGCCTGGTCGCTCCTCGACAACTTCGAGTGGATGTCCGGCTTCACGCCCAAGTTCGGTATCGTCGCCGTCGATTTGGCCACGCAACGCAGAACCATCAAGCCCAGCGGCGCCATGCTGGGCAACATCGCCCGCCGAAATTCCCTTTGATTCACGGGCGTGGCGCAGGCACTCCTGCCTGTGCGCTTGGGTCTGCTTGGCCGGGTGCCCCACTCGCCGGTTTTGCGTGTGGGTCTTGGGTCAGTGGCACAGGCACTCTTGCCTGTGCGCTTGGGTTTGCTTGGGTTTCTCATCTCCGTGCCCGGCGTTTACCCCGACCCGGTCGGGGCGGCCCTTCTATTAACTCTGTGCTGAAATCTTCTCTGCCGGTCAGGGGCTCCTCGCAAGTTATGGCGCGGGGGTCGCCGTGTGAACCGTCTTCAAGGAATAGTTGTGCGCCGCGCCAGCAGTCGCCGCGCTGATATGTAGGATCGAGACCCAGCGCTCCAGCTTGTGGTGACCATAGCGGTGAAACAGGTAAGACACGCCGATCGAAAGCCCCGTGGCGCCGGCTTCGACGGCCGCAAACGCCGCATGATTGTCCACCAAATCATTCGACAGCAACACCTCATGGTCGCCGCGTCTACGGAAGTTCAGCCTCGAAAAGTAATCCAGCGTGCGAGACGCGCCAACGCCAGCAAAGAGCCAGTCGTTTTCCTTGTCCCAGAAGCGGTGCGTTTTGGGTGGTGCCTGGATGGCGGTCTTTTTTGCGGCTTCCGGGGCGGATGGCGGGTTGCTCTGGTCCTGGGCGAGCACCGATGGCGAACCAACTAAACATGCCAGAGCAATCAGAACAGCGATCCAGAAATCGCGCACCCGGAAGGTCTCCTCAGCCATTTGTCCGCTCATTGCAAATCCGCTTCCAGTATAACCGTGCACGCCGCTCTTCCGTTTATGTAGTGGCCGACCTTCAGGTCGGTTCTTGGGTTTGGCTTTCGTCGCGTGCAAGAACGACAATGTCGCCGCGCCGACATTGTCATATGATGTAGCAGTAAACGCAGGACTTAGAAAAGCGGGTTTACCGTTCGCCGTTGACAGTTCACAGTTCGTGTAGGGGCCGCCTGGCGCCTGCCCCGACCCGGTCGGGGAGGCGGGCTGCTTGGAACCTCCGGGAAAAGATTGACGGTCGGAAAGCGTTGAGAAAATCATCAGTTTTGCGGGGCCTGCTACCCCCCCCCCACCCCCCTGTTTTTGCGGATGTAGGGGAAACAAAGGACTTATGGGAGAATTTCGCGGATGTAGGGGAAACAAAGGAGTTAGCGGAATTCTCGATGCGGATGAGGGTGTGGGACTTTTTGAAATGGCACAAGAGCAGCGTCCCCTCAGCATAACAGGGGAAGCATAGCACAATATTTACCGTATGTCAATTAGTATTTATATGGTACTAGTTTCGAAACTGGTACCCGGGGGCCCTTCGCGAAGAGCGCCCAGGTGCAACGCCTGGGCGGAAACGGCAGCGACGCTCTTGGGGATGGTCGAATTAAGGACCTCGTAGGTCTGTACCCGAGGCATGCCTTCAATCACGGACGCCAGCATTCTTGCCACTTCCGGGTACGTTCCCCGGTTGAACGCCTCCGCATGCTCGGCGGACTCCCACAGACTGAAGGCGTGAACCTCTCTGCCGTTTAGGTAGAGAAAGGTAATTTCCTCGAGGAAGCCCTTCTGCTTGCGCAGCAAGGGAATAATGTCCGCCTCGATCCTGTGCTTGAATGCCAGGGCGCCGTCATTCTTCAAGTACATCGACAGTTTGTGTGCAAACATGGCGCCCTCTTTATTTCTAGGCCAAGGAAGCGATTCAGGGCACCGCTCCCGGTCTCGAAGCCTGAAGACACCCTCCACCTACTATCACACTGCTCTAATTAACCTATATTGTCAAGTTCTGTTTACGGCCATTGAGATTGCTTTACTATCTATGTTAATCCGGGCGGGTGGCGCAGCCTTTCGGTTGAATTCGGGATTCACCATGGCAAGATACCACTTTAGAAATTAACCGGAGAGTGATAAAAGACAGAGGGGTGGGTGGCCTACCCTTTGCGCGTTAGGCAAAGGGTGGGCTCTTCCTCTTTCTCTTATGCCGAAGAATCTCAGGCGCGGGGCGGGGCGGGGCGGGGGGTCTGCACTTCATCACCTTCTGGTGCTACCAGCGGCGTGCGCTGCTGGCGACGGTTCAGGCGCGAAATCTGGCGGTACAAATTTTGGGCGAGGTGCGGGCCAGGTACAGATTCGCGCTGGTGGGTTACGTGACCATGCCGCGGCATGTGCACCTGCTGGTGAGCGAATCACGGGCGGTGTCTGCGGCGAAGGTGGTGCAGGTATTCAAGCAGCGGCTGTCACGCCAGATGCGGGGGAAAGAGTGACGGCGAAGAGAGAAGACGAAGAGCCCACCCTTTGCATACGGCGCAAAGGGTAGGCCACCCGAAGTCATCTCAACGCGTTAAGCCTGCGCCATCCGCCGCTCGAAATAACGGAGTGCGAAGGCAGTGGGCAACGCGAACAAGCAGCGGCAGAGAGATCCCTCCACTCCGCGGCCCGACGCGCCATAATTCGGCGCGAAAGAAAAAATCGGGCCGCTGCGGTCGGGATGACAGAAGGGGAAGGCGGGATAACGGCAAGGAATAACCCAAGACCCACCCTCACGAGACGAGGATGGGGCACCCACTCGGTTGAACCTTTCAACTTTGAAGTCTTCAACCGCTTTACTCTTCCGGCGCCCGTCATTGCGGCGCCTGCGATGGCTCGGCTACAATCATTCGTTTGCCATACTGCGGAAAGGCCTAGCAGAAGCGTCATGCACGAAATCCGCGTCCACAACACGCTCTCCGGCAAGGTTGAGCCGTTCGTGCCCCTGAAGCCCGGGGAAATCCGGATGTACACCTGCGGCCCCACGGTGTACGACTACGCGCACATCGGCAATTTCCGCACCTTCGTTTTCCAGGACATCCTGCGGCGCTTCCTGAAACTGCGCGGGTTCAAGCTGACCCACGTGATGAACCTGACCGACGTGGACGACCGCATCATCGCCAATGCCGCGAAGGCGGGCATCTCCATACGGGATTACACGGAAAAGTTCATTCAAGCCTTCTTCGCCGATTGCCGCGCGCTGAGCGTGGAATCGCCGGAGCACTGGATCCGCGCCACGGACCACATTGACGACATGGTGGCGCTGATCCAGCGGCTGCAGAAAAATACCTACACCTATCCCAGCGAAGGCTCGCTCTACTACCGCATCGCCAAATTCAAGGATTACGGCAAGCTCTCCAAGATTGACCTGACCGGCATTCAAGCGGGAGCGCGGGTGGATAACGACCGCTACGACAAGGAAAGCGCGCGCGATTTTGCCCTGTGGAAAGCGCCCAAGCCCGGCGAACATTTCTGGGAAACGCCCATCGGCGCGGGGCGTCCCGGCTGGCACATCGAGTGCTCCGCGATGGCCATGAAATACCTGGGCGAAACGCTGGACATTCACACCGGCGGCATTGACCTGGCCTTTCCGCACCACGAAAACGAAATTGCGCAAAGTGAAGCGGCCACGGGAAAGCCGTTTGTGCGCTACTGGCTGCACGCGGAGCACCTGCTGGTGGAAGGCGAGAAAATGTCCAAGTCGCTGGGCAACTTCTTCACGTTGCGCGACCTGTTCGCCAAAGGGTACAAGCCCTCCGCGCTGCGCTTTGCCCTGGCCAGCGTGCCCTATCGCCGCCAGCTAAATTTCACGTTCGACGGCTTGCAGCAGGCCACGAGTTCCGTCGAGCGGTTGCGCAACTTCGCGGCGCGCCTGAAACAGGAAAAGTTTCCGGCAGGTTCGCAGCCCGCCATCGCCGAGCGCATCGCCCAAGCTGCGGATGACTTTGACGCCGGCCTTTCCGACGACTTGAACACCGCGCAAGCGCTCGCCGCCGTCTATGATTTGGTGCGCGAAGCCAACATCGCCATGGACAAAGGCGAATTCCGCCAGGGCGAACTTGCCGCTGTACAGGATTTACTCGCCAGTTTTGATCGCGTGTTCGCCGTCCTTGAAGATAACGACGCGGAAAAGCTTCAGGCTCTTGGCTATGCCGATGCCTCCAGCGGACTGGGCGACGCGGCGATCGAAAAACTTGTCGCCGAGCGCCAAGCCGCGCGCCAGCGCCGCGATTTTGCCGCCAGCGATCGCATCCGCAAGGAACTCGCCGAGCGTGGTATACTTTTGGAAGATGCCAAGGACGGCAGCGTCCGCTGGAAACGCAAATGAAGTACTTCCACTTTCTTAAACATGATCGAGTTGCAGTGGGCCCGCGGGTGCCGCGGAAGTTTCGCCCGGCGAATCTGCGCCCCAGCCTCTTTAGCGTAGATTAAGTCCCGCATCTTCAGCAGGTTGTGGCGATATTCCGCCTGCGCAAGCCTGCCCTCTATCCCGCACCTCGGCAACAACTCTAACCAGTGCGCACAGAATTTGGAGGCATCATGATTACGGCCACGGAAACAAAACTCCCAAGAATCAATATGCCTTTGCCAGGCCCCAAGGCAAAGGAAGTGATCGAGTACGACAAGAAATTTATTTCGCCATCGCTCTTTCGCGAATATCCGCTGGTTGCGCATCGCGGCTACGGCGCGATTATCGAAGATCCCGATGGCAACACCTTCCTGGATTTTGCCGCGGGCATCGCGGTCTGCTCGACGGGCCATTGCCACCCGCATGTGGTGCAAGCCATTCAGAAGCAGGCGGCGGAACTCATCCACATTGCCGGCACGGATTTCTATCATCGTCACATGCCGCAGTTGGCGGAGCGCCTCGTCGCCACCATGCCGAAGTCGCACCACTACAAGGTATTCTTCGGCAATAGCGGCACAGAGGCGGTGGAAGGCGCGATTAAGTTGGCGCGCTATGCCACACGGCGCGACAAGCTGATTGCGTTTTACGGCTGTTTCCACGGCCGCACCCTCGGCTCGCTCTCGCTTACGGCCTCAAAGAGCACCCAGCGCAAGTACTTCGGCACACTGCTGGGCGGCGTGGAGCACATTCCGTTCCCTTACGCCTACCGCTGCGCGCTCGGGCACACCAAGGAAACCTGTGGGGGAGAGATTATCGAACTGCTCGAGGAGCAGATCTTGAAGCGGCTGTTTGCGCCGGAAGAGGTTGCGGCGATCATCGTCGAGCCGATTCAGGGCGAAGGCGGCTTCATCCCAGCGCCGGCATTTTTCCTGCAGGAGCTTCAGCGCATCTGCAACAAGCACGGCATCATGCTGATCCTCGATGAGGTGCAATCCGGTGTGGGGCGTACCGGAAAGATGTGGGCTTACGATCACGCCGGCATCACGCCGGACATTGTGTTGACGGCGAAGGGGATTGGCAGCGGCATGCCCATCAGCGCGTTCATCGCCAAGGAAAGCGTGATGCAGTGGAAACCGGGATCGCACGGCACAACCTATGGCGGCAATCCGGTGTGCATCGCCTCGGCCATGGCCACGCTCGATTTGATCGAGGGCGGCTTGATGGCCAACGCGCAGAAAATGGGCGAATACATCTTCGGCAAGATCAATGACTGGCCCAGCCGCTTCAAGATTGTCGGCGACGTTCGCGGCAAAGGCCTGATGATCGGCGTGGAGATCGTCCGCGACCAGCGCACCAAGGAGAAGGCTCCGGACCTGCGCGACAAAGTGATTGTCGGCGCGTTCCACCGGGGTTTGTTGACCCTGGAGTCGGGCGAGAATTCCATCCGCATATCGCCGCCGCTCATCATTGACGAAGAACAGGCCGATTGCGCTATTGGGATTATGGAAGAGAGCATCCGGGAAGCGGAGAAGTCGCTCTAGCTCACGACGCTACGACAATAGACAAATCCCGTGGGGGCAGAAATCCCAGCCCTCCACGGGATTTTGTTTTATACTGGAGATTGTCTTACCGAGTGAGTAACAAGACACGAATATGCTGGCGCGGATTGCATTTGCGATAATGCAGTGGAAGGCCCGCCACGGCCTCCAGGATTCCTCGCCGCCGCAGGATGGCGCAACGAGTGCCACGGAGGAGAGGCTTGCGGCGCGGCGCACCGGTGTGCGTGGCGAAACCTATGCCTATTGGTATCTACGGCGGCTTGGGTACATCTTCATCGCTCGCAATTACGCTCCTTCCCGCGCCAAAGGCGAGATCGACCTGATCGGCTTCGATGGCGAGACATTGGCTTTTGTGGAAGTGCGCACGCGCCTCGCCGTGAAAGGCAAGCCCGCTCTGCCGGAATTGAGCATCACGAAGGAAAAGCACGCTGTCCTTGTCCGCACTGCTCACTACTTCCTGCGCGAACGACACTTGAAAGAATGTCCGCTGCGGTTTGACGTGGTGGCGATTGACAACACTCCCGGCCAGCCACCCGCCGTACGGCTCCATAAGGCAGCTCTAAGCCCCCAGGCGAGATTGGGGTCCGGGTAGGACTATTACCCGGAGCGACCAATGCAAAATTTACACTGAAGCGGCCCAATGTGACCGTGCGTACTGCCCTTGAGGCCAAGTCGGAGTACAATATCGAGTTTGTAGAGAGTGGTTCCTAGCGATAGGGTGCAACCAGGTTCGGAGGGTGAATTGCCGGAGTTACGTAAGGATCCAATTACAGGGCGCTGGGTGATCATTTCAACGGACCGCGGAAAGCGGCCGATGGATTTTCTGCGCGAAAGCGTTTTCCCGGGCCCGCCACGAAACTGCCCGTTCTGTCCGGGCAATGAAGGGAAGACACCGCCGGAGATTCTTGCCTACGGCCGCAACGGGGGAAGCGCCAATTCCTCGGGCTGGAATATCCGGGTGGTGCCGAATCGCTTTCCGGCGCTGGGCATTGAAGGCGAGCTCGATCGCGAGGGCGAAGGGCTGTTCGACAAAATGAACGGGATCGGGGCGCACGAGGTGATTATCGAAACGCCCCAGCACCAGACGACCCTGGCGCAGTTGCCCCAGAAGGCCGTGGAGGACGTGCTGTGGGCCTATCGCGACCGCATGCTGGACCTGAAGAATGACAAACGCTTCCGCTACGTGCTGATTTTCAAGAACCACGGGGAGGCTGCGGGGGCTTCGGTGGAACACCCGCACTCGCAACTGATTGCGCTGCCGATTGTGCCGCGGCGCGTGCGCGAGGAAGTGGACAATTGCTGGCATTACTACGACGAAAAAGAGCGCTGCATCTTCTGCGACATTATCCGCCAGGAGCGGGATACCGGCGAGCGCGTCATCGGCGAAAACGATCATTTCATAACGCTGGCGCCTTACGCGCCGCGCTTCCCGTTTGAGATGTGGCTGCTCCCCAAGGCCCACGGATCGGCCTACGAGAATAATCAAAGCTCCATGTACGCGAGCCTGGCGAACATGATGAAGGACACGCTGATGCGCATGGACGCTGTGCTGGACCGTCCGGCGTTCAACTTCATGATTCATACGTCGCCGATCGGCGAAGAGATCAACGACCACTACCACTGGCACATCGAAATCATTCCCAAGCTGACGAAAGTAGCGGGTTTTGAATGGGGCACCGGCTTCTACATCAATCCGACGCCACCGGAGGAATCAGCAAGGTTCCTGCGCGAAGCGCAGATTGAGGAGCCAGCGAAGAAGTAAAAGCGCAACTCGGAGTTCCTAAACAACAAGCTGGCCGGCCCTGACACGCGTCGAGGATTTTGGCTATACTAGAAGGAAAGGCGCGGTACCCAAGTGGTAAGGGAGAGGTCTGCAAAACCTTTATGCGTGGGTTCGATTCCCACCCGCGCCTCCAAATTCAAAGTCATCCAAAGCTGAAAGGTGGGTTGAACGGCCCCCGGTGGATGCCCTGAGGACAGAAGTGCGGGCAACCTGGGTGCTCACCGCGAGGAGCGGAGCCCTGCTCAGGTCTTGGAGATGGGGTGCTGATCAGGAGAGAACTCACCTTCCTGATCTTCAACTGCGGGTGCCGCAGGCTTCTGCCGAATCTCAATGCCAGCGGGCGGCAGGAAAATGGTCTGCGATTGCACCTGGGAATTATCCGGCAAGATCACAAAGCTGAACTTCAGCGTCGCCACGCGGTTGTCTACGGAGCCTTCCACGAATTTCCATTGTTGCGCGGCATTCACCGCGGCCTCTCGGAGCATGGGATGCCCTTCGGTCACTTTGGTACCCTTCACGGCACCCGCGCGATCAATCGTCACGCGAACGGTGACCTCGCCATAAACCCTTCCTGCCAGCGTAAGAGTGGGATATTTCGGAGCTACGGCGAACTTGACGGCCGGCGAAGATTCACCGGCGAAGACGTGAGGAAGCAACAGAAGGAAGGCCAGGGTCGAAGCGACAATTCTCATTCTCATCGCTTTCCCACTCCGTTGTCCGGACATAATTTGTGGGTAACGCTGCGATTTTTGCGGCCGTGCCGATCAGCCGGAGTATCCTCATTCGTTCTGGGGATAGCCGGCAGGAAGGATTCCATTCAGTCTCCAGTCCATGCGGCGCCCGGGGAGCGAACCGTATGCGCGATGTCCTCCGGCGTCATCTGGCTGGGCTTTGCCAGTCCAGTTGGCGCCGCTAGAACGACGCGCGGGGCGATTACACACCAAGTTTATAAACTGCAAAGCGGGAAAATGTACAGTGCAGATTTTTAATGGAATGAATTAGTTTTCTGAGGGATGCCCGGATGGCGCGGGCGCGGGCGAGTTCCCGGCCCTCAGCGGCTGAGGCCGGGTAGACCTGGCGCCCGTCATGGCATGGCTGCCCCTCACTTTGTTCGGGGTAAAAAGCCATGCCGTCCCGAGCCGGAACGAAGTGTGCAGGTACCGTGTTCGATTGGGCTGCTGGTATTCTGAAAGAGCCGTAAATTAAAGGTAGAAGAACCAGGGAAGAGCGGGACACTTGCCACCGATCATCAGCGCACAGGGATTATCGAAGCGGTATGGGGCAACGCCGCTGTTTGAGAATATCTCGTTTACAGTGGACGAGGGAAGCCGCATCGGGGTTATCGGGCCGAATGGCTCCGGGAAATCCACGCTGCTGGCGATGTTACACGGCCAGGTGGCGCCGGACAGCGGGGACGTGGCCATCCGGAAGGGCATGCGGCTGAGCGCGGCGCTGCAAATCTCCGAATTTGCAGGCGGCGAGACGATTCGCACGGTGATCGGGAAAGCACTGGACCGCGCGAAGGTGCCGGAGGACGAGCGGCTGTCCCGGATCGCGGAAATTTTGGGGCGCGCAGGCTTCACCGACCTGGACGCGGAAGCCGCTACGCTCTCCGGCGGGTGGCGGAAGCGGCTGGCGATTGTGGAAGCGCTGGTGCAGCGGCCGGACATTCTGCTGCTCGATGAGCCGACGAATCATCTGGACCTGGCGGGGATCCAGTGGCTGGAAGAGACATTGCAGAATGCCCCGTTCGCGTGCGTGGTGGTGAGCCACGACCGCTATTTCCTAGAGAATGTGGCGAACGAGATGGTGGAACTCAACGCCGCCTACGACGATGGGGCGCTGCGGGTCTCCGGGAATTACAGCACGTTTCTGGAGGCCAAGGAACAGTACCTGCACGCGCAAAGGAACCGGCAGGCGGCGTTGGAGAATCGCGTGCATACGGAAATCGAGTGGTTGCGGCGCGGGCCCAAAGCGCGAACCACAAAATCGAAGGCGCGCATTGATAAAGCGCACGAAATGATCGGCGAGCTTTCGGAACTGAACGCGCGCACACGAAGCACCAGCGCGCAAATCGATTTCGCTTCATCCGGGCGGCAGACGAAACAGTTGATTACGCTGGACGGCGTGAGCTATGCGATGGGCGGACGGACGCTGTTTAGCGATGTGCACTTCATCATGACGTCGGGGATGCGCGTGGGGCTGGTGGGCCCGAACGGCAGCGGCAAGACGACGCTGCTGCGGCTGTTGAAGGGCGAACTGAAGCCGGCGCGGGGCGTCATGCGGCAGGCGGCTGCGTTGCGCGTCGTGTACTTCGACCAGAATCGCGAGCTCGACCCGGAGATGACGCTGCGGCGCGCGCTGGCACCGGACAGCGATGCGGTGATTTATCAGGATCGCGTGATTCATGTGGCGGCGTGGGCGGCGCGATTCCTGTTTACGGGGGAGCAGCTCAATCAAAAGGTCGGCCGGCTGTCCGGCGGCGAGCGCGCGCGCGTGCTGATTGCGCAATTGATGCTGCAACCCGCGGATGTCCTGCTGCTGGACGAGCCAACCAACGATCTGGACATCCCCACACTGGAGATTTTGGAGGAGAGTTTGCTGGAATATCGCGGGGCGCTGGTGCTGGTGACGCACGACCGCTACATGCTGGACCGCGTGTCCACCGTCGTGCTCGGTCTGGACGGACTGGGCGGCGCGGAACGCTTTGCGGACTACCAGCAATGGGAGGCGTGGCAACGGGCGCAACAGGCCGCGGGAAAGAGTAATGCGTCGGTGGAAACGCAGAGTCCGAGCGCGGCGACGGGTGCGGCCAAGGTCTCGCTGACGAAGAAAAAGCTATCCTACAAGGAAGCGCGCGAATTCGAGAGCATTGAGGCGCGCATTGCCGCGGCCGAGAAGGAATTGCAGGCGAAACACGACGCCTTGCTGGACCCGGCGATCATGGGCGATGGAGCGCGCCTGCACGCGGCATCGCTGGAACTGGATGCGGCGCAGAAGACGATTGATGCGTTGTACGCGCGCTGGGTGGAACTCGAGCAGAAGCAGAAATAAACTCCACAACCCACGCGCAAAGCTGGCCAGTTGGGGCACCCGGCTACGCCGCTCGATTGACAGGATTTGGCGGGGACGCATAGAGTCAGGCATTCGAGCAAGAGGGTGTTTTGCTAGGAGAAGGTGATGCGCAAACTGAGACTGGCTATAGCCTGTGGGGTGTTGGCATGCAGCGCGAGTGCGGGATGGACGCAGGATAAGGTGGCGACGCCGGGGAAGAGGCCACTCACTCCCGCGAGTTTTCTGGAATGGCGCGACGTGCAGGACCCGCAATTCTCCCCTGACGGCGCAAGGGTTGCGTTCGTGGTGAGCGACCCACTGAAGGGCGAAAAACGCACGCGGCACATCTGGCTCTACGACAAGAGCAGCAACACGGCCCGGCAATTCACCTACTCGGAGAAATCGGAGTCTTCGCCGCGGTGGTCGCCGGACGGAAAGGGACTGGCATTCCTCTCCGACCGCGGAGGAGACGAAGAGCAGACTTTCCTCCTGCGAAGCGAATTCGGCGAAGCTGCGGCGGTAACAAGTGGGAAGGCCGGGGTGACGGCGTTTGAATGGTCGCCGGACGGACAAGCGATTGCCTATCTCGCGCCGGATCCCAAGAGTGAAGCGCAGGAAAAGAAGGAGAAAGAAAAGGATGACGCGCGAGTGGTGGACAAGGACGAAAGGCACGCGCGCCTGCGGCTGCTCCATCTCGCCAATCACGAATCGCGCGCGCTGACCGATTCCAATTGGGAAGTGAAGGAACTTGCGTGGTTTCCCGACGGGCAGAGCATCGCGGTGATCGCAACGAATCGTCCGGCTGCCGACGAGTTCACGGACCGGATCTACTTGGTCAGCACGACAGACGGAAGGATGAAAGAGCTGCTGGCCCCGCGTGGACCGGTAGGAGATCTGCGTGTTTCTCCCAATGGAGCGACGCTAAGTTTCGTGGGCTGCCGCGAGGATGGGCCGGACCCGCATGACGTCTTTCTGCTTCCCGTGATCGGTGGGGCGGCGCGCAATTTGACCGGGGCGAGTCTCGACCGGCAGATTATGGACCACCACTGGGCCAAAGGCGGCTGGCTGATTGCCGTCTACGCGGATGGATTCGCCAACAAGTTCGTCGGCTTCAGCGGCGAAGGAGAGAAGAAGGAGTCCGGGCGGTTGCCGGCGAATCCGAATGAGTTTTCGGTTGCAGCAACGGGAGAAATCGCGTTTGTGGGCTGGAATTCGACGGCCATGCCGGAGCTTTGGCTGAGGGACACCAAAGGCGAGGCACAACCTGTCAGTCACGTGAATGATGGCTTGAAGGACTTTGCCGTGATCGCCCCGGAATTCTACAAATACAAATCGTTTGACGGATTGGAAATCGAAGCAGCCTTGTTGAGGCCGGCGGGCTACGACGGCAAGACGAAATTGCCTCTGGTGGTCCGTGTACATGGCGGGCCAACCGGCCGGTGGAGAGACAGCATTGATTCCTGGGGCCAACTGCTGGCAGCGCGCGGCTATGCGGTGCTTTATCCCAATATGCGCGGCTCAACCGGGTACGGCCAGAAATTCACCGAAATGAATCGCGCGGATTGGGGCGGCGGCGACTTCAAGGACGTGATGGCGGGCGTGGATGATCTGATCGCCAAAGGGATCGCCGACCCGGAACGCCTGGGGATTGGCGGAGGGTCGTATGGCGGGTATATGGCGGCATGGGCCGTGACACAGACGACG
The DNA here is from genome assembly GCA_003154775.1 of Acidobacteriota bacterium. Lineage (GTDB taxonomy): Bacteria > Acidobacteriota > Terriglobia > Acidiferrales > UBA7541 > Acidiferrum. The sequence continues at coordinate 39,418 of PMES01000123.1, read as the reverse complement.
CGTTTCAAAGCGGCAGTCTCCGCCGCGGGCATGTCCGACCTGATTTCGGAATATGGCACGGAAAAGGAATCCGCGGGTGACGAATGGTTCTGGGGCACGCCGTACGAGAAGCCCGAAGGATTCCTGAACGGTTCGCCTGTCCTTTATGTGAAGAACGCAAAGACGCCGACACTCATCCTCCACGGCGAGGCGGACACCACCGACCCACCCGGCCAGAGCCAGGAACTCTATCGCGGCCTGAAGCGCTATGGAGTGGCCACCGAACTGGTGATGTACCCGCGGGAACCGCACGGTTTCCGCGAGCCCAAGCATCGCGTGGACATGCTGACGAGAATGGTGGATTGGTTTGGCCGGTATTTGCAGCCTGGGAAGTGATCGGTTGCCCCTTGGGTCCTGATCGCTGCTATCTGATCTCTGATATCAGTCATCAGATATCAGAGATCGGGAAGCAAGATCCAGAACGAGGCTCCCTTACGTCACCACCCTCTCAACGCTGTCTACGATCGGCCAACACCGCTGGAGGATGGCGAGCGCGGCCTGCGCACCTGGCTGGAGATGTTCGGGGGCAGCATGACGGGAAAGCTGCCGGTGGTGGAGCGCGAGCGGCTGGTGGAAGAGATCGAGCGCCAGGCACGCGGTAGATTGTTCAAGGATGGCCAGTGGGTGATGGACTACCGGCGGTTGCGGATCGTGGCACAGGCTGCCTGATGCTGCGAGTGAATTGAGACGGGATACCGTGTCCATGTTCCAGCACGGAGGGACGAACCGAAATGACGGTGCGAATGGCTCCTGCCTTATGGGGTGACATTTTCCAGTTGCCGTCAAGTGGTGACGGCATTATGGGGCCAAGACACACTTTCCATTTTGTCCACGTGAACTTGACGCACAAGGACAGCGGGCGTATGGTTCTCGCGGAGAGATAGAGTTGAAATCGGAAATTCTGGCATCATTCAGCCAGCCGATAGGAAGGAAGCTGGACAGAGAGCTCAGTCCCCGCGATAGCGTCGTTTTTGTTAACGGCCAAAACACTAGAAAACTCTGTCAAACTTGAGACACTTGCTCGGTTGCGTCGATACGCTGCAAGAGTTGCCCGCTCCTTCTTCTTTCTTCCCTCCCCATGTGCGCCGCTTCAAACACGAAAAGAGCGCCGCAAATGCAGTGAACTATCAAGGCATCTCACTGGGTCCCAGGGAGGTCTCGGATGAAAAGACTCAACCTCGCCCTTTTGGTTGTTGAGAATAATGATTATCAAGCCGAGCAAACCATCTCGGCGAAACAAGCGGCGCACGAGTGCGAAGCCGACCTTCAGGTTATACAAACTGAGCACGACGCAGTCGTGCAGAGCCAGCAAGTCCTTAAACTCCTCTATAGCCCTGCGGAGACTCGCCCTAACGGGATTTTCTTCGAACCGGTGGGGACGCCGCTCGCGCAGCCCGCGAAAATCGCAGCGTCATCTGGAGTGGGGTGGGTGGTGTTGAACCGGGAGGTCGACTACCTCGGCGAACTTCGCCGCCTGTACTCGACGACGCCAGTTTTCTGCGTTACGACCAATCATGAAGAGGTCGGCCGTATCCAGGGCGAACAGATCGCGCACTTACTCCCCCATGGAGGCGCAGTTCTGTACATCCATGGACCCTCCGACAACAAAGCCGCTGTCCGGCGCGCTGCCGCCATGCAGGCGGCGAAACCCGCTAACGTCGATGTGCGCGTGCTGAAGGGACTTTGGACGGAGGAGAGTGCCTACAATGCCGTGGGTTCCTGGCTCAAGCTCAATGTCGCTAAAGACGTGGCATTCGGACTTGTGGCAGGCCAGAATGACGCCATGGCTCTCGGCGCGCGCCGGGCGTTTCAGGAACTCACCGGGGGAGCCGAGCGCGATCGTTGGTTGAGCTTGCCTTACATCGGCTGCGACGGCCTGCGTAACACCGGGCAGGCTTATGTTCACCGTGGACTTCTTGCAGCCACGATCGTGATTCCTGCCAACGCCGGCCAGGCGATCAAGGCGCTGGTTACCTCGCTGAGGACAGGGCAACAGCCATCAGAATGCATCTTTACGAGCGCAAGTTCATTCCCGCAGATCGCGTCACTTAAGCCCAAGCCCTAGCACGCTATCTCTTCCGCTTGCTCCTCGAAGTCTTTCCCGCGCGAGAAGTGCCCGCCCCAAATACCGCCCGAGATGCGGCACGGCCGTTGACGCAGACCTAACAGCGATGCGTCTCCGGCGTGGTGTTCGACTGCGACCTTGATTGTTCAGATTCCCGCAAAAGCTCCTGAGGAGCTTGGTTTTCTCACGAGCTACAGTTCTTCCGTTGGTCAAACTCAGCAAAACATTGTCATCCTGAGGCGANNGTTGCGGTTGAGATCCTTCGGGGCGCCCCGACCAGGTCGGGTAAACGCCCGGCGCGCCCCTCAGGATGACAGCGTGTTGCTGCGTGGGGGTGGAGGGGAAGATTTCGCCTCTTGGGAAACTCGGGCTAAACGCTTGTGGCATGGGAGAAAACGCCACTATAGGTAGAGTAGGGCTTTACAGGGATGGGGGGTCGTGGTAGTCTTAGCTCCCGTACCGCCATCTTAGCGCCAGGCGGCTGGGCCTCTGAACGAGAACCTGCCAAACGTGTTTGCTTTCTGTCTGTTACGGAAGAAAGCGTCGCTGGAAAACCCCTCCCCTCGAGGAAAGGAAAGTCGTCTCTCTTCGCGCGGAAAAACCGTGGCCATTCTGCAAGATCGCGCCGAAGTACGGTTGGGAGTGGGGTTGCGCGCCGGGTTTGGGGATTAAGGTAAGCCGCGAAGTGGAAGTTCACGACAAAAGGGGACACCTTGCTTAAGCTCCGAAAAGTGGAAATTGTAGGGTTCAAGTCCTTCTGCGAGCGGACCGTGGTCACGTTCAGCGGAATGGGCAGCACCTGCATCGTCGGGCCGAATGGCTGCGGGAAATCCAACGTCGTGGACGCCATTAGCTGGGTGTTGGGCGAACAAAGCCACAAGACCCTGCGCGCGGAACGCATGGCTGATTGCATTTTCAACGGTACAACCAAGCGCCCGCCCCTGGGCATGGCCGAAGTCATCATCACCATGGAAGATCTGGAACTCGCCGAAGCGGCGCGGTTCGTCCTGGAGGCGGAAGAAGAGGCCGAAAAGGAAAACCTCGCAGCGGACAGCACGGATAGCGCAATGGCCGGGGAAACCCAAATGCAAGCCGGCGAAGATGCCCTTGCCGCAGAAGAGTTGCGCTTGGAGACGCTCCCCCAAGCCGAGCTCCTAGAGGAGGCAGGCGAAGCGGGCTTCAAGGGCAAACGCAAGAAGAAGACGGAAAAACCCACGCTGGTGAGCAAACCCGGGGAAGTCGTCGTCAGCCGCAGGCTCTATCGCAGCGGCCAAAGCGAATACCTTATCAACGGCCGCGTGGCCCGCTTGCGCGACATCCAGGAAATGTTCATGGGCGTGGGCCTGGGACCAGACTCCTACGCCATCATCGAACAGGGGCGCATCGGCCTGATTCTCGCCACGAAACCCATGGAGCGCCGCGCCATCATCGAAGAAGCCGCGGGCGTAACCAGATTCAAGACCAAGAAGCGGCTGAGCGAGGCCAAGCTGGAATCCTCCAAGCTGAACCTGGCGCGCGTCAACGACATTGTTGTGGAAGTCGAAAAGCAGTTGGGCTCGCTGAAGCGGCAAGCCTCCAAAGCCCGGCGCTATTCGGAGATTCGCGAGCAAATGCGCGGAATTGTCCGCCAGATGCTGGCCGGAAAAGCCCGCGAACTCGATGCCGAGGCGGAACGCCTGGGCGGGCGGCTGGCGGAATTGACCACGGCGGAAACGCAGCAGGCGCAATCCATTCACGAACAGGAAGCGGAGCAGGATCGCCTGAACCAGCGGATTTACTCGCTGGACGCGGAAATCCGCCAGAATCAGAATGTGCTGAATCACACGGCCCTAGAAGTTGACCGCAACGAAAACCGCATTGTGTTTAACCAGACGCGCAGCGCGGAATTGGCTGGCCGCAACGAACAGATTGCCGCGGAACGCCACGCCGTCACCGCGCAGACCTCCGAGTGGGAAGCGCGTGACACGGCGCAGCAGCAGGTGGTGGAAAATGTCCGCACGGAGTCCGTCACCGTGCACGCTTGCGTGGAAGAGCTGGCGGCGCGTGCCTCCTTCCGCACGACACAGATCGCGGAATCGGAAGCGCGTGTTGAGGCGCTGCGCCGGGCCGCGACGCAAGCGAGTGACAGTTTGCTTTGGCTGCACGGCGAGCAGAAGCAGGCCGAAGAAGCGCTGGTCCATCAGAGCGAGTCGCTCCGCAAGCTGGAAGAGCGCGAGGGCACGTTGCTCGAATCCTCCATCCACGTGCGCGACGATGCGGAACGCGCCGCCCAGGACTGGCAGAATGCCATGAACCAATTGGGTGGGCTACAGCGCAAGGCCTCGGAAGTCCAGGCGCGCATGACCGAATTGCGCAAGAACCGCGAGGCGACCGGCAAACAGGCGGATTCCCTGCGCGACTCCCTGGCCGGCGTGCGCGCGCGCCACTCCACCCTGACGCAAATTCTGAATGATCACTCCTACACCGGCGAGGCCGTGCAGAAACTCTTCGCGGCCAACGAGCGCCACGGCGGCGGGAATTTCCGAGCCGTCGGCGTGCTGGCGGATTACGCCGAGGTGCAGGAACAACACGAATCCGCCCTCGAGCAGTACATGCGCGATGAGCTGGAATACGTCGTGGTGGAAACCTACGACCACGCCCGCGCCGGCGTTTCGCTGCTGCGCAATGAAGTGGGCGGCCGCGCCACCTTCTTTGTCGATTCCCTGCGCAACCTGAAAGTCGACGAGTACGAGCCCATCGTGCACTTCCGGCTGGAGGACGGCGTGATCTCCCAGCTGGACAAATTGGTGGAGTTCCGCGATCCGCTGGGGCCCGCGGCGAAGCAGTTCCTGCCGCGCCTGCGTTCGGGCTATCTGACAGACAGCGCGGTTGCCGCGGAGAAGCTGGCGCGCGAGTACCCGCAATATGCTTTCGTCACGCCCGAAGGCACCTGCTACCAGGGCCGCATGGTCACCGGCGGCAAACCGGACGACGCCGGGCCGCTGGGAATGAAACGCGAACTGCGTGCCATGGATGCGGAAGTGGGGCATCTGGAGCACCAGACGGGCTTGATTCAGGCGGCACTTGAAACCATCACCGTGGAATTGCACGCCTCCGAACAGGCTAACGACGAGCTTTCGGCGCAACAACGCGAGGCGGAGCGCAACCTTTTCGCCACCAAGCACTGCCACGAGCAGATGCAAAGCGACCTGGCGCGGCTGGGATTGGACCTGACCGTCTGCCAAAGCGAACTGGCGGGCGTGCGCAAGGAAATCGATACCGTGCAGCAGCGCGCGGAACGCGCCAAGCTCCAGCATGAAACCGCGGCGACGTCGCGGTCCGAGGCGGAAGCCGAAAGCGCGCGCCTGGCGGAAGAGGTCGTGCAGCTTCGCGCCAGGGTGCAGACCGAACAAGAAGAGTTGGCCACCGCCAGAGCGGAACTTGCCGCCATGAACGAGCGCATGGCCTCCGTGGAAGCAATTGCCCAACGCCTGCAAGAGGAGAGGGCCGATCTGGAACGCCGCGAGGCGGCTCTGCGGCAGCAGGAAGCGTCCATCACCGAAGAAACCGCGGCGATGGCCCGGCAGACGGAAGAGCTAACCCGGCAATTGGAAGTGCTGCGTACCGAAAAGACGCGCCTGGAAGAAAACCAGAAGCAGCTTGAGCAGGAATGGGACGAAGGCCGCACGCGCGTGACGCAGGCCGAAGATCACCTGCGCCTGGCGCGGCAATCGTTGCAAGACATGCGCGAGGAGCGCGGCCGTTTTGAAGTGGACAAGGCGCGCAACGATTCCGACCGCCAGCACTTGCGCGAAACTTGCCTCGCCGAAGTGAACGCGCAACCCGAAGACCTGATCGCCTCGGAGACCGCCTTCATGTCCGGCGAAGAGCTGGCTCTTGCCGAGGCGAACTATCGCGAAATGAAGCAGCGCATCGAGAACATGGGCGCCGTAAACATGATGGCGCTTGAAGAATTCAACGAGTGCGAGCAGCGGTTCACCTTCCTGACCCGCGAACGCGATGATCTCCTTCAGTCCATTGCCGATACCCAGCAGGCCATCAAGGAACTCGACGTCATCACAAAGGAAAAATTCGAGCTGGCCTTCGCGGCCATCAACGCCAACTTCTCCACCGCCTTTCACACCATTTTTGGCGGCGGCATGGCGGAGATGCGCTTGACCGAACCGGACAGCTCCGGCGATGCGGGCATTGACATTGTGGCCTCGCCGCCGGGCAAGCGCTTGCAGAACGTTTTGCTGCTTTCGGGCGGCGAGAAGGCCATGACCGCGCTGGCGCTGCTGATCGCCATTTTCCGTTACCAGCCGAGCCCCTTCTGCATCCTGGACGAAGTCGATGCGCCACTCGATGAGGCGAACATCGGGCGGTTCACGCGCTTGATCGGCGATATGAGCGCGCAGACGCAATTCATCATCGTCACCCACAACCGCAAGACGATGGAGACCGGCAGCGTCCTCTACGGCGTCACCATGCAAGAGCCCGGCGTCTCGAAGCTCGTCAGTGTGCGCTGGGAAGGGGAAGAGGCGACGCCCATGCGGAGACAGCGCGCCGCCGCCGCGACCGCAGCTTAAGAAAATTCTCAGTATTGCCGTATTGGGGCGGAAGAGATTCCGCCCCATTTGTTTTTCTGCGGCTACCCCGGCCAGCATGGTCGCCTGCGGCAGGGGAACGTGACGGCTAACATTGACATCGGCGCAGGCTGGGATAAAATGCAGAACACTTCTCAGGGGAACTGTTCCGTGAGTGCAACTTCGGCAGTGAAGGTAATTCGCGAAACCAATTTTCCCGGTCTCACGCCCGCGGCGCGCGGCAAGGTGCGGGACATTTATGACCTTGGCGACCGCCTCTTGATCGTCGCCACCGACCGCCTGTCCGCCTTCGATGTGGTAATGCCCACTCCGATTCCGGATAAAGGCCGCGTCCTTACGCAACTCTCGCTGTTCTGGTTCAATCTTCTCAGAGACGTCATCCCGCATCACGTGCTCAGCTTGACGGAATTCCCAGCCCCGTTCGACAAATACAAGGACGACCTGGCGGGGCGCACCATGCTGGTGCGCAAGACCAAACCCTTGCCGATCGAGTGCGTCGCGCGGGGATATCTATCCGGCTCCGGCTGGAAGGAGTACGGCGCCTCGGGAAAGATTTGCGGCATTTCCCTGCCGGGCGGCTTGCGGGAGTCAGACAGGCTCCCCGAGCCGATATTCACGCCCGCGACAAAAGCGGTTACCGGCCACGATGAAAATATCCCGTTCGAGCAAGCGGCGGGACTCCTAGGCGAGGAACTTGCCGAGCAGGCGCGTAGTGTCACGCTGGAGCTGTACCGCCGCGCGGTCGCCTACGCCGAACCGCGGGGAATCCTGCTGGCGGACACCAAATTCGAGTTTGGGTTGCTCAACGGCCAACTCCTGTGGATCGACGAAGCGCTGACGCCGGATTCCTCGCGCTTCTGGCCTGCCGCGCAGTATAAACCCGGCGGCGCCCAGCCCTCCTTTGACAAACAGTTTGTGCGCGACTACCTCGAAAGGATCCAGTGGCCAAAAACGCCACCTGGGCCCGACCTGCCCCCCGACGTCGTCGCCGCGACGCGTGCCAAATACCGGGAAGCCTACCGGATCCTGGTGGGGCACGAATTGGAGTAGCAAGGCGGCCCCGTCAAATTACGCTGGTCAGCGGAGAGTGCGCACGTGAGAGATCAATTGGAAGGGCTTGTGGCGCAAATGGTGGAGCGCGGAATCCTGTTTGACGAGGCTGTAGGTGAATTTGAGAAGCGTTTCATCAAGCGCGTGCTTGAGCGCACCAACGGCAACCAGTCCCGTGCCGCCGAAGTCCTGGGGATTCACCGCAACACTCTGAGCCGCAAGATGACGGAATACAAGCTGGATCACCGGCGCGGGCGCAGCCGCTAGAGCGGGGCTGGCCCACACGAAGAGAGCCCCACGCGAGACTCCCAAGAAAAGAAATCCCGTACGCTGCAAAAAAAGGGCCCCGAGTCGAACTCGAGGCCCCCTAGTCCTTTTGTCGAAAACGTGAGTTACTGTGGCTTCGCAGCAGGCTTCCGGACCGGCTTCTTCACCGGTGCTTTTTCCTTCGGCAGATCGTCGGCGCTCACTTTGCCCTTTTCCCAATGGATCATAAAAGCCGGATCGGGATCGTAGGAGGTCAAGGTCCCGGTGATGTGCACGAAGGCATCCTTTGCGAGTTTGCCGGCTTCGGGCTGGCCCGGAATCTTAAACTCCATGTTGGCGGTGGTCGCCGCTTCAAATTCCGCATCGGTGGTGACAAAAGCGTTCTTGATTACCACCGGGTCCGTTCCGCCGGTCACTTCAAGCACCTTGCCGGGAACGTCGGGGAACTCCAGGCCGCACGAAGCGGTCCAGGTGAGTTTGGCCTTGTCGCCGCCAGCTTTCAGATCGGTAAAAACGGAGGCGATGGTCATGTTGTTGCGCGCCGCGTCAAGATTGGCGCTGCTGGGGAGCTTGTAGCTGGCCGGGCAGTCCACGGAACTTGAGGCAAGCTGCAGCAGTTCGTTCATTTCCGCGTCGCTCAGCGCATCGCAGACCGTGCCACCCTGGAAGTTCACGATCAGCTTGCGCAAGTACGTCTTGACCGATTTGGACTGCGTCTCAGTGGCATTCTTGGAGCTCGCCGCGCGCGCATAGGCCCACAGCGCGTCGGCTTGCTGCGGTGGATTCGTGCAGCCGTAGGCTTTGCCGAGGCTATAATTAGACGTCAGGTCGTCCGGGGTCACTGCCAGGACTGCCTTGTAAGATTCCACGGCGCCCGCGCAATCCTTGGCGGCGAGGGCGGCATTCGCTGCCGTTCCATAGAAGAAGATTATGGACCTCTTCTTATCTTCGGCAAACTTGGCGTCGTCTACACCCTCGGGCTTGGGAACCGAATCGACGATCTTGACCCCGGCAAGCGCGGCATCATGAGCAGCCTTGGCGGTCTGGGGGTCAGGGTTGGGAATATTGAAGTAGGCGAAGGCCCAGACGGAGTAAGCCTGGTACTTCTCCGTGACGCTGGCCTTGTCGCCGAGAGCGATGAGCTTGTTGCAATACTCAATGGTCTTCGGGAAATTCTTTTGCGCGCCGTAATTCTTGTAATACAGCGTATAGATATAGTTCAAAAGCGCCGAATTGGGATACTTCGCCACGAAGTCGTCCAGCATCTTGATCTGCGCCGCAGGGTTCTTTTCAGCATCAGCCGCCTGCCAGGCGTTGTACTCCGCCATGGTGTACTTCTGCTGGCCGGCAGCGCCGCCTCCGGTGCCCTGCGCCATCGCCGGAGCCACCGTGATACAGAAGAGGCAAAGCGCCGCAAGTACTGCAAGGCTTGCCATCCTACATGTAGCGTTCATTCCCTTATCTCCTCGCTGCAACCAATGAAATAAAATCACACCATCCGGCGGCAATCAACGGCGCTCACCGGAAACCCTGAATTTCCCCGCGAACCGACAATGCTCTTTCGGAAACTGTTGAATTATAGGTGCACCCGACTCCCATTCGCAAGCCGCTTCCGGCAGAAAACCGGAAGAGTCCGTGGGCGAACAAAAACGTTCGCGAACCTTGCGATTCAACCCCGGGGCACTTCCGAGGCATCCGATGCAGAGCGGCATCCTTGGGAATAAGATGAGTGTCGCATAAAATGCGTGGCTTGGGCAGGGAGAAATCATATGACTAACATAAGCACGGCAAATAGCGGCGCCAGCGCGGAGAAACCGCTGGCGGGGGGAGTGGCGCTCATCACCGGAGGCGGCCGCGGCATCGGCAAGGCCATCGCGCAGCGGCTGGCAAAACTGGGCGCGGCGGTGAGCATCTGCGGGCGCAGCAGGGAACCGCTCATGAGCACCGCGCAAGACTTGCGGGCGTTGGGGGTGCGCGTGCACGCGCAGACCGCCGACGTGACCAAGCCTGGCGATATTGCCGCGCTGGTGGAATCCACGGAGAAGGAGCTGGGGCCCATCACCATCCTGGTGAACAACGCAGGCATCGGCGGCTTCGGTCCCGTCCACGAGAAGAGCGAGGAGGAGTGGGACCGCGTCCTCAATACGAACTTGAAGAGCGTCTTCCTCGTTTCGCGGGCCGTGGCGCCTTCGATGATCCAGCACGGCGGCGGGGATATCATCAATATCAGTTCCCTGGCTGGAAAAAATACCTTTGCGGGCGGCGGAATTTATTGCGCTTCGAAGTGGGGCTTGCAAGGCTTGACCGGCTGCATGGCCGAAGACTTACGCGGCTATGGGATCCGTGTGAGCGTCATTTGTCCCGGAAGCGTGGCGACGGAATTCTCCGGGGGCGGGCCGAAAGACCCGAAAAAAGTTTTGACCGCGGAGGATGTGGCGCACGCCGTGGGTATGGTGGCGGTGCAGGGGCCGCAGAGTTTCATCAGCGAGGTGCACCTGCGCCCGGTAAGGAAGCCCTAGGCGCACGAAGGCGGGGGACATTTTCGTCTTGACAATAGTCGTAACAACGACTATGCTCTGGACATGAATTCCCGCAACCATGCCTCCTCCCCCGGCGCCGCTCTCGAGGACCACATCTTCGTCGCCATCCTCAAGACCGCCGATGCCCTTTCCCAGGAAGCCGAGCAACTGATTAAATCCGCCGGCCTGACCATGGCCCAGTACAACGTCCTGCGCATTCTGCGCGGCGCGGAGTCCGAAGGGTTGCTCTGCCGCGGCATCAGCGAGCGCATGATTTCGCGCGACCCGGACATCACCCGCCTTCTGGACCGCATGGAAAATCACGGCTGGATCACGCGTCACCGCGAGAAAGAGGACCGGCGCGTCGTGAAAACCCGCATTACGGAAGAAGGCCTGGCAACACTGAAGAAACTGGACCAGCCCGTCCGGGACTTGCACAAAGGCCAATTCCGCCACATGAGCGCCCCCCAGCTCAAGACCCTGGCCAAGTTGCTGGCAGAAGTGGAAAGGCGTGAATTCGCCTAGCGAGCCGGCGCATCCAAAAGACAATTTTCGCAGCCAACAAAAAAGGAGAAAGAACAATGGAGTTGAATCTTCCCCGATTGGTAGTGACGGCAGGGCTGGCGTTGCCCGCGAGCGCGGGTACGACCACCTGGCAGATCGATCCGCAGCACTCTTCGGCGCAGTTTGGCGTGACCCACTTGATGATCTCGACGGTGCGCGGCGAGTTTCACGGTGTGAAGGGCACACTCGTCCTGGATGGGCAGGACATCACCAAATCCACGGTGAATGTCACCATCGACGCCACTTCCGTGGACACCCGCGAGCCCGATCGCGACAAGCACCTCAAAAGCCCCGATTTCCTGGATGTGGCCAAATATCCTTCCATCACTTTCAAGTCCACCAAGGTGGAGCAGGTCTCCCCCGGCGAGTTGAAGGTGACCGGCGACCTCACCATCCGCGGCGTTACCAAGCAGGTGGTCCTGAATGTCGAGGGCCCGAAGGCTCCGATCAAGGATCCTTGGGGACTCCAACGCTCGGCCGTTTCCGCCACCGCCAAGATCAACCGCCAGGATTTCGGCGTAAGCTGGAACCAGACGCTCGATTCCGGCGGGGTTGTGGTGAGCGACGATGTGCGCATCACGCTGGATGTGGAGATGGTAATTCCGCCGGCAGGCAAGTAAACCGCGCCAGCACGGGTCTGGATTGTAAAGTATTGCCGGGCGGCGCAAACCCGCCGCGCGCCGCTATCCCGGCTTTGGAAATCACTAGGAGAAAATAGATGCACAAGCCAGCAGCCACACAATATCCCGTCCATGAATTGATCCGCGAACGCTGGAGCCCGCGCGCTTTCTCGGAAAAAGCGGTTTCACCGGAGATTCTCCAGAGTTTGTTTGAAGCCGCGCGTTGGGCGCCCTCCAGCAATAACGAGCAGCCGTGGGCGTTTCTGGTGGGAACCAGGGGAGACGGAGACACCTTTAGGAAAATTCTCGGCACGCTTGTGGAGTTCAACCAGACCTGGGCGAAGCACGCGCCGGTGCTGGCCATCGCCGTCTCGGAACTGGCGTTCGCGAAGAATGGGCATTCCAACCGAAACGCCTTCTACGATACGGGCACGGCAGTTTCGCAATTGACCACGGAAGCCACCTCGCGAGGGCTATTCGTCCATCAAATGGCCGGATTCGATCCCCACAAGGCCATCGAAGCCTTCGCGATTCCGAATGGTTGGGAGCCGATTGCCGCGTTCGTCATCGGCTACGCGGGCGACCCGCAAGCACTTCCCGACGTGTTGCGCGAGCGCGAGTTGGCGCCCCGGACGCGCAAGCCTTTGCAGGAATTTGTCATGAGCGGACAGTGGGGCCACGCCGCGTCCTTCGCGCAAAAATAATCAAGGGCGGAGAATTCACGCCACCTTGCAGGGAACGCTCAGGATATGGGCGTACGGATGTCTACAGCCGCGGCAGGACGATGCCGCCTTGCGCCTGGTACTTCCCTTTTTTGTCCTTGTAGCTGACTTCGCACTCTTCGTCGCTCTCGAAAAAGAGCACCTGGCAAAGGCCTTCGTTGGCGTAAATTTTCGCCGGCAGCGGCGTGGTATTGCTGATTTCCAGCGTCACAAAGCCTTCCCATTCCGGCTCGAACGGCGTGACGTTCACGATGATCCCGCAGCGCGCGTAGGTGGATTTGCCCAGGCAGATCGTCAGCACATTGCGCGGGATCCGGAAATACTCCACGGATCGCGCCAAAGCGAACGAGTTGGGCGGAATGATGCAGACGTCGCCTTTGTAATCCACCAGCGATCGCGCGTCAAAGTGCTTCGGATCGACAATCGTCGAGTTCACGTTCGTGAAAATTCGGAACTCGTCCGCCACCCGGATGTCGTACCCATACGAGGAGACGCCGTAGCTGATGACGCCTTCCCGCACCTGCCGGTCGGTAAACGGCTCGATCATCTTGTGTTCCAGCGCCATCTTGCGAATCCAACGGTCGGGCTTAACGGACATCCATTCCTCCTAACACAGATGTGAAAAATGTGTGCTCTTAAAAAGTAAGAGTGTAGTCCAGGGAACACGTCTTGACAACCTGCGCGGCACCCAATAGCATCGGGCCACGTAGAGCCGGAGGCCGGTGTGATCAAGCTCGATATCGTAAACGCGGTGGTAGGCAAGACCAACATCAGTCGCACCAAAGCGGAACAAGCCGTGGAAACGGTGTTTGAATCGCTGAAGGGCGCCTTGGGCCGGGGTCAACGCATCGAATTGCGCAAATTCGGCGTCTTCAGTGTGAAGCCGCGCAAGACCGGCATTGGGCGGAATCCTCGCACGGGAGAAGAGGTCAGCATTCCTCCCGGCAAGGCGGTGCGCTTCAAGCCCGGCAAAGAATTGCAGGGCCTCGCAGATACCACTGCAGGTGTGGCCAAGTAGAAATTCGTGACCCCACCGGAAACAGAGCAGCGCGCTCCCGCTCTTCTGGGTGCCAATACCTGGCGGGATTTGGCCTCGTACGGGCCTTATTACGCAGCGAGTCCCCCGCTACCCACAACTCGCTCGCTCATCCTTGCGGCGTTCCTGTTTTTCCTGACGCTCGTCACGTGTCTCCTGGCGGGCACGCATTTCGCGGCGGCCTATGCGCACAATCAGGCTGCCTCGATTGATACCTTCCTGCAGACGTTCACTCTCGCCTATCGCCATCCCGCCACGCTTTTGACGGGACTTCCCTTCGCCGTGACGCTGCTGGCCATCCTGTTGGCGCACGAATTGGGGCATTACTTCGCCTGCCGGTATCACCACATTCGCTCGAGTTACCCGATGTTTATTCCCGCGCCTACGCTGATCGGGACATTCGGCGCGTTCATCCTGATTCGTTCGCCGATACGTTCCGCGCGCGCACTGTTCGATGTCGGCGCTTCCGGGCCGATCGTGGGCTTCCTCCTAGCGATTCCAGCGATGGCGTACGGAGTGCTCCACGCCAAGGTGATTCCGGCGCTCGCGAATGATGGCAGCGCCGATCTGGTTTTCGGCGTGCCCGTGGTGATGCGGTTGATCGCAGCGGTGATTCAACCGAATGCTCATGCGGGCGATCTGCTCTTGCATCCCGTGGGGCGCGCAGCGTGGGTCGGGCTCTTTGCCACGGCGTTGAACTTGCTCCCGGTGGGGCAGCTCGATGGCGGGCACATTCTGCGCTCTGTCAGCCCGCGGCTTCATCGCATGGTTTCGCTGATCTTGCCGCTCGTTTTGCTGCCCATGGGATTTTTCTTGTGGAGGGGCTGGCTGATCTGGGCCGCTCTTCTGTTTGGCGTGCGCTACTTCCGCGCAGCCCCGATTTACGATCCCACGCCGCTGGACCCCAACCGCAGATTCGGCGCGCTCCTGGCGTTGCTCGTCTTTCTCCTGTGCTTCATGGCAAATCCACTATAGTTGTAGCTACTACTTGGCTCACCGCGTTGGTGTTCCTAGAGCCGCCGCAATCCGCCGCGTTCCAGACTTCTCCAAGTGGCAGCTGGCCAGTTTCCGATTATCGCCTTAATAATCCAAGTGTCGCGACGGTTTGGGTCGATGGCTTCCTCGAAGGTCGTCTCTGGACAGTTTCCGAGTCGCTGACTATTTTCCCAAAGGTCGAAAATTTCACGTTCCGACGAGAAGCGAGATGGGGCCGCCGCATCTGCCGTCTGGAGACTCGTGCACGCCACCTGTATCACTTGTGTGATAATGCCCGGCAGAGACTCCTTTGCCGAGGCACGAGGGTAGACAGCGGCCGTCATGGACAAGCTCGAATACGAAACTTCCAAGAGATATTTGGTATCAGGAATAGAAGTCCACTCCGAGATCGTAAGCGACCAGGAGACCCCAGAATACCGAGCCTTCCATATTTCAAGCTCTTGTGCGAGCCAACGCTGGGGAAAACGCACCCTCGGTTTCTCTCTCACTTGTTACAAAAACACTGCCACGGACATCATGAATACGCTCGAAAGCGCTCGCTTCAAGGAGGTGGAGAGAATAATCAAGATCGAGTCAGGGGAACTCCCAGAAGGTGGGCCAGTTTTCCTGGGTGTTCAGATTCAGGGACCCACCGGAAAAGCAATCAACGCGCTCGCGCTTCCGGATTTGAGCTTATCCGCCAGCTTACTCGGCCAAGAAATAATAGATTTTCTGGAACTAAGTCCGTTGCAAAGGAGCTCCTTTCAGGAACAAGCTGTTTCGCTTCCTTTGTTCAAGATCGTGATCTCTAGCGGCACCACGAGGGTTGAAACAATGGTTGCGGCAAGTGCCCACGGTTCACCGGCATGCATCCTCGGTGGAGATTTTTTTCAAAAGGCACTACGAGGCAAAGAATATATTGTTACCGAGCTAGTTATGCCCGACGACCGTAGGGCTTTAGCCAATGCGGCGCGATGTAAGAAAAGGAATGTACTAATTGCGGGCAAGTATGGCGAGCATCGATTCCGGCTAGAAAGAATTAAGCAGGCACTGTCCACCCTAAATTTCATCGGGCTCATTCTAGATGAATATCCCGACATAGAGGAACAGCCTTTGGCAGAGAAAATGGTTACCTACGCTTCGATCTGCCGGTTTGTGATAGTTGATGATTTTGTTCCATCTGGCCACATAGACGAGCTGGCTATATGCAGAGAGCGTAAGTTCGTCACAGCAATTCTGCGTCCGGGAGGTAAGGCGTCCACGGCCATGCAAGCCGAAATTGCAGACGAGGTCCAATTCATGGAGGAGTTCAGCTACGTGCTCGACGCTGAGTTTGAGGCCCGCGTTTTGGATGCTGCGAGGTGGGCCGATGAAACTGTATGCGAAAGAGCAAGGAGACTAAATCGAAGGTATAGCGGCTGGCGTGCGCCGGACAAGATTGTGCGTTCGTGAACGCCACCGTCCCGAAAGACGTTTGGCTTAAGCGCTCAGAGCAGTGTCAGTGGGTCCATATCCACCAGCACGGCGGTTTGCGGGATTTCGTGCGCATCGCAAAAGGCCAGCGCGCCCGTCAGCACCTTCGTCAGCAACGTGCGCTTTGGCGACTTCAGCAGAAACTGAAAGCGATGCTCCTTTTTCAGGCGCGCCAGCGGGGCCGAAGCCGGTCCCAGAATACGCAGCCCTTTTCCATCCTGCGGCGAAAAATACTCCGAAAGCTGGCGCGACCACCGAATTACATTTTCGAGTTTTGTATCCCGCACAATCACATTGGCAAGCGATGTGAATGGCGGATAGGCCATCATGCGGCGGAAATGCAATTCGCGCTCGAAGAACGACGCGTAGTCCTGGCGCACCGCATCCTGAATCGCGTAATGCTCCGGGTAGTAGGTCTGAATGAGCACGCGGCCGGGCAGATCGCCGCGCCCCGCGCGCCCCGCCACCTGCGTGAGCAACTGAAACGTGCGCTCGGCGGCGCGGAAGTCGGGCAGGCTCAGCCCGGAATCCGCGGAGATTACGCCGACCAGCGTGACGCGCTGGAAGTCGTGGCCCTTGGCGAGCATTTGCGTGCCCACCAAAATATCCAGCGCGCCACTGGCGAACGCGCCCAGCGTTTCCTGGTATTGCTGCTTGGTGCGCGCGGTGTCGCGGTCCAGCCGCGCGATCCGCGCCCCGGGAAATTCCTTGCGCAGGCGTTCTTCCAGGTGCTCGGAGCCTTCACCGAAGAAATAGACATACTTCGAGTCACACTTCGGGCACACCTTCGGCACGGATTGCGTCGAGCCGCAATAGTGGCACTCCAGGCGGTTGCGGCTTTTGTGGTAGGTCATCGAGATGCTGCAATTGGCGCATTGCACGGAAGCGCCGCAACTCCGGCAAAGCACGGACCAAGAATATCCGCGGCGGTTGATCAGAATAAGAACCTGCGTCTGAAACAACAGGCACTCGTCAATCCCCGCGTGCAGCACCTGCGAAATCGGGCTGGCCTGGTGGGTCTGCTGAAAGTCCTGGCGCAGATCGACAAGCTCCACCGCAGCCAGCGAACGATTCTCCACCCGCTCGGCCAGGGTGAGCAGTTCGTATTTTCCGTTGACGGCGTGATGATAGGTCTCGAGCGAGGGCGTCGCGGAACCCAGCAGCGCCACAGCATTTTCGAGCTTGGCGCGCACGATGGCGACGTCGCGCCCGTGGTATCTGGGCGTCTCTTCCTGCTTGTAGCTGTTCTCCTGCTCCTCATCCACGATCAGCAAGCCGAGATTTTCGAGCGGCGCGAACACGGCCGACCGAGTGCCAACGACGACGCGCGCCTGGCCGTTGCGCACGCGCCACCACTCGCGCGCGCGCTCCACGTCCCCGAGCGCCGAATGCAGCACCGCGACGCCCTCAAAGCTCGCCCCAAACCACGCGCGGCACTGCCGCCCGATCCACAGCGTCAGCGCAATTTCCGGCACGAGAATAAGCGCGGTTTTCCCGCGCGCCAGCGTGTCCTGCACCGCGCGCAGGTACACTTCCGTCTTGCCGCTGCCCGTGACGCCGTGCAGAAGTTGCACGCCAAATTCGCCCAGTTCAAACCGCGCGCGGATGGCGCCGAACGCGCGCTCCTGGGCTTCATTCAACGAATGCGCCGGCGGTAGGTAGCCGGCATCGAACGGATCTTCGGCGGGATCAATGGGCTCTTCCCAACTTTCCAGCAGCCCTTCGCGCAGCAGCCGCTCAATCACCGCGCGGGACATCTGCGCAAGCTTCAGGAGTTGCGGTAAAGGCAGCGGGCCGCGTTCGGTTTGCAGCAGCGCGCGCAGCCGCTCTTCTTTCTCTCCCAGCGTCTTTGCTTCCGCGCCCGCGCCTTTCCACGCGACCACGCGTTGCGTCTTCCGCTTGCGTCCCTGCAGCGTCTCCTGAATTTGCAAATAGCCGCGCCGCTGCAGGCGTTGCAATCCCTCGGGCGAAATTCCCAGCTTGGCCGCCGGACCAACCTGCCATGTTCCTTTTTTTTCGAGGAGTTTTTGCAGGAACGCGGCCTCGTCATCGCCGAGATCGGTTAGAGTTGCGCCTTGCTGGAGTTTGTCCGCCAGCGCACGGCCCGCTTCCGTGAGCACGATTTCGCGCCGCGCCGTCAGCTCCGTGACCGGCGGCATCATCGCCCGGAAAACTTCCCCAATCGGCGCAAGGTAGTAGCCCGCGATCCATCGGCCCAGCTCCAGGAGCTTTGGCGTCAGCGCCGGCACAAGATCGATCAGCTTGCTCACATCGCGGATGGTTGCGCCTTCGGGCGGCGTGTCTGTCAGCTCAAGGACCACGCCAACCATTGATTTTTTTCGGAACGGCACCAGCACGCGCGAGCCAGGCTGCAATTGCGCGCGCAGCGCCTCCGGCACGCCATAGGTGAATGTCGTGCGCAGAGGAACGGGCAAGGCTACATTGCAGTAGGAAGCAGACATCCCGCGTGTAGTTTAGCAGTAGTGGCCGAGCGGCATAAGCGGCACCACTCGTCGTGGGGCCGAACCAGGTTTTCCACGAGATGCAATCGTGCCTGTTATTTAAACGGAGCAGCAACCTGTCATCCTGAGGGACGCGTCGGGCGTTTACCCCGACCTGGTCGGGGCGCCCCGAAGGATCTCAACTGCTACACCGTGCACAATTTTGATGTTGAGGTTCTTCGGCGATCCTTATCGGATCGCCTCAGAATGACAACGTCTTGCAAGAGTTGGACGGCGGATTCTCAGCGGCTGATCAGGATTATCCCCACAAAAATGGAAAAAATGCCGAGCCACTGCAGGCGCGATACCGGCTCGCGGAGAATGAGCGCGGCCAGCCCCACCGTCACCGCTCCGTAGAGCGAAGCGAGCACGCTCACCACGGAAACCTGTTCGAGCTGCATGCCCAGATTGTTGAACAGGTACGCGCTGGTATCGAGGATCCCCACGCCCAGAATCCAGGGCGAGTCCTTCTTCGACGGCGGCGCCAGAGAACTTCTAGCAATCAGAATCACGAGCGCAGCGAAAGAAAAACTCGTCAATCGAATGATCCAGACCGTAGGAGCACCCCCGAGCAGCGGCACCACGCGAATTCCCAACAACCAGAACATCACGCCAAAGGCCACCGCCGCCAGCAGCGCCCAACCCACACCAAGCCGCTTCTTCGCCGGCTGCGTGCCGGCATCGATTGCGTTCGCATCGTCCGGCAGAGTTTCGCCGCGCGCCACCAGGATGACTCCGAGGATCGCCAGCGCCATGCCCACAAGTCGCGCCAGGGTCAACCGCTCTCCGGTCAAAACAGAAAGCAGCAAGGTCAGCACGGGATAGCTGGCGGAGAGCGGAGCCACGATGGACATCTTGCCAATCTCAAAGGAACGGTAGAGCGCCATCGTGCCCGAGGCATTGAGCAGGCCCACCAGAATTCCCCAGGCCCACGGCCGCCATCCCGAACCGTCCGCGAGATGCCCCCACCCGCCGAGCCAGCGCATCGCCAGCGTCAACAGTACGAATCCCGTCAACTGCATGTAGAGCATCGTGCGCAGCGTGCCGATCTTCCGCGTGGCGAAACGCGCAAACAGGTCGGCGCTTCCCCAGGTGAGCGCGGTCAGGAGGCCGTAAAAGATTCCCATGATGAATTAGAAGAATTTCTCCAGATGTTTAGCGCAGTAGCAGGCTGCCGCCAAACCCAGCGAATGTCATTCCGAGACCCGTTCGCTTTTTGAACGGGGCGAGGAATCCGCTTTTTCCCCAGCTGTTACAAAAAGCAGATTCCTCGCTGCGCTCGGAATGACAAACGTGTTTACGCCTTGCCAAGATGGGGTCGAGCAGTGCTCGACCCCTACAACCCCCGAATCTCGGGACGAGCAGGATGATAATGAATTGCCGTTTTGTAGCATCGTGCTATGACGATTTTGGTTTCTTCGGCGGCTGCAGGCCCAATTCCGCCATCACCTTTTGCAGGTCTTTCCAAACCTCGCCCTTGGCGTTGGGATTCCGCAGAAGATACGCGGGATGGTAGGTCGCCATGAGCTTGTGGCCGCGCCATTCCAGCCATTGTCCGCGGAATTGCGAAATTCCGCGCGTCGTTTCAAGCAGCGTTTTCGCGGCGACGGCGCCCAGGCACACGATCGCCTTTGGCCGGATCACATCAATCTGCCGCAGCAGATACGGCGAGCATGTGGCCACTTCATCCGGCTCCGGCGCGCGATTTTCCGGCGGCCGGCATTTCACCACGTTGCAGATGTAAACGTCCCCGCGCTGCAAGCCCATGGCTTCGATCATCTGCGTCAGCAACTTGCCGGCCCGGCCGACAAATGGGATTCCCTGCTGATCTTCGTCGGCGCCCGGTCCCTCGCCGATAAACACGAGCTCGGCCTTGAGGCTGCCATCCCCAAACACAATTTTGTTGCGGCCCTTGTGCAGTTTGCAGCGCGTGCAATCGCCGATGTCTTCGCGAATCTTCAGCAGCGTGTCGTCTTTAATCTTATCGACGCTCTCAAAAAGCGTGGGACCCGAAGGCGCGACGACTGGCGCGATACGCGGCGTCGCGGCGACCGCAGCCGGTTTCGGAGGCAACGGCTTGACGATGGGCTTGGGCAAAGAATTCTCCTGAAGGGCGGAAGTGGGCAATGGTGTTGAAGCGGTTGGAACGAAACTCGTGGCTGCAGCGGGAATGCGATCCCGATAGAACAAACGGATGCCCAGATCCTCGTAATACCGGAGGCGTTCTTCAATTTTCTGTTGCAGGGATTCCGGAGCGCGTTCGGGCATGATCGCTCAGTCGCCTGCACGGTGCGAGGCGGGCTTGCTGCGCAGAACGCCGCGGAGCCGCACCGCCTCGTCCAGAATGCGCTCGGCCACTTCGGCCTTGCTCATCCGGGGCAACGGGAGATCGCGGCCATCGCGGGAAAACAGGGTAATGATATTCGTGTCGTGGTCGAAGCCCGCGCCCTGCGCCGTCACGTCATTCGCAACGATCAGGTCCGCATTTTTCTGCGCAAGCTTCTTCCGCGCGTTTTCCGCGACTTGCTCGGTCTCCGCCGCGAACCCCACGACAATCCGTCCGCCCTTTTCCTTCGCCAGGGTGGCCAGAATGTCGGCATTGGGTTCCAGGCGAATCGTCAGCGCTTCCTTACTGCGCTTGATTTTCGAGCTTGCCGGTTCGGCCGGCCGGTAATCCGCCACCGCCGCCGCGAAAATCGCCAGCGAGCAGGGCGGAAAATGTTTCCGCGCGGCAGCCATCATTTCCTCTGCCGTACGCACATCCACGCGCTCCACGCCCTTGGGAGTTGCCAACGCCGTGGGTCCCGTAATTAAAACAACGTTCGCCCCGCGCCGTGCCCCGGCCTCCGCCACCGCATAGCCCATTTTCCCCGAAGAGCGATTGGTAATGTAGCGGACGGGATCGATGTCCTCGCAGGTGGGTCCGGCGGTAACCAGCAGAGTCTCGCCCGCCAAATCGCGTTTCGTCTGCGCAATTCCCTGCACCGCTTTCAGAATCTCGTCGAGCTCCGCCAGGCGCCCCGGCCCGGTCATGCCGCAGGCAAGATACCCGGCATTGGGCTCAACAATGTGCACGCCCCGCGCTTTCAGCACCGCCAGATTTTCCTGGGTCGCCGCATGCTGCCACATGTTGACGTTCATCGCCGGGGCCACAATCACCGGCGCCGTGGACGCGAGATACAACGTGGAAAGAAAATCGTCGGCCAGGCCGCGCGCAAATTTCGCGAGCGTGTCCGCGGTGGCCGGCGCCACAAGCAGCAGATCGGTGCGCTGCGCAACGGCAATGTGTTCAATGGCGGAATCGAGGTTGGCTTCGCCGGTGGAAGACTTGGCAAAAAGATCGGTGATGACTTTCTGGCCGCTCAGCGCTGCAAACGTCAGGGGCGTGATGAACTCGCAAGCCGCGCGCGTCATCACCACCTGGATGCTGTGGCCCTCCTGCTGCAAACGGCGCACGAGTTCCGCGGACTTGTAAGCCGCGACTCCACCAGTGACCCCAAGGGTAATGCGCATGGAATCCTCGCGGGCGCGCTACCTGCGCCGCTTGACGCTTTCCTTTTCCTCGTCGCTCCCGGGCTCGGTGAAGTCGTATTCAATCAAGCCACTGGTAACCTCTTCGCAGGCGATTCGCGTCGCCTTCAAGGTTCGCAGGTTTTCCGCCAGCGGTGGTGCGCCCGCCATAATCTGCCGGGCGCGTCGAGCGGCCAGCACGACATAGGCAAACTGGCTCTCCGGAGCTTTGGTTTGCACGGTCATGAGTGTCTTACCCTCCAAACGATGCCAGGACTTGATTCACGCGGTCTCGGCGGCGGGCACTCCGGCAACGGAGCGCCAGGAGAATCGCCTGGGCTTCGCGGCCGGCACGTTCCACGTCGTCGTTCACCACGCAAAAATCATAAAACTCTTCGCTCGCGGCAATCTCATCGCGGGCCATGGCCAGCCGCCGGGCAATTTCCTCGCCGGGGTCCTGGCCGCGGCTGCGCAAGCGCCGTTCCAGTTCCTGCCGCGAGGGCGGCAAAATAAAAATCGCCACGGCTTCCGGCAATTTCTTCTTTACCTGCGCCGCGCCCTGCACGTCAATCTCGAGCACCAGATCCAGGCCCCGCGCCCGCGACTCGTCCAGCCATTTCTTGGGCGTGCCGTAGGAATGCTTCCCGAAGACACGCGCATATTCCAGAAAATCACCCCGGACGACCATGGCGTCGAACTCCGCCTCGGTGACGAAATCATAACATTTTCCAGAGGCCTCGGTCGCCCGCCGCGGCCTAGTGGTGCAGGATATCGAAGGCATGGTACCCGGCAACTCCAATACCTTCTGCACCAGCGTCGATTTCCCCGAGCCCGACGGCCCGGAGACGATCAGCACCAGCGGCGCAACCTCGGTTCCCTCGCTCATTCGATGTTCTGCACCTGTTCCCGCAATTTCTCGATTTCCGCTTTGATCTCCAGCGCTATCCCCGTGATCGCCAGGGCTTCGCTTTCCACGCCGGGCGTCTTGGACAGCATGGTGTTCGCCTCACGCTGCATTTCCTGGAGCAGAAAATCGAGTTTCTTGCCGAGTTCGCCGGCGCCGTCCAGCAGTTGCGCAAATTGCTGCAGATGGCTGCGCAGGCGGTCTAATTCTTCACTGATATCGCTGCGTTCCGCAAGTAAGGCGGCCTCCTGCGCCAGGCGCGCGGGATCGATGCTGCTGCCGCTGAGCAGGTCCTTGAGCCGGGAGTCCAGGCGCCGCGCGAACGCCGGCCTCAGAGTTTGCACCAGGCCGCGCACCCGCTCCACCAGCGTGCCGATGCGCATCGTGCGCCCGCGGAGTTCCTCGCTCAAATGACGCCCTTCGGCGCGCCGCATCTCGTCCATTTTGCCGAGAGCTTCACGGAGTTGTGTCTCCAGGATTTTGCCGAACTCTTCCTGCTCTTCTTCCGAATCCGGCAATTCCGGCGCGAGCCCGCCAATCACACCTGGAAGCCGCAACAACGAAACGAGGTCGAGTTCCGCTTTCGCTCCGGTCTGCTGGCGCAACTCATCCGCGGCCCGCAGATAGGCCTGTAGGAGTACCTGGTTCACGTGGACGGGCGCGGCATTCCCCGGCTCCACGCTGACATGAATGTCCACATGCCCGCGATGAATGCGATCCCGCACGGCCTGCCGCAGGCGAATCTCGTAGGGCTCCAGCGATTCCGGCAAACGCAGCTTCACATCCAGAAACCGGTGGTTCACGCTTTTCACGCTGACGCGGATAGACCAGCCCTGGTGCTCGCCGCGCACCGTGGCATACCCGGTCATGGAAAGGCACTCGGGCTTCCGCGCCGATGTAGTTCCTGCCTGGGCAGTGCTTTGTGCGCTCATGCTTTGTTTCTCGAATTCAGCGGATTCTGGTTCGGTGCGGCTGCAGGGGCCAGCACGACCTCTTCCGCAAATTGCAGATCGTGCAAGCGCGCGTAGCTGCCGCCTCGCTCCAATAGCTCCGCGTGCGTGCCGCTCTCGCGAATGGAGCCGTCCTCCAACACCAGAATCTTATCGGCTTTGCGGATGGTTCCCAAGCGATGCGCAATCACAAACGTGGTGCGCCCCACCATCAGGTTGCTCAGGGCCTTTTGTACATACATCTCCGATTCCGAATCAAGTTCCGATGTGGCCTCATCCAGAATGAGTATTGGCGAATTCTTCAGGATGGCACGGGCAATCGCGATCCGCTGGCGCTGCCCGCCGCTCAGCCGCGTCCCCCGTTCGCCGATAAGCGTGTCATAGCCCTGTGGCAACTCCTGAATGAAATCGTGGGCCAGGGCCGTCTGGGCTGCCGCGATCACGCGTTCTTTGGGAATGTTCGTCAATCCGTAGCAGATGTTGTTCCACACGGTGTCGTGGAAGAGGATGTTTTCCTGGGTGACCATGGCGATCTGTTCCCGCAACGACCGGATGGTCACATTCCGGATGTCCACGCCATCGATCCGGATCGCCCCGGACAGCACCTCGTAAAACCTCGGAATCAGATTCACCAGCGTGGTCTTTCCCGCACCGCTGTTGCCCACCACCGCGATCACTTCGCCCCTGCTTGCCGTGAAGGAGATCTTTTCCAGCACCTGGGCGCTGCCTCCGTCATACGCAAACGTCACCTCATCGAATACGATTTCCCGCGAGAAAGGCGCCAGCAGATTCCCCTTGGGCTCATCCAGTTTCTCTTCGACGCGGTCGAGGTATGCAAACACCTGCGTGCTTCCCCCCTGCGCCGCCTGGAATTGCTGGTACACGTAACCCATCCGCTTCAATGGCATGTAGGCGTTGAACATGGCAAAAAGAAAGGTGAAAAAATCTCCTGGCGTCATCTGGTTGTGTTGAATCTGGTTGCGCGCATAGAGCAGCAGCAGCGGAATCACCAGCCCACCCAGCAGATCCATCAGGGGCGAAGTGAGCACAAACGCCCGCACCCAACGCATGTTATCCCGCAGCATGCGCCGGGCGACCTCGCGGAACTTCTGACTCTCAAAGTCCTCCATCCCGAAGGCTTTCACCACCCGGTTGCCGCTGACCGTTTCCTCCAGAATTTGGCTGAGATCTCCCAGCCGCGTTTGGCTCCGCTCCACGGACGTGCGGATCTTTTTCCCCAGTTTGCCCACCGGATACACCACCAGGGGAAGAAGCAGGGTCGTGCCCAGCGCCAGCTTCCAGTTCTTGTCCAGCATGACGGCCACGAGCGCCACAAAGGTGAAACTTTTCTGAAACAGGTCCGCGAGATAATCGCTAAGCGCCAGCCGCGTCTTCTCCACATCATTGATCACGGTGGATAGAATCCGGCCGGTGGGGTTGTGTTGGAAAAAAGCGATCGGCTGCCTCAACACCCGCTCATACACTCTATTACGGAGATCCCGCGTCGCGGCCTGCCCGACGTACTGAATCAGGGTCAGCCCCCCGTACTCGGCAATGGCGCGCGCCGAAAACAGAATCACGATCGTAATAGCGAAAATCGTCCAAACGTTGTGGATGCTGGGTGGAAAGAACTTGTTGAGATAGACGTAATTGCCGGTCCAGGGAATCTTGAACAGCGGCACGCTCGAGCCATACACCGCGGGATTCAGCACCTGGTCGACGGCCGGCTTCACCATCAGCGCCGTCATGCCCTCCGTCAATCCCACAAAGGCGAGCAGTATTACTCCCGCAACAAGGCGTACGGTGTATGGCCGCACATACCCCAAAAGCCGCTTCAATTGTGGTGAAAGCAATGACGCCACGCCCCAGGCTCCCGCACCCCGCTTCACAACTCCACATTGCTACGCTATTCGGCTGCAGCGCGCTGTGTCAAGTTTTCGGAGGCGGGTCCGCAACCGGAACTGTTGGGCAATTCCTACTTGTCGATGTCGCGGTGGACTACCCGCGTCGCAAGCCCGCGCCTCTTCAGCGCCTTCTTCATCCACTCCGCCATCATCACCGAGCGGTGCCTTCCCCCGGTGCAGCCGAACGCGATCGTCAGGTAGCTCTTGCCCTCTGCGATGTAGTGGGGGATCAGGTAGGTCAACAACCCTTGCATCCGGCGGAGGAATTCCCCGGTCTGCGGAAATGACTGGATGTAACGGCGCACCTTGATGTCCCGCCCCGTAAATCGCCGCAATCTTGGCACAAAATGGGGATTGGGCAGGAAGCGCACGTCGAACATCAGGTCCGCATCGGTCGGCACCCCAAACTTGTAGCCAAAGCTCACCAGCGAAACGAGCAGCGATCGCTGGCTTTCCGATCGGAACCTCTGATTTACGAATTGTCGCAGCTCGTGCACGTTGAACTGCGAAGTGTCGATCACCACGTCCGCAAGCTTGCGGATCGGCTCCATCAGCGCGCGTTCATGCTCCAGGTTTTCACGCACCGAAAAATCCTTGCCCAGCGGGTGCGGCCGGCGCGTCTCGCTATAGCGCCGCAGCAACGCGTCTTCGTGCGCTTCGATGTACACCAGCGTAATCGGATGATCGCGCCGCAGATGTTTCAGGAGCCCCGGCAGCTTTTCCAGTTGCAACCCTTCGCGCGCATCCACGAGCAAAGCCGCCCTCCGGTAATCGCCTTCCCCCGCCGCGTGCAGCTCCGCGAAAATCGGGATCAGTTCCACCGGCAGGTTGTCCACGCAGTTGTAGCCCATGTCCTCGAACGCCTTGAGGACGGTGCTCTTCCCCGAGCCGGACAAACCCGTCAGGATGACCAGGTGGCGTCCGGAAGCTCGCGAGTTTCGTGTTGTTGGTGAGGTGCGCTTCACGGCAGGCAAAGAGTCAGCTTTTCACGCGGCGCTGGTGCGTGCTGGGAATCCTCATATCTTCGCGGTACTTCGCCACCGTGCGCCGCGTCACGTGGATGCCGTTGTCTTCCAGCTTCTTGGCAATTTGTTCGTCGGTCAGCGGCTTGGTGGCGTCTTCTTCGTCAATCATCTTCTTGACCAGGCGCTTCAGCGTCAGCAGCGACATCCCGCCGCCCTCTGGCCCATTCACGGCCTCGCTGAAAAACGACCGCAACTCGATCACTCCCTGCGGCGTGTGCGCGTATTTGCTGGCCACCGCGCGGCTCACCGTCGAGGGATGCACGCCGACTTCTTCCGCCACTTCCTTGATCATCATCGGTTTCAGCGTATCGGGGCCTTTGTCCAGGAATTCGCCCTGGCGCGCAATGATGGACTGGCAAACCCGCAGGATGGTGTGCTTTCTCTGCTCGATGTTCTTCATCAACTGGATCGCCGCCGTGAACCGTTCCTTCACGTAATTGCGCACTTCCTTGTCCGCGGCGTCGCGCACCAGCAGTCTGCGGTACGTCGGGCTGAGCCGCAGTTGCGGCATGTCATCCTCATTCAGGAAGACCTGCCACTGGTCATCCACTTTGCGGAAGTACACATCCGGCTCGACCAGCCGGGGTTCCGTCTTGTTGTAGCGCAGTCCCGGGCGCGGATCGAGCTTCTTGATGGTATCAATAGCATGTTTGACGATATCCATCGGCCGGTTCAACGCGCGCGCAATTTCCTTCAGTTGGTTGGACTGCACCTGTTTCAGGTGCTCGGAAACAATCTGCTGCGCCAGCGTGTTCTGCGGATCAAAAGCCTTCAACTGCAGCAGCAGGCACTCGCGCAGGTCCCGCGACCCCACGCCGATGGGGTCAAAGTCCTGCACCACCGCCAGCCCGTCTTCCAAATCGTCCTGCGAGTACTTGCCATTCTGCGCAAGCTCTTCCACGGAAGCCGTCAGGTAGCCGTTCTCATCCAGATTGCCGATGATATTTTCGACGATTTCCCGCACCGCTTCGGAGCAGATCGTCACGCTCAATTGCCAGGCCAGATGGTCGGTCAGCCCTGCGGGCGAGGAAAGGAACTTCTCAAACGAGGGGCGCTCTGAAATCTCGCGCTCCTGCGACTTGCCGCCGTCTCCCCCGGTATCCAGGTACTGGTTGAAAAAGGCGCCGACGTCGAACTCGTCAAAGGGATTGGCAACTTCCTTCTCCGGCACCTTTTCGGTTTCCGCCTTCAGGAAGGTCTCGTCGCTGTAGTTGTCGCTGACGGTGGGTTCTTCGGAAAGCTCTTCCAGAACGGGGTTCGCGATCATCTCCTCGTTGATCATCTCGCGAAGTTCCAGGCGGTTCAGCGCCAGCACGCTGACCATCTGCACAAGCCCGGGCGTCAGAATCTGCTTCTGCTGTACTCTGAGGTTAAGTTTGAGTCCCTGCCAGGCCATGGGTTCCGTTCTCAATCCCGGTTCGCAATCCCTAGGATAAACCTAATTCAGCCGGAAATTGTCGCCGAGGTAGACCCGCCGGACTTCCGGGTCGTTGCTCAGAGCCTCAGGAGTACCCTTCTTCATGATTCTCCCATGATTCACGATGTAGGCGCGGTCGGTAACGCTCAGAGTTTCCCGCACATTATGGTCGGTAATGAGCGCCCCAATTCCCGACCGGCTCAATTCCCGGATCAGGTCCTGCAAGTCCTTGACGGTCAGGGGATCGATCCCAGAGAACGGTTCATCCAGCAAGATAAAGCTCGGCTGCAGCGTCAGTGACCTGGCAATCTCCAGCCGCCGCCGTTCACCCCCGGAGAGCATGTAGGCCTTGCTCTGGCGTACCGTCTCCAGCCCCATCTGGGCCAGCAATTCTTCCAGGCGGTCGCGCTGCTGCTCCGGCGTCAACGGCAGCGTCTCCAGCACCGCCAAAAGGTTTTCTTCGCTGGTAAGTTGCCGGAAAACCGAGGGTTCTTGCGGGAGGTAGCTGATGCCGCTGCGCGCCCTCTGGTACATCGGCAGGTCGGTAATATCCTGCCCATTCAGCAGCACCCGCCCCGCATCCGGCCGGGCCAGCCCCACAATCATATAGAAAGTGGTCGTTTTGCCGGCGCCATTTGGCCCCAGCAAACCCACTACTTCCCCTTGTCCGATTTCCAACTCGACGTTATCGACTACCTTGCGTCCCCGGTAGGACTTGCTGAGATCGACGCCTTGGAGTGTGGGCATTCCTCTTCACGCGGGATCGCTGGGCGGTCCCCTTATCTCTGGACCCGGTGTTTCGTCAGCGTGCGCGAACCATTTCCCGAGTCGACCATGATCGTATCATCCGCTAAAAAGAAGGTCAATTCACGCCCGCTGGTTGTGCCTTGCTCCGGGTCAAAAAGCGTGGGTTTTCCTCCGCTCAACACGAATTTTTGGTCCGCGGCGGTGTACACGCCTTTCTCCGCCGTGCCCCGCCGCTCCCCCTGCTCCACGATCACGCCTCCGGTGCCGACCGCCCGGCTGATCTGGGACGCTCCCCCGGTGCCCTCCCCGCGAGTGAAGAAGAGATCCAAGACCGGCCCCCGCATGCGCTGGTCTTCCGACTGCACCACCACATTTTTCTCCAGGTGCGCGCGGCTCTCCGCGTCCCAATAGGTGAGTGTCCCGCTGTTGACATGCCACAGCGCCGGTTGTTTCTTCGCCGCCGGCCCACTCGCCGCAGGCCCGGTCGTCTCCTGCTGAAACACGCCGCGAACGTTGCCCACCGCGTTCATGACTCGGGTCCCTCGCAATAACTCGATGGAATCCGCCTCCAGTACGGAGGGCCCCTGCCACAGTCGCGCATGGCCCGTATACAGAGCACGCCCCGTCTTCGAATTGCCCTGCAAGTGATCAGCGGTAATATTCGCGGGCACCGAGCTGCTCAGGTTCACCGTGCCGGTCTGCCCGGAGAATTCCGTCGAGCGCACGCCGCCTTCCGCCTCCACATCGCCCGTCGCCTGCCAAAAAGTGATCTTTGGCGCCCGCGTCTCGCTGCTGGCGTCCCGCGCCACGGCCTGGCCGGTCAACACTGCCGTCTGCGCTGCCCTGGCGAACGCCGCTTGCTGCGCCTCGGCCGTGCGATCGGCTTCCTTCAGGCGCACGTTCCCCTGTAAATTCATCTGCGACCACTCCCCGGTCGGCTCCAACTTTACGGTTCCGCGCGAGGCACTCGCGGTTTGTGTGGGCCGCCCCTTCAACTCTCGCTCCGTTTGCACCGATCCTGTGGCCGTCATTAACTGCGCTTTCCCCGAACCGTCATAGTCCATCGCCAGCTTGTCTGCTTCCAGTTTCGAATGCGCCCCCGCCGCATCGACCCATTCGGTTGTACCGTGTTCGAGTGTTTCGGCATGCCGCAGGTGGCTCGCTTGCCCCTCTTTTCCGCCTTGAAACGCCATTTGCAGGGCATTCGTCTTTAAGTTCCGCGATGTCCCCACCTTGGCATCCTGCGTTTGCAGCAGCACGTTACCTCGCAAGGTCAGCAGCTTCGCTTGGTTCACCCGTGGCCACATCTCCAGTTCGCCGCGTTCGGCCCGAAGCGTTTCCGTTGGGGAACTTCCCTGGACGTTCCCTTCCGCTTCGATCGACTGGATCCAGCGCTCCGGCGTCAGATGGCACGTTAGCTTCTCTGCCTTCAGGCTGTTTTTCCCTTGCGCGCTTTGCGAGGTCGCCTCCGGTAGTTCGCCCAGTGCCCCGGGCGTCGCCACCAGCGTCTGTGCGCGGTTTTGCGCGTCCAGTATAAGTACCAGCTCCCCGGCGGTCAGTTGCTGCGCCTCAGTCGTGGCCGTTACCGGCCCCTCCATCACCACGGTCCGGGAGTTCTTCCCAAACTCCAGACTGTTTCCGCGCACGGCAACCTCGCGGGACGTCGTTCCCTGCGATTTCGCTCCGGCCACCGGGGTGCCGGTCTGCAAGTTCAACCGGGCATCCTTCACCAGCCGCAGCACGCCTTCTTCGGAGAAGTACACTGCGCCCAGTCCCTCGCCGCTCCCATCCGGGAATGAAAACTTTACGGGCGCCACGGTCTGCGCCTGGCCCGTGGCCCGTTCAAAGGTCACCGCGCTGGTTTCCACTCGCACCACGCTGGGGGCGCTGGAAGATTCCTGCCGGGCGCGCTCGGCGGCCGCGGCACTCTGCAACTCCATCAGCACCTCACCGCTGCATTGAATGGCCCCGTCGCCTCTGGAGTAATTGCAGCTATGCGTGTGAATCACGTCGTTACGGTCGCCTGTTTTCCCGAACACGGTAATCTTCACGTCTTCCAGCAGGCTGATGTTCTGGCCTTTGAAGTCCGTCGACTTGGAGGCTTGCAGCGTAAAAATGGTGCGATTCCCATCCACCTTTGAGAAGGTCAGCCCAATCGATTGACGCTCCTTGTCCTCCGGCAAGGATGGCGGAGCATTCTTCTTCTCCACATGGGCAACCCACTGCCGCTGCAGGTAGATTCCGAAGGTGATTCCTGCCAATACCAGCGCCAGCAGGGCGGACCACCGCGCATAGCGCGCCGCTTCGCTTCTCTTCATGTTTTCAGTTAATCAGAATTCCCAGGGTGTGTATAGCCACGCACTTCCAAACGGCGTCTCGACGCAATTCTTCTTCTGTTTTCAAGCTATTTGGAAAAATTCGTCATTCCGGGTAAGACCGTGTCATCTCTTCTCTTCGTCTTATCCCGCTGCCTCGCTCGACGCCGGCAAAATGCCCACGTTTGCCGCGGCCACATCGTCGCGGTGGGTGTTCTTCACCAGGTACATCGCTTCATCGGCCAGGTGCAACAGTCCCTCTTTGCTCTTCGAATCAATCGGGTAAGCCGCCACTCCCACGCTCGGCGTGATGTGCGTGTTCAACTCGTCCTTCGTCAGCCACACCGTCTCGCGAATCAATTTGTGCAGCCGTCGCGCCACGTTGATGGCATTCTCCTTCGACGTCTGCGGCAGCAGGATCACGAATTCGTCCCCGCCGTAGCGGAACGCGAAATCGATCAGCCGGCAGTTGATCTTCAGCGCCTCCCCAATTTCCGCCAGCAGCCGCGATCCCACCAGGTGGCCGTGCGTGTCATTCACCAGCTTGAAATGGTCCAGGTCAATGAACACGATGGAAAACTCGTAGTTGTAACGCTGCGACCGGTAAATTTCCGTATCCAGGATGAAGCCCATGTGCCGCGCGTTGTACAGCGACGTGCAATCGTCCTTGATGGTCAGCTCGTGAATCCGCTTCACGTGCCGCGCATTTTCCAGCGCGATGGCCGCAAAATCCGAAAGCGCTTCCAGTAGCTTCAGGTCCTTGGGGTCGAATCCATCGGGTCCCACGCAATTGATCAGTTCGATCACGCCCAGGCAGGTCTCGCGGAACATCACCGGCACGGCCACGATCGACCGCGTCTCCATCTTCGTTTTTTCATCCACTTTCCCGAAGAACCGCGTATCTTTGGCGGTGTCCGGCACAATCACCACTTCGCCGTGCTGCGCCACCCAGCCCGCAATCCCCACCCCCAGCTTGATGCGCACATCCTTCAGCGCCTGCGAGGCCTTCCCGACAGCCAGCTCAAAATAGAGTTCCTGCTTCGCTTCATCCAGCAGCAGCAGCGACCAGTTGTCCGGCCTCAGAAATTCGTCGATCTTCTCCATGATCGTCCGCAGCACTTGATCGAGCTGCAGCGAAGACGTCAGCGCTTTCCCCAGTTCCTGGAACACGGCCACTTCGCCCGCTTCGCGCTTTTCTGCGGGCAACCCGGCATTCCGTCGCCGTTCGACCGTCGGAAACTGCTTGATTTCCTCGAGGCTCACTGGGGCACGTCTCTCCAGTTTAATTCTCTGTTCGCAGGTGTCTCCATCCCCTGAATCCCCGCGAGTTTAGACACCTATTCCCAAACTTATCCCTGAATCAGCCAATCTGCGCCAGTATAGGCGCCTACGAAAATCCTGCGCAACACACTCGTGGTACAGGCGTGGCCATCTTGCCATCCCGGGCTCACCCGGGGCTCCCCGCGCGGTTGGCGCGCTTCTGTGAGCGGCTTGCTCCTCGTTCCATCGCCCTTTGCGCGCCGTTGCATCCATTTGCGGCTTCCCAGGTGATAGCCCCATTCCTGTTAAGCGCTAACCGGACAGATGTTAATTTCCTGCATGCTTGGTGAACGCTGCTCTCGATTCGGGCCAGTAGCCTGCGAGCGCACATCGTCAGGCGCCCGATAACCTGACCCACTTCTCAGCGCGGCCTTCCGCCACCCGAAGAGCCAGACGATGAGCCGCCTCCACTGCCGCCTCCGTAACCGCCGCCACCAGAAGACGAATGCGACGATGAACCGCCACCGCCTCCGCCATGGCTTCCACCACCACCGCCTCCACCACCGCCACGCCCACCGCCGTTCGCGCCGCCTCGCGATCCTCCGCTGCTCCCAGATTTCCCTCCGCTGTTTCCTGCGTGGGAACCACTCTCGTTCCCTGGGCTTGCGACGAAGTGCGCAATCGCCACAGGCTGCGCGTTCCCTCGTGAGCTTCCCGCACCATTTGCGAACACCGCGAAATCTTTCGCCTTGTAGTCGTAACGGATGGCGACCTCACTTTTCGGATTTCCGGTCAGCGGCGCACTGGCTCTCGAAGGCTCGGTTCCACGCTTGAGGAATCCCCCCTCGATCACCGGCTGCTCCACCTTTGGCAAGGTCTTCACCCAATTTGTTTCGTACCCGGCCGGCAGATTCTTCACGATTTGCAGATCCTTCGGCGCCGATTTTATCTGCGGGACTTCTTCCCCGCCCTTCTCGTGGAACATCAGCACTCCATACTTCGCGTTCAACGGCGGCTTCCCTTTAACATCCAACGGATGTTTTGGTATGACCCCTATTCTCTTTCCCATGCGCACTCGCCAGAATGAGCCACCCTTGGGCTTCTTCCTCCCCACAACCCACTTCTTCTTCGGTGGTGGGCACTTTCCCGTCTTGCCCCCTTTACCTGGTGAGCAGCCGTAGCCATAGGCTGGCCGCTCTAGAAACCAACTCCCCGCGTAGCACGTCGCCCACCCAATCTGCCACCAAGGTGAATCAACGTTCCAGGTTGTACTTCCCCCTTTTTTCTCTACCACCCGGCCCTGTGGATCCTGCGGAGTTATCATTAGTGTTTTTTCGACGTAATAGTGCACGTGCGTCTCCGGGGTCCTTGTGCAAGGGTCGCCGCCGTAAATAGATGTGCCAAGCTCTTCTCTCACCTTTTCATAGCGCACACCTAAGTTCTGCGTCGCATTGGAATTCGCTGCGCCTTGTCCTGCTCCGCTTTTTGCTTGCGGCTCTGGGGTCGCCTTTGCTTGCCCCTGCTCTCCCTGCGTTCCTGCTGCTTCCTTCGGCTCCCAGCATTCCCCGTAGGGCGGGCAGTCCGTAAACGTCCCACCTCTCACCAAATCCACAAGCCCCGGTATAGGCGCCGCCAATCCCGATTCCTTGAGCCCTTTCTCGATATCCGCTTTTCTTGCCGTCCTCTGTTCATTGACCCATTGGTCCCACGCATTTTGATCTGGATCGTCTACCAGACCTTCCACGCGCGATAGCACTCCACCCACAGACTGAAAGGCATCTCCAGGTCCGGCCGCGAACGTTTTCCCGGCTATTCCTTCGTGCAACTCAAAAGGTCCTTCTACAACTCGGAACATCGCGCCATCCAGCGCGCTTTCCATCCGCAAGGTCGTCGCGGACGTCGTGTGAAGCTTTGCCGTCGCCGCGTGGATCGTGATTTCATCGTGGCCATTCGACTCGATTGCAAAGGTCGCCCTTCCCGTCAACAATGTAACCTCTGTGCTCGTCCCCTGGGAGTTGCTCGTCAATCCCTTGAATTGCAATACCGAATGCTCCGCCAGATAAGCCACGGACCCATTCTCAAATTCCACCTCGGCCCGTCCTTGTTCGGTCGCAAGCGTGGTCCCCTCTTCCATTGGGAAATTCACGCCTGCGGCAATCCAGTCCTTTCCCAGGTCCGGTCTGCCTTTTATCCCCGTGGAAAGCTTCACTTCTCCCTGGACGTAGCTCACCCGCACAATCTGCGGACGGCTCGTTTCAGTTCCCTTTGTTGTGATTGGGCCAGCTAGACTTACCGCACCGCACAGCACCAGGAGGGAGACGAGCGACTGGGTAGAGCGCATGAGCAACCTCCCGAACGAACTGCTTAGCCTCTTCATTCGGTAGGACGTACTCGCAGCATTACCGGTTACGTTAATCTATCCATCAATAAGAGTGCGCTGTTCCCTCCTCATTCCCTCGGCGCCGACGCATAGCCTACCAACTCTCTCATCAGACAAAGAATCTTGCCCGCCCCTCGATTTCGCTCCCCGCATGAACCGGAAACACAACGTGCGCCTCGCTTTTCCGCGCTCCGCGTTTGACACTTCCTCGCACCCCACCTATAGTGAGCCCAAGGGACGCCGCGTCACCACTGCGCTTTTCTTGGCCGCGTCTGCCTCCGCTTCCGCCTTCCCGGAATCGAGGTTGGGTTGCGCTCCCCGCGGATAGGTCCAGTCCTCCGTCGCTGTTACACTCTCCTCTACAGGGACACAGCATGGCTAGGGGAAATTTCGGAGAACGTCTGAAGCGTGAGCGCGAGCTTCGCGAAGTCACGCTGGAGGAGATTACCGCAGCCACGCGCATTGGCTCTCGCTTTCTGGAAGCCCTGGAAAACGAAGATTGGAGCAAGCTCCCGGGCAGCGTGTTCAATCGTGGCTTCGTTCGCTCCATCGCGCGCTACCTCGGCCTCGATGAAGAGGCTCTTCTCGGCGAATACGATCTGGCGCACGGCGCCCAGGTTGCTCCCGTTCCCCCTCAACCCGAACATCGCCTGTCCTCCTCCAAGTGGATTCCCTTCCTCCTCTTCGTCGGTTTGCTCGTTCTCCTTTTCTGTGCCGTCGTCGGCGGCATCTACTACTGGCGGCATTACGACGCGCGCCGCGCCCAGACGCAATCCATGACTTCCGTCTCGCCCGCCGCAAACACCCTGGCCACATCCGCTTCTAATCCGCCAGCCTCCCAACAACAGTCAGACACACCATCCCCCGCGCAGGAGCCGCCGCTCGATCTGCTCGTCTCCGCCAGCGCCGCCACCCGCGTGCGCATCCTAGCCGATGGCAGACTGCAATTCGAAGGCGAGTTCCTTTCTGGTGAAAGCCGCCACTTCCACGCCACCAGCGCGTTCGAGGTCGCCGCGGCGGACTCCAGCGCGGTGTTGCTGGAATTGAACGGCCAAGCCATGCCGCCGCTCGGTGCCCCGGGAGCCTCGGGTACAATGACCTTAGGTCGTAAGGACCTTAGGCAGGCATCCGGTGGAAACTCTCAGCCCTGAAGTACTCGAAGATTTGCGCCACGGTCGAGCCCCGCGCGAACGCAAGCTGGCCGTCTGCGGCACGGGCGCGCACATTCCTCCCGTGGACCGCGCCGAAATCCTCACTGTTCTCGCGCAGGATTCCGACGAACTGGTCTCCTCCCGCGCGCAAGAGGCGCTGCTCTCCGATTCCCTTGAAATTTTCGTCGAAGCCATGAACCGCGAGCACCCCCTGCCGGCGCTCTTTGCCTATGTCGCCCGAAATTTCGCGGCCAAGCCCGGCATCGTGGACGCGCTCGTGGCCAACCAGAAGTGTCCCGGCGAGCAACTTGCCATCGTTGTGCCGCACTTGACGCCGGCCCATGTCGAATCGCTTTTTGATGAACTCGATCGCGTCACACTTTCCAGCACGCTTGCTGTCGCTCTGGAGCACTACGCCGGCCTCACCCCCGACCAGAAAAGCACGCTGCAGGAACTTCGCAGCACCGCCATTGACGAGGGCCGCCTCGCCGATGCCGCCGCCGAAGCCGAGCCCGACCTCGTCAGGCGCCAGACTTTGCTCCAGCAGATCAGCCACATGACCGTTTCCCAGCGCGTGCAATTCGCCATGAAGGGAGGCTCGGAGGCCCGGCGCACCTTGATTCGCGATGCCAACAAAGTCGTTCAGCGCGCCGTGCTGCAATCCCCGCGCCTCACCGATCAGGAGGTCGAAGCCTTCGCCTCCATGCCCAATCTCACCGATGAAATTCTTCGTTCGATCGCCACCAACCGGAACTTTCGCAAGAACTACGTCGTCGTACGCAACCTCATGAACAATCCCAAGACTTCGATCGACGTCTCCCTGCACCTGCTTCCCATTCTGAATGCTCTCGACCTCAAGCGCCTTTCCATGAACAAAAATATTCCGGAAACCCTGCGCTCCACGGCCAATAAACTCGTGCGCACCCGCGCCGACCAGAAGAGATAACTCGCACCTAGCTCATCCCCCGGCCTGCCCCGTCTCAGAAACTCTCGGCGGGTCTTTTCTTTTCCCCGACTGGCTCACTCGCATTGCGCTACACTGAACCCATCTTCATTCAGCGGAGGCTTTCCAAATGACCCCTCGCACCGTCACACGCATAACTTCCCTCGCTGTTCTCGTCGCCGTCGCGGTGGCTCTGCTGTTGGTCTCGCACGTATCGTTGCGCGCCGCTTCGGACCCTTGGACCTCGTCGCAAACCGTCCAGCCGGCGGATTTGCTGAAGGAACTCAGCGACTCCAAATCCGCTCCTACAATTGTCTTCGTCGGCTTCAATCGCCTCTACACTTCCGGCCACATCAAGGGCGCGCAAAACCACGGCATGGCGGGAAATGAAATGGGCCTCCAGGAACTCAAGACTTGGGCCTCCTCGCTTCCACGCTCCACCAAGCTGGTCATCTATTGCGGCTGCTGTCCGATGGATCGCTGTCCCAACCTCCGCCCCGCTTTCACCGCGCTGCACGATCTTGGCTTTACCAAGCTACGCGTCCTTATCCTGCCCACGGATTTTGCCGTGGACTGGGCCGACAAGGGCTATCCCTACGATAGGGGCCAATAACGCCCATTTTCCTTTTTCTCCAATCGCCCGGCCGGGCATTTCGCCAATCTGAAAATCCTTTTACACGTCTTACCATCTAACCCGGTACACTCTTCTCTGTTCTCGACTTGCTGACTGACGATCCTATGAAATTTCTGACAAGACT
The DNA here is from genome assembly GCA_003154775.1 of Acidobacteriota bacterium. GTDB lineage: Bacteria > Acidobacteriota > Terriglobia > Acidiferrales > UBA7541 > Acidiferrum. The sequence goes on along the minus strand of PMES01000123.1, from coordinate 1,737 downwards.
GTTTTTCGCACTCATCGCCGGTGGCATTTCTTTTGTTTCCGCGTACGCGCAATCTCAACCCGTTACCCTCGATGTCAAAACCCCCATCCCCTTCCACTTCGTCGCCTTCGGCGACACGCGCTTCCACGATCCCGCGGACACCAAGCCCGCCAATCCCGAAATTCGCCGCGCGCTGGTTGCCGCGATTGCTCAGGAAAACCCCGTCTTCATTTCCATCGGCGGAGACATCGTTTTGGATGGTGACAACTCCAAGGACTGGCAGGTGTGGGACGCGGAAACCTCGCTCTGGCGGGAGCGCAAAATCCCTGTTTATCCCGCAATCGGCAACCACGAGCTGCACGGCGACCTGAATTCCGCCTTGGCTAACTATTTCCAGCGCTTCCCGGAACTCCAGAAAAATCGCTTCTATTCCACGCGTGTCGCCAATTCGCTCATGCTCGTTCTCGATAGCAATCTCGACGAACTCTCCGGCCCGCAGGGCGTCTGGCTCGCGGCCCAGCTCGATCATCTGCCCGACGATGTGGATTTTGTGTTCTTCGTTTTCCACCATCCGCCCTACACCAGCTCCTCCGGCCTGAAAATTTACGGCGGTGGCCATTCCGCGCGGCCAACCGAGCAAGCCCTCGCCAAAATGCTGGAAGACCGCCAGCAACGCATACGCGCCCGCTTCATCGTCTTCAGCGGCCACGTTCACAACTACGAGCGCCACGAACACGGTGGCGTCGCTTATTTCGTCACGGGCGGTGGCGGCGCGCGTCCCTATCTCATCGCGCGCGCGCCCGACGACCTCTACAAAGACATGGGCATCAACTATCATTACCTTCTCGTCGAGGTGGATCACACCGCCGTGAAAATCACCATGCACAAGGTCGAGATCAAGGACGGCTCACCGGTCTGGTCCACGCCAGACAGCGTGACCATCCGCGTACCCGCCGCCGCAGCCAATGCCGCCGCCGGCAAAGCGCGATAGCCGCCATCTCATGATTGGTTCTCGGGAGGACACGGCTTCAGCCGTGCCGAAAAGCCTTTGAAATTCAGGGGTTTTAACCCCTGAGGTGAGTGCGGCGGGATTGCAGCGCATTCATGAGATTGGCTCCGGCCGCTTCGCCGATCTCAACTACCGGCCCGGCCCGCAACCGGCGCCACCACCCAAACGTACTCCAGCACTTCGCTTCCCGTGTTCGTGACGTTGTGCTTCGTACCCGGCGGAATGTAGGCCATCCGGTGCGCGCTCACGGGCACATCCGCGTGACCCTCCACGTTTGCTACGCCGCTCCCTTGCAGAATCACGAGCGCCTCTTCGTTCTGTCCAGTCGTGTGCCAGCCCACGCTCTCTCCGGGTTTCAACCGCACCGACCCGCCACGCATCCCCGCCGTCTGTGGCGCGCCCTTCAGCAACGCGCAGTCTCCTCCCGCGCACTCCAGCGAAAACGTCATTGGCTCCTTTTTCCCCGCTGGCTCCTGTGCCCATATCCCCATCCCCACAAACGCCAGAACTCCCAACACGCCCCACGCAAGTTGTCTCTTCATGCTTTCTCTCTGGCCTCCTCTATTTCCTCTAGCTCCTGGGCTTTCCCTGCCCCAAACTCGCTAGCCTATACCGGTTCTCCCCTCTTTTCTCTCCTCACTTTCCGAGCTACACTGTCGCCTCCCATCTCTCCGCTGAATTCTTTCCGCTGGAGGTTTGCCATGCCGCGCCAGTTTTACCCAAGGTAGTGGGGTGAACCCCTAGGATGG
>PMES01000136.1 GCA_003154775.1 Acidobacteriota bacterium | reverse complement strand
AAACAACCGGATAAGCATGAGCGGGCTAGAGGCCGGACGAAACCGCGACATAATGCCAAACTAGGCCCTTCCGAGTACGCCTGAACCAGATGTAAATAGGGTAGCGAGCCGGGCCCGAGAGGGCAAGGGGGGGCTGCTAATTATTTAACTTGCTTATTTTCTATTGGTTAGACTATCCCAAGTCGCCAAAGCCGCGCATCTTGTCGGGCATCAGCTTCAGCGTGCCTTCCTTCTTCATGCGCTCTTCCAGAGCGGCACGGAAGGCATCAAAAGCCAGGGCGCGCTTGGACTGAACGAGAGTGTCGGCGATGGTTTTGTTCTGCTTCTCGAGATCGGCGGGATTGGCTTCGGTCTTTTCCACGACCAGATAGACCGTCCAACTGGAGCCAAGAGCGATGGGGAATCCGACTTCGCCGGACTTCAGGGAGAAAGCGGCAGAAAGCTGCTTGCCACTGCCGAGAGCCGGAACCGAGCCACTGCGGGCAAACGCCTCGGAGGTCTTGGGATCGAGGCCCAGGGCCTTGGCGGCCGGGTCGAACTTTTCGCCGGCTTTGACGCGGCGTTCCAGATCCGTGGCCTTGGACAGCGCCAGTTGCGCGGCCTTCTGCTGCTTCAGCTCGGCGAGGACTCTTTCGCGGACTTCCTCGAGGGTTCCCTGGTGAGTGGGAAGAATCTGCTGGACGGAGATCACGACATAGCCTCGGTCGGTGCGGATGGGCAAGCTCAGGTCGCCTTGGCGGAGCCGGAAGAGCTGATCCTTAACGTCCTGCGAGTTACCCAGTTCGAGGAGGGGTTCATTGGCCGCGACCGGGCGAGTTTCCGACAGGCTGAGGTGATACTTCTGGGCCAGCCCGTCGAGAGTGGTTTTGTTGGACTGGCGAATCTCCGCGGAGATCTTGTCGGCGATGTTGCCTGCTTCCGCGTCCACCTTCTGCAGGAGCAAGGGGGCACGAATGGAGTCCTTAACGGCTTCAAAGGGCGTGGTGTGCGCGGTTTCCTTGTCCAGGACCTTGATGATGTGGAAGCCGTATTGGGTGCGAATGAGGCCTGACATCTCGCCCTTGTTGAGGCTGAAGGCGGCCTTCTCAAATTCGGGGACGGTTTGGCCCTGCATAATCCAGCCCAGGTCGCCGCCCTTGGTCTTACTGCCGGGATCTTCGGAGTACTTCTTGGCGAGCTCCTCGAAGTTGGCGCCCTTCTTGCGCGCCTGTGCAAGAACATCCTCGGCCTTCTTCTTGATCTCTTCGATTTCCGCATCGGTTTTGCCGCCAACGGTCAGGAAAAGAATGTGCTCGGCGTGGACGCGGTTGGGCACCTCGTATTGCTGGATGTTCTGCTGGTAGAGGGCTTTGAGCTCGTCGTCGGAGACGAGGATGGTCTGGCGAAGCTGAGCGAGGTCGATGAGGGCGTAGCGAGCGGCGCGCTTTTCGGGAATCTGGAAGTTAGATTTGTTCTTGTCGTAGTAGGCCTTGATTTCAGCGTCATCGGCATTGACTTTGCCGAGCAGATCATCAGGCTTGATCAAGACGTAATCAAGCTTCACCTTATCGTTCTGGTAGTGGAACTCATCCTGGATTTCCGGGAGGCCGACGCTGATGCCATCGGTGATGAGCTTGCGGAACTTTTCCTCGACGAGACCGGAGCGCACGAGATCCTCGAAGACGGGCACGGACATCTGGAAGCGCTGCTGGACTTCGCGGGCGTAGGCATCCATGCCGACGAAGGTGTCGCCGTTGAAGGCGGAGGGCACGTACATGCGGATGCGGTCGGCGCGTTCCTTTTCACTGACGGTGATGCCCATGCGCTTGGCTTCGTATTCCACTTCCTTTTGGAAGACGAGCTGATTGAGGATCTGGCGCGCGTAGAGGGCTTCGACCTGCTTGGGGATGGGATTGTTGCGGCGAATATCGTCGAGCTTCTGGTGCACCTCGGCGAGGGTGATGTTTTGATCGCCCACGCGGGCCACGACATCCGAGGAAGTTTCCGCGGAATTGGGGCCTTGCGGCACAAGATAGAGGAGCATGCTCACGGCGAGCACACCGATGACGACGCCGAAGAGGATCCGGACGCCGGTTTTCTTGTTGTTAGAATCGCCAGCCATACCAGGTATCTCCCTAATGGATCAACAAAGCGGTGAACAAACTTAAGATTATAGTGGAAAGAGAGCGAAAGGCCCAAATGAAGTTGCGGGGCGGTAGTGGGCCGGCTTCCGGCGAGTGCGTCTATCGGGGCTTAGCCGGGTATGTGGCGGCCACGAGCGCTGATTCGAGATATACTTTTTGGCACCCGGCCCGGCACGTTTGAGTCATCGTGGAGGCACTCCATGGCAAAGCGACAGGATCGGGTGGAACTAAAGGGCAGCGCGCGGGCAGCCTTGCCGGGCTGGCAGGATGTAGGAGCGGCTGATCCGAATCAGCGGATCGAAGTGAGCGTTTTTTTGCGACGCGGATCAAAGCCCGGCGAATTCCCACCGGCCGCGCAGATGGGTGCTCGCCTTCCGCACGAGCGAAAATATCTCACCCGTAAAGAATTCGCGCGTTTACACGGCGCGTCGTCGTCGGACCTCGAAAGAATTCGCGCGTTTGCCGGGCAATACGGCTTGCGAGTTGTGAACGAGAATCGCGCGAGCCGAATGGTGAAACTCAGCGGCACGGTTCAGGCATTTAACGAAGCGTTTGGCGCGAACTTGCGCCGTTACGAACACAGTTCGGGCACGTACCGCTGCCGCACGGGCAGCCTCACGATTCCCGGCGAGCTGGAACTCGTCGTTGAGGGGGTTTTCGGGCTCGACAATCGACCACAAACCAAAGCGCACTTTCGCCTGCGCAAGAAAAAACCGAACGTTCACGCGAAAGCAGCGGCCGCTTCCTACTCGCCTCTGCAGGTCGCGCAAGCCTACGGGTTCCCCTCGGGCGCGACGGGTGCCGGGCAGTGCATCGGAGTGATCGAGTTGGGAGGCGGCTATCGCGCCAGCGACCTCAATTCGTTTTTTGGCAATCTCGGGATTGCAACTCCGAAAGTGACGGCAGTCTCAGTGGACAGTGCTACGAATTCTCCGACGGGAGATGCAAGCGGACCCGATGGCGAGGTCGAGCTGGATATCGAAGTGGCAGGAGCGATTGCGCCTGGGGCACAAATCGCCGCTTATTTCGCGCCCAATACGGACCAGGGATTCATCGACGCGGTGACCACGGCCGTGCACGACGCGAAGCTAAAGCCGACGATTGTTTCGATCAGTTGGGGCGGGCCGGAAGAGTCATGGACCGCGCAGTCACGTGACGCGCTAAACGCCGCGTGCCAGGATGGCGCAACGATGGGCGTCACCGTGCTGGCCGCTTCAGGTGACGACGGGGCGTCGGACGGAAGCACGAGCGGAACGCCTACCGTGGATTTTCCCGCGGCGAGTCCCTACGTGGTCGGTTGTGGCGGCACGAAGTTGACGATCTCCGGCGCCGCGATCGGCAGCGAGCAGGCCTGGAACGAGCTCTCGGCGAATGAGGGAGCGACGGGTGGCGGAGTCAGCGAAGTTTTTGCGCTGCCCAGCTACCAGCAAGGCGCGAATGTGCCGAAGGCGCCGAATGGCTTCGTTGGCCGCGGCGTACCCGACGTGGCGGGTGATGCCGATCCGGAGACGGGTTACAACGTTTTCGTGGATGGTCAGCAGACGGTGATTGGCGGCACAAGCGCGGTTGCTCCCTTGTGGGCCGGGCTGTTGGCACTCATCAACGAGTCGCTGGGGACAAATGTGGGCTACGTCAATGCGCTGTTGTATTCCGCTAAAGTCGAACCCACCTTTCACGACATCACTTCGGGAAGCAATGGAGATTATTCCGCGGGTAAAGGCTGGGACGCGTGCACGGGCCTCGGCAGCCCGAATGGCGCTGCCCTCGTGAAGGCTTTGCGGGGCGAATAGGGGCGCGGTAAGGTGTTCTGCCGCCGCCCGGAACCTGGCGCTCTTGAAGGTCTTTGCTGCTGGCGCGCAGGTTGGCATGCAGGGCCTGCTGCACAACGACACGCAGAAGAAACGCGCCGGGAGATACTTTCAGGGACATCACGCCACTGATGCCGGTTCAAAAATTGTTCCAGAACCTCGAGAGTCACCGTTAGGATTCAGGACCATTTGTCCGATAACCGCATCAGGCGTTGAGTTCAGCAAAGACCCCGCCATCAGTGGGCTGCACGGAAGCAAACAGATCAGTGATAGGTACGCACCACGCTCATCGTAGTTCGAATGGATGAGGCGCAAGCTGCCTTCTTCAGTGTATGGCCGCGCCCGGGTGTTCGTTTGAGACTTGAGAAAGCTGCGTGATGTAGCGCTCAATTAGGAGCATAACGAAGCTTCAATTAACGATGCGCGCCACCGCCGCCGTGAGATCCTCCGCCGCCAGACGGCTGCTGCCTCGACTGCATCTGCTGCGTCTGCTGCGTGTGTGTTTGCTGCAATCTCTGCGTCTGTTGCTGGTGCTTCTGCTCTGTCTGCTGCTGTCTCGCCCCACTAGCATTCTGTTTTGCTAGCTGCTGATGTTCCTTGTCCTGCTTCTGCTGGAGTTTCTGTCGATCCTGGGTCTGCTTTGCGACTAGCTTATCCTGTTGCTTCTGGTATTTCTGGTCCACCTTCGCGTTCCCCGTGTTAGGAGCAGCGGGGCGTTCGACGGGCGGCAGCTCCTTAGGATGGGCTGCAAGGTTGGGGCGAGGAGTCGCAGCAACTCCCGGCGTGCCGTGGTTCGCAGAAAACTTTTGCTGGGGGTTATTGCGGGCAGCCCACGCATGTTGAGTCTGAGCGGCTGCAGGCCCAATATGTGTCTCATGAGCAGCAGCCTCTTCTCGAGCGGTGGCGTGCGCGTTGATTCCGCCGTTACCACCGTTGTAGCTGACGTGGTTCACCGCGCCCTCGTTCACCCTCGTGTTGTAAACGTTGTGGATGTTGTGGGCGTCCACGTTATTCAACGACGTGTTGTAGAAAAAATGCCCGTTGTCCCATCGTCCACCTTCATAACCAGTACCGAAGTAACCGAAGCCATAGTCGATCCCACCATAGAAGCCTATGGACGGGCCCCAATAGCCTTCATTGAAAAGAAATCCGTCGCCGCCCCAACCCCAATAGCCCGGAGTCCAGAGGTACCCGGCTTCCGGAGCCATCAGCCATGTGCCCGGCACCCAATAGTAGTCGGTGCCGTCCCAAGCCCAGTATCCCGGCGTCCAGAGATAGCCGTCGCCCGGGCAGATCGGTTGCGCATAATAGGGCAGCGGCGGCGGAGCTATGCCGACCCTCACCCCCACGGCGACTTGCGCGGAAGAAGGTACCGCCAGCGCCAAGAACACTGCGAGTGCGAAAAATAGCGGCAGAATCACACGAATCATCTTTGTCGTTCGCATTTTGGTTCACCTCTTAAGGTAGTTATTCGCGCGCCATTCGCACGCGCGGGAACAGGGACTGCACGTCGGACATATAAATCCCAAGCATCCAGATCGTCGAGCATACAGTCAGCCAGGAACTCCATCTTGATTCCAAGGCAGCTGAAGATCACGGAGAATCAGGATCCGCGACTAGAGTAATTGAGTCGAGAATAAGGTGTCTGTATAAAAGGGAACAGGTCTACTCGTGTGCGTATTAGTCCGGAATTTGCGATTTGTGCCTGTGGCTCGCACATCGTATGCTTCTCATCACCTGGACAAAATAAATTGGCATTCTGTCTGGGCGGGATGAATTGCTGGGCTAAGGCAAGTCGATCCGCTGATCCGTGAACTCACCGAGTATCGCGACTTCATCAATCTCAAACTCAAGGAGCAACCAGAATGAATCTGATCGAATTAAACCGTGCGTTACGACAACTGCGCCTCGGCGGCATCGCTGCCGTGCTTGAGACGCGTCTGCACCAGGCCCAGGCGGAACCGATGGCCCCCATCGACTTCCTCTCCTGCCTGGTATCGGACGAACTCACGCGCCGAACCGACCGGCTGCTTGAGCGACGAAGAAAACAAGCGCAGTTTCGCGATCCGCAGAAAACCCTCGACAACTTCGATTTCAACTTCAACAAAAAGATGAATCGAAGTCTGGTTTTCGATCTGGCGACAGCTGCGTTCATCGCTCGCCACGAAGACTCACTTTTTCTAGGTCCACCCGGCACTGGCAAGAGTCACTTGGCCCAGGCCATCGGACAAGCGGTGATCGGACAGGGCTATCGCGTGCTCTGCCCGTTAAACGTTCAAACGCATCAATCGTACATATGAAGTCCTGGTACGACAAATGTCCGATTACGCGACTGGGAGTTAGCCCCGCTACTGAGGCTGAGTGCTGGTTACAACGTGATCTCCCAGCATCTATTCGGCTGGCATATTCGTTGTGT
>PMES01000047.1 GCA_003154775.1 Acidobacteriota bacterium | reverse complement strand
GACATTTTCATGTTGCCATTAGGGTGACAAATTCATGTTGCTACAACAGCCGGATGGTCGCGTCAAGCGGGGTCGCGCTGGGCGCGGGCCACTTCGGCGAAGAAGGCGCGAAGTTTGCCAGGATCTTTCTTGTCGGGCCGCGACTCGACGCCACTGGCCACGTCCACGGCGTAAGGGCGCACCGTGCGAATCGCCTCGGCGACGTTTTCCGGCGTAAGGCCGCCAGCCAGGATGATGCGGTGCGAAGCCGCGAGTTTGCGCGCGAGGGACCAGTCAATGGTTCTGCCCGTGCCGCCGAATTGCTCTGGCTTGTTCGCATCAGCGGCGGCGTCCAGCAAGAACGCGGAGGCCGAATGGAAACGCGGGAAAAGCTTCTCCGAGAATTCCGGGCCCACGCGAAGAGCCTTGATCACTGGCAAGCGTTTGGCGCAGAAATCCACGTGGCGGGCGCACTCGTCGCCATGAAGCTGTATCACGTCCAGGCGCAAGCCTTTTGCGAGAGCGGTGACGGCGCTGGGTTTCCAATCCACAAAGATGCCCACGGCGCTGATGAAGGGCGCCAGCTTGCGCCGGATGTTCCAGGCATCGGCCGGAGAAACCGCGCGCGGGCTCTTCTCGTAAAAATTGAAGCCCAATGCGTGCGCGCCAAGTTCGGTGGCCAGCCGGGCGTCGGCGGGATTGGTGATGCCGCAGATTTTGACGCGGACCATGAGGAATAGTGTACGCGAAGTGGGGCGTGTGAAGGCACCGTGCGGACAATTTGGTGGCGGGTCCGTTTCCGGTCCGCGACAAGATGAAGCCAGTTTCGCTACACCTGCAGAACGTCGCCTTCGCGCGCGACCATTTCGTAGAGGACTGGGTTGACAAAAAATCCGAGCAGCAATCGGGAGAGCAGCCCGGCGACGACCACGATGGCAAATGGCTTCTGAGTGTCGCTGCCCACACCGGTGGACATCGCGGCGGGAAGAAGCCCCAGGCAAGCCACCAGAGCGGTCATCATGATGGGGCGCAGGCGCAGGAGCGAGGCTTCCCGCGTGGCTTCGCGTATGCTCTTCCCCTCCAGGCGCAGTTTGTTAATGTAACTCACCAGAATGACCGCGGTTTCAACGGACACGCCGAGCAAAGCGAGAAGGCCCAAGGCGCTGGAGACGCTGAGCGGCGTGTGCGTGAGCTTCAGGGCGATCAAAGCGCCGACCGGTTCGGTGATGACCACGCCGAGGGCGATGGTGACCGGAAATTTGAAGTTGCCGTAGAGAGCGAAAAGGATCAGAAAGATCAGCAGCACGGCGAGCGGGCCAATGATATAGAGTTGCGCCTTGGCATCCAGCAATTCACTGTATTCGCCGCCCCAATCCAGGCGGTAACCCTCCGGCAGGCTCACCTTCTTGGCGATGTTTTTCTGCCCGGCATCGACGATGCCTTCGAGGTTGCGCCCCACAATCGAAAACTGGATGCCGATATAGCGCGAGTTGTTTTCGCGATAGATGAAGGACGCCCCGGTGGATTCCTTGATGGTGGCAAGTTCGGAAAGAGGAATCTGCTGGCCCGCGGGGGCTGGCACGAGGAGATTTCCGATTTCGCGGGCGTCAGAGCGGAACTTCGGGTCCATGCGCACGACGAGGTCAAAAAGTTTTTCTCCCTGAATCACCTGGGTGGCGGCCTGGCCGCCGACAGCGGCTTGCACGACGGCTTCAACATCAGCGACATTGATGCCATAGCGCGCGATTTTTGCGCGATCGGCGTCGATGATCAGGCTGGGCTGGCCGAGTTCGCGGACGACCGTGAGTTCGGTGAAACCGGGCGTTTTGTCGAGGACGTTCTTGATTTCGACGGCCTTTTTCTCGAGGACGTCAAGGTCCGGCCCAAAGATTTTCACGGCGAGCGCCGATTTAAGACCGGTAAGGGCTTCGTCAACGGCGTCTTCCGCAGGCTGCGTGAAATTGAAAATCACGCCAGGATAGGAGTCGAGCTTCTTCTGGAGGTCCGCGACGAGCTGTTCTTTGGTGCGGACCGATGTCTGCGACCAGGATTTGTCCTTGTACGGCTTGAGGCCAACATAAAATTCGCAGTTGAAAAAACCCGTGGGGTCCGTGCCGTCATCGGGCCGCCCGAGCTCCGAGCCCGTAACCGTGACCATGGGATACTGGATGAGCAGGTTACGGACCTGCGGCGCAAACTTGGCGGCTTCTTCAAACGAAATCGTGTAAGGCAGCGTGGCGCGGACCCAGACGGCGCCTTCATCGAGGTGCGGAAGGAATTCTCCGCCGATGAGAGGAATAAGAAGGAGAGTGGCGCCGAAAATCAGGAGAGCGGCGATGATCGTGATCACCGCGTGATTGAGGCACCATTCCAGGCGGCCGGCGTACTGATCGCGGATCCAATTGAAGATGCGGTTCTGCTTTTCCTTGACGCCACTCTTGAACCAGTAAGACGCCAGCACAGGAACGACCGTGAGCGTGAGAATGAGCGCGCCGAGGAGCGCAAATCCCATGGTGTCCGCCATGGGATGGAATAGCTTGCCGGCCGGACCCCTGAGGGCATAGATGGGCAAGTAGCCGGCGATAATGACGGCCACGGAATAAAAAATGGGGCGGTCGACGTCGCGAGCAGCCGCCAGAATGACGTCGCTCAATTTGTATTCGGTGCCGTAACGCAGGCCGAGTTCGCGGTAGATGTTCTCGACCATGACGATGGTGCCATCAATGATGATGCCGAAATCGATGGCACCGATGGAAAGGAGGTTGGCCGCTTCCCCGGTCCAGTTCAGAAAGATGAAGGCGAAGAGGAGAGCGAGAGGAATCGTGAGCGCGGTGATCACCGCGGCGCGGAAGCTGACCAGAAAGAAGATCAGGACGATCAAGACAAGGATCATCCCGCGAAGAAGATTGCCTTCGACGGTGTTCGTGGTGACGCGAACGAGGTCGCTGCGGTCGTAGTACGGGCGAACCTTCACGTCGGACGGCAGGAGGGTCTTGTTGATCTCCTCGGTTTTCTTCTCAACCCCTTCGAGGACGTTTTGTGTTTGCTCGCCCCGGCGCATCAAGATGACGCCTTCGACGGCGTCGTCGTCATTCTTCTGCTTGGTCTGGAAACCAAAGATACCGAGGCGCGGGGCGTGGCCGATGACCACGCGGCCGATGTCCTTAATCCGGACGGGCACGCCATTCAGGCTGGCGACAACGATCTCGCCGATGTCTTCCGTATTTCTTACGAGGCCGAGGCCCCGCACGTAGTAGAACTGCCCGCCTTGCGTGTAGAAGCCGCCACCGGTGTTGCCATTGTTGGCGTTGAGCGCCGCAACAATCTGAACGACCGGCAGGTGATAGTTGTAGAGTTTCACGGGGTCCAACAGGACGTGATACTGCATCGTGGGCCCGCCGAAACCGGAGTCGTCCGCCACGCCCGGCACACTCTTGTAAGCGCGCTCGATGATCCAGTCCTCGTAGGTATGCAATTCCATCGGAGAGCGATCCGGACTCTCGATGACGTAGCGGTAGACGAGGCCACTGGGGCTGAAGAGCGGCGCCATGCTCGGCGTGACACCCTGCGGCAGCGTGGCATCGCTGATGCGCTGGAACACAACCTGGCGGGCGAAATAAGGATCCACGCCTTCATCGAACGTCAAGATAACGTCCGACAGCCCATACAGGGAAATCGAACGCATTACGTGCAGGCGCGGCGAGCCGTTCATGGCCAGCTCAAGCGGGAGCGTGGTGAGGCGCTCAACTTCTTCGGCGGCGTGGCCGGGCCATTGCGTGATCAGCTCCACCATCGGCGGCGAGAGGTCCGGGTAGGCATCCACGGGCATTTGCTGGAACGACCAGACACCCGCCACGATGATCAAGATCGTGAGCATGAGCACCAGGAAGCGCTGCTGAAGAGCGAGTTGGACGATGCGATGAATCATGGAGATGGCTCCGAAGCGCTCCTCTTAATGCTGCAGGGAATTCTTGAATTGCAGGAACAGGCTGCCGTCGCCGACGACGTGTTCGCCCTCTTTCAGGCCGCTGGTGATCTGCGTGCGGCCTTTGCTACTGCTCCCGAGCGTGACCACGCGCCGCGCAAACTGGTTGGCATTCGTCTGCACATACACAAAGGGTTGGTTTTCCGTGTCGCGCAGTACGGCGGCGTCGGGAACCGTGATGGCGTCGGGAATGGCCCCAGCGCCCACGAGCGTGGTCACGAACATGTCGCGCTTCAATTTCTTCCCGGGATTCTGGGTTACGATGCGCGCTTGCAGGGTTCGCGTCGTGGGATCCAGCGCAGGCGCAATATAGGAAATCTTCCCGTGAAAAAGGTCGGGGTAGGATTCGGTGTTGATTTCGACGGTGTCTCCGATGTGCACGAAGGGGAGATCGCTCTGGAAAACATTCACGAGGACCCAGACGGTGTTGGTATTGGAGATGGTGAAACACTGGGTCGTGCCCCCAACGAGAAGTTGCCCGGGGCCCACGAGCCGTTCCACAATTTCGCCGGTGACCGGAGCGATAACTGGTATCTGTGCGGTGGATTGCACGGACGGTTTTAGTACGGCTTCCGGATCCTTCAGACCCAGGGCGCGGAGGGCATCCGCGGAAGATTCCATGTCCGCGTGAGCCTGTGTTTGGTTGGATTCCGCCTGCTGGAGATCGGCCTCGGAGATGGCGCCGTGGGCGAAGAGATCTTGCGCGCGTGTATAAAGTCTTTCACTGAGGGCGTAGGAATCCTTGGCTTTGATGTAGGCAGAGCGGGCCGCGGAGTAGTCCGGGCTGGTAACCGTGAGGAGCGGCTGGCCGGCCTGCACGAATTGGCCGGGCGCCACGAGGATTTCGTGGACTGGTCCGCCAATCGCCGCGAAAACGGGGGTGGTTGCAAATGCGTCGTACGCCACCGCGCCCGTCAGGCGGAGCGTGCGCGGAAGAGGTCCTTTTTCCGCGGCCACAATCTGGATGTGAGACATCTGTTCCTTCGGAACGCTGAAGAGTTCGGCGGTGTCTGCCTTCGATTCGGAGGACGTGAACGAAGTCATGTTGGATTCGGATTCACCCGGCCCTGCGCCGCACCCCGCGACAAAAACACTGAGCGGACCTGCGATGGCAGCGATGGCCACAAGGCCCAGCAAGTTCATGCGTTTTCTTGTGAAATGCTTCATGTCACATTCCTCGTACCCACGGCCTGGCGCATCTGTTCGAGCGCGAGCATGTAGTTCGCGAGCGCCTGGCGGTAGGCAAGCTGGTTGGCCCGGTAGGTTCGTTCGGAGTCTAGATAGTCGAGCAGACTGGCGGCGCCTTTGCGGTAGGCGTATTCACTGATGTCGCGCGATTGTTTAGCCTCATCGACGTAGCCGCCCTGATAGAGCTGAATGATTTCATCGTTGGTATGGAGATTTTCGTAGGCCTGGACGACGTCGGTGGAAACCTGTTGCGTGGTTTCGCTGGCCTGCTCTTGCGCCTGGGTGATGGCGTAGCGCGCGCGCGCGATTTCGCCCTGATTGCGATTGAAGATGGGGAGGGGCATGTTGTAGTAAAAGGCGCCGGTATTCACGCCGGCCGTGTGGGTGTAATTGAAGGTGCCGGTGATGTCCATCTTGCCGTTGGCTTGCTGCAAAGCCAACTGGCTCTCCGCGGCGGCCACGGCTTGTTGCGCGGCGCGGAGGTCGGGCCGGTTGATGGCCGCCAGGGATTTCAGTTCATTCAGATTGGCGTGGACCGGCTGGTAGTCGAGTGAGCCTTGCACGTCGTAGTCATCGGGAACGGACTCGAAGCCGAGCAATTGGCGAAGAGCGGCCAGGCTTTGCAGCTTGGCCAATTTGGCGGCGGAAACGTCACTTTGGAATTGCAGCAACTGGAGCTTGATCTTCAGAAAATCGCCTTCGCTCAGATCGCCGACGTGAAATCGCTCTTTGCCGATGTCCACGGTCTTCTGGAAGCTGTCCAGATCCTGCTGCGCGAATTCCAGGGTCGATTCCGCCAGCAAAACATCAATGAATTGCTGGCCCACGTTAAAGATGAGCTGGCGCTCGCTGTCGGAAACTTGCGAGCGCACCACGATGGTCTGATCCTGCGCGGCCTGAAGGCGGTGCTGGCGCTTCTTGCCGCGCTCGAAGAGATAGCCAACGCCGGCATCGAATTGCGCCTGCTGGTCGATGTAGTCCGAGCTGAACTGGTTGGGCTGGAAGATCGGAAGGAACTGGGCATCGAGGCCCAGCGTGGGATTGGGGCGGAGATTGGCAGTGACTTCTTCCGCCAGGCTCTGCTGGATGGTCGAGCGCAGCGCCTGCAACGCATGGTTATGCAGGAGGGCCATGCGAATGGCGTCGTCCAGCGCGATCCGAGCCGGGCCGGACTGCGTTGCGTTGGCTTGCGGCGGCGTGTTCGCCGGAGTAGGCGCAGCACTCTGCTGGCCCGCCGCGAACGCCGGCGAGATCAACAGTGCTGTAACCAAAACCATTCCTTTCCTCAAGTGATGACTCCTCGCGCGTCCCTGTCAGAGGGCCACGCAACAATTCTGTTTGGAAATGAGAGGTGAAGCGCGGTGCGCTAGACGGCGGGAGGCGCTCGCGGCGCCACGTTGCGGAAAACCACTGCAGTAACTGTGGGCATTACACTGAGGACTACCAAGCGGTTGATTGCCGGCGTCATCGCCATGATCAGGGAGGGAGTGGCGATAGCCGTCCCTGCCGTGGAGCAGATCGGGCAGACGTGCGAATCCGCCGAGTTGGAGCTCAGGTCCGCACAACAATGCAATTGCGCCCCGAGAAAAACGACCCCGAGGAGTAAAGCCAGGAAGTAAACTCGCTTTGTTTTGCCAGGCATCTAGCCGGAATTTCCTTGTTTCTCTCGAGATACTAGCATACTACACCCGTCTTGCTTGTTCGCGACACTGTGAAACGATTTTCATCAGTAGCACCCCCGATGGCCTGCCAACCGCGCCAGCACAGCCCGCAATGGCCCTAAAATCCAGTGCCATTCATCGCAGCGACGGCAAAACCCTGGTCAGTTTCCGGCTTGCGCGTGCATCGGCGAGTACGACCCGTTGTGAGGCAGGGCCTTGTTGAGATACCGTGTCCCGGGAAGGCCGGGCGAGAAATTCAGTGTGGGCCGCACCCAACATAGCTATGCCCAATTGAGATGAGTCTCCGCTCAAAACTGGTTGTACGCCTTTCTTTTGTCCTGATCATCGGCGCTGCGCTGTTGTTTATTCCCGCTGGCTCGTGGAAGTTTTGGCAGGGCTGGATTTTATTGGGCGTCACTTTCATTCCCAGCACCCTTGCTTTCCTCTATTTCTATAAACACGATCCGCAATTGATCGAGCGCCGGCTGCAGAGCAAGGAGAAGATCAGCGAACAGAAACTCCTGATGAGAGTGTCGAAGCCGGTCTTCCTTGCCGCTTTTCTGCTTCCCGGACTGGATTACCGCCTGGGCTGGACGCGCACCTCTCTGGGTGCGGTGCCGCTGTGGCTCATGCTGCTTTGCCAGGCCCTGATTCTCGGGGGGCTCCTCCTGGTGGTGTGGGTCATGAAGGTCAACAGTTTTGCCTCGCGGACCATTCAAGTCGAGGCTGGCCAGAGAGTGATTTCCACCGGCCCGTACCGGATGGTTCGCCATCCCTTGTATTCGGGCAGCCTGGTGATGTGGCTCGCCACACCGCTGGCGCTGGGCTCGTACATCGCCTGGCCTGCCTTTGCCCTGCTCATCCCCTTTTACGTTTTTCGTCTGCTCAATGAGGAAAAAGTCCTGCGCCAGGAACTGCCCGGCTATCCCGAGTACTGCCTGCGCACGCGCTTCCGTCTTGTGCCCTTCGTTTGGTAGGACTCCGCGCGCGGGGCCACGAATCTTGCTACGCTGGTAGCTGAATAAGCTTGGCCACCAAGCCTTCGCGCTGGCGGCAGGAAGCTACCACCTTTTGCTAAAGGCGGCTACTGGGATGGCGGAGTGAGGAGTTGAGTGAGGGCGGCGGCGGGGTCGGGGGCGAGCATGAGGTGCTCGCCAACGAGGAAGGCGTCGAAGCCGATGGCGCGGAGCTTCCGCAAGTCCTCGTGGGTGCGCAGGCCGGATTCGCTGACGGCGAGGCAATCGTCCGGGATGTGCTCGATCAGATCGTAAGAGGTTTGCACGCGTACCGCGAGGGTTTTCAGGTCGCGATTGTTCACACCGAGGATGCGCGCACCGGCAGATATCGCGCGAGTGAGCTCTTCAAGCGTGTGGACTTCGACGAGCGGCTCCATGCCCAGTTCGCGTCCGAGAGCGATCAACTCCTGTAATTGAATATCGCCAAGAGCGGTCACGATCAGGAGAAAACTGTCGGCGTCATTGGCGCGCGTTTCCCACACTTGCCAGGGGTCAAAAATGAAATCCTTGCGGAGAACGGGCAGGGCGACGCTTCTGCGCGCATCGCGCAGGTTCTTCAGAGAGCCGTGGAAGAACTCTTCTTCGGTGAGGACGGAAAGAGCGGCGGCGCCCGCGTCTTCGAGCGATTGCGCAAGGGCCGGGGCATCGAAGGGATCGCGAAGAACGCCGCGCGAAGGCGAAGCGGGCTTCAGTTCGGCGAGAACGTTGATGGCATCGCGGGAGAGCGCGGCGGGAAAATCACGCACGGGCGGCGCAGCCTGCACGCCATATTTCAGGGCGGTTTCCGGCAAGACGCGCTTGCGGTGCTCGACCCAGGCGCGGCGTGATTCCAGGATGCGGTCCAGCACGGTTCCGGTGTTGGCGTGGGCAGACATGGGGATAAGTTTGTATGCTAGGGAGACGGCGAGAGCGTGTCAAATGCGAGATAGCGGCAGTGGGCAACTCGCGGCGGGCGCTTGGAACGCGCAATTTCGCGGAGCCGGAGGAAAAAGGATTAAACCATGGGATATGGAGAGAAATACAAAGCGTTGCTGGAAGCGATTGCGGAGGAGGCGGACGCGATTGCGAGCCGGTATTTTCGCGCGGCGGAAATGCGCGTGGAACGCAAGCGGGATGGCACGGCGGTGACGCAGGCGGACAAGGAAGTGGAAGCGATGGCGCGCGCCAAGGTGACGGCGAGCGGGTTGCCGCTGGATGTGCTGGGCGAAGAGATGGGCGGCGAAAGCGCGAAGGCGCCGGCGCAAAACGGGCGCGCGCGCATGATCATTGATCCGATCGACGGCACGGAGGAATTCTCTCGCGGTATTCCCACGTTTGGGACCCTGATGGGGATTGAAGAGAACGGGGAGATTGTGGCGGGGATGGCGTCGGCGCCGGAGCTTGGCCGGGGGACGCGCTGGTGGGCGTATCGCGGCGAGGGCGCTTATCGAAACGGCCATCGCATTCATGTTTCCAAGGTGGCGCGGCTTGCGGACGCGCTGGTGTTCACGACGGGCACGGGGCCTAGCAAAGACATGGAGGTGCGCGCGATGATACGTCGGCTGGCGGATGCGGCGCGCAGCAGCCGTTCAATTGGCGGCTTTTGGCAACACATGCTGGTGGCCGAAGGCGCGGCGGATGCGGCGCTGGACTGGGTCTCCAAGCCGTGGGACCTGGCGCCGCTGGGCCTTATTGTGGAAGAGGCCGGCGGAAAAGCGAGTACCGTTGACGGCGAGCGCACGATTTACAAGGGACGATTCGTCAGCACGAATGGCTTGCTGCACGAAGAGGTGCTGAAGATTTTCCGGTGAGGGGAAAGTGAAAAGACGCAAGTGAAGCGCGAAGCGGTGTTACGCGTTGTGGCTGAAGAAGTGTGCACCTGCCGGAAATGCCCGCGGCTGGTGAAATACCGTGAGAAAGTGGCGCGGGAAAAGCGGCGGGCGTACCGCGAGTGGGAATATTGGGGACGCGGTGTGCCGGGGTTCGGCGATCCCAACGCGCAATTGTTTATCCTGGGGCTGGCTCCGGCGGCGCATGGAGCGAATCGCACGGGGCGCGTTTTTACGGGCGACCGCTCTGGGGATTTTTTGTACAAGGCGCTGCACCAGGCGGGCTTCGCGAATCAGCCGACTTCGCAGAATCGCGAGGATGGATTGCGGCTGCACAATGTTTACGTTGCCGCCGCCGTGCGTTGTGCGCCCCCGGCTAACAAGCCGCTGCCACGCGAAGTTTTGAGTTGCCGCGGCTATCTGAGGCGTGAACTGGAACTTTTGCGGCCTGCGGCGGTGCTGGCGCTGGGGAAAATCGCGTGGGACGCCTATCTGGAAATCCTGAAGCAGGATGGAAAGATCAGTTCGCGCGCGGCTTACAAATTCGCGCACGGCGCGGAAGCGGAGATTGCGCCTGGCCTGCCGCGTCTTTTCGGGGTGTACCATCCCAGCCAGCAGAACACGCAGACGGGGCGCGTCACCGAAACGATGTACGCGGAAGCGCTGAACAAGATCCGGAGGTTCCTCGGGAGACACGCGAACGATACCGACTAGCCGGGCTTTCTGACGGGCGGCAGTTTATCCGTTGTTCAAGTTCAGCAAAACATCGTCATCCCGCACAGTGTTGCGGTTGAGATCCTTCGGGGCGCCCCGACCAGGTCGGGGTAAACGCCCGACGCGCCCCTCAGGATGACATTGCGTTTTTGTGTCGTGTTGTCGTGCGTAAGTCGAGAGCAAAACTGTATCACGTGAGGAATTCGGGCAAGCCGATGAACACAAGGTAGAGCACATTCGCCGATCAAGCTTCGGCGCGCTGCGGCTTGGGCGGCAAATCGACGGCGGCGGGGCGCGGCTGGGGCCAATATTTTGCGGCGATGCGCCACAGCAGTAGAAGCGCGAGGATTACGGCGTAGGTGAGCGGGCGAAGGACCGCGGATTTCACCAGCCAGTAGTAATGAATCACACCACAGATGGCGCTGATGTAGATGGCGCGGTGCAGTTGCTGCCAGCGGCGGCCGCCGAGGCGGCGAATCCAGCCGGTGGTGGAAGTGATGGCAAGAGGAATCAGCAGCACGAACGCGGTGAAGCCGACGGTGATATAACGGCGCTTGGCGACGTCCTTCCACATCTCCGCGAGATCGAAAAATTTATCCAGCCAGATGTAGGTGGTGAAGTGCAAGCACGCGTAGAAAAAGGCAAACAGGCCGAGCATACGGCGGAAACGGATCAGATCGGGGAGGCGCAGGATTTTGCGCAGCGGGGTGATGGCCAGAGTGAACAGGAGGAAGCGCAACGTCCAGTCGCCGGTGGCGTGGGTGATGAACTCGATGGGATTGGCGGAGAGATCGTTATGCAAGGCCCGCCATCCCAATGAAGCGAGGGGCATCAGGCAAACAAGGAAGACAACGACCTTGGTCCATTTGCTGGTGAGGAGTGTGCGCATGTTCAGGATCGCAGCTCAGTAGTTTTTGCGCAGGTCCATGCCGTTATACATGCCGGCAACCTGCTCGCCATAGCCATTGAACATGAGGGTTTCGCGCTTGAAGAATTCGCCCAGGCGGCGTTCCTTGGCCTGGCTCCAGCGCGGGTGATCGACCTTGGGATTAACGTTGGCGTAGAAGCCGTACTCATTCGAGGCCATGCGGTTCCAGGTGGTGGGCGGCTGCTTTTCGGTGAAGCGGATTTTCACCAGCGATTTGGCGCTCTTGAAACCGTATTTCCAGGACAGAACCATGCGCACGGGCGCGCCATCCTGATTGGGGAGCGACTCGCCGTACATGCCGACGCACAAAAGAGCCAGCGGATTCATGGCTTCATCTAGGCGGAGGCCCTCGACATAGGGGAAATCGATGCCTGCATATTTGCCCCAGGGCATCTGCTTGGGATCGTAATAGCTTTCAAAGGCGACGTATTTGGCCTTCGGCGTGGGCTCGACCGTCTTGGCCAGCGCGCTGAAGGGAAAGCCGATCCAGGGGACTACGATGGACCAGGCTTCCACGCAGCGATGGCGGTAAATACGCTCCTCGAGGGGAGCGAGCTTGAGGATTTCGTCAAGGGTGAACTGGCGCGGTTTCTTTACTGCGCCTTCGACGGAAACGGTCCACGGCGCGGTCTGGAATTTCTGGGCGTTTTTGGAGGGATCGGACTTATCGGTGCCGAATTCGTAGAAATTGTTGTAGTGGGTGACGTCGTTGTAGCTGTTCTGCTTTTCGGTGGTGCTGAAGGGACTCTTGATCAGGCCGTCGAATTTCGTGGCGGCGAATGCCTGTGTGCGCGGAGAGGCCAGATTCCAGAGGCGTGCGCCGGCCAGCGCGGCGGCTCCGGCGATGCCCATGCCGCGGAGAAATCTGCGGCGGTCGAGATAGAGCGATTTCGGGGTGACATCGGCGTAGGTCAAATCGGGCGCCTTGCGAATCAGCATGATGGTGCGTTTCCTCCAAGCGGGTGATTCCGGGCGACAGCGGCAGTAAACATGGTACGCCACGCCACTCCTGTTGGATGCAGCAAGCTCGCCTTCCAATAAGTGCGCCAGGCGGGTGTGCCGGTTACACCAGATTCCCTTCGTGAGAGGCGAAAAAAGCAAATTGGTTACGGGCGATTTGTGGATTTCGAGGTCGCAGCGGGCTGCCAGACTTTGCGGACACACGTGCAGGTTGCGGCAGGCAGGGTGACATGGCGGGCGCTTGGGTGTAAGCGCACATCTCCTTATAAATCAATGCATTGGAAGGAATGCTCACTTGCGGGACGTGGCCCCACGACTGCAACTCCAATTGTGCCCGCCACAGGAGGGGGAGTTTGCCATGAAAAGACTCGTGAGGAACTGGGTGGTGTTGGGTGCCATGGCTGGAGGACTGTGGATGCCTGGAGCCGTGGCCGCGCAAGAGCCGCGCGAACCGGCAGCGACGGAGGTGCAAGATGCCGAGAAGCCTCCCGAGAGACGCGTGGCCGATGGGGAGCGGCACGGGTTGCCGCTAGAGGTGTATGGCGTGGTGCCCGGGACGCGATTCCTGGTGAAGCTGGAGGAGGGAATGACGACGCGGGCGGCGCGGCAGAACCAGGCGTTTCGCGTGCGCACGCTGGAGCCGCTGGAGGCGGGGCAGGGCATCTACTTGCCGGCCGGGGCGGTGATCACAGGACACATCAGCCGCGTGGAGCCGGCGGGACTCACGGGGCGGGCGAAGATTTGGCTGACGTTTGACGAGATTCACACGAAGTTTGGGAGGCTGCCGATCGTGGCGGACGTGGTGGCTGTGCCGGGGGATCACAGCATCAAGGCGGGCGCGACGCAGGAGGGCGTGATCGAGGGGCGCGGCGGCTCTCAGAAGGACGCAGGACAGGCGGCGGCGACTGGCGCGGCCGTTGGTGCGCTGAAGGGCGTGAAGGACAAGAACACGAAAGAGGGAGCCCAAGCTGCGGCGCTCGGGGCGCTGGAGGCGTATTTGATGGAAGCGGGGCGCGGGCAGGAATTGGATCTGGCGAAGGGCGCCAAGCTGGAGTTGGAACTGGGAAGGGCGTTGTATCTGGTGAAGGAGTAGAAGAGTGGTGGAATGCAGAGGCGGGAAGGTCGGCGCGCCGACACTATTCTCACGTGTTTTTACGCATGTGTGGAAATGATGGGACTTACGGAAGAATGACTTGCATGTGTGAGAAGGATTCGACTTGGCGGCGAGTGCGAATGAGAAGGAGAAGAAAGCAAAGGAGGCAAAGAGAGTAAGAGTAGGTGTTGCCCCCCTCCCCGTGTTTCTTGTAAGTGGTGATTCTACAGGTGGATGAAGTGGCTTGTTTTCATACAGATTTGGAAGTGTTGATTCCAATAGGGGTTGGAGGAGGCGGTTTAGGATACCGATTTCTTGGGGCAATTGGGGGTGACAGTTATCACTAAACCCGCACCCCTTGGAAAAACAAACCCCAAAGGGTACGGCATCCACTTTGGTCCAAACAGTCTGTGTGTTCGCCACCCGCCCGCCTAGTTCACTCCTAGAAACTTGCGAATCGCATCCCTAACCTTGTCAGCCTTCGGCCTTAGCTGGATAAACTTACCCAAGTAAATGTCGTCTATTTTGTGAAAATATGGCGAGCCGGGATTGTCGTACTCAAGAAAATAATCATGACTTTCATTCATTGCAGCATTCTGCACCTCGATCAAATAAGTATTGTTCTGTGATACCGCAGCATCGAACTCTTTCAAGGTCCCGAGAATCGATGTCGGTAATTCGGGCGAGTTCTCGATTTTCTTGAGATGAGCCACGGCATCTGAATGATCTTTAGGGAGCAGGATAAAGAAAACCGTTGTGTCATCGAAATCGGCCAAGAATGCCCCACCTTGACGACGAATGTGCCCATTAGCGAATCTACTGTCGATCAGTGTTTCACCTGGGGGTAACACGTAATGCGTCAGTTGCCCCGTTCTTCTATATCGATGAAGATTATTGATATTCCCCCTGATGTTTTTCTCCACCATCTCCGGAAAACCAAATTTCTTTCTAAGCGACATCTCATCATCTTCTACAATGAAGGCATCCAACTCCTTAATAACAGCCATTTGAGCCGCTGAAATGATGAGCTGCCCTTTGCGTGCAGTATTTTTCTTAATCTCTTCAAGAGCCTTCTGAATTTCGCTCAAATCTTGCTGATGTGGCTGTGAAGACGTTAAATCTCCCCCGTGAGTGATGTGAATTTCTGGCGATGTTGCCTTTGCCACTCTCTCCACCTCAATTTTTTCACGGTCAATCCAGGGAGTAACAATAAATATTTGGATGCTTAGAACAACTAATGAAAATATGAGGCCAGCCCAGATTCGTATCTTCCCGAATTCTTTCGATGCATATGCACCAAAACGAAGAATGAGTGAGGCAGCTGCCAGCCAAAAGCAAACCTTAGCAGGAAGAAACTTGTTGGCAAAAAGAAAGCCGAATGCAAAACTTGCGAGGGTTACAAAGGATAGTCCTTCCCAGCCGATGGCATTCCTAATGTGTTTCCACATTCCTTGGGCATTATAGACCTCCCCTTGCGGGAGTATGCAATCCCGGATTAAACGCTAAAGAGCCAGAGGCGGTAGAGAAAAGTGGATTTCGCATAAGTGATGATTTCGGGGGAGTTGCGGGAATTGGGTGTTGTAAGTGTTGATTTCAAGAGGGATGTAGGTCATTTGTTTTGATGCAGTTGTGTATGTGTTGATTCTGAAGGGGTTGGGGAAGGGTTCTGATGGATGTGTTGATTGTGGAGCGTTTAGGGAGATCGGGCGCGGATTGCGTGGGGCGAGACGGCAGAGTGGAGCGCGGATTCGAGATTGGGGCATAAAAAGAAAAAGCCGGGCGAGGCCCGGCGGTTGGACGCAAGCATTCACGAGAGAGAGTATAGTCTATCAGGAAGGACTTGTCAAGATAATAATTCAAGGGAAAGTGGATTTTTTGCGGGAGAAACGGGCGAGGGAGAAGAGGGATTCATCGCACAAAAGACGTGCGATGGGGCAGAGTTCATCGCACAGGAGAAGCGGAACGGATTGTGGCGCACCTACGGCGCTGCCGATTGCGGTTGCTGATGGGCCCAGCCCTGACGGGCTGGGCTAACCTATGCCGCGCCTACGGCGCTGGACCCGCACGAAGAGAAAAGGCAAACCCAGGAGAAAAGCCGCAGGGCTCCCGCCAGCAAGCGGCGGCCAGGCGCGGACTCGCCCTGCGCTACACGGGGCGGACCCCAAGAGGGCGCGTGTTCCGTGTCCCTACACACGCAAGAAGAACCCAAGAGCAGAGGCAAGGAGAAACCCAAGAGCACAGTTCCTTCGCCGCTCAGGGCAAGCAGGAGTGAGTGTGCCACGAGGGTGACGGCGGGCTTGGCAAGCGGGAGGGGGCTTGTTAGAGTCGAATCGCCCACCCGAAGTTGCTCCATTCGTGGTATTTATTCAGACGAGGCGAAGCCGCATGACAGACGAGACACGAGCCGTACGCACGGTGGAAACCGGAGAACACAGAGACCGCGTGCTGATTGTCGAGGACGAAGACAACGCGCGGAAGGGTTACGAGCAGTTGCTGCAGAGGTGGGGCTATGAAGTGCTGGGCGTGGCGAGTGCCGAAGAGGCGCTGGCGAAATTTTCCAATTTCCAACCGGATACGGTGATCGCCGACGTGGAATTGCCGGGGATGAACGGGTTGGACCTGCTGAAGCAGTTGGGCGACGAGCTGAAGGATGTACCGGCGATCATCATTACCGGAAAGGGAAGCGAGGAGCGCGCGGTAGCGGCGATTGAGTCGGGGGCGTTCTGGTACATCGAAAAGCCGCTGAAGGGGCCGGTGCTGCGGGCGCTGCTGGACCGCGCGTTAAGCAAGGCGCGCGACGCGCAGAACCTGGCGGTATTGCAGAGGCAATTGCGCGAGGCGGGGCGGCTTGGAGAACTGGTGGGCGGAACGAAGCCGATGCAGGACGTGATGCGGGTGATCGAGATGGCGGCGCCGAGTTCGGCTTCGGTGTTGATCACGGGCGAAACGGGGTCCGGAAAAGAAGTTGTGGCGCGCACCATCCATAAATTATCGCCGCGGGCGGGCGGGCCTTTTGTGGCCATCAACTGTTCGGCGATACCCGAAACGCTGATGGAGAGCGAAATTTTCGGGCATGAGCGAGGTGCGTTCACGGGCGCGGCGGAGCGGCGGATTGGCTGCTTCGAACTGGCGGACGGCGGCACGCTGCTGCTGGACGAAATCGGGGAGATGCCTGCGCCGACGCAGACGAAGCTGCTGCGCGTTCTGGAAGACCACAAGGTACGAAGGCTGGGAAGCAAGGTGGAGACGCCGGTGGACGTGCGCGTGCTTGCGGCGACCAACAAGGATCCGGAGCAAGCTGTGTCCAGCGGGCAGTTGCGCCAGGACCTGTATTTCCGGCTGAATGTGTTTCACATTCACCTGCCGCCTTTGCGGGAACACAAGGAAGATATCCCGCTGCTGACCGAGCACATGCTGCGCGACATCAATGCGAAGCATGGGAAGAGCGTGCGAGGGATCGGCGCGGAAGTGCTGGACATCTTTATGAGCCACACGTGGCCGGGAAACGTCCGCGAATTGCGAAACATTCTGGAGCGCGCGGCGATCATGAGCGAGAAAGATTTGATTTCGCGGGCGAGTTTGCCGGGGGAGTTCGGGCGAGTGTCGGCGAAAAGCCCGAGCGATCTATCCATCCTCAAATTTCCGATCGGGACGACAGTGGACATGATGGAGAAGGAATTGATCGTGCAGACGCTGGCGGCCACGGGAAACAACAAGACGCGCGCGGCGGAACTGCTGGGCGTGAGCCTGAAGACCCTGCACAACAAGCTGAAGGAATACGGCAGCGAACGCGCGGAAACGGAGACGTAAGAAGTTATGCACTTGGGGCTGCGCGCCAAATTGACGATGGTGATGACAGGGCTGGTGCTGCTGTCGTCGCTGGTGCTCTCGCTGGTGTTTTTGGAACTGCTGATGCAGCAAGTGCTGCACGACACGGACAAGCGCGCGAATGAATTGGCGCGCGAGGTGTTCGACACGGCGAAACGCGCGCTGGATGATGCCAAGGCCCAGGGGGTGCTGCCGGCTTCGAGCGATCCGCAGGAAACGCACGATTATGTGCAGCGGGCATTCGAGATCAGCGAAGGGCTGAAGGCCAGGTTGCAGTCGGCAACGGATTTGCCGTCCATTTACGAAGTGACGATCGTGGACCACGACGGCGTGGTGATGGTATCGAGCGACGAGTCACTGCAGGGGAAAGTGGTGACGCGGCGGCCGCCGCTGGCGCAACTGGTGCAAAGCCCGTTTGTGCGGCAGGTGCGCATCCTGGAACAATCCGCACGGATTTACGAGGTGGATTATCCCTTCAGCGAGAGAGGGCAGCCGTTCGGGGAAGTGCGCGCAGCGGTTTCGACGACATTGCTGCTGAACGACGTCAAGCCACGGCTGCGGTGGTGGCTGACGATTGTGGTCTTGGCGCTGGGGCTGTCCACGATCCTGGCGGGGCTGGTGAGCGGTGCGGCGCTCACGCCGATCCGGGACATTTTGGCGCAATTGGATCGCATTTCATCGGGCGTCTACGACACACCGGCAACAATTACAAGAGAGCGCTTGGAGAGCACCGACGAGTTAGGACAGGTGCGACGAAAGATCACGCAAGTGGGGCAGCAGTTGCGGGGCGTACACGAAATTTTCAGTTCGCTGCGCGAGAACATGAATTCGGTGATGGCCGGACTGGAAGATGGGCTGATCCTGTTCACGCGGGATGCGCGCGCGGTGATGGTGAGCCCGGCGGCGGAGAAATTTCTGGGGGCGCCGGCTTCGAATTTTTTGGGACGGCGTGTGACGGATATTTTCCCGCCGGAGCACCCGCTGCACAAGGCGCTGCGCCTGGAGGGGGATGAGCTGCACGAGGTGGCTTCAGAGACGGAGGTGGAAACACTGGAAGGGAAAAAGCGCGTGCGCGTGAGCGTGCAGGAAATTCAGGGTGAAGGGGAACGCATGGGGGCGTTGATCACGCTGCGGGACTTGGATTCGCTGGAAAGCATCAACACGCAATTGCAGGTGAGCGAACGGCTGGCGGCGGTGGGGCGGATCACGGCGGGAGTGGCGCACGAAGTGAAGAACCCGCTGAACTCGATGCGGCTGTGGCTGGAGAATCTGAAGGAGTGCTTGCCACCGGAGACGGATGGCGCGGCGCAGCAGGCGGTGCATGTGCTGGACGCGGAAATCGACCGGCTAGACGCGGTGGTGAAGAGGTTCCTGGATTTTTCGCGGCCGATGGATGTGCGCCTGGAGCCGACACAGTTGGCGGACCTGCTGAAGGAAGTGCTGGAAGTGGCGCGGCCGGAGCTGGCGCTGACGAATGTGCAGGTGGCGCAATTGATTCCGATTGGAATTCCGGAAGTGTTCGTGGACCGGGCGCTGCTGAAGCAAGCGATCTTGAACCTGGTGTTGAATGCGGTGGAGGCGATGCCGACTGGCGGGCAATTGCAATTGACGCTGAGCCGGCGCGGAGAGATGGCGGAAATTACCGTGGGGGATACGGGGAAGGGGATTCCCGTGGAGAACCGGCAGAAAGTGTTTCAGTTGTTTTTTACGACGCGGCCGGGAGGGAGCGGGATCGGATTGGCGAGCACGTTCCGAATCGTGCAGCTTCACAACGGTTCGATAGACTTTACCACGGAGGTTGGCCACGGAACGACGTTCCGGATTGAGTTGCCGCTAGCCGCGTAAGGATGGCCAAGAACCCAGCGCCGAGTCCCACGGAGCGAAGGATGCGCAGGCCGAGAATTCTACTGCTGCCCATGTGCTTATGCGTGATGGTTTGTAGCGGGTGCTTGGTGAAGAAGCGGCCTGTGGCGCACTTCGGGAATCTTGTGCTGGCGCATCCGGTGATTCCGTCACCAACGGCGGAGGGGCGTTGAGCGAAGCGCCGGACCTGGGGCTGGAACCAGCGCCGATTCCGGCGCGGCTGGGACCGCCGCGGAATCCACCGGCAAGGCCGAAAGTGGCGGCGTCACCCGCAACGGAACCTGCGGCGGCGGGAAAGCCAAGCGAGCCAACCATCGTGCCGGAACTTTCGACGGGCGAGTTGGAGACGGCGAAAGCGGATGCACAGGCGAGCTTGGACGCGGCGGAGCGGAATCTGTCGGCGACGCGCGGGAAGGCGTTGAATGCGGCGCAGGCGGATTTGGCGTCGAAGATCCGCGGGTTCATGGATGCGGCGCGAGAAGCCATGCGGAACGGCGACTGGCAACGAGCGACGAATATGGCGAAGAAAGCGGAGGTACTGGCGCGGGAATTGGCGGAAGGGTTGTAGTGAGATCGGGCAGGAATAGACAATGCGTACGGAGTACGGAAAGCGAAGACGAGGACGCTTAACACAGAGGTCACAAAGAAAAGAAAATCGGCGGAGGGATCCCTCCACTACGGCCCGCCAACGGCGCGGGCCTCCGGTCGGGATGACAGTCAGGAGTAGGACGAGAGTGAAATGGGAGCGCTGAGGAGCGGTGTGTTTTCTTGAAGCGCGGCGAAGGCAGAGTGCGGAAACTGGATCAGTTTTGCGGGGCGGGCTGCATGATGACGGTGTGGGCGTCGCCGACATGCGTATAGTGAATCTGATCGGCGTCGAGTTGCAGGTCGCGCTCCAACTGCAGATCCATAGATGAGCCGCGGGGAAGCTGCGCCTCTGGCCCACGCGACAACAACACGGCCCCAAGACCGGCCAGGCCACCAATTCCGGCACCAATGCCAGCGCCTTTACCGCCGCCTGCGATGGCACCGATGCCTGCGCCCGTAACCGTGGTTGTGGCAACCGTTGCTACATCCTTACCCTTGCCGCCGGGGCCGGTCATTTTACCTTCCGAGTCGGTTTTGGTTTGGCCGCCGTCGGCGCTGTGAGGTTCGGCATTCAGGTCAATGGTGTAGCCATTGGGGAAAACCAGAGTGTTCAAGCGCAGGCGCAATTCGCCTTTGCCTTTGACGCGGCCGGGGCGCTTGGTATCGGTGATTTCGCCGCGGAGATACGAGCCAACAGGGATGATGACCTTGTTGTTGATGGTGATGGGGAAGGAGGTGCGGAAGTAGACGGAATCGCCAGGTTTGGCGGTGGCAGTGGAGATGCCATTCTCCAAGATGACGCCAATACGGGTTCCGGACGGGACGAGGAGCGTTGCGCCGGTGCCGGCCGGGCGGGGGGCAGCGGGCTTGGCGGGCGTCGTGGGTGGCGGCGGGTCGGGCTGCGGCCCGTCGGGAGCCTGCGCGAAACTGCGCGGGCCGAAGCTCAAGCCGAAAAGGAAAAGTGTCGTCAGAACCAGAAACGTCCGTGCAGCTTTCACCTTTCCCTCCTATGCTCTGCCCTTCGGATGCGATGCTACGGTACGAAGATGCCTATAGCTTCCCACGTCTTTGAAGGGAAGGCCAGAGGCGGCCACGGCGCGATTTGACCGAGGAGAAGGGGAAAGCTAGGCTGTAGGCGCGGAATTCGAGAAGGGGAACCTTATGGCGAAACTAGCGCTGATTTACGGGATGCGGCTGCTGCCGGTGGACGATCTGGGCGAGGTGAAAGAGGCCACGGTGGTGTTGAAGAATGGGCGGACGGCGCGCATTGCCATGCACCTGATCGAGGGAACGAAGGAAGAGATCGAGGCGACGTTCCGGCAGTCGAGCAATGCGTTTTTTGAGATGTATCCTGAGATTTGAGGTTGGGTTGGTGCGAGCGGCAGAGGGATATCAGATATCAGCGATCAGCGATCAGGAAGCGGTTTTCAGCCGATGCAAAGGGTGAGGATAAGGTTGAAGTGGCTGGTAAGAGTAACGGCAATCTTGGTTCCTGATTGCTGATAACT
This sequence comes from Acidobacteriota bacterium, assembly GCA_003154775.1. GTDB lineage: Bacteria > Acidobacteriota > Terriglobia > Acidiferrales > UBA7541 > Acidiferrum. Next base: position 17,365 of record PMES01000047.1, on the reverse strand, counting down.
GATCGCTGATAACCGAATAGCGCTCACAGGCCGCTAATAAAACATCCGCTCAGCGATTGCCGAAATTTTCGGGGTCTTCGTTGGGGTCGCCGAGATTATCGTTGATGAGGACGGTGGATTGGCCGGTGAGCTCGAAGCGCTTGCGGCACTTGTAGCAAGCGACGAGATCATCAAGGCGGACCATGAAGGAAGTGGATTTGGCAAACTTGCGGCGGTCTTCTTCGCTGGCGCCGCGGGGGAGTTCCCTTTTCTTGCGCGAGACCTTCCAGCGCACCGGGGCTTCGAATTCGCCGCGACAACTGGGGCAGATCAACTTGACCTTGCGGGTCTCTTCTTTTTCGTTATAAAACACACGTTCGTCCATTAGGCCTCGACCGCCTTCCGCATCAGTTGGTCCATTGTAACAAATTCAAGGCCCAGGTCGCGCCAGCGAGGCAGCCAAAATTCGAGGGCTTTGAGAGTGTGCTGGCGGTCGCCATTCAGGCGGGTATGGTTGCCGTCGTGAAGGCAAAGAATGTCGCCGGAAGTGGTGTTACCCGCTTTGGCTTTCGGGAGATTGACCTGAGCGTTCGCGGCAATGGGCTTCATGCGGTCGATGAGCCAGTCGGCGGGCTTGCTGCGCCAGTCGCCGGGAATAAGCGACCAGGTGACGTTGGTCATGGCGTGCTGGTGGAGGATCTCGCCGAGCCAGGGGCTGCGAAAACCGAAGGGCGGACGAAACCATCGCGGCTTGGCCCAGACAAGCTTCTCGATAGCGTCCGTGCAGCGCTGCAATTCTTCGCGCGTTTCCTGCGGTCCACAGAAGAAGAGATTCGGATGGGATTCGGTGTGATTGCCGAGGACGTGTCCACGGGCGACGAGTTCCTTGACGAGGTCGGGACACTGGCGGACAAATTTGCCAACCAGGAAAAAAGTGGCGCGGGCGTTGTGCCTGGCCAGCAATTCCAGAAGTTTCGGGGTGATCGCGGGATTGGGGCCGTCGTCGAAGGTCAGCGCCAATTTCGCGGCAGCATCGGTGTGGGAAATGACGGGACCGAAAAGATGCGAGCGGGGGTGGGCCGCGCCGTAGGCGGTCATGGCCGCGGCGCCGGCGGCGATCACGGAAGGGGCAATCAGCCAGGGATTCATCGCTTGTATTCTGCCACGATGCGCGGCGCAGGGTGAGGACTTTGCGAAGGCTGCTGGAAAACCGGGGAGAGGAATTCACCACAGAGAGCACAGAGGCTCGCAGAGAAGAAAAAGGCGCGGGCCCCCCGTCTTGCAGCCCACAAGCGGCGTGAGCGGGGCTGTCCGAAAGGGCGGTTAGAGGTAGGAATCAAGCTTTCTGAATGGGAGCGACCAGAAACTTCTCGTTTGCTACTGTGTTTGAAGGTACAAGGTGCTCGGAGTGGTTCGCTTCCGCGAGTCGTTGGGGGGGTGCACCCCTGCGCACAGAGACACTCATTCCAGGAGAAAACAAATCCATGAAAGCTGTTGCCCGAATTTTCATTCCAGCTATGGTATTCGTGCTATTTTTTGCGCTCAGTGCCAACAGTACTTTTGCCCAGGGCCGGCATCCCGCCTATCTGCACGCGCTAAGCGATTTGCGCACGGCTCGTGCTCATTTACAGCGCCCCGACGGGGGTCACCTACGCCACGAAGAAGAAGATGCCATACATGAAATCGATGAGGCCATCAGAGAGATCAAGAAGGCTTCGATCGACGACGGAAAAGACCTGAACGATCACCCGCCCGTTGATTCCCACATGGACTGGCCCGGGCGGTTGCATCGCGCGTTGGAGCTTTTGAACAAGGCGCATGCGGATATTGCGAAGGAAGAGGACAACCGGTTTGCGGAGGGCCTGCAAGAACGGGCGCTGGGTCACATTGACAAGGCGCACCGTCATGTGGAAGAAGCGATTCACTGGGTGGAAGCGCACAGGTAAACAGGCGGTAGAATTCGTCGAGCGTATCGAACACCGTGGCGAGATCCGCCACGGTGTTTTTTTGTGAGGTGGCACGCGGGGCGGGATCGGTCACGACAAATGCAGCCCAAGAGCACAGTCCCTTCGAGGCTCAGGGTAAACAGGAGTGACTGTGCCACGGCGTGGCGCGGGGTTACTCGGGTTTGCGGAGGGAGTGGAGATCGATGCCGAGTTGCTGACACTTTTTGTAGAGGTGGCTGCGCTCGAGGCCGAGGGCGCGGGCGACGTTGGTCATGTGGAAATTGTGGCGGCGGATTTCGGCGAGGAGGGTTTCACGCTCGAAGGCTTCGGTGCGTTCGACGAGAGTGCCCTGCGCGGCGTCGGCGTTTGCAGCGGGGGCGATGGAGGATTCGGAGGCGGGCAGGGTGAGGCGGACGTCGTCGGGCGTAACCGTGTCTGCGTTGGCGAGGAGGACGAGGCGCTCGACGATATTGCGCAATTCGCGAACGTTGCCGGGCCAGGAGTAGCGGCGCAGTACGTCGATGGCTTCTGGCGTGAAGAGTTTTTCTTTCCAGCCGTTTTGCGCGGCGACCTGGCGGGCGAAGTGGGCGACGAGATCCGGAAAATCCTCGGGACGCTCGCGTAGCGGAGGGAGATTCAGAGGAAAGACGTAGACACGGTGATAGAGGTCGCTGCGAAATTCGTTCTTTTTGACGAGTTCGTCGAGATTGCGATGCGTGGCGACGATCACGCGCACATTAACCTTAATGGGCTTGTCGCCGCCGACGCGTTCGACTTCGCCTTCTTCGAGGACGCGGAGCAGTTTGGCCTGCATGGCCAGGGCCATGTCGCCGATTTCATCGAGGAAGAGTGTGCCACCTTCGGCCTGCTCGAATTTTCCGACGTGGCGGCCGGCGGCGCCGGTGAACGCGCCCTTTTCATGGCCGAAGAGTTCCGATTCGATCAATTCGGCGGGAACGGCGGCGCAATTGAGAGTGACGAAGGCATTGTCATGGCGCGGCGACTTTTCGTGGATGGCGCGGGCCACGAGTTCCTTGCCGGTGCCGGTTTCGCCAAGGATGCAGACGCGGGTTTCGCTGGCGGCAACGCGTTCGATTTGCGCGAGGAGCTTTTTCATGGAGGGGCCGGAGCCGACGAGTTCGTGCTTGCCGAGGCGGTGTCGGAGTTCGCGGTTTTCGTCCTCGAGGCGCGAGAGGCGCAACGCGTTTTCGACGGTGACGAGCAGCTTATCGGTGGTGAGAGGCTTTTCGAGAAAATCGAGGGCGCCGAGGCGGGTGGCCTTCACGGCCATTTCGATATTGGCTTGGCCGGAGATCAGGACGATGGGGGTTTGCAGGCCGGATTTCTTGAGTTCTGCGAGGAGTTCGAGGCCGCTTTTGCCGGGCATGACCACGTCGGAGAGGATGAGATCGAAGCGCTCGTTTTGGATAAGTTCGGCGGCGCGGAGGGCGTTGTCGCAGACGGTGGCCTCGTGTCCGGCGAGGCGAAAGGCGCGGGCGAGGGAGGCGAGGGTGTTGGCGTCGTCGATCAGGAGGAGATGGGCTTTGCGTGGCACGGGGATCCTTTTTGGCCGGATTAAGACGTCGTTAACCCAAGAGAAATGCGCCCGCCTCGGAAGGCGGCCTCTACAAAAGCAAGAAGAACCCAAGAACCGGTCTAAAGACCGGCCACTACAAAACCCACGAAAACCCAAGAGCGGTCCGCCTCGGAAGGCGGACCCTACATAACCAAGAAAACCCCAAGAGCACAGGCAGGAGTGCCTGTGCCACAAAACCCAAGAGGAACCCAAGAACCGACCTGAAGGTCGGCCACTACAAAACCCTAGTCCGAGACGGCTGGGGCGGACTCGACTTCGTGTGAGGCGGAGTCTTCCCTGGCTTTGACGACAACGCCGGACTGGCGCTTGGGCAAATCGATGCGGAATGCGGCGCCGCGGCCTTCTTCGCTGGAAACGGAAATCGAGCCATGATGATCGCTGACGACAGATTGCACGATGGCCAGACCGAGGCCCGTGCCGAGCTGCTTCGTCGTGTAGTAAGGAGTGAAGAGGCGCGAGCACTCTTCGGGCGTAAGTCCTTTGCCGGTGTCGGCCACTTCAATGCGCACGGATTCGCCGGCATCGCTGCTCTTAAATGTGATGGTGCCGCCGGCGGGCATGGCGTCGAGAGCATTGAGCACGAGATTCTGAAACGCGCGGTGCAGGAGATCGGGATCGGCGTCAATCTCCGGCAGCGATTCGCTGAGGAAAAATTCCGTGGCGATCGAGGGCTTGCCGACAGCGGTGAATTGCGGTTCGAAGAGACGCACGGCGTTGCGCAGCACTTCGTTGACGTTCACCCTGGTGAATTGCGGGGCGGGCATTTTGGAAAAATCGCTGAAGCGGCCGACGATGGTGTTGAGATTGGCAAGTTCGGCTTTAAGGGTGGCGGTGGCTTCGCTGAAGACTTCCTGAAACTGCTGCGGGCCAAGCTGGCGGGCGCGCTGGAGATTTTCGACGGTGATCTGCAGGGGGAAGAGCGGATTGCGCAATTCGTGGGCCAGGCGACGGGCGAGTTCGCGCCAGGCGGCGACGCGCTCGGTCTGTACCAGCTTTTCCTTTTGCGAGGCGAGGGTTTTGGTCATGTCGTTGAAAGCGGCGGCGAGCTGGCCGATTTCGTCGCTGCCTTTGACGTCAATGTGGGTGTCCCAGCGGCCGGAGGCAACATCGCGAGCGCCATTGGCGAGCTCTTCGACGGGGCGTGTGATGCGCCGGGAGACCCACCAGCTTAGGAGCAGGCCGATGAGAAGAGCGGCGAGGGCAACGAGCGCGGCGGTCTTCAGAATTTCGCGGTGCAGGGTGACCAGTTCCTTGCGCGAACTGCCGAGCAAGAGAACGCCGAGCACTTCGCCGTTGCGCCCGGTGAGGGGCATGGCGTGAAAAGTTTCGGAGGAAGCGGGGTCGGAGGTCCAGTCAATGGTCTTGATGAGAGTTTGCGGGGTGGATTGCTTCTGCACCTGCTCGATGAGCGGTTGCAACAGGTCGGCCTGCGGGACGGGGCCGGAGGCGTCGGCGAGCGCGGCGGGAACGAAATTCGCTTCGAGATTGCGATAAAGCAGGGCGCGCGTGCCGGCAGGAAGCACGAGAGAGGCAAGGAAATTCTGGTCCAGGCGGCGGCCGCCGATGACATAGAGATTGCGGTCGCCAACGGATTGGGTGCGCACCGCAGTCAGGGAAAGCTCGACGCCATCGGGCAATTCTTCTTTTTTGAGGAAGGCGGGCGAACCGCGCCAATCCTTGACATTGTTGACCCAGTCATTTTTGTAGCCGACACGCGCGGGATATTGCGCCGAGGAGATCAGGGTGCCGTCGGTGTTCACAAATTCGACGAAGTTCAGGCCGTGCTCCTGGGCGGCGCCGTTGGCGTCGTGGACATAGAGCGAAGCGTCGGCGTTGGGGCGCGCCAGATCGAGAGCCATGCGCACGGTAACATCGGCGTTGGTGATGTTCTCCACCTGCTGGACGACGACTTCGCCGCGCTGCGCAAATTCCTTGTTGAATTGGGCGACCAGCGCTTCGGAGCGCTGCGTGTCCATGGCTTCGAAAGAGCGTTGCGTGTAGAAGCTCACGCCGTAAGCGACGAGGGAAACCGAAGCCAGCACGGTGACCAGGAAAATGGCGAAGACTTTGCTGCGAAAACTCATTGGTGCACTCCCTTACCATGCGACGCCGCAGAATTATCGGGCGATGCACCGCCATTCGGCGCGGCCGGAGCGCTCTCGCCTTTTTCGAGCCAGACATCGGCAAGGCGCCATTCGCCCCAGCGCGCGGGCATCCAGTTGCGCACAGGTGCGGCGATGCCGACGTATTCGGGGAGGAGCACGAGCGGAAGCACGCGGCGTTCTTCGAGCATGCGGCGCTCCTGGGCGTAGCGCTGCTCCGGATCGGTGAGCGGCTGAGTGGTTTCGGGCGCCTGCTCCAAATGAAGCTGGTTCACCATGGCCTCCAGCTCCGCGCGCGGCGAGAGGGAATCGTAGTGCCAGGCGAAAAGATGCAAACCAATGGAAGGATTGGCGGGCGAGACCGGAGCCGCGCCACCGCTTGCGGATGAGGAGTGCGTCACGACCTGCACGGACAGATTCGCTTGACGAGCATTCACGGCCACGCGTTCGCCAAGCAATTTCATCAGGTCGCCACCGGCATCCACGCGCAAGCGCAGGGGTTCGGTGCCGCCTGCTTCGTTGGCCGGAAGCGAGGCGCGAATCTCCTTGGCGCGTTCCAGATTCATAGGACTCTCGAAAAGGAAAGCATATCCCGAGAGCCAGCCGGGCAAAAGGGCGGGGGCGGGTTCGGCTTGCTTTTGAAGCAACACATTGGCCATGGTGTCACGGTCCAGGGAAAGGGCCAAGGCTTCGCGGAGATGGCCGTCGGCGGAGGCGGGCTGGGCTTCGTCGAAGCGCAAGGCGAGGAGCGTCTTGGGCGCGGAACTCCACACGCGAAGATTGTCCTGGCGGGCTTTGCGGACAAGGTCGGGAGCGACTTCGACAATATCGGCTTTGCCGACCTGCAGATCGAAGAGCTGGCGCAGGGGCGGCTCGCCGAGGGTGACTTCGACGGCGTCCAGGAAGGGACGGCCGGCCCAGGATTGTTCATTGGCGCGAAACTTCAGGCGCGCGGGCTTTGTAGCGAGGGGGTTGGCTTCGTAGGGAGCGGCGGGGCTGATTTCGGCGACGTAGAAAGGCCCAGTGCCGAGAAGCGTGTCATCAGGCAGCGTGCGAAACACAAAATGGCGGCCAGAGGCGAGTTGTTCGAGCAGATCGGGAACGGGATGAGGCGAGTGAATGGAGATGGCGGTGTCGGTTGCCGTGAGCTGCAAGCCTGCGGGCAGCAGGGATTGCAAAGAGGCGACTACGTCGGCGGCGGTGAGAAGAGAGCCATCGGAAAACATCACGCCGGGGCGAAGCTTGAATTGCCAATTTCTCGCCGCGGCGTCGTGCGACCACTCGACTGCCAGGGCCGGCTGGAATCTTCCGTAATCGTCGAGGGTGACGAGACGATCGTAAACAAGCGCGGCCAGTTTTTCGTCGTCGCGCGCGGAGAGCGAGCCGCTTTTCCACTCACGCGGGTCAAGGGAAACACTGGTTGCGAACAATTCGACGCGCAAAGTTCCGCCATAGCGGGGGCGCTTGGTGGCGCTTGCCGCGGGTGCCGCGAGCGAAAAAAGCAGAACGGCGCTAATTCCCGCAAACCAGAGTGATTTTGTAAACCTCATAATTTCCTGTATGCAAATTGCGGGCCACAATGAGCGCGCTGCCGGGATCCCGTTCGCCATTGATACTGAGAATGGGTCCGGGAAACTCGTTGAATAATGCAGCGCTGCCGGCACGCGCGGAGGAGTCCGGAACGATTTGTAGGAGATCGGGCGAGGACCAGTCATCGCCCCGGGCTTCGAGCTTCCAGTTGCTCGAGTCGCAGGGAGAGGTGAGCACGCTTGCCGTGCGCCATTCGGTTTTTTTTGCGCGGCAGCGGGGTTCGTCGCCCGTGGTCCAGGTGAACTCGCAGAGCTTTCCGGGGAGAAGCACTTCGCCGGTGGCGGCCTTATCGGTGAGTTCGCCGCGAGGATCGCGCGTGGCGTGAAGATTCGCGGCGGCGAGGGAGACGGTTTGCTTGACAGCACCGGAGGAGTCAAGGCGAAGAACGAACAGTTCCGCGTTGCGGTAGAGGAGGACGGCGAGGCCACCTTCGGCGGCGGAGCCGAGTGCGGAGGCGTCCATGATGCGGTCGGAACTTTCGTAGACAAGCTGGCGAGCGATACGCACGGGAGCGACGGCAAGCGCGGGAGCGGTGAAAGCGGCGCGCGCTACGGCAACGATGCGGACATCGTCGCGATCACCGACACGAGTGCTGGCGGTGAGCACCAGTTGGGTGGGGGTTTCGACCGCGCCCACTTTCAGGAGGGGAGCGCTAGGCTCTTCGGTGATGGTCAAACGGCGCTTTTCGAGTTCCTGGCGAAGGGTGTCCTGCCAGGTGGAATCGGCGGCGAGATTCGCGTCGGCGTGAAACTCCACGCGAAGGGGACCGTGAAGATTGGGAATGGCGGCGATGCGGTCCGCGAGTTGACGCGCGGCATCATCGAGCGAATTGGAGTCAGCGGGCATGGTTGGCGGCAGGGAAACAAAACAAAGAATAAGCAGCGCGAGGAAGAAGCGGGACGGTCGAGAGCGAGAGTTCTCAGATCTTGGGAGCACGGCGTTCTGAAAAGATGATAACACGCGGGCCCCTTGCGCTGTGTGCTCGCTGAAGCCTTAGTGCGCGCGATAGTCCTTGTACAGATCGAGTTTGTTGATCAGGCGGATCATCAATTGGGTGAAGGCCAGATACTCTTCGAGGCTTTCATCGGAAACGTTGAAGACGGCTTTGCGGCGGGCGTCCTGGAGGGTTTTGAAGTCCTCGGGTTGGAGAGTGGCTACAGCGCTGTTCAGGAAGGCGGTGTGATTGGCGATGCCATAGATGGGCTCGCTGTCGGCGACGGCTTTGGTGAGCTGCTCTTGCGTGAGGTTGGCGTCGTGGAGCTTTTTGTCGAAGGCTGCGCCGCGCGTGCTCATGGCGTCGTCGAATTCCTTGCGCGTGTGGGGCAGGGCGGCAATGACTTTCAAAACCTGCTCGCGGGTGAATTTGGGTTGCGCGAGGTCGGCGGGATCGGGCGGCTGATATTTCAGGACTGCATGGACGTCATTGCGGCGATACTCTTCCTCGATTTTGTCCACGCCATCCCAACGGCTGAGGGTGCGGAAGGCGTCCTCGTTGAGTTGTTCGGCGAGGAGGTGGGCGGCGGCGGAGCGCACGAAGAGTTCGGGGGCCTGCAATTCGGCGATCAAGGCGTTGGTGGCCTGAGCGGCGGGCATGCTGCCGTAGAGGAATAGCGCGGCGGTGTCCGCGTCGAGATCGAGGGCGTGCTCGGAAATGTGTATGGTGGCGTTGGGATAGCGGAGGAGGCGTGCGGCGAGCGGCTGAATGTCAACGCCAGTTTGAGAAAGCGCGAGGGCGAGAGAAAGATAATTGGCGGGATCGGTCTCCTGGAAATCGGCCTGGGCGATGGCATCGCGGACGATCTTGAGGGAATCGGGCGAGGGGTCCATCTGATAGAGGAATTCGCCGGCATCGAATTGGAAATTGTGGTCGGTGGTTTCCGCAGCGAGCATGAGTTTAAGGCAAGCAGCGCCTTCGGGGCCGGCGGCCTGGACCTGCTTCCAGAAGACGTCGAGTTCCTTGCCTTTGGCGTCGATTTGGGATTCGTTTAGTTGGGCGGGATGGAAGCCGTAGACCTTGGATTTGGAGGCGAGAAGGGAGTCGCAGGTGGAGGGCTTGTCGTTGGGAGAGGATTGGGGATGGGCCGCGACGGAGAGAGCCGCCGAGATAAAGAGAAATAGGATCGCTGGAAGAAGTCGCAGCAAGCGTCACCTCAGTGAATCATTGGAATGCTAACACTGTTCTTGGGCGGAGAAGGGCAGGAGGGGCGCCGAAGGATTGAAGGAGCAGGCGCCCCAGAACTCGTCTCACCCGCGGACATCGATCGCAGGTATCAATCCATCATTGAATCGCTGAGGATTTCGAGGCGTTGGGGAAGCCAGACCGTTTGAGGGAGCGAGCCGGCGGTGGGGCGGAGCCACGGGGGGCGGCGGAGGGTGATGCGGTAGGTGGTTTGGCCGTCGAGGGAATGGTAGGTGTAGATGGCGATGCGACCGTGAGAGATTTTGTGGACGACGGGCTGGGCGGCGAGCTCATAGGTGGAGTCGGCGAGGCCGGGGGCGAATTGTTCGAGGGTGTGGGCGGCGACGAGTTTGGGATCGCGGCACCAGGTGTCGTGACCGGCGTTGACCCAGCGCTGGAGATGTTCGGCGTTGGCGCGGTTGATGGGGTAGGTTTTGACAATGCGATGCGGATTGGTTTGCGCGTGGGCCGGGGGCGCGGAAGTTATGCCCAGAAGGATTAGGAACAGAGCCAGGGTGATGCGCAAGACTGCTGGGAGGATGATTTGCGTATTGCGGGTTGGGCGATTCGTGTGATTGCGGTTCATGACTTCCTCCTGAGATATTGCGATTTGGGCTTGAGCGAGTTTTGTTTCCTTTGTTCTTTCCTCTCTGACAGTGCTGCCGGGCCTGGTGCGAAAAGCAGATCCCTCGCTTCGCTCGGGATGACAATGAATTTTGGGATGACAATCCACTGCGAATTGGCGGGAGACTGTCGGAACGGGGCAGCGGATTTTTTCACCGGCCGGGTGGCGCGGGGCGCGGCGCCGGGTTGGGAACAATCTGTGGCCGAAAGAATCAAGCGCGGCGGTGCTTGGCTTTCTGCTCATGGCGATTCCTCCAGCGACGCGATCCGAGCCACCCGCAGGGGTTTTGGCCGGTGTTCGTGGGAAGCGGTTCGCGCCGCTTCCCCGATCTTCTAGGACTTCAGGGGCGCATGCCCGGTTCGTTGGAGCAGGCAGCTCAGGCGCGTAGCCATGTAGACGTCGTAGGCCACTAAAATTCCGGCAGTGCCGAAAAGGCTGAGGCCGGCAATCACGAAGAAAAGCTGCAATGCGAACATGGTGCTGCTCCTTTCCGCATGGCGAATCAGCGGCGCTGGGCGTAGGCGTGGGCGACCAGGCGAGTGCCGTGCACGATCGCGGGTTGTGCGGCGCGGCGGCTGGCGGTGGCGGGCTGCATCAGAAGAAAGGCGGCGCGAAGTAGGAGCCAGTGCAGGCCGAGTGCGGCAAACAGCGCCAGGATTGTTGCGGTCAGGACGGTTGCGAAACTGAGTAAGGTGTCCATTTGTGCGCTCCTTGGTGCGTTCGTAGAAGGAGGTGGCACATGGGAGGCCGTTTATAACTGATTGATTCGTGGGACGTTAGGAAAGTTAAGAAGCCAGGCAGTCGTGGGTTGGGAGACACGGCGTGTTTTGCGGGACGCGTTTTGGGGAGCGAGTGTCGGTTAGGGTTTTGCGTCTTGGGGGTTCGGCGGTAGTCTAGGATTCAGGGAATAGACGAGGCTCACGTTGATGTTTCAATCGCAGGGCATTCGGATTGGCCGAATCTTGGGTATACCCATCTATTTGGATCTGAGCTGGATCCTTGTCTTTGGGCTGATCACGTTCTCGCAATCCAATTTTTTTGCGCAGCAGCACCCGCGCTGGACAGGGCCGCAACACTGGACTCTGGGGGTAGTGACCAGCATTTTGTTTTTCAGTTCGGTGGTATTTCACGAACTGGCGCACAGCGTTGTGGCGCAGCACTACAAGATCAAAGTGCTCTCGATCACGCTATTTCTTTTTGGAGGACTGGCGCGGATTGCGCGGGACCCTTCCCAGGCGATTCAGGAATTCAACATTGCGGTGGCCGGGCCGCTGGCGAGCGCGTTTCTTGCGGGCGTGTTTTATGGCGTGACGCTGCTCTTTCCGGACAGCGAGATGCTGGGCGCTGTGGCCAGCCAACTGGCGCTTACAAACGGAATGCTGGCGGTTTTCAACCTGCTGCCAGGATTTCCGCTGGACGGAGGGCGGGTGTTCCGGGCGATGGTGTGGGGAGCGACGAAGGATTTTGCGCGGGCAACGCGCGTGGCGGGCGCCAGCGGGAAGCTGATTGCGTTTGGACTGATCTCCCTCGGGGTGTGGAGCGCGCTGCGCAGCGATTGGCAAAACGCCTTGTGGATGGGATTCCTCGGGTGGTTTCTGCTGAACGCGGCACAGGCGAGCGTGGCGCAAGTGACGATTCAGGAGATGCTGACGGGATTGTGCGCTTCCGATGTGATGAACCAGGAAGTTCCGATCATTCCGGCGAATACGAGCCTGGAGGAGTACAGCGGGGAAGTGCTGCGGACGGGACGGCGCGTGCACCTGGTGACTATGGACGACCGGCTGGTGGGGTTGATGAATGTGGGTGCGCTGAGCCACGTGCCGCGCGAAGAGTGGAATATGAATTCGGTGCAGGCGGTGATGGTGCCGCGGGAAAAGATATTATGGGCTGCGCCGGACGAGCCGCTGCAGAGATTGCTGGAACGGCTGATCGCCGCGGATGTGAATCAGATGCCGGTGGTGACGCAAGTAGAAGAAGGCGCGCACATTGTGGGGATGGTGACGCGGGAAGCGATTTTGCGGGTGATCCAGACGCGGAGCGAGCTGGGAGCGGCGTTGACGAGCCGGTGAGAAGCGACGAAGTGAATTCGGCAGGCCTGAGAGGGGAAGCGCGGGGTTCCAAGGCTCACGGTCTAAAAGAGCCGGCGCAGCGCGCCCCGCAGAATCCAAGAGATCAACGCGAGGGCCAACAGAATGACCCATATCGTAAAAGCAGCTCTGCGTGCGGCTTGGAGCAGTTGAAACAGGAAGGAGCCGAATCCGGGCTTCTTCTTCATGATGAGAAGATTAAACCAAGTCTGTCTCTATGTCAGGTGTCTAGGTGAAGAGCAAACGGCGTATCGGCTGAAGTGAACTAAGAGGAAAGCGGGCACGCGAAGGGGCGACCTCTGGGGGAGCGAGGGTCAGGCGGGACCTAAATGAGAGCCGCGGCTACGCTACGGCGGACTTGGGAGCCGGCTTGCGGCGCGGCTTCCCGTTATTCTCGATGAGTTCGCGTTCTGCGCGAACCCAATCATCGAAGGCGTTTCCAGGTGTGCAGCAGCGCTCCAAATAAATGTGATAAGCGCGCAGAGCGATTTCATCCTGCGTGGGGTTGATCTTGGCAGCGACAGACTGCTTTTTTTGCGGCGAGGCACTGACCCTCGTCCTGGCCATACAGTTCTCCTTTCAACTACACGATCCATTTTAGCGTGCGGGAAAGCGGTTGGCCACAGGCGAATGCGGGATTGTGGAAAAACGTGTTGTTCTTGTTAGGGGCCGGGCTTCAAAGACTAAGTCGTTCGCGGGCGGTGAGTCAGCGCTCGTCGCCGAAGAGCTTGATATCTTCGGGGCCTTCGTTGAGCGGCATGATTTCGCGTCCCTGCACGATCTGGCGAACCTGCTCGACGATGTCGGGGTTGGCGAGCGTGGTGAGGTCACCGGTATCCATGCGATTGGAGATGGCGGCAAGGACGCGGCGCATGATCTTGCCGGAGCGGGTCTTGGGCATATCCGGAACGATGTGGATGCGCTTGGGCCGCGCGATTTTGCCGATCATGGTTTCAATGGTCGAGGTGACCTTCTCGATGATCTGCCTCTTCGGCAGGACGCCGGGCTTGAGGGAGATGTAGATTTCGGGGACGCGACCCTTCACCTCGTCCACAACCGGAACGACAGCGGCCTCGGCGATTTCAGGAATGGTGAGGCAAGCGGATTCGAGTTCCTTGGTGCCCAGGCGGTGGCCGGCGACATTGATGACGTCGTCCACGCGGCCGAGAATGCGGTAGTAGCCGTCAGGGGGAAGAACGGCGCCGTCCGCGGCGTAGTAGGGCCAATCGCGCCAATCCTTGCTCTGCGGGTTCTTGTTGTATTTCTTGTAGTACTGATTGACGAAGCGGTGCGGGTCGCCCCAGATAGTCTGCATGATGCCGGGCCAGGGATTGCGGATGCAGATGTTGCCGGCGGCATGGTCCGCGGCAGCGACTTCCTTGCCTTCTTCGTCCCAGATGATGGGATAGATGCCAAGGCAGGCGGGACCCGCGCTGCCGGGTTTCATGGGGTCGAGCGCGGGCTTGGTGGTACAGAGGAAACCCCCGGTTTCCGTCTGCCACCAGGTGTCCACGATGACGGCTTCGCCCTTGCCAACCACTTCGTGATACCAGCGCCAGACTTCCGGCTCGATGGGCTCGCCGACGGTGGTCATGTGCTTGAAGCGGTAGTTATGTTTTTTGGGCTCCTCGGCGCCCGCTTTGCGAAGCATGCGAATGGCGGTGGGCGAGGTGTGGAAGATGTTCACATCGAGGCGTTCGGCGATGCGCCAGGGACGCCCGGCATCAGGGAATTGCGGGACGCCTTCGTAAATGACGCTGGTGGCAGCAAGAGCGAGCGGGCCATAGACGATGTAGGAATGGCCGGTGATCCAGCCGATATCGGCCATGCACCAGTACACGTCTTCGGGATGAATGTCCTGGTAATACTTTGCGGTGCCGGTGACGTAGGCGAGGTAACCGCCGGTGCGGTGCTGGCAGCCCTTGGGTTTGCCGGTGGTGCCGCTGGTGTACATGAGGAAGAGCGGATCCTCGGCGTCCATGGAAACGGGGGGAACCACGGCGTTGCGGTAATCCTTCAGAATGTCGTCAATGAAGAAGTCGCGTTCCATAATCATGGGCGCGTCGGAAGTGTATTTGTGGTGATAGCGCTTCCAGACGAGCACCTTGTCAATGACCTGGCCTTCTTTCTTGGCGGCTTCGACGGCGATATCGGCGCTGGCCTTGTGGTCGACCCAGCGGCCGTTGCGGTGGTAGCCATCAACGTAAATCAGGACGCGGCTGCCGGAATCGGCGGCGCGCAGGCCGCAGGCTTCGCCGGAGAAGCCGCCGAAGACGACGGAATGAATGATGCCGAGGCGTGCGCAGGCCAGCATGGTGATGGGCAGCTCCGGAATCATGGGCATGTGAATGGTGACGCGATCGCCCTTTTGGAGACCGGCAAAGCCTTGCAACACGGCGGCGACTTCGTTAACGCGGCGATAGAGCTCCTGGTAGGTAATGACGATGTGGTTTTCTTCTTCGGGCTCCGGCACGAAGATCAGCGCGGCTTTGTTTTTGTATTTGGCGAGATGGCGATCCACGCAGTTGTAAGCCACGTTCAAGCGGCCGCCGACGAACCACTTCCAGAAGGGCGGATGATCGGTGTCCAGCGTGGTGTGCCAATACTGATCCCAGTGGAGGAGTTCGGCGTATTCGCGGAAGCATTCGGGGAAATTCTTCTCGCTGAAGCGCTCCAGGGCGGAGTTGTCGTTGAGATTGGCCTGAGCGATGAATCGCGCGGGAGGCCGGATGTAGGCTTCTTCCTTCCAATGGACAGCGATCTGCGCTTCGGTCAGGCCGTGCTTCTTGGCGCGGGATTTGCCTTCGGTGTGCTTCTTCGCGAGGGTCTTTGGCACGAGACTCACTCCCTTGAAAAATGAAGACTGCAAGACAACATGGCGCCATGGGCTGCAAGCGAGGAGCGCCGCCCCGAAAAAGCCCGAGGCAAAATGATGCTCCTTCGCCCGTTCGCTCGTCAATCGGCACGGTGCGAATGGCGGGGGCTACTTCGCCGGTTCGCGGATCCAGACGGTCTTGATGTTGGTGAATTCGCGGATGCCGTAGGGTCCAAGCTCACGACCGTGGCCGGAGGCTTTGACGCCGCCGAAGGGAACGCGGGGATCGGAGACCACCATTTGGTTGATGAAGACCATGCCCGCTTCAAGTTCATTGATGAAAAATTCGCGTTCGGCGGGGTTGTTGGTCCAAGCGCTGGCGCCGAGGCCAAAGCGGACGTCGTTGGCAACGGCGACGGCTTCTTCAATCGATTTCACGCGGAAGAGGCAAGCGACGGGGCCGAAGAGCTCTTCGCGATAGGCCGGGGAATCCTTGGGGATGTTGGTAAGAACCGTAAGCAGATAAAAATTTCCAGCGCCAACGATCTGCTTACCGCCGGTGAGAAGCTTTGCGCCCCCCTGAATGGATTTCTGGACGTCGGAGTCGAGATCCTTGACGGCATCCGGAGTGGCGAGCGGGCCGACATCTGTTTTGGGATCGAAGGGATCGCCGAGCTTGAGC
Organism: Acidobacteriota bacterium; assembly: GCA_003154775.1. Classification (GTDB taxonomy): domain Bacteria; phylum Acidobacteriota; class Terriglobia; order Acidiferrales; family UBA7541; genus Acidiferrum. The sequence continues at coordinate 1,763 of PMES01000047.1, read as the reverse complement.
GACTGCATGCGGCTGACAAATTCCTTCTCGAAGTGATCGGCGATTTTCTCGTGAACAAGGAAGCGCTTGGCGGCGATGCAGGACTGGCCATTATTCATGACACGGGCTTTGACGGCGGTGGCAGCGGCTTCTTCGAGGTTGGCGCTGGGCATGACGATAAAGGGATCGCTGCCGCCAAGTTCCAGGACGACTTTCTTAATGCGCTTGGCGGCGGAAATGCCCACCTGGATGCCAGCCTGCTCGCTGCCGGTGAGTGTGGCGGCGGCGACACGCGGATCATTGAGGATGCGGTCCACCTGAGAAGCGCCGATCAAAAGGGTTTGGAAGACACCTTCGGGAAAACCGGCGCGGCGGACGATTTCTTCGATCTTCAGCGCGCACTGCGGAACATTGGACGCGTGTTTCAAAAGGCCGACATTTCCGGCCATCAAGCCCGGCGCGACGAAACGGAACACCTGCCAGAACGGGAAGTTCCAGGGCATGACAGCGAGGACGATGCCGATGGGCTGGTAACGGATGAAGCTTTTTGCGGCGGAGGTGGCAATGGGCTCGTCGGCAACAAAGCGCGGGGCATTTTCGGCGTAGTAGCGGCACGTGGCAGCGCATTTTTCCGCTTCGGCAATTGCGGAAGAGAGGGTCTTGCCCATTTCGAGGGTCATAAGCCGGCCGATGGCTTCTTTTTCGGATTCGAGGATTTCCGCGGCTTTGGTCATCCAGCGGGCGCGATCGGCGAAAGGAGTTTTGCGGAAGCCGTGAAACGCGGCGGCAGCTTTCGTGATTTTGTCGTCGACCTGGGCGTCGGTGAGCGCGTCGAATCTCTTGACGACTTCGCCGGTCGCCGGGTTGATGGTGGCAATGGCCATGGCCTGTGCTCCTCGGGATGGTGGGCGGGGCCTTGCGGCCCTTGCGGATTCTAGTGCAGAACCTTACTTTTTTAAAATAGGGATTTGCTGCCCCTGCAGCACTGTCTGTTGATCCATCGCCCGCGCCCCATTGGAGCGAATAGGAATGGTGGTCGTTTTCCCTGATTTCAGAGAGAATCAAGTTATGAGTTTTCGCCGGATTGTCAAAGTGGCATTCGTGGTGTTACTGGCATTTGCCATGCCGCAGAGCCGGCTTGCCGAAGCGCAAACATCGACGGGCACGATTTCCGGCGTGGTTACGGATGCGTCTGGGGGTGTGGTCGCCAACGCGGAAGCAAAAGCGACGAACGAGGCCACTGGCCAAACGTGGACTGCCGCATCCGGTACATCCGGTGAGTTTCAATTGCAGAATCTGCCTCCGGGTTCCTATGCGGTGGAAGTGTCCGCCGCGGGCTTCCAGGTATTTCGGGCGAACAAAATCGGCGTCTCCGTCGGATCTGCCTACAACTTGCCGGTCAGGCTGGTGGTGGAATCCGCGCGGAAGGTTGTCATCGTGCACGGCGAAGTGGCGGACGACTACAAACCAACCGCCATGGTTATCGGAAACCTGAGCAGCCAGCCGCTACAGGAGTTGCCCATTTCCGGACTGGTCGTAACACGAAGCTTGCTGGATGATCAGCAGGCGCGGTTGCTTTCCGACGTGGCGAAAAATGATGCTTCCGTCGGAGAAGACTATGCTCCGGTCGGCTATTATCAGGATTTTGAGATACGCGGATTTCCTCTCGATCTGGCTTCGGGGATTAAGATCAACGGATTGTCGGCGGCCGGGGAACAACTCATCGCGCTGGAAAACAAGGATGCGGTGGAATTCCTGCATGGCGTGGATTCAGACGAAGTAGG
>PMES01000009.1 GCA_003154775.1 Acidobacteriota bacterium | reverse complement strand
TCGGCAACTGTCCGGGGTCGTTGTATGGGTAAAGAGCCTGTTGCGCTCCGTTCTTGTCGATCTCCTGGCGAAAATAGCCTTGTTGGTAGAGCAGTCCCACTCCGACCACCGGCACGCCCAAATCGCTGGCAGCTTTGAGCTGATCGCCAGCCACATTGCCAAGGCCGCCTGAATAAATCGGGAGCGCTTCGCTCAACATAAATTCCATGCTGAAATACGCGACGCAGGTCAAGGGAGCTTGCGGATGATGTTGCTGAAACCACGCTGGCGTCTCCGTCGCGTGACGCTTGGCTCGCAGCAGGTCATCAACGTTCTTACGGAAGGCGGGATCGCCCAGTGCGCGCTCGAGTTGGTCTCGCGAGACCGTCTGCAGGACAACCCAAGGATTTTGCGTGAGTTCCCATAGCATCGGATCAAGCGTGCGCCACACTCCGTCGGTGGCATGGTTCCACGACCAGCGCATGTCCAGGGCAAGCTCTGCCAGGGAATCGAATCCCTCGACTTCCGTGGGTAGTAGGCTGTATATCGGGTGGCTGACGCGAGTTTGTTTGCTCATGGTTTCTGGCAATTGCCTTCTCGAAGATTGATGGATTCGAGGTCATCCTCCCCAGTCCCTCCTCCCGATCGGGCGACTGGACCCGCCGCGGGCGATCAGATCGCGTCGGAAGTAATCCAGCCAGATGGACTGTCGGCCAAGAAACACGCCAGTGGGCACAATGCCCATGGAGACAGCCTTGCCCATACAACTCGCAGGAAAGCTAAACTTTTGCCGCTGCTACAGCTTCGCCGGAGTGCAGCGAAAACTGGGCAGGATGTGTGGTTTCGATGATGTCCTTCGCCTTTGCCACCTCTGCGGCCGTCCCATGGAAGATCAGTAGGAACTGATCCGTTTTGAGCGCTGCTTCGTACTTCACCACGCTGTCCTTGGGAATTCCGATGCTGTAAAGACCGGCTCCCAGTGCGCTCACTCCTCCCACCACCACTGCACCTTCTAGCGCTCCCACGATCCATGCAACCACCGGTCCCGCTGCCAGGATTGGGCCGAGACCCGGAATGATGAAAAAAGCAGATCCGAACAGAAGCCCCCAGAAGCCTCCCCAGAACGCGCCAAGTTTGCCCCAATACTTCATGCGGTCGCCGGTGTTGTAGTAGCCTACCGCGTGCTCATCCGTGTGGTACCCCCTCCCAACGATCGACAACTTGTGCAGGTCGACCCCGCAGCGTTGAAGCTCTTTCACTGCCTGGTCCGCTTCCGTATGCGTGGGATACACTGCTACAACTGAATTGATTGTGGACATTTCAAAATCTCCTCGGGTTCTTGCCATCGCTCTCAGGCCATCAAGCTAAGTCCCGACGAGAACTATGACAGCGCCCCAAGAGGAAGACTGTTCTGTATTGGACAGAATGTAGGGAGAGGCTATGCGCCATACTGTAATTCGGCTTTAGATGTTCCTTATTATACAGAAACGCTTTTTCCAGATGGTTAAGATGGAACCTCTGATCACCCGCTGTTGTTCCGAAAGCTGGGAGAAAAAATGCAGCCTGCGAACAAGAGAAACGAAATGACGCCTGCGAAAGGCCAGAAGTATGCACACCCCGTTTGCTCGTGCGTGATCGCGTCGGGCAGGTATTGCAGCAGTGAGTGCGAGGCTATGGAAAAGACGCCGGACATCGATTGTGCCTGTGTGCACACCGGCTGCAAGGGCAGAACGTCCGAATAAGCAATGTGTTCAGCGGTTGGTGAACGAGCCACAGGTTACCCAAATGAAGAATAGCAAACTGCTTGTTGTTGTAGATGAATCGCCGGCGACCAGAAAGGCGCTACAGTATGTGGCTCAGATGGCCGCGGGACGAACCCAATTCCGAATCTGCCTGGCTCATAGTCTCCTGGCACCTCCTCGCCAGCTAGTTGAGTACAGGGGCGCGGAAAAAGGACGCCTCCGGGCATATAAGTCCCGATGGATTTCCGCAGGCGACATGACAGAACAGCGCGCCTTGGACCGGGCCAATGCAGTGCTGTGTCATGGTGGAATAGCCCGTGGATCAATCGAGGCTCATTTTTGCTATCTGGTGGACGGAACACGGGCGACCCAGGAAATTCTGAAACTGGCGCGGGCACGGAAATGCGACACCGTGGTCATTGCAAGAAAGTCGCTCTCGTGGCTAGGGGAACTCATTCAGGGAGACCCTGCAGAGGAACTTGTCCGCCATGGCAGGGGATTCACGATCTGGGTCGTGGAATAAAGTCGAGGGTGCCGCCCAAGAGGCGTCGCAACGCCTTGCAAGCAGGTTGGGGAGGGGACCAATCTCCCCGGCGAACTTTCAACTTCATCTGCAAAGGATCATCCTGCTTATTCGCCGCGCCATTTCGATTTTCCGACTGTTAGACGCCTCCCCCACTTTGGGCATGGGGTCGCTGCTGCGTCCTTTGCTTTCTCTTTTCAGTGGCTGCGCGTGACGATCTGTCGCGGTTTTTTCGCTTCGGTCAATCGATTCTGGGCGGTTTTGCACGGCAGTTGCACGTATAGCTCATAGTTTCAGCATCATGACGAGAATCGGACGTGCGTTCGAGTCCCATCGTCCGCTCCAGATCTCACGATAATTCAATCGGCCTTGACGTCAGGGTCCAGCACACCGTCTCGTGCGCTGGTCCCGTCGTAATCCAGCGCCAACACGCCAAACTTCATGATGGCCTCCGTGTGCGTGCCCTGATTTCACACACCATGGGCATCTTACGAGAGTGTGCAATTTTGAACAGACAGGCGTTCATTGGTTGCTTAATTTTTGTGAGCATAGCTTGGCCCTAGTGGAGGGGCTGTTTCAACTCGCATGGCATGGGTCACCAAGTCGTGGCGGGTTTTTTGTGTCTTGGGTGTTATGCGCGCCGTGCAACGGCGAGCCAAATCCAGCTTGTAAATATCCAGGGGATGATGTGGCGATGGACTCACCCACCGCGTTGTGCATCGATGACAGTCCACAAGTGTTGGAGCTTAGGGATCAGGGGCTGGCTGTGGCCCTGAAGAATCCAACGAGCAAAAGGATTTGACTGCGGTCCCTTCTGCGCAGGATGATCTCGAATAACCAAGTTGCGTGACAACGAAGCGCAGGATTCGGAGTTGAAAAAGGAGATCCCGATTGACAGCTGACATGAACGAGCATTCAGCCGTCGGACCTGACCATCAACTCCCGGCTTCTGCTCCGGCACGTCCCCGACATAAGGTTAGGCGAGTCATTTTGTGGAGTCTGTCGCTACTGGTCCTTGCGGTTGTCTTCGTGCTGGTCTTACACCACCACGAAGACGCCCAAAAAGCGGCGGCCGCGGCCGCCGCGCGCGTCAAGACGGGGATCACCGTTACGAGTACGACAGCCCAAAAGGGTGACATCGGGGTCTACCTTAACGCAATCGGCACGGTCACCCCGGTCTATACCGCTTCGATTACCAGCCAGGTGAATGGCATGGTCCTCGCCGTGCAATTCAAGGAGGGTCAGCGGGTAGAGAAGGGGGATTCGCTGGTCGACATCGACCCGCGTCCCTACCGCGCAACGCTTTTACAGGCGCAAGGGGCGCTGCAGCGAGATGAGAATTTGCTCGCCCAAGCTCAGATGGACCTGGAACGCTATCGCGACGCGTGGGCGCGCAAAGCGATTGCCAAGCAAATCCTGGATGACCAGGAAAAGCTTGTGCTCCAGGACGAGGGCACGGTAAAGAACGACCAAGGAACGGTGCAATACGACCAAGTTCAGGTCGACTTCTGCCACATCACCGCTCCAATCGCCGGACAGGTGGGTTTACGGCTGGTGGATCCGGGCAATGTGGTGCAGTCTGCTGGAACCGTAACCCTCGCGGTCATTACGCAGTTGGAGCCCATCACCGCAATTTTCACAATCCCGGAAGACAGTCTCGGTCAGGTTGAAGCTCGCCTACGCAAGAAGGCTAAGCTCACCGTCGATGCTTTTGATCGTACGGCACAGACCAAGATTGCAAGCGGGCAGCTGTTGACGCTCGACAACCAGATTGACACGACGACTGGGACAGTCAAAGCGCGAGCACTCTTCGACAACAAGAACGATGCACTCTTCCCGAACCAGTTTGTAAACACGCGCCTGTTGGTGAATACGTTGCAGGGAGTGACGCTGATTCCGTCATCAGCAATTCAACAAAATGGCCAAACATCGTTCGTGTACGTGATTCAGAACAATATCGCTCATATGCGCAGCATAAAGCCGGGAATTACAAACGGCGGTGTAACACAGGTTGATGGCATCAATCCTGGAGACGTTGTCGCCAACAGCAGCTTCGATAAGTTGCAGGACAACGCCGCGGTTGTCATTTCCAACAAGCCTGTCTCGGCCAACACAAGCGGGAGCAAAGCGCAGTGAGTCCATCCCGTCCGTTTATCTTGCGGCCCGTAGCGACTTCTTTGCTGATGGCTGCAATCCTCCTGGTCGGTATTGTTGGCTACACACAACTGCCTGTCTCCGCATTGCCGGAAGTCGATTATCCGACCATTCAGGTGCTCACGTTTTATCCCGGCGCAAGCCCGACGGTGATGGCGACGACGGTGACGGCGCCACTGGAGAGGCAATTCGGCGAACTGCAGGGCTTGAGCCAAATGACCTCCACCAGCTCCGGAGGCACTTCCGTCATCGTGCTGCAGTTTAATCTCACTCTGGCTATTGATGTAGCCGAGGAAGAGGTGCAGTCCGCCATAAACGCGTCGCAGAGTTTGCTGCCATCCGTCCTGCCCTCGCCGCCTATCTATAGTAAGACGAATCCAGCCGATGCCCCTGTGCTCACCCTGGCCATCACCTCAAATTCCATGCCGCTTTCTCAGGTCGAGGACCTTGTGGATACGCGCCTTGCGCCAAAGATTTCGCAGCTCAACGGGGTCGGCCTTGTAACCATCAGCGGCGGCCAAAAGCCCGCAGTCCGCATTCAAGCCAACCCTACGGCTCTGTCATCCTACGGCATCAACCTGGAAGACTTGCGTACTGCGCTGACACAAGCCAGTGTGAACGCCGCCAAAGGGAACTTCGATGGGCCGCGCCAGGATTACCAGATTGACGCCAACGATCAGCTGGTCACCAGCGACGACTATCGGAACGTGGTAGTTGCATATCGCAACGGTGCGCCGGTGATGCTGACTGAAGTAGCGCACATCGTGAATGGCGTGGAGAACAATAATCAGGCCGCGTGGATGAATCAAACCCCCGCGGTCATCCTCAATGTGCAACGCCAGCCCGGGGCCAACACCATCAGCGTCGTCAAGAGCATCAAGCAACTGATGCCCCAGCTGGAAGCCAACCTGCCCGCGGGGATTCAGGTGACCACGCTTACCGATCTGACGACCTCCATCGAAGCGTCGGTTTCCGACGTGGAGTTCGAATTACTGTTGACGGTTGGACTCGTCGTGCTGGTCATCTTCCTCTTCTTGCGGAGCCTGTATGCCACCATTATCCCGAGCGTGGCTGTGCCGCTGTCACTCGTTGGCACCTTCGCGGCGATGTACATTCTGGGTTACAGCCTGGACAACTTATCGCTGATGGCGCTGACCATCTCCACCGGTTTCGTTGTGGACGATGCCATCGTGATGATCGAGAACATCTCGCGCTTCATTGAAGA
>PMES01000012.1 GCA_003154775.1 Acidobacteriota bacterium | reverse complement strand
TTGTAAATATTATTGTTTAACAATCCCTTATTCGATTCCAGGTGGAATCCTCGCGTCGCGAATAGGACAAGTCCAAACGCCAGAAAGCCGAACGCCGCCACGAACTGCATCATATTTACCGGCAGCTCCCTTGATCCGAATCTCGCGCTGATGGCAAAGCCCGCCCAACAAAAAGCCGAAGTAACGGAATACCAGAACCATTTTTCCTTGAGAGTCGTCACGCCGGAGTTTCTCCCTTTCGACAGTGAGCCCGCGAGCGACTGCCTTCACTTCGTTAGAACAGCATTTCGCATATCTTTCATCCTGGCGCAGGCTGCCACTCCCAGGCCTCTTTTCTTGTAGTTCGTCGCGCGCTCGCCTAAGAACAGTCATGCCCTCAAAATGCTGATCCTGAGTTGCCGATCTTATCCACTTTGTGTAACCTTAGTCAAATGGCTCGCGATCCTGCGATAATCGGAATGGTTCTCGTAGGCATCGCGGTGTGCAGTTCACCGGTGCTTGTGTCAGCAGAATGGGAAAACGTAGTTATTCTTGCGAGCATGGTTCGACGCGGTTCGTCGGGGGCCGGGCGTTGTTCCAGAGGACTTGGTGAGGATGGAAGAGATACTGGACGCTCAAAGCTCAGGAATCACGGAGCGCATAGAACTTGACGTAGAAGTCAGCCGGCTTTTCGAGGCGCAGAGCGATCGCGTGTACAAGTACGTAGTTATGCTAATTGGAGAGCGATCGATTGCAGAGGAGATCACGCAGGAAGTTTTTCTTAGACTCTACGAACATCTCCTGAGCGCAAGTCGTATTGTAGACATGCAAGCGTGGATCTACGCGGTTGCGCACAATCTTGCCATCGATTTTGCGCGCGGACGAAGGCTTGGCTACGGGGGAGATTGGTTCGAGTTAGAGGACACGATCCCGGACGCCTCGCCGGATCCGGAAGAGCAGGCATTCCGTTCGGAGCAGTCCGCCTACTTCAAGTCAGCTCTCATCTCGCTCCCGCTTCAACAGAGGGCCTGTATCCTTCTACGAGCCGAAGGCTTCCGCTATCGAGAAATCGCAAAGATGCTGGGCGTAACGGTTCCCACTGTGGGAGAATCGTTACGTCGTGGTCTCTCGCGGTTGACGAAAGGTCTCCATGCATAGTTTCGGATTCCGAGATCGGCATGTGAGCGATTACGATCTCTTGTTCTATCTCGACGGCGAACTGGCTGCACGGAAAGCCGGTAAATGTCGAACTCACCTTGAGCATTGCTGGAGTTGTCGTGCGCGAGCCGCAAAACTGCAGGATACAATCCACTCGTTTGCAGCATTTGTTGACAAAGAGTATTGCGAACAGATCCCTCCACCTCCGCAGGGCTGGAGCGGATTCCGTAGGAGACTGCAGCAACGCTCAGAAGCAAGGCGACGGGCTCCCCTTTTTCAGGGAGTCCTCGGTGTAGTTGCGGCTTGGAAGCCGTTGTTAACGGCAGGTGGGGGCGTTGTGTTCCTGCTTGCCGTTTTCATAGTTTTTTCAGTCGTTAGATCCCAACATGTTCTTGCTGCCGAATTCCTTCGTAAGGCTACTGATGCGCAGCAGATCGCGCGGAACGCAAAACGTGAACAACGCTTAGTCCAAGTTCGGATCAGGAAGAAGGTTGTTTTGAGAAGGATCGGAGCTAACACCTCGCCAAACGCACTCGGTGAGGAAACGAGTGACCAACCAGAAGCTGCGTTCGTTGAGAAGGTTCTGCAAAGCAATCACTTCGATGCACAGGATCCGTTGTCGGTCACCGGATTTTCCGCTTGGCGGGATTCGCTCAAAGATAGAAAAGACACGATCACGGAGGACGCGGGCAGTCTGACCCTCCGCACAAGATCTGTCCAGCCAGTCGGCGAGTGGGGAGTCTCCGAGGCACGGCTGACAGTGAAACTTAGCGGCTACTATCCGGTGAACGAAGTGCTCGTGGTCGGGCCAAATCCTCTGCCGGAGACAATCGAGTTCACTGAACTCGGAAACGCACTCTCATCTCCCCAGCCTGCGCAAGCGGCGTCTCTGCCGGCGGGAACCACGGCGAATCGAGTTCGTGCCCTTCCGCCTGCCCACCGTGTCGAGCCAGCCGGGTCAGTTGCGGTCGCATCGCTGGCGTTGGAGGTTCAGGTTCGATATCAGATTCATAAGTTGGGCGCGGATCTGGGCCAGGAGGCTGCCGTAACGCGCACCTCTCAAAACCAACTGCTAGTGAGCTCCGTGGTGGAGCCTGATCGTAAAGAGCAGCTTCTGAACGCGCTGGCCCCATTTCAGAACAACCCCGTCATTCACGTAAGTGTCCGGACCACGGATGAAGCTTTGCGCGATAGTGACGCTTCCACGGGCCGGAGTTCTAAAGTCGTAACGTTGCAAGAAGATGGCCTTAATGCGGTCATTCCAGCGGGCCCTGTATTACTGGCTTATTTTGATTCGGAAGGGATCCCCCGTGCGGAACAGGCTACTTCCGTCCGACAGTTTTCAGAAGAAGCGGTCGAACGTTCGAACACTGCGTTGCTTCACGCACTGGCTCTTCAGGAGTGGTTGCAACTGTTCCCACCTGGCACGCAGAGTTTTCACGACCAAGAAAGACAAATGTGGCGTAGTGTCATTCGCGACCACCTTGATGCCATCGTCGAAAATACTGCGGCGCTCCACTCTCAACTGGAGCCGCTCTATGCCGGTGCCAAACTGGTGTCAAGGAGCAACCCCCTCCTCCCGGCTGAAAAGAGTGCCGTAGCCATGGCCATGGCTTTGGCGCAATGTACCAAGTCGCAGAACGAGGCCATTCATGCTGCTTTCACGGTGTCCAACAACGGTAGCCAGGCAGTAGCGCTGAAGCAACCCGATTTTTGGCGATCGCTATATCAGGTGCAAGACTTGGTTCAACGTCTGCGACTTTTGACCTCGGATGACAAATAGAGGCGTTCGTGAACGTTACGGCCCGTGCAGTAGTGTACCTTTCCGCATGTTTCTTTGCATTCGTTGTGTGCGCGGCGGAGGTCTATCCGCAATCTTCAACGATCAGCGGAAACATCACCGACGCGTCAGGTGCAGTAGTTCCTGGTGTCCACGTCACAGTCCTGGAGACAAGACAGAATATTGGGCGGCATACCGAAAGCAATGCTTTAGGCGATTTTTTCGTGCCGCTTCTCCAAGCGGGGTGTTATGTTTTCACGGCCCAGAAGCAAGGTTTCGACATTATCGAGATTCGGGATGTCGTTCTGGCATCGGGCGACGACATTCGCGTCAATATCCGAATAAATGTAGGTCGACAGCAACAAACCGTTGTGGTGAATGCGGGGGACACCGGCGTGCAAGCGGATACATCGAGCCTTGGCAGCATCGTGGTGCAGATATCAGTCCAGAATCTGCCTCTGAACGGCCGAAACTTTATCAATCTAGTGCAGCTCACGGCGGGGGCAAACGGGGGCCCCGCCGCGGGTCTGAGCAGCGGGAACCGTCCGGATGACCGGCGTCAGACGTCGTCTGTGTCGATCAATGGTCAGGCCGAAGTGCTGAACAACAATATCATCGACGGCATGGACAACAACGAGCGGGCCATTGGCACGATCGGAGTGCGTCCGTCGATTGACGCCATCGCAGAGGTGCGAGTGCTGACGAACGAATATCCGGCGGAGGTGGGCCGGACGGCGGGCGGAGTGATCAATATTATTACGAGGTCTGGAGCGAACGATACTCACGGTTCGTTGTATGAGTTCTTCCGGAATGACAAGTTGGATGCGAAGAACTTCTTTGCTGGCGCCGGATCGGCACCAGAATATCGTCAGAATCAGTTCGGGGGTAGTGTCGGTGGACCGGTCCGAGAGGATAAAACATTTTTCTTTATAGATTACGAGGAGTTTCGGATGGTGCAGGGAATCTCGTCATTGGTGACCGTGCCGACTGAAGCGGAGCGCGGGGGAGATTTTTCGGCCCTATCGAGCCCGATTGTAGACTATCCGAGCGGAACCCAGTTTCCGGGTAACGTCATCCCTCCGTCCCGGATCAGCCCGATCGCGGAAAAGTATATGGCGCTGTATCCACTTCCGAACCTGCCGGGCTTGGCAAACAACTACGCGAGCACGCAGAACAAGACACAGTTCAGCCACACCGGCGATATACGGATAGACCAGCATTTCAATGAGAATAATTTCCTGTTCGGGCGCTATACCGTCAATGATGTTGCCACCTTCACTCCCGGACTTTTTCCCGCTGTGGATGGGATTGAGCCGGGCGGGAATTACTCCACCTACCCGGGATCTGCAAAGGAGCGGGCGCAGAATGTGCAGTTGAATTTTGTTCACATCTTTAGGCCAAATCTGATCCTGGAACTGAGAGCCGGATATACCAGGGTCAATATTGCTTCCTATCCGTCGAATTACGGCAAGAACTTAAGCGAGCAGTTCGGACTGACAGGGGTCAACGTAGGCGGCGTGGCGAATTCGGAGTTGTCTTTAATGTCGCCGTCCGGCTATGCGTCCTTAGGGGACGCCAATTATCTGCCGTTGGAGTACCTCGACAATACGTTTCAATACAACGGGTCGGTTACTTACACCATTGGATCGCATGCGATCAAAGCTGGAGCGGCGCTGATCCGGCGGCAGTTGACCGCGTTTCAGTCAACCTCGCCAGCGGGATTTTTCAGCTTTACGGCTAATCCGACGGGGGACTCGATCGCGTCCTTCCTGCTAGGTATTCCCTTGAGTACCCAGCGCGACACAGAGCTGACAAAGCTGGGTTACCGGACGTGGGAGCCGAGCGTGTATGTGCAAGATGACTGGCGCGCAAGACGCTGGCTGACGATCAATCTTGGATCTCGCTACGACATCTATACACCATTTACCGAGGCACATAACCAGATTTCGAATTTCGACTTAGGTACCGGTAAGGTGATCGTTGCTGGGCAGAACGGAGTCTCCGATACGGCCGGTATCGCTACAGACTACAGCAACCTGGCGCCGCGAGTCGGCTTTGCCGTGACTCTCGGAGAAAGCTTCGTGCTGCATGGCGGTTACGGCCTGACGTTTTTCCCCGGGAACATGACCTCAGCTGCGTATTTGAACAACCCTCCATTCATTTACAGCTATGGACCTGTTTCCTTTGTGCCGCTGTCGGCTGGTTTGCCGGTACCGGTGCCGAGCGATCCCAACAATCCAAACGGAATGTTGAACGGAGAGGCAAGAGATTTCCGGTCAGGCTATCTGCATCAGTTCAATCTGAACGTGCAGAAGGCAATCGGCGCGAACGTGTTCAGCGCCGCCTATGTTGGGGAACTAGGACGCCACTTGGCGCAGATGCTTCCGAATATCGCCTTAGCGCCGCCGTCACCTCTGCCGTATCCTTCCACTCCGATACCCTATCTCTCTTTGGTGCCCAACGTGTCTGCGGTCGGGTGGCTGGAAAGCAACGGCACATCCGGTTATCATTCGATGCAGTTGTCGTTGCAGCGCCGCTATTCCAAGGGGCTAACCTTCAATGCTAACTACACCTGGGCACATGGAATCGACGACGTTTCCACTTACAGCAATAACTATGCATCCGGAATCTACCTGATGCCTTCCGCGATCGGAACGTATGACCGCGGCAACAGCGATCTCGATATCCGTCATCGGGTTGCATTCTCAGCCAACTACGAACTGCCCTTCGGCAAGGAACTGAAGGGAATAGCCAGGAAGGCACTTTCCAATTGGCAGATCAACGGCATCTATGTCTGGGTAACCGGGCTACCTTTTACCATCACCAACCCAAACTATCCGCAAGCGAACCTCGGTCCTTCGATTACTGCTGATCGGCCAGACGTAACCGGGAGCGCGGTTCTCTCTCATCCCACCATTCAGGAATGGTTCAACACTTCGGTATTCGCCCTACAACCGTACGGAACACTTGGCAACGTGGGCCGAAATACCCTCTATGGGCCTCCGCAGAGACACCTAGATCTTTCGCTTTTCCGCCAGATCCCGCTGAACGAGCGGGTCCAGCTGCAATT
>PMES01000073.1 GCA_003154775.1 Acidobacteriota bacterium | reverse complement strand
ACATCGCCACCACCGCTTCCTTGCCCGACCCATTCACCACGGAGAATTTCACGCCGCCCTTCTGGATGTACATGACCGTTTCCGCGGCATCACCTTGCGCGTAGATGGATTCATTTCTTCGATATTCAACAACTTTTCTCGCTACCCCCGCGGTATCCAGGAAAACTTGCGGATCGAAGGAGCCGTTACTTCCGTTGTTCTTGAGTTTCCGTGGTCTCATATTCAGCTCCAAACACCATATGAGCGTGGGCGTTCCGCTCCATGGTCACCCTATCAAGAAGAGTTCCGCAAGACTGTACAAAAGTGTACAGCGTGCACGCTTAACAATCTTTAAGATGGGGCCTTGGACGGCGAGAAAGAGTGATACTGGCCGGACCCTTGGGCGGGCCGTACGGTATCCGTCATCTCGCCGTCCTGCTCATCGAGAACCTGGAAAACGGCCTTCCACTCAGGCTGAACGAAATTGAGGAATTTGTGAACCCGCTCCGAGGAACCTATCGTGTGTCGCAATTCTCTGGGTTGCTCCTGGGACTAAGCTTCTATTCCTACCACGTACGGGAACTTTTGATTTGCTGGCTATTCTTCAGCCTGCTGTTTGTCCTGTTGGCTCTGGTGATTTTAGGCCGTGTACTCGCAGGTTACTCAGGAAAATATGCGGTCCGTTGGGCGGGCACGGCGATGCGACTGACACTGGTAGTTGCGCTCGGCTCTGGCGAACTTCAACTGGACGCAGTCTCGGGCGGCAGAAAGTTGAAGCGACTTCGACCTTCTGCTTCGTACTGTTAGCCGAACACCGTTGCCCGTGGTTTCGGCTTGGAGGAATAAAGGGTTGCTTTTGGAATGGATTGAACGGAGGTCAATGAAATGATTACGAACATCACACCGCTACATGACCGCGTCCTCGTACGAAGGCTGGAAGAGAAAGAAACCGCGAAGGGCGGGATCATTATTCCCGATACGGCAAAAGAGAAGCCGCAGGAGGGTGAAGTAATCGCCATCGGTGCTGGCAAGATGGAAAAGGGCCATCGCGTCCCACTTGACGTGAAGGTGGGTGACCGGATCTTGTTCGGCAAATACACCGGCAACGACATCAAGATCGACGACCAGGAGTACTTGATCCTCCGCGAGGAGGAAATCCTGGTGAAAGTTGGCGGAATCGCCAAGGCAGCAAGCGGCAAGAAGTAGTAGCTCCTATCCGAGCGCTTTGGATGCAGTGGAAAGTTCGATCACCCAGGAGGGTAAAGTCTCATGGCAAAACAAATTGTAACTGGTGAGAATTCACGTCAGGCGATTTTGCGTGGCGTCAACATTCTGGCTGACGCTGTAAAGATCACGCTCGGCCCGAAGGGGCGCAACGCGGTGATCGAGAAGAAGTTTGGTTCACCTATCATCACAAAAGACGGCGTGACGGTGGCAAAGGAGATCGAGCTGCAGGATCCCCTCGAGAACATGGGCGCGCAGATGGTGCGCGAGGTTGCGTCCAAGACTTCGGATGTGGCGGGCGATGGCACCACCACTGCGACCGTGCTGGCCCAAGCAATCTTCCGTGAGGGCGTACGAACGGTTGCTGCAGGCGCGAACCCAATGGCGCTCAAGCGCGGCATTGATAAGGCCGTGGAAGTCGCCGTGGAAGAGATCAAGAGGCTCTCCCGCGACGTAAAGGGCGACATGATCGCCCAGGTGGGCACAATCAGTGCCAACACCGACAAGCAGGTTGGCAGCATCATCGCCGAAGCCATGAAGAAGGTCGGTAAGGATGGCGTGATCACTGTCGAGGAATCCAAAACGATGGAGACCACCCTTGAAATCGTCGAGGGCATGCAATTCGACCGCGGCTACCTTTCACCATACTTTGTCACTGACCCGGAACGCATGGAGTGCATCCTGGAAGATGTCCGCATTTTGATCCACGAAAAGAAGATCAGCTCGATGAAGGATCTGCTGCCTTTGCTGGAGCAGACGGCCAAGATGAGCAAACCGCTGCTGATCATTTCTGAGGACATCGAAGGCGAAGCTCTGGCCACCCTGGTGGTAAATAAGCTGCGCGGCACTTTGCAGGTCGCCGCGGTGAAAGCCCCTGGCTTCGGCGATCGCCGCAAGGCCATGCTCGAGGACATTGCCATTCTCACCGGTGGGAAGGCCATCACCGAGGATCTTGGCCTAAAGCTTGAGAACGTGAAAATCGAAGAACTGGGCAGCGCCAAAAAGGTGACCATAGACAAGGACAACACCACGATCGTCTCGGGTGCTGGCAAGACCAGCGAGATCGAAGGCCGAATCAAGCAGCTCCGAATGCAGATTGAAGAGACTGCATCGGACTACGATAAGGAAAAGCTTCAGGAGCGTCTGGCCAAACTCGTCGGCGGCGTCGCAATAATCAAAGTGGGTGCGGCAACCGAGACCGAGTTGAAAGAGAAGAAGGCTCGCGTCGAAGACGCCATGCACGCCACCCGTGCAGCCGTTGAGGAAGGCATTGTCTCCGGCGGCGGTACCGCTCTTCTGCGCTGCTTGCCGGCCCTCGAGAAGCTCAAGCTCCACGACGATGAAGCTATCGGGGTGAACATCGTAAAGAGAGCGCTCGAAGAACCCATGCGCCAAATCGCCCAAAACGCCGGGCACGAAGGTGCGCTGGTTGTAGGACGCGTGCGCGAATCGAAGGAAGAAAACTTTGGCTTCAACGCGGAGACCGGTGAGTTCGGCGACCTGGTCAAGGCCGGTGTGATTGATCCAGCAAAGGTCACCCGTCTCGCACTCCAGAATGCTGCGTCGATCGTCTCGTTGATGCTGACCACGGAAGTCCTGATCGCCGACTATAAGACAGAAGAAAAGACGGTCGCGGCCAGCGCAGGCTACGGCGGAGGTATGGGAGGATCTTACTAATCCCTTCTCCCTTCGATCGCTCTTGTCTTACGCGTTAGCTCGGGCCACGACTTGAGCCCAAAGCTGTACTGCATGCCCATTACTTTGCGGAAACACACGGGCTGGTCACGAAGATAAGAATCGAATGACACTGCCGAAAATAAGTTCTAAAGGAAAAGACCCGGCAGTGGTCGACGTGCTCTACGCGCACACGGAGATTGCCTTTTCCGACCCTGAGGAAATGCTCAGCCTCGATCCGGCACCCGCCCTGCCCATTGTCGAAGAAAGAATTCTGCCACTTTGGCCAATTCATCCACGGCCCATGCTGCCAAGCAGGATTGCCATCATCGGGAACTACCTTCCGCGGCGCTGCGGCATCGCCACGTTTACGACGGATTTGTGTGACGCCATCCACGCGGAATACGAGGCCACGGAGTTGCTGGCCTTGCCCGTCAACGATACGGAAGAAGGCTACAGCTACCCCGCGCGGATTCGCTTCGAGCTTTCCCAGGATGAGCTGGCTTCGTATCGCCAGGCCGCGGATTTCCTGAATTTCAGCAACATTCGATCTGGTTTGCGTGCGGCACGAATATGGAATTTTCGGCGGTCCAGCGGGCGCGCACATCCTGGAACTCCTGCGCCGCCTTCAGATGCCCATCGTTACTACCCTTCATACGGTGCTGCGCGAGCCCAATTTCGATCAGCGCATCGTCATGGAGGAAATCGCCGCGCTATCGGACCGCCTGATCGTGATGAGCCGCCAGTCGGCGGAAATCCTGCAGGAAGTATTCCATGTGCCAATTTCCAAGATTGATGTGATCCCGCATGGCATTCCGGATTTGCCCTTCACGGACCCGAGTTTCTACAAGGATGCCTTTGGAACAGAAGGAAAAGATGTTTTGCTCACGTTTGGTTTGCTCTCGCCGAACAAGGGCGTCGAAAATGTCATTAAGGCCCTGCCGGCTATCCTGTCGAAGCACAGCAATGTGGTGTACATGATTTCCGGTGTCACCCATCCGCATGTCCTCCGGCAAGAGGGCGACAAATACAGGCTGTACCTGCAAAACCTCGCGGAAGATCTCGGCGTGGAAGCCAACGTGATCTTTCGCAATCGTTTCGTCAGTCCGCAAGAATTGGTCGAGGTGATCGGCGCTGCGGACATTTACATCACGCCTTATAAACACAAGGGGCAAGTTGTTTCCGGGACGCTCGCGTATGCCTTAAGCGCCGGAAAGGCGATCATCTCCACGCCGTATTTGCATGCCACGGAATTGTTGGACGAGGGACGCGGCGTGCTCGTGCCCTTCGATGATCCGCAGGCCATTGCCGCGAAAACGATCGAACTGCTGGACAATGGCACCGCGCGCCACGCCATGCGCAAACGCGCCTACCTGTATACGCGAGACATGGTCTGGAACCGCGTCGCCCAGCAGTACATGGGCAGTTTCGAGCGCGTTTACAACGAGCGCTTGCGCAATCCCCGCGCCACTTTTTCCGCCCAGAACACCGAAAAGGTTCTCGACCGCCTTCCCGCGGTAAAACTCGATCACTTGCATTGCATGACGGACCACACGGGAATCATCGAGCACGCCGTCTTCGTCGTTCCGAATTATCCGGAAGGTTACACCACCGATGACAACGCGCGCGCGCTGATCGTCGCCATTCTCCTTGAAGAATTTGCCGGCGTCACTCCAACCGTCACCCTCGATCTCGCCTCCCGCTATCTCGCATTTTTGTGGCTGGCATTCGATCCCGCAACCAGGAGGTTCCGGAATTGCCTCAGCTATGGACGCCAGTGGCAAGAGGCGGAAGGCTCCGAAGACAGCCACGGGCGCGCCTTGTGGGGCTTGGGCACCGTGCTTGGCCGAACCAAAGATGCTGGCCTCCGAGGCGCCGCCGGGCGTTTGTTTGAGTTGGCTGTGCCCGCCGCCGTCGAGTTTAAGAGTCCCCGGGCTTGCGCCTTCGCTTTGCTCGGCCTCTTGGAATATCTCGAATCGTTTCCCGGGGATCGCGCTGCTCTGAATGCCGCGGACGCGCTTGCCAATCGCTTGCTGGATTCCTACCGCGCCCACTGTTCTGGCGACTGGAAATGGTTTGAGGGTGTGCTTGCGTACTCCAACGCTCGCCTGCCGCAGGCGCTCATCCGAGCGGGAAGACGCGGCGCCAACGAGGCCATGGTTTCCGCCGGACTGGAAGCGCTGGAATGGCTGGCGACGGTTCAGCGCTGCGAAATAAAAGGCCACTTCGTTCCCATCGGATCCCACGGCTTCTACTCGAAGCAAACGGAGAAGGCTCGCTTTGACCAGCAACCCGTGGAAGCCTGCGCCGCCGTCTCCGCTTTTCTGCAAGCCTATCGCGCAACGGGAAAGAGCCGCTGGCGCAAAGACGCGTGGACCGCTTTCAATTGGTTTCTCGGGGACAACGATTTGCAGGTGGCCCTCTACGATCCCAGCACCGGCGGGTGCCGCGATGGCCGGCATCCCGACCGCGCCAATGAGAACCAGGGCGCGGAATCGACGCTGTCCTTCCTGATGGCACTTCTGGAAATGCGCAAGCTGGAGGAAGCGGATACAACGGATAGTAAGCCCTGACCAACGGGCAATCCTTTTTTGCCGATTCGTCAGAAGAATTCATGG
>PMES01000133.1 GCA_003154775.1 Acidobacteriota bacterium | reverse complement strand
CAATCATCGCCGCATTGTCCGTGGAAAGCGCGCGGTCCGGGAAAAACACCTCCAGCCCCTTCGCCCGCGCCCGTTCCGCGAACACCGCGCGCAATTGGCTGTTCGCCGACACTCCTCCCGACACCAGCAGCGTCTGCACCTCGCACTCCTCCGCCGCCATCATCGTTCGCTCCACCAAATCGCGCACCACCGCATTCTGAAATTCCCGCACCAACCCCAGCGTCTCCGCGCTGCACATCGCCAGCAATTCCGCAAACCCNNCCCCGCCGCTACTGCCTCTTCCCGCTCCCGGATTTCGCCGTTGTATTCCGGGTGTTCCCGCACGTGGTACAACACCGCCGTCTTCAATCCGCTGAAGCTGAAGTCCAGCGCATTCCCGCGCGTCTTGGTCGGCCCAAATTTCACCGGCGCTTTCGCGTTGCCCGCAGCCGCCGCCAGCCGGTCCAGGATCGGTCCACCGGGATATCCCAGCCCGAGCAGCTTCGCCACCTTGTCGTACGCTTCCCCCGCCGCATCGTCGCGCGTCTGCCCCAGCTTGCGATATGCAAACGCTCCGCTGTCACTCGAGCCCGCGCCGTCCTTCACTTCATACAACACCGTGTGCCCGCCGGAAACGATCAAGCACACCGCCGGCAATCTCGGCACTTTCCCGTTCTGGTAAGCCTCCAGAAATGCCGCGTGAACGTGCCCATCCAGATGATTCACTGCCACCAGCGGCTTCCCCAACGCCGTCGCCAGCGTCTTCCCATACGTGATCCCCACCAGCAACGACCCCACCAGCCCGGGACCCTGCGTCACCCCAATCGCGTCGAGTTCCTCAAACCGCAACCCAGCCTGCGCCAACGCCTCTCGCACCACCGGCACAATCTTGCCGCAGGTGTTCCCGCGAAGCCAGCTCCGGCACCACGCCGCCATATTTCCGGTGAATGTCAATCTGTGAAGCCACCACGCTCGACAAAATCTTCCGCCCGTCCACCACCACCGCCGCGGCCGTCTCGTCACACGACGACTCGATCCCCAGTATCTTCACTCCCTCTTTCGCGCAATCTGTCACAACGTCACGTCCATTCCCCCCGCCACCTTTGCCCACCCAGTCGACCCTCGTTTCCGTTCGACTCCTTACCTTCACCCATCAAATTTTCATGCTAACACACGCTCCACCGCGCCATTCCCTCCACGCCGCCTCCCTCTTGCTTTTGTAGGGTCCGCCTTCCGAGGCGCGTCGTTTGCGCCCCGGATGGGGTTACGGGGCGGACCGCCAACTCAACTCCTCCCAGACTCGATCTGTTGTCACCCAAGCGAAGCGCCGAAGGCGCGACACAAGTTAGCCCAGCCCGTAAGGGCTGGGATCAGGACCAACCAGAACCCAGAGCGCCGTAGGCGCGGCACTTCCTTCCGTCTCCGCGCTTGCCTGAGTTTCGTCTTCTTGCTATTTCCTCTTTCGCGCAGTCCTATTGCGCCTCGCACCTGCCCCCTCCACAGTGGAACCTATCTCACAAGGATTACTCATGCCCATCGCCGTCACCACCAACGAGACGAGCACCGAACGCTTTTTCGGCGGCGGCCCCGGCCTTCCGCCCGTGCTCCTCAATCACCCTACGCAGAGCGCTGCGCCCATCGACGGCTGGAAAGCCCTGCTCTTCGGACTTCCCTTCCTCCTCTCCGGCTTATTCATCGAGGGCGTCGCCTTCGATTTCTTCCCGGTTCGCGGCAAACACGCACCCACTTGGCTTATCAGCATTGTCGGCCTGTTTTTTTTCTCCGGCGGCTTATTCCTCTTCATCCACGGCGTGCTCGGCCTTATCCGCCAAGCCGCCCACGAACGCGAAGTGGCGCAGTTCCCCGGCCAGCCATGGCATTCCGATTACCGTTGGCACAACGAAGGCTTCGCGTTTTCCGCCTTCAACGCCATGCTCAATCGCCTCCTCGCCGCGCTGGTCTGGTCCGCCTCCTCCGCGCCATTTTTCTGGATCGGCTGGCACCAACGCGGCCTGGGACGCGTCTTCCTCGTCGCGGCCATGATCTTAGGCCTGCTCAGTCTGGTCTTTTGGTACCGCTGGGCGCAAATGCTGGCCGACCTGCTTCGCTACGGCAATAGCTTCCTGAACTACGACCAGTTCCCCTATTTCCTCGGCAGCACGCTCCGCGCCCGTTTGCGCGCCCCGCAGCAGGTCAGCGACCTCGACGAACTTTCCTTCACGCTGCGTTGCGTCCAGGAAAGATATGTCACCACAGGCAGCGGCAACAACCGCCAAACCAAGGTGGTCAGCTACGAACTCTACAAAGACGCCCAGTCACTCACCCGCGCCCAGATCATCGGCCTCGCCGGCGGCGACATCCCCATCGAGTTCTCTCTACCCCCCGACCAGCGCACTTCCACTCTCTGCTACAACCCTCCCACCTACTGGGAAATTGAAGCCCGCGGCCGCTCGCACGCCGTCGCCTACCAAGCCTATTTCCTCGTTCCCGTCTATAAGCAGCCCTGAGCATCTTGCCAAGAATCAACATGGAAACTCTCCAGGCCCGAATTACTCATGAGCTGCAACTTTGCGCACTACTTAGACGCAGCAACACGGTGTCATCCTGAGGCGCGCGTCGGGCGTTTACCCCGACCTGGTCGGGGCGCCCCGAAGGACCTTAACCGCAATTCTGTGCAGGGTTCAAGGTTGCGCTCCTCTTGAAAATGAATAAACAGCAGCTCATGAGAAAGCCCGGTCCGCACCTGCGTCCCATGCGCACATCCTCTTCCCGTTTCATTGACAAGACTCCCGCCCCGCGTCTACTGTGAACTTGTATTCCAAATCTCTTTTCGAGCGTGCATTTCAAACTCTCTATGACCGAAGACTCGAAGCAGTCTCACGCGATTCCCGCCCGCCATCAGAAAGTTCGCAAGGCCGTTTTGCCCGCCGCAGGCCTCGGCACTCGTTTCCTTCCCGCCACCAAAGCCCAGCCCAAGGAAATGCTCACCGTCGTGGACAAACCGCAAATCCAGTACGTCGCCGAAGAATGTGTCGCCGCCGGCATCGAGCAC
>PMES01000113.1 GCA_003154775.1 Acidobacteriota bacterium | reverse complement strand
ACCCGCTGCGCCTACTCGACAGTGCAGCGGCAGCCAAAGCGGCCGTTGCTCCGGCACTGGCCTCGCCTCGCGATTCCGAAGTAGTTGCCAAAGCCAAGCGGCGTAGCTTCACTGCAGAGTACAAGCAACGCATCCTCACGGAGGCGGAAGCTGTTACCGCCATACCAGGCGGCGTTGGTGCGCTGCTCCGCCGCGAAGGACTGTACTCGTCGCTGCTGGCCTATTGGCGGCGCGCGGCCTGCACCGCCGCGCACTCTTGGTCCGGCGGAACGCGAAATGGCCTTGGCACATCTGCACGGAGAAAGATTCCAGGATCGCTCGCCAGCCGCTGTTTATGCGACGTTGCTCGATGAAGGGGAGTATCACTGCTCGATCCGCTCCATGTATCGCTTGCTCAAACGGCGGGGTGAGTCTCGCGAACGCCGCGACCAGTTGACCCATCCGCCCTACCAGAAGCCGGAGCTGCTGGCCACCGCGCCCAATCAGCTCTGGAGCTGGGACATCACCAAGCTGCTGGGGCCCGCGAAGTGGACCTACTTCTATCTTTACGTGATCCTCGATGTTTTCAGCCACTACGTCACCGGCTGGATGGTGGCGATGCGCGAAAGCGCGGAACTGGCCAAGCGGCTGATCGAGGAGAATTGCGCGAAACAAAACATCCAGCGCGGCCAACTCACGCTGCATGCCGACCGCGGCACCTCAATGAGTTCCAAGCCGGTGGCCTTTCTGCTGGCCGACTTGGGTGTCACCAAAACGCACAGCCGCCCGCACATCTCCGACGACAATCCGTATTCGGAAAGTCAGTTCCGCACCATGAAATATCGGCCGGAGTTCCCGGACCGTTTCGGCTGCATTCAGGATAGCCGGGCTTTTTCGCAGGGGTTCTTTCGTTGGTACAACGAAGAACATCGCCATTCCGGGCTAGGCTTGCTCACGCCGGCCATGGTCCACTACAAGCAAACCGCGCTCATCCTCGAACAGCGCCAAACCGTTCTCGATGCCGCCTATCGCGTCCATCCCGAACGCTTCGTCCACCAGGCACCAAAACCAACTGCGGTCCCAACCGAGGTCTGGATCAACAAACCGCTCAACACAAATGAAAATACTCACTAAATTCCATAACCACTGGTCTCAAACTCGTTGAAACGCGCCGATTGCTCGCAATTGATGCTAGGGTGAGCTGACTTCCGGAAAACCGGCTCGCAGTATCCGAGCCATAGGTCCGGGCGCAGGGGGATGCATTCGCTCATCAACTGTTTGCATGGCACTTAAGAGCTCACAGTGACCGATATTTTGTAAGCTTTAAGCAGGGTACATCTACACCTGGGGGTTCCAGAGAGTTAGGCTGCACCCAAGCAAGCGAACCCGTGATACTTGCGCATGGCGTCCCACGGCGTCGGTTATAATGCTCATATCCGAATCAGCCGTCGGCCGTCAGGCCGAAACCGCCGGAAGCACTCGCCGAAATATAAGGCATTTCTCTTAACGCAAACGGCAAATTGGCTATGGGCCACAAATCACCATCGGAGTTCGGCACAAGTCCGGAAGAGGAGCGTTAAACGTGCGCATCAGAAAGGCGGTCATCACAGCAGCGGGAGGGAATCAGCGGGCGCTTCCGCTCCAGACTCTTATCCACAACGGAGCGGAAAAGTCCGTTCTGAGCATCCTCGTCGAACAGGCCCTCACCGCAAATATTGGCGAGATCTGCGTCGTGGTCTGGCCCGGCGACGAGACTCGCTTCACCCAAGCCGTCGGCAACCTCGCTGGCGCCGTGCGATTCGTTCCCCAGAAGCAGCCGCGGGGATACGGCCACGCCATTTACTGTGCGCGCGAGTTTGTGGCCGATGAGCCCTTCCTGCACATGGTGGGAGATCACCTCTACGTGACCGCAACGAAGCCCGGCGTCCAGCGCCTGGTGGAGTTGGCCGAACTCGAGTCGTGCTCCGCCTCCGGGGTCCAGCCCACCCACGAAAGGCTGCTCTCCCGGTTTGGGGCCGTGGCGGGACGCCGCATGTCCGGCCGGCCCGGCGTTTATCGCGTGGAGACGGTACTCGAAAAGCCTACGCCCACGGAAGCCGAACAGCGCCTCATGGTGCCGGGAATCCGCGCGGGCTACTACCTCTGTTTCTTTGGAATTCACGTTTTCACTCCCACCGTGATGGAGCTGCTGGGACGCAGGCTGGCGAGTGAGCCAAGCGGCACCCTCACGCTTTCCTCTGTTCTCGCTGAACTCGCCCGGCAGGAGCAGTACCTGGCGCTGGAAGACACAGGACGACGTTATGATCTCGGTGCTCGCTACGGATTGCTCACCGCGCAATTGGCCCTGGCGCTGAACAGTCGCGACCGCGACGAGGTACTCACGCACTTGCTGGAACTACTGGCGGAGCGTCAGCTGACCACTCCGTCTGCGGGGGGCGAGCGGTGAGCCTGCTTACCGATGTCATAACCGCTCGCGATACGGAGACTCGCAATCGCCCGCTGGACCCATTCTGCCGGGCTGCGACACTGGAAGAGCTGCTGCTTGAATGCGAGGCACTCGACCGTTTCCGGCGCAACAGCGACAATCTCTACGAGCGCGTGCGGGCCCTTTTTTTTCTGTATGCCATTCATCGCTTTCACGTCTCCACGCGCAAGTTAGCGGCTTCCCACGCGCTAATTCCTTTCGCGGGTTACACCAACCTGCTCAAGCGCAGGTTCGAAGAAGCTCTTGATATTTTCTTGGCGGCGCAGGCCGCCGCCGGACCGAGCGCTGCCATTTCCAGCGCGCTCGCCGCCGGCTACCGCTCGCTCGGCTTCCAGACTCTCGCTGACCAGGTGCGCCGCAGCGTGCGCTCGGTCCGCGGCAATCAGTGGATGTTTCGCGCCGCTTTTCCGGAAGACGCACCGCTGCGGATTCGCCCCGAGCTATTGCAGCGCGAAACCCCCGATCATCTCTTTCCCATCCTGCGCGAAGCCACGCCGGTACGCATGGACTTGAGCCATAGCGGGTGGAGCGATATTTTCTTTCTGGGGATGGATTTCTCCGAAGGCGCCCGCGTGCTCAACATTTCCATCGACTTGAGCGCGCGCAATCTTGGCGCCCCGAAGCCTCCCGTTGCAGCATGGTTCCGTGTCATCGATCAGCCGGTACTCCGCTTGGTCAGCGTTGACCTTCAGTGCAGCGCGGAACTCAGCTCAATTGCGGAAGTTTTCGATTTCGCGCACGACTACCTGGGCTTGCTCAAGGCCGCGGTGATTGCCTCCGGCATCGTGCCGCCGGGGATGGAGGGCGCCACTCAGCCCCTCACCGACGTACTGACCCATTTGACGGGCCGGCCCGGCCACGGCATCGAAATCGTCAGTAAGGTGAACGATATCCCCCGCGGCTCACGCCTGGCGGTGTCCACCAACCTCCTGGCCTGCCTCATTTCCTTGTGCATGCGCGCGACAAACCAGATCCACACGCTCACCGGCGGCCTTTCCGAGGGGGACCGCCGCTTGGTGGCCGGGCGCGCCATTCTGGGCGAATGGCTGGGGGGTTCGGGAGGCGGCTGGCAGGATTCCGGCGGGGTGTGGCCGGGAATCAAGTTGATTCACGGGGTCGCAGCCCAGGAGGGTGATCCGGAGTTCGGCATCAGCCGCGGCCGATTGTTGCCGAACCACCAGATTCTCGGCCCCCAGGAGGTCTCACCGGAAACGCGCAAGCAACTTCAGCAAAGCCTGGTGCTCGCCCACGGCGGCATGGCGCAGGATGTGGGCCCCATTTTGGAGATGGTGACGGAGAAATACCTGCTTCGTTCAGAAAGTGAGTGGCACAGCCGGGGCGAAGCTACGCTCATCCTCGATGACCTTATTGCACGCTTGAAGAGCGGGGACATTCGCGCCCTTGGCTCCTTAACTGAGCGGAATTTTAACGGCCCCATTCAAACCATTATTCCCTGGGCCGGAAATCTCTACACGGACACGCTGATTCGCCGCGTGCGCGGGGAGATGGGCGACGACTTCTGGGGCTTCTGGATGCTCGGGGGAATGTCGGGCGGGGGCATGGGTTTTCTTTTTGCTCCGCATGCGAAAGCGCTGGCACAGGAGCGCTTGCTGGCCATCATGAGCGCCACCAAACAGGAGATGGAACATGCGTTGCCCTTCGCCATGGAACCCGTGGTCTACGATTTCGCGGTCAACGAAGATGGCACTCAGGCCACGCACCTCCAAGGCGACTCGGCGCTGATGCCGGCGGGGTACTACCAGATGATTGTGCCCCCGCTTCTTCGCATGGAATCCCGTTTGCTCTCTCCCGTGCGCCTCATTGAGCTCGAACGCTTCACCGCCGCCTGCCACACCGTGCCGGAATTCCAAGGCATGGTGCAGCATGTCTTCGAGCACCTCATCCCGCAGAGCCCGCCAAAAGCCGACCTCTCTCAAAGCCTCGACGCGCTGCTCGAAGCACATGGATTTGATCGCGCGGAGCATGAGCAGATCCAGGCGGACTTGCGCAACGGCCGCGTGGGGCTGGCGCAGAATCGTCTTCCCACCACCAGCCTGATCACCGACGTTGGCGCCGCAGATCTCTTTGACGCCACCGAAGATGTCGCGCCGAAATACCACGAAATCGGCAAGGAGGCCCTGGCGGCAGGAATGGTGGCAGTGGTTTCGTTCGCCGGCGGCACAGGCAGCCGTTGGACGAAAGGCGCGGGCGTCGTCAAGGCCCTCAACCCCTTTTGCCGATTGGGCGGCAAGCACCGCAGCTTCCTCGAAGTACACCTGGCCCGCAACCGCCGCACGGGCCGCCTTTGCGGCACCACTCTGCCGCACGTCATCACTACCAGCTACCTGACGCACGATGCGATCCAGGCGCACCTCCGCACCGAGCGCAACTACCACTACCCCGGCCCCTTGCTGCTTTCGCCCGGACGCTCCATCGGGCTGCGCTTTGTGCCCATGGAAAGAGACTTGCGATTTGCCTGGGAAGATTTGCCGCAGCAAATGCTCGACGACCAGGCGCAAAAGGTGCGCGACAGCCTGCGCGCCACACTCATCGCCTGGGCCCGGCACATGGGCGAAGGCGCCAGCTATACCGATAACATACCGATGCAATGCCTGCACCCGGTCGGCCACTGGTACGAAGTGCCCAACATGATTCGCAACGGCACGTTCCTGCTGCTGTTACAGGAAAGGCCCCGTTTGAAATACCTGATGATTCACAACATCGATACCACGGGGGCCGACGTTGACCCGGGGTTGCTCGGTTACCACATCGCGGAGGGGGCCGCGCTGACC
The DNA here is from genome assembly GCA_003154775.1 of Acidobacteriota bacterium. Taxonomy (GTDB): domain Bacteria; phylum Acidobacteriota; class Terriglobia; order Acidiferrales; family UBA7541; genus Acidiferrum. The sequence continues at coordinate 954 of PMES01000113.1, read as the reverse complement.
ACCGAGGTTATTGCGCGACAGGTGGAAGACCGCGGTGGCGGCTTGGCCCGCGTCGACGGCCGCCTGCGCCTGATCGAAGGTCTCGCTCTTCCCAGCGAAGAAACCGAATCACTCCTCCCCTGGTACAACAGTGCGACCTATTGGATCGATATCGACCAACTTCTCACCATGTTCGGGCTGACCCGCGATGATCTTACGCACAGGGAACAGGTGCACAACGCCGTGCGAACACTGGCTGCCCGCATGCCCACCTACATCACACTGAAGGACGTCAAAAAACGCTGGGGGAAAGGTCAGGAAGATATCTTGCCGGTGGCGCAGTTTGAAAAACTCTGGGGCGACATGACCAGCCTTCCGGAATTTCCCTGCCGCTTTGTGGCCGTACCCCGCAGGCGTGGACAACAACTCAAAGAACCGGCGCAGCTCGATGGTTGGCTGCGCGATGGGTCCGCGGCATTCGTCGAGTCCTTGTGCGATTGGGGCCACTGACTCCCGCCGTGGCGGATGGGCCACGCAGGCAATTCCTTTCACTCCTGCCTCGATCCGTGACCGTATCCCCGTTAACCCGCATTTCTCACCAGTTGTGGATTGAGGGTGTGAACTAGCGCCCTTGTGTCAACAAGGACGCGTGCCTTGCGCTTTCTAGGTCTCTGCGGCAACGGTGAGCTTGGAAAGCACACTGGTACGGGTGCCAAGAGATTCCTTTAGGTAGAACGCGACCTTGGCGACCAGGAGAGTATTCATATCGAAGAAGTACGTCCCCTCTGACCGCTTGGGCTTTACGACCCCAAATTGGACGAGGTTCTGCAGCTCCTTCGGCTGAATCTGCAGGATAGCAGTCGCCTGCTTGAGCTTTAGCCCTCGCTTCTCCATGGCCCCTCCACTTAGGGATTGTTAAACAATAATAATTACAAGTCCGAGGTTCATCAATTCGTTTGAGGTGATATCGTATAG
>PMES01000014.1 GCA_003154775.1 Acidobacteriota bacterium | reverse complement strand
AAGAGTGGAAGAGTGGAAGAGTGGGGAGCAGATAGCCCAAGAGCGGAGTCATGTTGGGGTGGGTTGCATGGGTTGAGGAAAGCCTCACCCCTGAAGGGGTGAGCTACAGATGGGGGATCGTGCCGGGATCCCTCCACTACGCGGCCCGACGCGCCACAAATCGGCGCGAAACAGAAAATCGGGCCGCTCCGGTCGGGATGACAGTTTCGGGTGTGGTGCGATTCGGGATGACGAATTCGGGTGCGGGGCGGCGGGAGATGAAACTTACTTTGGTGCTGGCGGATGCGGGGGTAAAAGCGGCGGCAAGCCGCCGCACTCCACATTGGCTGTGGTATGGGATAAGAGGTATGGGTGTGTGGCAAGCGTGGGTGTTGAGTTTGGTGGCGGTGGTGGCGTTGGGGTGCAAGTCTGGGGGGGTGCCGGCGGCGCCCGCTGCGGGGCAGCCGTTCATGAGCGCGGTGGCGGGGAATCCACCGGCGGTTGTGGAGGATGCGCCTGCGCCGGAAAAGATGGATGGGTTTGACGGGAAACGCGCGTATGAGCAGGTGGTGAAGCAGGTGAGCTTCGGGCCGAGGCCTGCGGGTTCGGCGGCGCTGGGGCAATTGCAGAATTATCTGGAGACGGAGCTGAAGTCGTACGGCTGCGCGGTGGAGACGGATTCGTTTTCGGCGGATACGCCGGCGGGGCGGCTGGCGATGAAGAATTTCCTGGTGAAGATTCCGGGAGAGAAGCCGGGGATTATTTTGCTGGGGACGCATTACGACACGAAGCGGCTGGAGAATTTTGTGGGCGCGGATGACGGCGGGTCGTCAACGGGAGTGATGCTGGAGATCGCGCGGCTGCTGTGCGGGCAGAAGCAGGCGGGGAAGTATGCGGTGTGGATTGCGTTTTTCGACGGGGAAGAGGCGGTGAACAAGGAGTGGGTGGATCCGGACAACCGGTATGGGAGCCGGGAGATGGCGGCGAAGCTGGCGAACAGCGGGGATTTGCCGAAGGTGAAGGCGTTCATCCTGGCGGATCTGGTGGGCGGGAAGAATCCGCACTTCCTGCGGGATGGTGAGTCCACAAAGTGGCTGAAGGATTTCGTGTGGGGCGTTGCGGGAAAACTCGGCTACGGGAACATTTTTGAGAGTGCCCCCACGAACTTTGGGGGCGACGATCACTATTCATTTACGGCGCGGCATGTGCCGTCAGCGGACATCATGGACCTGGATACCAGGGACGTGCCGTATTGGCATACGCCGGAGGATGCGATGGACAAAATTAGCGCGCGAACGTTGGCGATTGTGGGGCATACGATTCTGGAATCGGTGAAGGAACTGCAACAGAAGTAGGACGGACTCGCCTGGGGTTGGAAATCATTTACAAAATGGGTGAGGGATTTGCGGGGAGGGGTGTGTGTTTACGTTTGGAAGGACCAAGAATTACACAGAGGTCGCCCCGACCGGGTCGGGGTAAACGCCGGGCACAGAGTTCGCAGAGAAGAGTGACCGAGGTGCCCCATCGTAAGAGCCCACCCTTCGCACAATTCGCGAAGGATGGGGCACCCTCAAGTACTGGGGATGGGCAGCATAAATAAGGAAGAAGTGAAGAGGGGGCTGCGGCTGGGAGAGGAACTTTGGTCTGGTGACGGGGCTTGGAAAAAGGTTAGGAGAGGAAGGAGGGGGCCTGGTGGAGGGAGATTTGGGAGTGCTTCTGGAATTTATCGTCGTCGCGGTAGGGGAAGTCGGAACGGTAGTGGCTGCCGCGGCTTTCTTCGCGGGCCAGGGCACAGCGGGCGATGAGAATGCCGAGGGCGTGAAGATTTTTGAGTTCGTGATCGCAGCGGCCGTTTTTGTCGGCCAGCGGGATTTCGAGGGACTTCAGGGAATCGATGGCGGCCTTGAGTTCCTTGCCGTTGCGTAGGATGCCGACCTGCTTCCACATCACCTCGCGGAGCTTTTGGAGAGCGGCGGAGGCGGGGGGCTTGGCTTTTTGCGCGGCGGCGTGGGCGTTGCTGGCTTTGCCGGGTTTGGGGACGGGGCTGCCGGGCATGTTGAGCTGCTTTTTCCTGGAGCCGGGCGCATCTTGCATCATGGCGGTGCCGGAGCGCGCGCCAAAGACGAGGCCTTCGAGGAGGGAATTGCTGGCGAGGCGATTGGCACCATGGACGCCGGTGGCGGCGGTTTCGCCGGCAGCGTAAAGGCCGGGGATGGAGGTGCGTCCCCAAAGATCGGTTTTGACGCCGCCCATCATGAAGTGAGCGGCGGGACTGACGGGAGCGAGGTCGGTGGCGAGATCCAGGCCGTAGCCGAGGCAGGTGGCGTAGATGCGCGGGAAACGCTTTTCGAGGAAGTCCTTGGGCTTTTCGGTCATGTCGAGATAGACATGCTGGCTGTCCGTTTTGTGCATTTCGCTGACAATGGCGCGGGCGACGACATCGCGCGGAGCAAGCTCCTGAGCTTCGTGGTAGCGCTTCATGAAGCGTTCGAGATTGATATTGCGGAGGATGCCGCCTTCGCCGCGGAGTGCTTCGCTGAGAAGGAATCGCGGGGCGCCCTTGATGGCGAGCGCGGTGGGATGGAATTGCACGAACTCCATGTCGGAGAGGACGGCGCCGGATTCGTAGGCGATGGCCATGCCATCACCGGTGGCGACATCGGGATTGGTGGTTTCACGGTAAAGCTGGCCTAGCCCGCCGGTGGCGAGGAGAATGGCGCCGGCGCGGACTTCGTGGAGGGAGGCATCGGTTTCGTCGAGGAAGCGAACGCCGGCGGCGCGGCCGTTTTCGAGAATGAGTTCTGTGGTGAAGGCGTGGGCGCGCAGGTGGAGATGCGGGATGGTGTGGGCGCGAGAGAGGAGGGCGCGGCTGATCTCGCGGCCGGTGGAATCGCCGTGGGCGTGGAGGATGCGGGAACGGCTGTGAGCGGCTTCGCGGGTGAAGGCGAGCTTGGTGCCGGCGCGGTCAAATTCGGTGCCCCATTCGATGAGCTGGGTGATGTACTTGGGGCCTTCTTCGACGAGGAGAGCGACGGTGTCGGGGCGGCAGAGGCCGTCGCCGGCGTTGATGGTGTCTTGCTGGTGTAGGCCGATTTCGTCTTCGTCGCTGAGAGCGACGGCGATGCCGCCTTGGGCGTAGGCGGTGGCGGATTCGGAGAGGTCGGACTTGGCGAGGACGAGGACGGTGCCGGACTGGCTGAGCTCGATGGCGGCGCGCACGCCGGCGACTCCGGAACCGATGACGAGGTAATCGGCTTGGCAGGATTTGGGGGAGTGGGTCATGGAGGCCTTCGGGAGGCGCAGAAGTATGGTAGCACGGGGGAGAAAGTTGGCAGTTCTCAGTTTTAAGTTCAGGAGAAGAGAAAAGATAACGCAGAGGCGCCCCGACCGGGTCGGGGTAAACGCCGAACGCAGAGGTTCGCAGAGAAGAATGGAAAGAGAAAGGCAAACAGAGAGGGCACAGAAGGCACAGAGGTTGCAGACAAGGGAAAAGCGGAAGTGAGATCCCTCGACTGCGCGGCCCGACGCGCCAGAAGTCGGCGCGTAAGAAAAAATCGGGCCGCGCAGTCGAGGGATGACAACTAGCAGGTGTGGCGCGGGGAAGAGCAAGCGGGAGGAGGGTGTTGGGGGTTTGGCGAGGGATGGGTTTGTGCACTGGCGAGCGGGTGGGAGGTGGGGCTGGGATCGTAAAAGCGGCGGCGAGCCGCCGCACTCCAAAGGGATGGTGATACATTGTTGGGGAGAGGAAACCTGGAGAGATGAAGAAGGTGAAGACGATGACGCGGACGGAGACTCGGACGAAGACGCGGGCGAAGGCGAGGACTGTGTGGGTGCGGGCGGGGGCGGGGCGATATGGGGTGGTGTGCGCGGCGGGGTTGCTGCGGAGGGCGGGGCGAGAGATTGCGAAGCTGGGGCGGTTTTCTAGCGTGCATGTGGTGAGTTCGCCGAAGGTGTGGCGAGCGGTGGGGAAAGTGTTCGCGGGAAGTTTTGCGCGGGGCGCGGCGCCGGTGGTGCATTTGTTTGACGATGCGGAGGCGGCGAAGAATTTGGCGACGGTGGAGTTGCTGACACGGAAATTAGTGCGGGCGGGCGCGGACCGCAAATCGCTGCTGGTGGCGGTGGGCGGCGGCGTGGTGGGGGATGTGACGGGGTTTGTGGCGGCTGCGTATTTGCGCGGCGTGGCGCTGGTGCAGGTGCCGACGACGCTGGTGGCGCAGGTGGACAGCGCGGTGGGCGGGAAGACCGGCGTGAATTTGCCGGAAGGGAAGAATCTGGTGGGGGGGTTTTATCCGCCGCGGCTGGTGCTGGTTGACCCGGAGGCGCTGGGGAGTTTGCCGGAGCGGGAATTTCGCGGCGGGCTGGCGGAAGTGATCAAGTACGGCGTGATTGCGGATGCGAGGCTGTTTGCGTACCTAGAAGAAAATCTGGAGAAGATTTTGAGGCGCGAGGCTGGGGCGCTGGAGCACATTATCCGGCGGTCGATTGAGATTAAGGCGTGGGTGGTGAGCAAGGATGAGCGCGAATCCGGGCTGCGGGAGATTTTAAATTACGGGCACACGTTTGGGCACGCGCTGGAATCGGCGACGCGCTACCGGCGCTACCAGCATGGGGAGGCGGTGGCGTGGGGGATGATGTGCGCGGCGCTGCTGGGATATGGGGTGGTACACACGCCAGGGGACACGGTGTCTCGCATCGTGGCGCTGATCAAACGGGTGGGGCCGCTGCCTGGGTGGCCGAAGACGAGCCCGAAGAAATTGTTTGACGCGATGCACGCGGACAAGAAGGCGCGCGGTGGAAGAGTGCGATTCGTGCTGGCGCCGCGGCTGGGGGAGGCGAGTTCGTATGACGATGTGCCGGCGAAGATGGTGGAGTGCGTGTTGCGATGCGCGCCGGAGTGTTTGCAGCGGCCGGTGGTGGAGATTGTGAGCGAGGCAACGGGGATGGGCCGTGGCTGAAGGGCGAGCGTTTCCGAAAGGCACACAACCGGAAGGGGCAACGAGCGAGCAGGACGCTTCGCAAAAAGTGCGCGAGATGTTTACGCGGATTGCGCCGCGGTATGACCTGCTGAATCATTTGCTGAGCGGGCAGATGGATAAGAGGTGGCGGGCGCGGACGGCGCGGGAGTTGCAGCCGATTTTGCGGCGTGCGGATGCGGTGGTGCTGGACTTGTGCTGCGGGACGGGGGATCTGGCGTTTTCGCTGGCGCGGGCGGCGAAGGCGCGGATCATCGGCGCGGACTTTTCCCATACGATGCTGGTGCGGGCGCGGGAGAAGAGCGCGGCGGCGGGGAACGGCGCGCGGGCGGTGGAGTTTCTTGAGGCGGATGCGCTGCGGCTGCCGTTCGCGGATGACGCGTTTGATCTGGTGACGACGGCGTTCGGTTTCCGGAATTTGGCGAATTACGAAGCGGGGCTGCGGGAGATTTTGCGGGTGCTGAAGCCGGGAGGGACGCTAGCGATCCTGGAGTTCACGGAGCCTGCGCCCGGAGTGATTGGCGATTTGTACCGGTTTTACTGCCGGAAAGTTTTGCCGGTGATTGGCGGAGCGATTTCGGGGGATGCGATGGCGTACCGGTATTTGCCGAAGTCGGTGGCGCGATTTTTCCGGCCGGAGGAGTTTGTGGCGCAATTGCGGCAGGTGGGGTACGCGGAGCCGCGGTATGTGTTGATGACGTTTGGGACGGTGGCGCTGCATGTAGGGATGAAGAAGAGGTAAGTTATCAGTGGTCAGTTTTAAGTTGCGGAGAAGAGAAGAGAGAGGCGAGACACAGAGTTAACAGAGGGGCCGCAGAGGGAACGGAGACGACGAGGTAGGGAAGAAGAGTGAAAGAGTTTTCACCACGAAGGAAGGCGAAGAGTTACGCAGAGAGCACAGAGTTCACAGAGAAGAGAAACCCAAGAGCACAGTCAGGAGTGACTGTGCCACATAGGGGAGAAAGGCGACGGAGGGGTTCATCGCACAAAAGACGTGCGATGGAAAACCGTACATCGGCCCCGGCCGAAGCGCACGGGGCGCACAAATCGCGCTGCGCGACCCGACGCGCCAAAGTGCGGCGCGGAAGAAAAAGTCGGGTCGCTGCGCTCCCTTCGAGGCTCCCCTCGTAACTCGGGGCGAGCAGGGCAGGCGGGATGACAGATCAGCGCAGAGGTGCCGCACCTACGGCGCTCCGGATTGCGCTTGCACCTGTTCCCAGCCCTTACGGGCTAGGCTAACTTCTGGCGCGCCTACGGCGCTGGAGGCGGGGATTTGAGGATATGGGGGAGGGGTACGAAAGTGTGTGTAGAGGGGTATTGACTGATACGCATGGTCTATTGTGCGGGGCAGGGGCGGTGAGTAGTCTCGGCGGAGCAGGAATATGCGATTGGAAGGGGAACGCCAATGACGATCGCTCCGGCCCTTGATGCACGAACAGAATTGCGAAGACGTATTCGCGCGAGCCACATGGCGGACGCGCTGGCGGGAATGTGCGCGGACTTGTGCATGGAACAGGTGGAGCCGGAACAGGCATTGGAGCGAATCCAGGAGAAGGCGCTGGAGCAGTTGGTGAGCCTGCTGGACACGAGGATACTGTCGGACGCGGAAGCGATGGATAGTTGCCTGGGATTGATCGCGGAAGAGTGTGGGCGGATTGCGTGCGAGGCGCTGGAAAAGGGAATGGCGCGGTTGCGGGAAGGGCTGGCGCTGCTGGAGAGTTTGGAGAGCAGCGAAGAGATGGAAGGGATGGGCGGAGAGTTCGCGGGCGGAAGCGTGAATTGAGAGAAGTTTTCAGTTGTCAGTTTTAAGTTATAAGTAAGGCAAGAGGGTGGGGGATTTGCGGATCGGGGTGAAGCCTTCGAGGATTGGAATAAACGGAAACCGGCGGTAAACGAGCGAGAGAAAGCCGAGAAAAAGCCTCAGGCCTGAAGGCCTGAGCTACACTGGCGAAGCCAAGAGCCGGGCTGAAGCCTGCGCTTACAAAGGCAGACCCAAGACCCACACACAAACACGGCGTGTGGGGCACCTGGCAGTGTGAGCGGGTGCGCAAATAGCGCGGGCTTCTGGTCGGCAGGGATTATGGTTTGTCGGCGGGGCTTGCAATTGTAAAAGCGGCGGCGAGCCGCCGCACTCCAAAACAGCCAAGATGCAGAAATGGTGCGGATATGGGGCGGCAGTGCTGCGCCCCTACGAAGACAAGAGGAACCCAAGAACCGGTCTGAAGACCGGCCACTACAAAGGCAAACCCAAGAGGAAGGCCGCAGGGCCCCCGCCCGAAAACGGCGGGCCTATAACGAGCAAGAAAAGCCCAAGAGCACAGTCAGGAGTGACTGTGCCACGGTGAGTTGCAATGAGCGTGACGCGGGGAACGGGGGTTAGCGGGCCCAGCCGGGATTGCCGCCGGCTTTGCGGAGTTCGTCTTCGAGGTCGATGAGCTGCTGATTGAGGGAGTCAATTTCCTTTTTCTTGGCGTCGATTTTGGCCTGGTTGTCATTGATGTCGGAACGATTGTTCTGCTGCATCAAGGCCTTCTGGGGGTCGCTGTAATACTGGACTTGATTTTTGTCGAGTTCGCGCTGAAGAACGTCTAATTCCTTTTCCGCCTTAGCCACATTGTCGCGAGCCTTCTGGAAGCGTTTGTGCCAATAGGCTTCCGGGTTCTTGACCTTGTCATCGTCAGAGCCCGCGGCGGAGGTGTCGGTGTCGGCGGCTTGCGAGGCGTCGCCGGAGGGCTTGGCGGCTGGGGCAGCGGCAGGCTGGGGCGCGGAGGGGATGTCGTCGTTGGTATAAACCTTTTTTGCGGGCGGGGCGTTTTTTTGCTGTGCGCGGGCTTTGCGGGCGGCGTCGGCGACGGGATCGGCGGACTGGTCCTGCTGCGCGAGGGCGGGGAGCGCGGCGAACGTGGCAAGAGCGAGGAGAGCGGCGAGCCGCAAAAGTGCTATGGAACGCATGTCGAATAACCTCCAACGGAGCAAGCGTAAAGGCTCGGGACCCGCTGGGAGTTCCCAAGACGAGACAGTATAGCCTAGCGGTATTGTAGCGCGATTGTGGGAGGAGGGAGGGGGGAAGAGTTCACAGTTGACAGTTGACAGTTAACAGTCGAAGAGCGGAAGAGGGAAGCGGAGAAGAGCGGACGAGGATAACGCGCCCTTCGCAGTTCGGGGCAAGGAGGCGCAGAGGACGCTGAGGTTCGCAGAGAAGAAAAGAAAGAGAAAGGCTTGCACAGAGGACACAGGATTCGCAGAGAAGAGAGAAGCGGAAGAGGGATCCCTCGACCGCGGCGAAGCGCACGGGGCGCACAAATCGCGCTGCGCGAAAGAAAAAATCGGGCCGCCCCGGTCGGGATGACAAATGGTGGGTGGGGCGCGGGGAAGAGAAAATTGGGCCGCTTCGGTCCCTTCGAGGCTCCCCTCGCAGATCGGGCCAGGGGGGATGCCAAGGTAGGCGAGGCCGCAAATGGCGCGGGGCCGCAGCGATCGGGCGGCGAGATAGAGCTGGGGAAGGCCTCACCCCTGAAGGGGTGAGCTACAGGAAGAGGTGCTGGAGGAGGCGAGGGAGGACGAAGACGACGAAGAGGGCGGCGATGCCGAGGAAGGAGCCGAGGGGGAATTGGTATTGGGAGGCGATGGCGAGACGGAGGGAGTTGGCGTTGCCTTTGCCGAGGCCGCGACGGGCGGCGCGGACGGCGAGATCACGTTTCCAGCCGATGAGGTAGAGAACGACGACGCAGCCGATGCCAATGATGCTGCCCAGGAGGGTGCCGAAGAGAATGGTGAGAAAGGCTCCGCGGAGGCCGAGGAAGGCGCCGACCATGGCCATCATTTTGACGTCGCCCATGCCCATGCCATCGCGCTTGCGAACGAGTTTGTAGAGGACGGCGGCGGCCAGGAGGAGCAAGCTGCCGAACGCGGCGCCGAGGAGGGAGTCAATGATTCCCGCAACGCCTTGCGGAAGTTTGTGGGGCAAACGGAACCAGAGTCCATAGATGCCCAGGAACGAACTGGGGAAAATGCGGGTGGCGAAGGCCAGGCCGAGGCCCAGGCCGAGGAAGTTGACGGCGTCGGGGAGGAGTCGGACGAGGAGGTCGGTGACGATGAGAACGATGAGGAGGCAGCCGAAGAAGAGCCACTTGAAGGTGGGTAGGGTGATGCCGAAGGCGTAGTACGCGAGGACGAAGTAGGCGCCGGTGAGGAACTCGATGATGGGGTACATGGGAGAAATGGGGAGGCCGCAGTGACGACAATTGCCGCGGAGGAAGAGCCAACTGAGGATGGGGATATTGTCGTAGGGCTTGATGGGGGTTTCGCAGCGCGGGCAGCGGGAGGCGGGGCGGACGATGGAGAGTCCTTCGGGGATGCGCGTGATGCAAACATTCAGGAAGCTGCCAATGACAATGCCGAAGAGGAAGAAGAAGAAGGGGATCATCAGGAATGACTGTGCCATAGGAGAAGAAAGGGTTGAAAGTCGAAAGTTTAAAGTTGAGAGGGAACAGTCAACAGCGGGGACAGGTCATCAGCGATCAGGAGGCAGAGTTCGAGAAACGAAATTCGAAAAGCGAAAATAGAGCCAAGACGCGGTGCTTGTGGCACGATCCCTGTCTTGCATCCTGCAAATTGGCACGGGGGCCGCAGCGATCAGGCGGCCAGGAGAAACTGTGGAAGGCCTCACCCCTAAAGGGGTGAGCTACAGGGGTGATGAGAGTTTTAAGTTGTAAGTTATCAGGTTTAAGTTTCGGAGGAAGAATTACACAGAGTTCGCCCCGACCGGGTCGGGGTAAACGCCAGGAGGCCCCTACAAAAGCAGGAGAAACCCAGGGAAAAAAGCCGCAGGGCCGCGCCAGAAAACGGCGAGGCCCTGCGCTACACTACATCTCTATGGCGATGAGTTGGTATGAGCATTGGATACGGCGGTATGAGCACCGGCGGTGGACTACGGACGACAACCGGATGGTGCGGGCGTTTGAGTGGGGGCTGGAGCATATCGGGGGGGACGCGACGCACGATGAGCCGCGCGCGTTTGTGCGGGAGTATGCGCGGGAGGCTACGGCGAAGAGCGAGGAGTGGTATCGGGCGGAAGAGGTGCGGGATTACTGGCTGGATGCGGGGAATGTGCTGACGTTTACGAGCCCGCTGGAATCGGCTTGGGCCGAGAACAACGTTGTGCATGCACAGTTTTTTCAGGGGAAGAAGATTGGGCCGGCGGTGCTGATTTTGCCGAACTGGAATGCGAAGTGGCATGGACAGGCGGCGCTGTGCCACTGGCTGCAGCGAATGGGAATTTCTGCGCTGAAGATGAGTTTGCCGTACCACGACCGGCGGATGGCGAAAGGACATGAGCGCGCGGACCAGTTGGTGGGGCCGAATATCGGGTTGACGCTGCAGGCGAATCGGCAGGCGGTGAAGGATGCGCGGGCGTGTTTGACATGGTTGGAACAGCGGGGCTACGACCGGCTGGGGATTTTAGGGACGAGCATCGGGTCGTCGGTGGGATACATCGCGCTGGTGCATGACCGAAGGGTGCGGGCGGGGGGATTTTTTCATGTGTCCACGTATTTTGCGGACGTGGTGAGCCAGGGGATGACGACGAATCATGTGTGGGAAGGGTTGCGGCACGAGGTGAGTGTGGAGGAGTTGCGGGAGTTTTGGGCGCCGATCAGCCCGATGCCGTACGTGGAGCGGGGGATGGGAGCGCGGCGGAATACGTTTATGGTGTACGGGAAGTACGATCCGACGTTTTTGCCGGAGCTGACACAGGAGATGCTGAGGGCTTTGCGGAAAAATGGAGCGGAGACGCGGACGCTGGAATTGCCGGTGGGGCATTATTCGCTGGAGCTGGCGCCGTTCAGTTATGTGGCGGGGTGGAGGATGTTTACTTATTTTTTGGAGGCGCTGGGGTAGGGGGGAAGAGAGATATGAGCGATCAGAAGGCAAAAAAAAGCTTACACAGAGATCGCCCCGACCAGGTCGGGGTAAACGCCGGACACAGAGTTCGCAGAGAAGAGAAAGGCAAGAGGGACAGTAACGCCTCGACCGGGTCGGGGCAGGCGCCGGTCACAGGGGGAAGAACACAGCGGGCACAGAGGGAGGAAGGAGAGAAAGAGTGAAAGAGTGAAAGAGTAGACATAAGGCCGAGCCGCTGAGAACGCAGAGTTCGCAGAGAAGAGAAAGGCGAAGAGGGATTCATCGCACAAAATACGTGCGATGGAAAATCGTACCTCACTCCGCGGACTCCGTTCGGAATGACGGCATTCGGTTTGCGAGAGTGGCTGTGCCACAGAGAGCAGAGAAGAGAAGTGAAGGACGGAGAAGAGCGGAGAGGTCAGGAGGGGCTTGTGTCGGAAGCGGTGGGGACCAGAGCGAGGAAGGCGGATTTGTATTTATCGGGGAAGTGCTTGACTTGGCCGGTGCGCGTGCAGGCTACGTGGATGGTGTGGCCGGTGGCGAGGAGTTTGTGGTCGGATTGGCGCAAGACTTCGTAGCCGAACTTGAGGGTGCGGGTCTTGGCTTCGAGGATGCGGGTGCGGACGGTGAGGAGTTCGTCGTAACGAGCGGGATGGTGGTAGCGGCAGTGGACGTCGGCGACGACGATGTAGGTGTCGTCCTGGAGTTCCATCTGTTTGTAGTCGAAGCCGAGGGCGCGCATGAGTTCGACGCGGCCGACTTCGAACCAGATGAGGAAGTTGGAGTGGTAAACAACGCCCATTTGATCGGTTTCGGCGTAGCGGACGCGGACGGTGACATCGTGATGAGTGAGCATTTGTGCTGGGGATAGTATGCCGGAAGTGGGGGAGAAGGTTCAAAGTTGAAAGTTGAAAGTTCAAAGAAGAAGAGAAAAGCGAAACGCAGAGGTAACAGAGGGGCCGCCCCGACCGGGTCGGGGTAAACACCGAGCGAAGAGTTCGCAGAGAAGAGTGACCCAAGAGCACAGTCAGGAGTGACTGTGCCACAGGAGGAGCGCAGAGAAGAGGAACCCCAGACCCAGGCACACACGGAAGCTGTGAAGAAACCCC
>PMES01000028.1 GCA_003154775.1 Acidobacteriota bacterium | reverse complement strand
GCTGTGAGAAATGTGGGCTAGAAGACAACCGGCGAGTGATGAAGGGTAGGGGAGTCGCCGACCTCACCGGTTTGGCGGTGCGCTGCCCGCCTAAAGTTTTAAGTATTCAGTTGTAAGTTCATTTGAAAAGAGAGAAGAAACCCAAGACCCGCCCTCAAACTACGAGGACGGGGCACCCAGAGTTTACTTGCCACTAAGTGGGTGAGCCGACTGGCAGGCTCACAGGCCGCCGTGGAAGCGTGCGAAGGCGTGGGCCAGCATGAGCGACATGATCAGGATGCCGGCCCCGAGGACGAGCACGTGCCCGTTCTTGCGCAGATTGAAGCTGCCAACACGACACACGAGCAGGTAGCCGATGGCAAGGTTGAAGAGGCCCCATAGGACATTGACCATCGAGGAGGACAAGCCTACCCCGGGTGGTGATGCGAAGGGACTCTGAAAAGCATAGCCCGAGATGCCATTGCCGAGATGGGGCATCGCGTTCGCAAGGAATGCGCCCCCGAAGAAGTACGCCACATACTGATACCAGCGCATTGTTGCTCCCTTCTGGCTGCCAATGGTAGCAGGTCTCAGCGGTCGGCGAGAGTTCTAAGTAATCAGTTCTAAGTTTTAAGTTCAAAGCGAAGACGAAAGAACCTACCGCTCATTCATCTCGTCCCGGCTGAAGCGCCGACTCGCCTGTACATGCTTCAGGCGTTTCATCAGAGCGTCGAACTCCTGCGCGCTGCCGCTTCGCGCCGTAAGCTGTTCCAACCACTCGCGGAATATCGCGTTGAGCGTCTTATGCTGGGATTTGGCCAACAGGCGGGCCCGCTTGATCAGTTGTTCATCCGCATTGAGGGTGATCTTTTTCATACGCAAGTAGTGTGCACGAATTTCGTGCGAACCAGCAAGTGCCCTACGATAGGCAATGTTAGTCAAGAGATTTCAGTGTTGCGGGGGCGAGTCTATCGCGGTGAACTCGACGTAATCGAGGGCGGCGTGTTCGGGGCCATCGGGTCGGCCCTCGATGCGCAGCGCATCGCCTGTGTTCAGGGTGATGCCAGGAATGCGATGGCGCGCGGAAGAGTCTGCGTTGGGAACTGTTGCGGGGAATCGCTCGTCGGCGCTCCATTCCGCGATGAGCTGGTTCCCCAGATACACCCGGAATCGAGAGATGCCGTTCAATTGGTCGAAGTAACGGACGTCGATGTCGTAGCGTCCCGGAGCACCCGTGAAATGAAAGGTGGCCGTGCAGGACTCAGACTCCGAGGGGCATTCGACTCCCTTGCCGCCGGAAGCCGCCTCCCACGGGGTGACATTGAACGCCACGTAGCCGCGCAGCTCCATGTTTTCCGCTTCAACTCGGCCAGGGTTATGGCCGACGCGCCCACGTTCATCCGGCACGCCAGAGGTTCGGGCAAACCAGTTGCAGATGGCGTCGCGCCAGACGATGGCGTGGCCTGCCTGGTACTCGAGGCGCCGCAACACGTCTTCGTAGCGCTGCTGATCCACGCGGCCTTGCAACGATTGCCACTGGGAGACGAGCGCAGCGGCGCGGCTGGCACCCACATAATGTGAATCGTAAATATGTTGGATGACGGCTTTGCCGGAGTGAAGTTTGTAGGAGTAAGGGACATGGTGGAAAAACAAGAGCAGTTCGTCTGGCGTCGTTTCCACGGACTCATATTGCTTCGCAACGGCGGGAGAATATTGCGCGACATAGCCAGTCCCGGTGGCGACCGTGCGGTCCATGCCAATCCCCGCGTGATCGGCGCGGTGCCACTGGCCCCAGCCATTTCGTTCGGAGGATTCCGCCCCGGGACCGTAGTGACTTCCGAGAATGTCGGTGAGCGTACCTGCCCCGAGAGGCCCCGTATAGCTTTCGTAGATGTTCCAGGAAGAAAGCAGCATGGCATCGATCGTGTCCACGGTGGTTGCGTCGTTGCCAAAGGTGAGCCGCGTCCATTCCTCCGTGATGGTTTGCGCGCTGAGGGTGGGATCCCACGCCAGGCGGCCGAAGCCATAAAGGTTGGCCATCGCGAGCGGATGCGCCAGCCAGTTCGTATCCATGCCCACATTCGCAACGCCCACCAAGCCACCGTAGGGGCGCTGGTAGGTCTTGCCAGAAACCAAATCGCGCACGCGTGTGGAATTGCCAGCGTTCTGCATATCGAAATCGAGCACTTCCTTCCACATCGGCAGGAGATAACACAGATGTCTCTGCTGCCCGGTATATTCCTGCGTGATTTGCAGCTCGATGGCTTCATTCGTTTTTTCCAGGCCGCCGAGCAGGGGGGAAACCGGTTCGCGCACCTGAAAATCGATGGGCCCATGTTTGATCTGAATCACAACGTTTTCCGCGAATTGGCCGTCCAGCGGGTGAAAAATATCGTAGGCCGCCTTGGCACGATCATTTTTGGGATTGCGCCAGTCGAGGTGGTGGTCGTAAACGAAGCTGCGATAGAAAAGCAACCCACCGCGCGGCTTTAGCGCGCGCGCAATCATGTTTGCAGCATGGGCGGGAGTGCGCCCGTAACTGGCGGGCCCCGCACGGCCTTCCGAGTCGGCTTTCACCACGAATCCGGCAAAGTCCGGAATTTCCGCGTAGAGTGCATCCACCGTTTGCTGCCACCACGCGGCCACGCGCGGATCGAGCGGATCAAAGGTAGGCAATCCGGCGATGGCTTTTGGACTGCTGACGTCAACGGAAAGTGCCAGGCGCACGCCCCAGGGGCGGAACGCTTCTGCAACGCGACGCAGTTGCGGAAGGAAGGCCTTTTCGAGAAGCCGGGGATTGGCGTTCACATTGTTGATGGCGCATGCATTTATCCCCACCGAGGCAAGAAGGCGGGCGTACTCGCCGGCACGCGAGAGGTTCGCGCGTACACGGCCATTTTCAAAGAAGAGCAAAGCTCCGGCATACCCCCGCTCGATGGTGCCATCCAGGTTGTCCCATTGATCCACCATGCGAACTGTGTTGACGGGAACTTGCACCTCGTTCAGGGATTGCAAACTTTCCGCGCGGGCGATTTTGCTCAGGAAGGCGAAGACGCCGTAGAGAACGCCGCGGTCGTTCGGCGCGGTGATGATGAAGCCGGTGGAACCATTTATTTTTGTTTGAGTGAGCCAGTAGCCATCCGGCGAAAGAGATTGCGGAGGGCGAAGATCAGGGAGGAGCTGTGTGACTTGGCTCAGCGTGCCCAAAAGGATGACGGGTTCATGACGAAGCGTTCTGCCAGTTTGAAATTCTTCGCCCAACAAACCACGAAGCCCGCGTGTCAATTCCTGCTCGGCCGACTCCAGAACGGGAGAATCGCCAGCACGCACAATGAGGCGGGGAACCGAGGAGTATTTCGCGCTTGCTGTGGGATCAAGCCGGGCGTAACGCAACCAGGCCTCTTGGCCTGTCTCCGCCCGAAGCGATTGCGTCCCGGCGCCAAGCAAGAGAACCGTGATCGCGAAAACTTGCAGCAGCCGCCAGGATGAATTCTTCGAGCGAGCCCAGCGCAGAAAAAGTCCGGAAAGTTTCATGCCGCGCCGAATCTAACACAACTCCGGCAGGGCAGCGTCGAAAGTTAGTCATTCCGCGATTGGCTATTTGCTTTTGCGAGCGCTTTTGAGTTTGGCTGTCGAACTTTTGCCGAGCGGCGGAAGCCAGTGGCAGATATTGATGTCCACGCGCGATTCCCGCAAGGTCACGCCTTCGCTCTCCAGCAATTTTCTCTGTAGCGAAGCGTACGGCTCACGGATCAGCAGTCTCCCGCGTTCGCCCACCACGCGATGCCACGGTATGCCTTTACCAGAAGGGGTCGCCGCCATAGCCCTGCCCGCGGCTCTCGCCCCGCGGCGCAGACGTAAAGCTCTAGCGAGCGACCCGTACGTGATAACCCGGCCGCGCGGAATTAGTTTCACCAGCCGGTACACCGGAACCCAGGACATCTCGGAAACCTCCATGGCTCAAGCGGCCTCTATGGTAAGGATGCCGCGCGCGGCTCACAAGAGAAAATTGCCGCTGGGAAGTGTTGAATGAAATGCAGCCTGCCTCGGCGCAAAGCTACCGCGGCACAGGACCGAAACAATGATGGCATGCAGTGAAAAAATGGATGCAGCAACAACCGGCAACTGCGCGAGCATGGCTGCAGCGCCGGGGCAAGCAACCATTACTAATTTGACGCATCCTATCTTGCATCCTGTAGTGGAACTAGCTTACACTACAGACACCAGACGGAGAGAAGGCCACCCGCTTTCGGCGGCTGCTCCCTCTGTCCGGCAGCTTCGCCGAGGTTCCGCGATGGCTTTCGTTCGCCGCAAAGGAAATGCCTACTACCTGGTGCACAACGTGCGCCGCGGTGGAAAAGTGCGGCAACTCCATCTCGCGCGGCTCGGCGATCGCGCCCGCATCACCGACGAAATTGTTCGCGCAGTAAGCAAGAAGCATCCATTCGTGGAACTCAACTGGCGTACCCTCCGCGACCAGTTAAATAATCAGATCGATTTGTCCGACCCTCAATCGCCCGCCGTTCAGAAACTCGTCCACTCGCTGCGAAACCTCAATCTGGACCTGGCGGATTTTTTCCCGCCTGTACTTCGTCTTTCCGAATCGCCCGCGGTGGCGCGGGAGCTGCTTTTGCAGTTGCGGCTCCTGCAGTCCACCATTCAGGTGAAGCTCGATCAGTTCGCCCGCAAGGATGAACTGAAGAGACTCAACCGGACCAGCGGTCGCATTGGAAGCGCGCATCCCGGATTCCGGGGACGCTAGGAGGCGGTCATGGGGACAGCCGATCTTTCTCTGAATCCAAATATACGCAGCGCGGAAACCGTCGAGTTTCAGAAGGCGCTGCGTTCCAAGATCGTCGGGCAGGACGAAGGCGTGCAAACGCTCGTCGAGCTCTTCCAGGTGTTCACCGCCGGACTGAATTCCCCGGGTCGCCCGGTTGGCAACCTGTTGTTCCTCGGGCCCACGGGCTCCGGCAAAACGCGCATCGTGGAAGCGGCGGCGGAAATCCTGTTTGGCAGCCCGCGCGCCGTCATCAAAATCGATTGCGCGGAATTCCAGCACTCCCACGAAATCGCCAAGTTGATCGGCTCGCCCCCAGGCTATCTTGGGCACCGCGAAACGCATCCGCTGATTACCCAGGAAGCGCTGGCGGCGCACCACAGCGACAAGCTGAAGCTCTCGTTCCTGCTCTTCGACGAAATCGAGAAAGCCAGCGACGCCCTCTGGCAATTGCTCCTCGGCATGCTGGACAAGGCCACGCTCACCCTTGGCGACAACCGCCGCGTGGACCTCTCGCAGACCGTCATCTTCATGACCTCCAACCTGGGCGCAGGTGAAATCGCAGAGCTGATGGACGGCGGCTACGGCTTCATCAAATCTGACGACAAGCCCAAGACCAACCTTGACCAGAAGGTCGAGCGCACCGCCGTTGAAGCAGCCAAGCGCAAGTTCTCCCCCGAATTCATGAACCGCTTGGACAAGCTGGTCGTTTTCCACTCGCTCCAGCGCGAGCAACTCGAGCAGGTCCTCGATATCGAGCTTGGCATGGTCCAGCAGCGTGTCTTGGACGCAGCCAATGGCAAATTCCTTTTCCGCGTCAGCGATTCCGGCCGCGACTTCCTCTTGCAGGAGGGCACCGACCAGCGCTACGGCGCGCGCCATCTGAAGCGCGCCATCGAGCGCTACGTCGTCTATCCGCTGGCCAACCTGCTTGCCACGCAGCAAGTGCGCGTCGGCGACCTCGTCCGCATCGATTGGGACGGTCAGCACAAGGAATTGACCTTCGTTCGCGAGCAGGAAGGCGCCCTCGTCTCCACCGAGTCGGTGGAAAGGGAAGCGGCTGCCGCCATCCTTGGCGCAGACGGCCTTGGCAAAGATGCCCCCGCCGAAGCCGTCGCCGGGGATGTCTCCAGCCCGCCTGCTCTCCCCGCAGCTACGCCCGCAGCCGCGCGGCAAACGCTGCAAGGCCGCAAAAAAGAAGACCGCTGAGCGAAAAACCAACTGTCCATTGGTGCAGGTGCGCTTCCTCCAAGCGCCCCTTTTTGTCATCCATTCGTGACAATTTGTGTTTCAGCAATCTCACTTTGCGCTTGGATGGAACATCGTCTCACGCCGTGAGACAGTTTCCAGGACAGCAACTTGCGTATGTCGTTGAGTGCATAGGTTCTTGCGCTAGCGGTGCAATTTCCGCATTGTGGCCCGCCCCATGCATATTTAGACCTGACCGCGCTAGTTTGCTTACGCAGTGCCGCTTGCTTCCGTTGGGCGGCACATTAAAGCAAAGCGTGTTCTAGGCCGAGGTAGAAGGTATGAGAGCAGCCGTGCGGCAACAACTAGACCCCAGCATCCGCAGCAACGACACGCGCGACTTCCATCAATCGCTTCGCGCCAAGATCGTTGGCCAGGAGGAAGGCGTGCAGGCCCTCGTGGACCTCTTCCAGGTCTTCAACGCTGGCCTTAACTCCCCGGGTCGCCCTGTCGGCAATCTTCTCTTCCTTGGACCCACCGGCTCCGGCAAAACGCGCATAGTGGAAGCTGCGGCAGAGATACTTTTTGGAGACCCACGCGCCATCATCAAAGTCGACTGCGCGGAATTCCAGCACTCCCACGAAATCGCGAAACTCATCGGCTCGCCTCCAGGCTATCTCGGCCATCGCGAAACTCATCCTTTAATTACCCAGGAAGCCCTGGCGGTTTCCCACAGCGACAAGCTGAAGCTTTCTTTCCTGCTCTTCGACGAAATCGAAAAAGCCAGCGACGCCCTCTGGCAGTTGCTCCTCGGCATGCTGGACAAGGCCACCCTCACTCTTGGCGACAACCGCCGCGTGGATCTCTCCCAAACCGTCATCTTCCTGACCTCCAACCTTGGTGGCGGCGACATCACCGAACTCATGGCCGGCGGTTATGGCTTCATCGAGTCCGACGACAAGCCCAAGACCAACCTCGACCAGAAAGTCGAGCGCACCGCCGTCGAAGCGGCACGCCGTAAGTTCTCCCCCGAATTCATGAACCGCCTGGACAAGATCGTGGTTTTCCACCCGCTCCAGCGCAAACAGCTCGAGCAGGTTCTGGATATCGAGCTGACCATGGTGCAACAGCGCGTCCTGGAAACCGCCAAAGGCCAGTTCCTTTTCCGCGTCACCGCACCTGGCCGCGATTTCCTTCTGCAAGAGGGCACCGACCAGCGCTACGGCGCGCGTCACCTCAAGCGCGCCATCGAACGCCATGTCGTCTACCCCATGGCCAATCTTTTGGCCACGGAACAAGTCCATTTCGGCGACCTGATCTGCATCGATTGGGATCGCGACGACGACCACCTCAATTTCGCGCGCGAAGGCGAAAACGTGGCCATGCCAGTTCGCCGGCCAGAGCCGGTTGCTGCCCCGA
Organism: Acidobacteriota bacterium; assembly: GCA_003154775.1. Classification (GTDB taxonomy): domain Bacteria; phylum Acidobacteriota; class Terriglobia; order Acidiferrales; family UBA7541; genus Acidiferrum. The sequence continues at coordinate 34,965 of PMES01000028.1, read as the reverse complement.
GGCTTTCGCAAGCCCGTGGTGGCCGCCCCGTTGAAGCTCCCAGCGTGCAAGTTCCTCCCGAACCTGCGCCGCGCTTCGCGCGATAATTTTCGTTTGCTCCTCCTCTCGAAAGCCCGGGCGGGCAACTGCCCGGGCTTTTCCTTTCCTGCATCCCTCATCCGCGGACGCGTGCAACTTACCGCGGACGAGATTATCTACTTCGCACAATTTCGCCATTCTGCGGCAGTTCCTCTAGATGGTTTATTTGGCCGACGTTCAAAGCTCTTTAGGCGCATTCAGCCGCCTGACATGCGCCTTCGCCGCTCCGTGACACACTGATAAAACTCCTCGAATCCAACCTCCTCGAATCCAACAACCTCGAATACAAGGAACTCACGGCGGCTTAGCATCTGGCTTGGGAAATCCATGCTCGCGATACCACGCTGCAGCTTGATCTGCCGCATAGTCGAGTCCCCTGAATTGCACGTCATAATTCTTGGCCTTGTACCTCTCAATTAGATCGGCCTTTTGCGTGATGGAAAGCAACCCGTCGTGATACAGAAACACTCTTCCAGAGAAGACCAATTCTTTACTGGTATTGCCCTGGTCTCTATACCCGCCCCAAGATTGTGTTTTTCTTACCGTCAAATCCAAGATTGCCGGTTGTACCGCGTCCACCAAGGTTTTGCATATCCTGAAAGTCTCATCAGAAAACTGGTCTGTCGATGAAATGTAAAATCCGACAAAGCCAGTTTTTGCGTCGAAATCCATGTAGACCTGTCGCTTGATGTGGATAAGTGCGCCGTCTGCCTCACGCGTAAGTGTGAGATCATCGGTAGCCTTTAAGGTATTCGCGAAGTCTTGCTTGAATAGATCGCTTAACGTTGGCGGTTTTTCAATGCTTCGCGTTTTCGGCGGTTGATGCTGTGTGCGAGCTGGATTAGCAGTTCCATCCACCGACATCGGCCCCGATGGAGCGGCGACCTTTGGCGGCTGTCCTTCCGCATCGGTACTCCGGGGACTGCTCTTGGCTTCCTTGACATATCTCTTACTATCCACATACCTAAAGGCTAGGACGGTGAGCGTGCCGACACTCCCAACCAATACGAAGACCGCTAGAGATACTTGCCAAGTTGGAATTCGTGTTTTGGTTCCCCACATAACCACTCCTCCGATTGCGTCGGCTGCCGCAAGCAGGAAGAATAGCTTTGCCAGTCTATAATCGTCTAAGGCTAAAACACCAAGACCGATGGATACACATAGGCCGACTGCAACGCTGGTAACTTCCCAGGAGAACAGCCATTCCAACATAAGGAGAATTGTACTCCGACGCTGAGTCGAGGTGAAAATCCCGACCGCCAATCTGAAGATTTGCTCAAATTGGTCCGGAGTACCAGCGCATCAGCGCTTGCGCGGCTGTTGTTGTCCGCAGCTCTTTGTAAATTTGTTCGGCGTGTTTCCGCGCTTCGCCGATGCTCTCGCAGATATTCTCGGGTGGCACGTGACGGTCGAAGCCTGCTTCGTGCATCAGCGCCGCAGGTTGCGGCCGTGCCTGCAAATTTCAGTTGGACTAGAGCCGCATTTCTAATTGAGAAAGGGAGGATTAATCCCCTGCTTCGCTCTTTTTCCCACTGGGCTTCCAGCGCAGCACCGGTTTCCGCGCTGCCCCCACTTCATCGAGCCGCCGTACACGCGTCGTATGCGGCGCCGTCTTCACTACTTCCGGATTGCTTTCGGCTTCCCGGGCGATCGATTTCATGGCATCAATAAACAGATCGCACTCCTCTTTCGATTCCGATTCCGTCGGCTCGATCATCAACGCGCCGGGAACGATCAGCGGGAACGCCGTCGTGTACGGATGAAATCCGTAATCGATCAGCCGCTTGGCGATATCCATGGTATTCACGCCGTGCTTTTTCTGCAGCGCGTCGCTGAACACAACTTCATGCATCGAAGGCCGCGTGTACGGCAAATCAAACACGCCTTCCAGATGCTTTCGGATATAATTCGCGTTCAAGACGGCATCTTCCGTGGCTTGCCGCACGCCCGGGCCGTACGCCAGGATGTACGCCAGCGCCCGCACCAGCACGCCGAAATTTCCGCCGAACGCGCGCACGCGCCCGATGCTTTCCTTGCGGTGGTAATCCAGCGCCAGCCGGCCGCCCTCTTTTTCCACCAGCACCGGCACCGGCAAATAAGGTTCCAGAATTTTCTTCGTCGCAACGGGACCCGCACCTGGTCCCCCTCCGCCATGCGGCGTCGAAAACGTTTTGTGCAAGTTCAGGTGCATCACGTCCACGCCCAGATCGCCGGGCCGCGTCACGCCCGTCAGCGCATTCATGTTCGCGCCGTCCATGTAGAGCAACGCGCCCTTGGCATGCAGCACGTTGGCGATTTCCGCGATGCGCTGCTCGAAAATTCCCAGCGTCGAGGGATTCGTGAGCATCAACGCCGCAACGTCGCCGGTCACCTGCTCTTCGAGGTGCGCGATGTCAATCTGCCCCTCGTCGCTGGACTTGATGTTCTGGACCTGGTAGCCCGCAATAATCGCCGTTGCCGGATTGGTGCCGTGCGCCGAATCCGGGATCAGCACCGTCTTGCGCGGGTTCCCCAGCTTCTCGTGGTGCGCGCGGATCAACAGAATTCCCGTCAACTCGCCCTGCGCACCCGCCGCCGGTTGTAGCGTCACCGCGTCCATGCCCGTAATTTCCAGCAGGCACTTTTCCAGGAGTTGCAGAATCTTCAGGCAGCCCTGCGACAGCTCTTGCGGCTGGTACGGATGTTCCGTGGCCAGCCCCGCCAGCCGCGCCACAAATTCATTCACGCGCGGGTTGTACTTCATCGTGCAGGAACCCAGCGGGTACATCCCCAGGTCAATCGCGTAATTCCACGTGGAAAGGCGCGTAAAATGGCGCAGCACTTCGATCTCGCTGACTTCGGGAAAACCTTCCACGCCTCCGCGGCGGTGAAATTCTCCCAACGCTTTCGCCGCATCCACCGCCGGAACATCCAGTGGCGGAAGATCAAACGCGCGCTTCCCGGGCGAAGACTTCTCAAAGATTAAGCCCTCGCTCTGGGTGGGGTGCCGCAAAACCTTCTTGATGTTGTCATTCATCGCTGAAATCTTCAGGCGGAGGTTCGCATCGCCAATCCTTTCGCCACATTCTTCTTTGCTACAACGGCTGCTCCAGCGCGCGTTTCACCGCCGCAACCATTCGCTCAATCTCCGCGCGCGTGGTCGTTTCCGTCACGCAAACCAGCGCGTGCTTCGTCAACTCCGGATAGGCCGATCCCAGCACAAACGGCCCGATAATCTTTTCCTTCAACAGTTCGGCGTTCACCATCTTGACAGAGCGCGGCAGTTCCACCACGAATTCGTCAAAGAACGGCGCCGCAAACGTCCGCTTCACACCCGGAATCGTCTGCAGTTCCTTTAACGCGAATTGCGCTTTCGCCAGGTTTTGCTCGGCCATCTCACGCAGCCCTTCTTTGCCGAGCAGCGTCAGGTGCACCGTCGCCGCCAGCGCGCAGAGCGCTTGGTTCGTGCAGATATTCGACGTGGCCTTCTCCCGGCGAATGTGCTGCTCGCGCGTCGCCAGCGTCAACACGAACCCGCGGCGCCCGTCCAGATCGACGGTTTGCCCCGCCAAACGCCCCGGCATCTGCCGCACGAATTTCTCCTTCGCAGCGATCACACCGGCGAACGGGCCGCCGTAGCTCGGCGCCAGGCCAAAACTCTGTGCCTCCATCGCCACGATGTCCGCTTCGGCAGGCGGTTTCATTACGCCCAGCGAAACTCCTTCTGTAATCGCTGTCACCAGCAGTGCGCCCGAGGTGTGTGCCGCTTCCGCCAGCGGACCGAGCGATTCCATTGCACCAAAAAAATTGGGAGATTGCACCACCACGGCGCACACATCGCCCCGGAGCGCGCTTTGCAGTCCCTTCGCATCCACCGTTCCTGCCGCGGTGTACGCAATCTCTTCCACGCTCAACCCGGAATTCTTCGCGTACGTTTTCAGCACTTCGCGATATTCCGGATGCAGGGAGCGCGCCACCAGCACGCGCCGCTTCCCGGTCAGCCGCTCTGCCATCAACACCGCTTCCGTTGTCGCCGTCGATCCGTCGTACATTGAGGCGTTCGCGACTTCTTGGCCGGTCAATTGGCACATCAGCGTCTGAAATTCAAAGATCGCCTGCAGCGTACCCTGCGAAATCTCCGCCTGGTAAGGCGTGTACGACGTCAGGAATTCGCCCCGCTGCAGCACCGTGTCCGTAATCACCGAAGACAGGTGGTTGTACACACCCGCACCCAGAAAACTCGTGTAGCCCACGGAATTCTCCGCCGCGCGCGCACGGAAATATGCAATGACCTCCGGCTCGGACAGCGGCCCCGGGAGGTTCAATGGTTTTTTCAGCCGGTAGGCTTCCGGAATCGAGGAGAACAGTTCTTCTACGGATTGCACGCCGATCGCGGCCAGCATCTCCTGCCGTTCGGCTGGGCTTTTCGGGAGATAGCGCATCAGCTCGACGCTTCCTTCTGCTTTTCCGCGATGAAGGCCTCATACGCCGCGGCGTCCAGCAGGGAAGAGAGTTCGGCGGGATTCGTCAGCTTGACTTTCACCAACCATCCGGCGCCGTGCGGGTCAGTGTTCAGCGTCTCCGGCTTTTCCTGCAGCGCCGCGTTTGCCTTAACAAGGTCCCCGCTCGCCGGCGCGAAAATCTCGCTCACGGCCTTGACGGACTCCACCGAGCCAAATATCTTGCCGGCCGCCAGCTTCGCTCCCGCCTTGGGCAATTCCACGAACACGACGTCGCCCAGCTCGTGCTGCGCGTAGTCCGTGATGCCGATCGTGGCGATGCCGTCCTTCACGACGATCCATTCATGCTCTTTCGTATAGCGGTACTCTGTTGGATACGCCATTCCACCACCCCTTCAAGGATTTCCCGGCCGATCCGGCTCTACACCGCCAGCGCTTTCCTGGGCCGCTTGTAAAACGGAGTTGCCACTACTTGCGCGCGGCATCTCTGCGAACGAATTTCCACTAGAATCGTGGTCCCTATTGCCGTCATCGCTGGCGGCACGTAGGCGAGCGCGATGTTCTTGCCCAGCGTCGGGGAAGGCGATCCGCTCGTCACCACGCCAATTGCTTCGCCGGCTTCGTTCAGGCAGCGGTACCCGTCGCGCGCGATCCCCCGCTCGATCATCTCCAATCCAACCAGGGTGCGTCGCAGGCCCGCCGCCCGCGCTTTTTCCAACGCCGCTCGCCCGATGAATTCGCCCTTCTCCATGCGGCAGTAGCGTTCCAGCCCCGCTTCCCAAACGTTGATTTTCTCGCTGATTTCGTGCCCGTACAACGCCATTTTCGCTTCCAGCCGCAGCGTATTGCGCGCGCCCAGCCCGCAGGCAACAATCCCAAAATCCTTCCCCGCCTCCAGCACTTCGTTCCACACGCGCTCGCTCGTGGCCACGTCCGACGGCACGTAAATCTCAAATCCATCTTCTCCCGTGTAACCCGTTCGCGCGATCAACGTGTTCTTCAGCCCGCAAACCGTGCCGTGCGTGAACCAGTAGTTCTTGATGCCGTCCAAATGCGCGTCCGTCAGCTCCCGCAGCGCATCCACGGCCCGCGGCCCCTGGATCGCCAGTTGCGTGTACGCGTCGCTCAACTCCTCCACCTGGCAGTCGAAGCCCTTGGTGTTCTCACGCACCCACGCGATGTCTTTCTCCCGCGTACCGGCATTGATCACCAACAGGAAATCGTCTTGGCCCAGCCGGTGCACGATCACATCATCCACAAACGTGCCTTCGGGGTAGAGCATCGCCGAATACTGCGCCTGCCCGATCGCCAGCCGCGACGCGTCGTTCATGGTGATGTGCTGCACCGCCGCCATTGCCCCGCCGGCGCTCTTGCCGGTGTGCACACGGATGTCGCCCATGTGGCTCACGTCAAACAAGCCGCATGCACTGCGCACCGCGCGGTGCTCTGCGATCAGCCCGCCGCTTGCAGGGTATTCCACCGGCATATCCCAGCCGCCAAAATTCACCATCTTGGCGCCAAGACGGCGATGCACCGCGTTTAACGGTGTTTTGCGTGGGACAACAATGGGGGGAGAAGTGACCGATTCCATTCCGCGTGCTCGGGCAAAGCCGATGTTAACACGCGCGCCGCAAAGGGGTCAAAACAGCCCGCTCTTTGGTGACGGATCAGTTTCCGATTACGCGACTACATGTCCAGGCGGCTGCTGGCCTGACCGGTCACGTCACACTCCACGGAAATGTTGATAATTTCAGATACAATTCGTTCGGAGGTGGCCGATGAATCGCTCGTCATTATCTCTCCTGGTCCTTCTACTTTTTTCAACCGCTTGTTTTGGACAGACAACCCCGGGTGACTCTCAAACACTGCAGGCTCTGCTATCGGAAGTACGCCAACTGCGGCAGGATTTGCAAACAACGACCATCGCAGCGCAAAGAGCACAAATTCTCCTCTATCGCTTGCAAGGGCAGGAAGCGGCAGTCGCGCGCGCCTCTCAACGTATCGATGAAGCCCGGGAAAAGCTCGCCGGAATCCAAGCTCAGCGGAAGTACTCCGCCACCGAGGTCAAGCGGCACGAAGATTTCATAAGCAACACGGAGAATCCTCCAACCCAACGGAAAGAGTTTGAGGAGAGGCATCCCATCTCAAATCAGAACTCGAATCGACAGAAAATTTGGAACAACAGCAACAAGCGCAAGAAATAGATGCCGAGCAACATCTGAGGGCGGAAGAGTTCAGACTCGGCGACCTCCAAGACCAGTTGGACCGACTCGATAAGGCTCTGGAGAACGCTAGCCGCCGAGCGGGCAGCAGCCCCCAGTAGATGAACTCACTCGCAGTATTTGGTTAGGCCCATGATTTGGAGAGCACGTTACTTCGGCAACTTTTTGAGTGTCTTCTCGCAGTCCGCCTGCATTTTCTTGACGCGCGCTTCCAGGTCCTTGTCCGGCTTCGCGGCCAGCAACTTCAGCGCAACATCCAGATTGCCGCGAACGACCTCATTGAGGGTGCGGAGGCGATCCGGCTGGTTGATGCCACTCGACTCGAACATGGCACCAGTCTGCAGAAAGCTTTTGCTGATTTCGATGAGGTAAACCCGTGGATCAATGTCAACCTTGCCGCTGCTGAAGGCCGCTTGACCCTTGTTGGGGTCCTGGCCAGCTCCAGCGATCGCGGAAAGGACGACTGCAAGAGCGTTGCGGTCTGTCTGGACCTCGGCGCTCAACCGGTCGGAATCCGTAATGAATTGACCCTCCTTGACCCTTGTCAATCCAGGGGTTGTTCCCGTGAAGCCCGGAAAGCTGACCTCCACGGGGATGGCGTTGCCGCTCAACTTGGAGCGCTGATTTATCATCGTTTGCATCGCGTCCATCAGGAGCGAATTCGCCGTGCTGTAGTAGTCGGAACGCATCTTGTAAAAGGGGTTGGAGTGCGACTGGGCGGCCGGCTGTTGCGCCCCGGTGTAATAGGCCTCCGCCATCTGCCTGTTGGCGTCGGCGAGCGCCGTCACCAGTGCAATGCGAAGTACAAGCGCTTGCTGGCGGAGAGACTCGTCCTTAGCTGATTTGATGGCTTTGTCGAGATTGTTCGACGCCCCATCGAAATCGGATAGTTTGAGGTTGTTTCTCGCGTCGGTGAGGGCCTTGTCACTTTCGGAGGTGGGTGGCGCACTGGAACACGCCAAAAGCAGAACGGAAATTGCGATGAACAAAAAGGGCCACGGGCGGTGCGGCATCGTCGTTTCACCTCTCTGAAGAACTGATACTTCAGGTTGGAGCGCACCTGAGCGCGATACTATGTCCACCCCCCGCAAGAGTCAATGGAATCAATGGGACACGTCCGTCTGCCCAGTCAAGTCTTGTCGAGCGTCTTCTGTACCGCGTCCAAAAGCGGTTGGATGGACTCAATGCGCGATAGCCGCATTAACCGAAGACTGACACACTACTCGCTCTCAGTTTCGCAGACGCCCCTCGGCCCTTGCGACCCTGTAAATCGGCCTTCACGCCGCGCTTGCTGGGCACACTCCCCTCAGGTACAGTGCTTTGCGGAGGTGCAAATGCCAGGAGGTCACCCGCAGATTGTTTGCACGCAGTGCGACAAAACCGAGGAGTACTGCGTGTGCGAAAAGTATTGCACCATCTGCAAAGGCCAGCACAACGTCCGCCTATGCACCGATGGGCTGTATTACTGCCCCGATTGTCGCGAAGCCTGTGACGTGGCCCTCGCCAACGACCACTAACCGTGCCCACCAGCCCCCTCCACCTCCGCTTGCGCATGGACCCCGATGAGCGCCTGGCCGCCGCAGTGGGCGGCGTGGCGCGCTTTCTTGCCGACAATGCCGGCCTGGCCAACGAGCTTATCCTCGAACTGCAATCCTCCGTTCTTTCTGTCTGCCGCCATTGTTTCGGCCTGCATCACTCCGGCACTCCTTGCGAGGTCGTGTTTCACCGCTTTGCCGATCGCATTGAGATGGAACTCTTTCTCCCCGCCGAGGAAGCGCCCGCCGACAAGGACCATCTCGCCTGGCCGGGTGTCGATGAAGTTCGCTGCGAAACGCGGGGTGCCTCGGCGGTCCTGTGCCTGACCAAGTTTGTTTCTCCCTCACCCGACGCGGAATAGCGTTCCCGCACAAACAAAAATCCCCGGAGCATCTCTGCCCCGGGGACCTTTGTTACACGCAATCTTCAACAATCCCGCCGCATCACATCTTGAACGAGAATGTATTCTTCTTGATCAGCGACGTCATCTGATCGTCGCTCACCGACAGCCGGATTATCACGCGCTCCCCGGAGGGCGTCACGCTGGCCTGATCCAGCAATTGCCCCAAGTCCGGGTTGTCCTTGCTGGCCGTGTATTTCTTGTAGAGCAACCCCGCCGTCATCAACTGGCTCAATGTATTCGCATCCTCGGGCGCAGCGCAAACCGCCTGGAATTTGCCCTCCAGGCCGCTGCTCGCGGTCACGCTGATGATCATGGATTGCATGTGCTGCACGAGTTTCGCCGCTTCGGGAAATTGTTCCACTTCCGGCGCCAGTTGCGCCATCGCCAGCCGCGTGTAGCTCGCGTCCAATACCGCCCACACTACGCCCGAGCCGTTCACCTCGTTGATCAGGTTGAACAGCTTGTCGTTGCGCAACAAACCTTCCTCGCCGCCATAGCGGATTTCAATCATCTTTTCGAGCAGTTGCTTGTGCCCAAACGCCGCCTTGCTCGAATCAATAAAAAAGAAAAACAGGTCATTCGGCCCCACTCCGGAGCCAAAGGCAAACAGCGTGTAGCCGCGCGATTTGGAGGTCGCCAGCTTCTGCTGCTTGAAATACGCTTCCGTGGAGTCCGGATTGAAATTTCCCAGCGCGATCCCCACGATCTGTTCGCTCTCCGGGACGTCTCCCGTCGAGGCCTTGCCGTCTTCCTTCGCCGCCGATTGCGGCACCAGGCCCCACGCCAGTTCTTCCACCTGCGTGTTCGGATCCACTCCGGCCGACGCCAGGAACTTTTCAAATTGCCGGAAGCGTTCCGGCAGCATCTGCTCCTGCAGGGCAGGGAACCACTTCATCGTTCGCGCTTGCTTCAAATCCGCATACGCAAATTCCCCCACATTCTTCGGGAACAGCGCAATCGTATCGGCGCTCAGGCTTCCCGCCTTTGCGGGTCTCGCGGCGGCGGCCAGCAACACCAGCACGGCACATGCCGCAGTCATCCGCGCGCGCGCATCAGTCCACTTCATGAAATGCTCCTTTCGGGGCTTTGGGGCAGACTCTAGTTTACGCTACATCCCATCCGCTAGCTGATGCGTTTGCGCAGTTCGTCAACTTTCCCGCGCATGGCAGCTATATACGCCGCATCTTTCAATCCCTCCAGATTGATCTCCACGTTGGCCAGGGCGCCATTTGCGCCCGCTATTGCCATTAGACGCGCCACGCGCAGATCTGACTTCATGGATGCCGCGGCGATGGCCTCCAGTTGTACCAACCGGCCATGCAGCGCCGCTGCCTTCTCCGCCACTTCCAAGGGCACTTCCGCGGCACCTTTCGTTGCTTTCTGGATGGCTTCCTCGCGCCGCCGCGTTTCCCCGCTATTGCCTTGCGGCAGCTTGAACGCCGCCATCACCGCATCATACGAAGCTGCGTCACGATCAATCGCTGCGGTCAATTCGTCCGTCGTCTTTCGCAGGGCATTAAGCTGCTCGCTGAGTTTATCCACATACGCGATTTGCGACTTCTTCTTGCGCGATAACCCCGCGACCATTTGTCCCAGCGCTCCCGCGAGTCCCGCCGCCAGTGCCGATACGCTGCCCCCTCCCGGCGTGGCCGTAGGTTCCGCCACCGCTTCCAGAAACGGCCGCGCCAGGTTCGCCAGCTTTCCGTCCTTCGCTTCCACCGGCGCGCCGCTCAACACCGCTTCTAGCTTGTTCTCAAACACCTGCGCAGGCGAGAAGTTCTCCAGTTGCAGAAAATAGTTGGCGGCCATCTCGATCGCTTTCTTCGGTATCAGCCCCACAATCTCGCTGCCCACCGGCGCCGCGCCATAGCGCTCCGCCTCGCGCTTCACCATCTCGTAGACCCGGTGCATCGGCGTCTGCTCAAAATCCGTCAAATTGATGGACACCTGTGCCAGGTTGCGCGCCTTCAATTCCACACCCATGGATTTCACGTAGCGCAGCCCGCCGCTCGAAAACCGGATGGCCTTCGCGATCTTGTTGGCGATTCCCACATCCGGCGTGTTCAGGTTCACGTTGTAGGCAATCAGGAACTTCCGCGCGCCCACCACGGTCACGCCTGCCGTCGGATGCACTTTCGGCTCGCCCACGTCCGGCTGACGATCAAGGTTGCGCTTCATCTCGTCGCGCAGCCCCTCGAACTGCCCGCGCCGGATATTCTCCAGGTTGACGCGGTCCGGCCGCATCGCCGCTGCTTCATAAAAGAAAACCGGGATGCGGTAGCGCTTCCAAAGTTCATAGCCCACGCGCCGTGCCAGCGCCACGCAAGCTTCGATCGTCACGCCCTCGATGGGAATAAACGGCACCACATCCGTCGCGCCCACGCGCGGGTGCGCTCCCGTGTGCACGTTCATGTCAATCAGTTCCATCGCGCGGCCTGCGCCCAGCAGCGACGCCTCCCCGACTGCATCCGGGTCGCCCGCCAGCGTAATCACGCAGCGGTTGTGGTCCGCGTCCATCTCCTGGTCCAGCACATAGACGCCCGGCACGCTGCGCATGGCCTCCACGATCGAGCTGACCTTCGCAAGATCGCGTCCCTCGGAAAAATTCGGCACACACTCAATCAATCGTTTCATGGGCTGAGTTCCGTCTTTGCAGGGGAGCAGTTTCTCCGCGCCCCGATTGGCTTTGACTCTTTCAATCCCGCATGTAAATAATTTCACCGCGTTTCATGGTCATCCAGCAGCGGTTCATTCCAAAATAATAGGGAATTTCGCGGTAATCCTCCACCTCGAATACGGCCAGGTCCGCCTGCTTGCCCGCTTCCAGCGAACCAATGCGTTTTTCCCTGCGCAGCGCGTAGGCCCCGTTGATCGTCGCCGCCGCAATCGCTTCCGCCGGCGTCATGCGAAGTTGCGTACACGCCAGCGACAATATCATCGGCATGCTCATCGTCGGGCTGGTTCCCGGATTGTAGTCCGTCGCCAGCGCCACGATGGCCCCCGCCTCGATCAATTTTCGTGCCGGCGCGTATTGCTTCAATCCCAAATGAAAATCGCAACCCGGCAGCAGCGTCGCCGCCGTGCGCGATTTCGCCAACGTCCGGATGTCCCCGGCATTCACCTGCTCCAGGTGATCGCAACTCGCTGCTTCCAGTTCCACCGCGAGTCGCGTCGCCCCCGTGTGCGAAAGTTGCTCCGCATGAACCCTCGGAACCAGCCCGTGCCGCTTGCCCTCGCTTAACACGCGCTCCGATTCTTCCCGCGTGAACGCGCCGTGATCGCAAAACACATCGCAAAACTCCGCCAGCCGCTCGTTCACCACTTCAGGGAGCAACTTCTCCACCAGCAGCTTGATGTAACGTTCCCTGCCATCCGACAAACTGCGAAATTCCGCCGGCACCGTGTGCGCTCCCAGGAATGTCGAAACGATTTCCAGCGGCTGTTCCGCATTCAGTACCCGGTGGAGCCCAAGGATTTTCAGCTCGCTCGCTACGTCCAGCCCATACCCGCTCTTCGCTTCCACCGTCGTCGTGCCGTGCGCCGCAAATTCCTCCAGCGCCCCGCGCGCCCGGCGTTTCAGCGCTTCCGCCGTCGCCGCCCGCAGTGTCTTCGCGGAGTTCAGGATTCCCCCACCCTTGCGCGCGATCGCTTCGTAACTCGCTCCCTGAATCTTTAGCTCATATTCTTCCGCGCGGCTCGCCGCATGGATCAGGTGGGTATGCGAATCGACGAAACCCGGCAACACGACGCGGCCGCCCACATCCAGCTTTTCTGCCCGCCGCGCTTCCGTCCGCCTCTCCACTTGCGCCCGTGGCCCCGCCGCCACGATCTTCCCGTCGCGCACCAGCAGCGCGCCACCTCGAATCAAGCCCAGCTTGGAAAGGGAACTGCCTCTTCGTGGAACTCCGCCGCGCAGCGTCAGAATCTGCGCAGCACCTGTGATGAGTAAACTGTCGCTCAATGCGTTGCTATTATGTCCGACCCGCCGGCCAATTGCACCTAGGCCCCGACACCCTTGCCCCGATACGCCGGCGCAAACACTTCCTTCACAAACGTCTCAATCGTGGTGGGCGTTGTGTTTGCCGCCGATCGCGGCTCCGTCGCCGTCACGATGCCGTTGTTGATCCCCTGGAACATTTCGATGAAGCTGGCCACTGTTTTTGCCGGCGCCCCCATCTGCCCCAGCACTTTTTCCACTTGGTCGTAGGGAAACTGTACATAGCGCAAATCCGGCTTGCGCAGCCCCTTGGCAATCACCACAACCACTTCATGCAAGGTCAAATCCCGTTCGCCCTGTAGTTCCTGCGTGCGCTTCCCGTTGAAATCCAGCTTCAGCAAGCGCTCCGCTGCATACGCCCCGATGTCGCGCGTGGCGATCATCGGAATTTTCAGGTCCCCTCTCAGCGCTCCCCCGAAAATTCCCATCACCTGAATCATCTGAATTCCCGCCAGATGATTTTCAAAGAAATACCCGGCCCGCAGATACAGCACATTCAGCCTGTCGATGGCATTCAGCTTCTTTTCCGAATTGTGCAGGCCCGCGATGGGGCCCGTTCCCGCCGGCGCCTGCGCTCCGTAGCTGCTGAGATTCACGGCATACTGTAGCCCCGAATTTTTCGCTGCGGCGCTAAAAGCGTCGCTCGTCTTTTCCTGATCCGCGCGATAGTCCGGCGAAGTCATGCGCGGGGGAATCATCAGGAATGCCGCGCGCGCCCCCGTCAACGCCCGCGTCATCGCTTCCGCGTCCGCCACGTCCCCCACGAACGCCTCCGCGCCACGCCGCACGAACGGCTGCAGCCGTCCGGCACTTCTTCCCACCACGCGCACCTTCTCACCCTTCTCGAGCAGCGCCCTGGTTATTACCGAACCAATATTCCCCGTCGCCCCCAAAATCGTGTACATCGTTGTACTCCCCTTCTGAAACTCGGCGTAGCTTCCGTCTCGCCCGCCCTCTCGCCTTGCCGAACCCCTACATCATCGGCACCTTCACTCCGGTCTTCTTCGCGAACTCAATCGCCTCCGGATACCCCGCGTCCACGTGCCGCGCCACGCCCAATCCCGGATCATTGGTCAATACTCGTTCGATGCGCTTGGCCATCTCCGGAGTGCCGTCCGCGCAGGTCACTTGCCCGGCGTGCTGCGAATAGCCAATCCCTACACCGCCGCCGTTGTGGATGGACACCCACGAAGCCCCGCTCGCCGTGCTTACCAGCGCGTTCAGCAGCGGCCAATCCGCAATCGCGTCAGAGCCGTCCTTCATCGCTTCCGTCTCGCGGTACGGTGAAGCCACCGAGCCGCAATCCAGGTGATCGCGACCGATCACGATGGGTGCCTTCAATTCGCCCTTGGCCACCAGATCATTCAGCGCCAACCCGAATTTGTCCCGCTCGCCGTACCCCAGCCAGCAAATGCGCGATGGCAGCCCCTGGAATTTCACCTTCTTCTGCGCCATCTGGATCCAGCGCCTCAAGTGCTCGTTCTGCGGGAACATTTCCAGCACCAGTTGGTCGGTCCGCGCAATGTCCGAAGCTTCCCCCGAGAGTGCCGCCCAGCGGAACGGCCCTTTCCCCTCGCAAAACAGTGGACGGATATACGCCGGCACGAATCCCGGGAAGTCATACGCGTTCTTCACGCCCGCCTCGTACGCAAACGTGCGGATGTTGTTGCCGTAATCGAACGTCACCGCGCCGAGTTTTTGCAGCTCCAGCATGCCCTGCACATGCTCGCCCATCGCCGCGATCGCTCGCTTGCGGTACTCCTGCGGGTTGCTCTTCCGTAATTCCAGCGCTTGCTCCAGCGTCATTCCGTTCGGCACATACCCGTTGATTGGGTCGTGCGCGCTGGTCTGGTCCGTCAGAATATCCGGCACCACGCCGCGCTTGGCCAGCTCCGGAATCAGGTCCGCGCAATTGCCCAGCAAACCCACCGACGTTGCTTCGCGTTTGCGCACCGCATTTTTCAGGATGCGCAGCGCTTCATCCAGCGAAGTCACCATCACATCGCAATAGCCGGTCTTCACGCGACGCTTGATCCGCTCCGGGTCCACGTCAATGCCCAGAAATGCCACGCCATTCATCGTTGCGGCCAGTGGCTGCGCTCCGCCCATCCCGCCCATGCCGCCGGTCACCACCAGCTTCCCGCTCAGGTCGCCGCCAAAATGCATCCGCCCGGCTGCGGCAAACGTCTCATACGTTCCCTGCAAAATCCCTTGTGTGCCGATGTAGATCCAGCTTCCCGCGGTCATCTGCCCGTACATCATCAATCCGGCGCGGTCGAATTCGTTGAACTTCTCCCAATTGTTCCAGTGGCCCACCAGGTTGGAATTGCACAGCAGCACGCGCGGCGCGTACTCGTGCGTCCGGAACACCGCCACCGGCTTTCCCGATTGCACCAGCAAGGTCTCGTCGGACTCCAGCGCCCGCAACGATTTCACGATGGCGTGGAAGCAGTCCCAATTTCGCGCTGCTTTTCCCGTGCCTCCGTAAACCACCAACTCCGCCGGCTTTTCCGCCACGTCCGGGTCCAGGTTGTTCAGGAGCATGCGCAGCGCCGCTTCCTGTTGCCAGCCTTTGCAGGAAAGCTCCGTGCCGCGCGGCGCGCGAAATGGACCTCGGCTAGTCGCGGGATCATTCAAAATCGGTGTGCTTACGCTCATGGGCTCCGCTCCTACCCCATCTTAACCCACTGCCAAAGGCAGTTGAAAATAGCACACCTCCTCTGGCCTCGCCCGCAATTCGGCTGTCCAACAGCCTTCCGAACTCTTGGTTCCTGATCGCTGATATCTGATAACTGATAACAGAAAACTGCTAACCCCACGCGTGCCCTCTCCAATAAACCATGTCGGCCAACCCGCCCGCGTTGCGTCAATTTTCTTCTTGCGGTACATTCATCCTCGCCCATGAACTACGCCTCGCTCCCCTCTCGCTTCCTTCACGCCATTGATGAGCACCCTTCTCCCCGGGCGCAACTCGTTCGGCGTTCCGGGGGCTGGGAGCCCATCTCTTCCCAGGAATTCCTGCGACGTGTGGCCGGGCTGGCCCACGCCTTCGTAGAACTCGGCGTGAAACCTGGCGATCGCGTTGGCCTGTTCGCCCCCAACTGTCCCGAATGGCATACCGCCGACTTCGCCATTAGCGGTTCCGGCGCTGTTACCGTTCCCATCTACTTCAACGAGTCCCTTGACCGCATGACCTATATCTTGAATCACTCTGGCGCGCAAGTTCTCTTCATCTGTGGCGCGGTGCAGCTCGCAAAATTTCTGCAAGTCCGCGGTGAAGTGAAAGACGTCCAGCAAGTCATCGTTGCCGAGGTTGGCGACACTCTTCCTTCCGAATATTTGCGCTACGAAACCTTGATCGCCACTGCCGGCAGCCCGGAAATCGCTTCCTACCGCATGCGCGCCGCACAGGTTCTTCCCAGCCAGCTCGCTTCCATCATCTACACCTCCGGCACCACCGGCGAGCCCAAGGGGGTGATGCTGACGCACACGAATTTCAGCTCCAACATCACCGATTCGTGCCGTGAACTCGTCCTCAAGCCGGCCGTGGATCTGGCGGTTTCCTTTCTTCCGCTCGCCCACGTTTACGAGCGCACGCTCGACTACGTCTTCATTTTCGGTGGCTGCCCGGTGGCCTACGTTCCGGTGATTGAGAACGTCGCGCAGGCCCTCGTCGAGGTCAAACCCACCCTTCTCGGCGCTGTCCCGCGCTTCTTCGAAAAAATCTACGCACGCCTGATGGAGCAGGGCACAAAGACCACCGGCGCCAAGCGCAAGCTGTTCAATTGGTCCATGAAGCTCACCAGGAAAATCGCTCCCTGGCGCTGCGGTGAAGGATCGGCCACCCTCGCCACGAAATTGCAATGGGCCCTAGCCGACAAGCTGGTCTATTCCAAGATCCGTGCCCGCACGGGCGGCCGCCTCCGCCTCGTCATGTCTGGCGGCGCCCCGCTCTTCAAGGACTTGACGCAGTTTTTTTGGGCCATTGGCATTCCCATCTATCAGGGCTATGGTTTGACGGAAACCTCGCCCATCCTCACTTCCACCTTCCCCCAAAACCGCGTCGGCAGCTCTGGCCGCCCCATCGCCAACGTTCAGGTTCGCATTGCCGACGACGGCGAAATCCTCGCCAAGGGCCCCTGCGTCATGCAGGGCTACTTCAAAGATCCCGAGGCCACCCGTGCCGTTCTTTCCGAAGACGGCTGGTTCAGCACCGGCGACATCGGTTTTCTGGACAGGGACAAGTACCTCTTCATCACCGACCGCAAGAAGGACCTCCTCAAAACCGCCGCCGGAAAATTTGTTGCTCCTCAGCCCATCGAAAACATGCTCAAAACCAGCCCGTACATCCTTAATGCCATGGTTGTCGGCGACCAGCGTAAATTCATCGTCGCCTTGATCGTTCCCAACTCCGCCACCGTCTCCGCCAAGCTTGCCGAGCAAGGCCTGAAATTCTCTTCCGACGCGGAGCTCGCCGCCCATCCCCGCTCTTATGCCCTCGTCGAAGAGGAAGTCCGCCGCCTCACCACTCACCTCGCCTCGTACGAAACCATCAAGCGTTTCGCTCTCCTCCCGGACGACTTCACCTTCGATAGCGGCAGCCTCACTTTCACCATGAAGCTCAAACGCCGCGTCGTCGAAAAGCAGTACCACGACCTCATCGACAAACTCTTTTCCGACGTCATCGAGCCCCGCCCCGTCACCCGTGGCTAACCTTCCTCCCGTCTATCGTCTAGCTCCCACCCCCAGCGCAACGTCTCCGTGCGCTCGGTGTTAAACGTCCCCGTGTTCTTCCGCCCAGGAAACAGCCGCCACATCCATTCACTGGAATCTCTTCTCGCGCGCGCCGCAGCCCACAATCTCACACGTTGCCGGATTCTCTTCTCTCATGCGAGAGTAGGGTTATGGCTTCCCTCAAGAACGCCCGCATGGTCATCACCGGCCGTGGTGGGCCGGAAGTTCTCCAGTGGGTCGAAGACGACCTGCCAAATCCCGGTCCCGGTCAGGTGCGCGTCAAAGTCATCGCCACCGGCGTTGCCTATGCCGATATCCTCATGCGCCGCGGCCTCTATCCCGTCTCGCAAGCCTTTCCCTTTGCTCCCGGTTATGACATTGTCGGCGATATTGACGCTCTCGGCGATGGCGTCACCGGATTCACGCTCGGCCAGCGTGTCGCCGCCCTCACCATGATTGGAGGCTACAGCCGCTACACCATTGTCCCCGTCGCGCATCTCGTTCCCATGCCTGACAATCTCGATCCCGCCGAAGCCGTCAGCCTCGTCCTGAATTACGTCACCGCCTACCAGATGGTTCATCGCGTCGCAAAACTTCGCGAGGGCCAGAGCTTCCTCATCCACGGTGCTGGCGGAGGTGTGGGCACTGCCGCTCTCCAGCTTGGCAAAATCGCCGGCCTGCGGATGTTCGGCACGGCCTCCAAGTCCAAACTCGAACTCGTTGCCGCTCTGGGTGCCACGCCGATCGACTATCGCTCGGAAAAGTTTGTCGCTCGCATTCGTCAACTCGCTCCCGAAGGACTTGACGCCGTCCTCGATTCCGTCGGCGACAAGACCCGCACGGATTCCTATCGTTGTTTGCGCCGCGGCGGTTATCTGATTTGCTTCGGCGTTTCTTCGGCCGTCGAGAAAGGGAAGCTCTCCGCGGCTCTGGGTTTTGCCTGGCTAGGCCTGATGAAGCTCGTGCCCGATGGCAAGCATCCCGTCTGGTTCAACGTCAAATGGCTGCGCGATGCCCATCCCGACTGGTTCCGCGAAGATCTCTCCAAACTGTTCGGCATGCTCGCCGCGCGCCAGATTCAGCCGGTCATCGCCGCCAGGATGCCGCTGCGCGAAGCCGCGCGCGCCAACGAACTCCTCGAAAAAGCGCAGGTCTCCGGGAAAATTGTTTTGCTCTGCCAGGAATGAAGCCACACCATCCATCGCCCAAAACCTGTCATTTCGACCGGAGGGACGGCGCTTTTTGCAGTCCCGGAGCGGAGAAATCCCTCCTCGACTTCGGATTTCAGGCTCAAATCATTCTGCCGCCGTGCCTGCCGGCATCCTCAAACAAGGACAACAGATTCGTCATGCTGAACAATTCGCTTACCTGCTGGCTTGCGTTGATGATCTCGATCCGGCAGCCACGCGTGCGCGCGCTTACATATAACCCCACAACCGTTCCCAATCCTGCGCTATCGATCTGCGGCACTCCCTGCAAATCCAGCACAATCCGTTTGCGCTCCGGAATCAGCGGCTTCACCTCATCCTTTAGTGAGGGCGCATTCTCAAATGTCAATCTGCCAAAGCATTCCACCACCGTCGCGCCCTCTGCCTCAAAAGTGTGCACTCGAAACCCGCGCGCCGAACTCCTTGGGCTTTCCGTGGACATAAGACCTCCCGCCGCCCCAGCCCTTCGCGCCCCGGGCAATCCCTGAGTGTTTATCGCAGTCACCCGCCAAACACAAGCACGGAATCATGACATCTGCTCTCTCGCTCGCCGCAGACCTGCCGGGCGCCCTTCTCTGGCTGCCGCCCTCGATTGTGGTATACCTGAATACGACCCAAGGAGAAATCGTTTGAAGCTCAAAGAAATGGTCTATCTTTTTGGCCTGAAGCCCACGCCGAAGACCTATCCCTACGAACTCCGCCAGCTTGATCTGCCCACCGACGGCCGAATCACCTACGCCAGATGGCTGCATCCCAAGGAACTCGGGCGCCCAATGTCCCAGGAAGTTGTTGATGAGCTGCGCAAATTTCTATCACCCGGCGATGTCGCCATTGATATTGGCGCGCACACTGGCGACACCACGCTCCCCATCGCTCTCGCCACCGGCAAAACGGGCTGCGTCCTCGCTTTCGAGCCCAATCCCTACGTCTTCGCCATCCTCCAGCAAAATGCCACCCTCAATCCGGAGAAGACGCGGATCATTCCGCTCATGTTTGCTGCCTCCCCCGAGGACGCTTCCCTCGAATTCCACTATTCCGATTCCGGATTCTGCAATGGCGGCAGCTTTGAGGGCATCAGCAAGTGGTTCCACTTCCATGCCTTTGCGCTGCAAGTGCAGGGCAGGAATGTTCATGCTCTGCTGAAGCAATCCTATCCGGAGCTAATCCCCAAGATTCGTTTTGTGAAGATTGACACCGAGGGCTACGAGCCGTTCGTCCTCGAATCTCTCCGCGACTTGATCACCCAGACCAGGCCGTATATGAAAATCGAGGTCTACACGCACCTGAGCCGCGAGCGACGCTGCGCCTTGCACCGCTCGATCACTTCTTTGGGCTACACCATCCGCCGCATCGTTGACGATAGCCACTATTGGGGCGAAGTCCTCGGCGAGGACGACCTCAGGAAGTGGCGCTGGTTCGACATCTTCTGCGTGCCCAACCCCGTCTCTTCCTGAGCCTGTCTCGAATTTCCTTTCTGCGCCGCTCGCTATCCGGTCCGGAACAGTAAATGCCACGTTACATCCACGGCCGCATGCACCAACGTTGACGCGAAAATCGAGCCGCTCTTTCGCCACGTCCAGCCATAGAAAATTCCCGCAATCGTTGCCAGCGCCGCGTACCGCCAGTTCGGAAAACCCATGTTCGTGATGTGCGAGAAACCGAAGAGCAGCGACGCCGTCCACCATCCCGCCCATTCCGTCTTGGAATCCCGCGCCAGCAGATTCTGCAGCAGCCCGCGAAACAATAACTCCTCCGGCCACGCCGTGAACACCAAGATCGCCAGCGAACTGAACAGCAACCCGCTCCACCGCCCCCACTGCGGCGCGAACGTGAGGAAGTGCATCCCCGTGCCCAGTGGAACCGCGATGCAGCCGAACGCCACGAAGCTCCCCAGCACATAGAATCCCCAGCTTTTTCCCCATCCAATCGAATAGCCAATCCCTTTCAGCCGCCGCACCAGCACAAACGCCGCCAGCGCCACATTCACTGCCACCAGCACCGTCATCACATAGGCCAGCCGCGCATTTGGAAATGGCCACAGCCAATGAGATGACCCGAACTTCACGAACACCCAGATGCCCGCCAGCGTCACATAATCCTGCCACGCTCCCGGCGCCGCTCCTCCCGCAGACACGGCCAATCCCAGCGGCACGAAGATCAGGCCTGCCATCGCGCCTGCGCGCGCCACCGCAAACGTTCCCGCTCCCAGCAGATACACCAGGTAAAACACAAACACGCACGCGCCCAGGAAAAATCCGCCGCCCGGCCCGAATTTCACCGCCCATTTTTCCGCAACACCGCGCGCCGCGAACGCCAGCATCACCAGGAGGAAGAAAGCAAACACGGTCAGCATCGCGCCAAACGCGCGCCCTCCGTATCCTTGCCACGTTGCATACAAAGCCCCGCCAAGGCACAGCCCTGCCCAAATTCCCAGCGCCGCCCAAATCCCAAGCTGTCTCATCCCGCCTTTTCCTCGCTCCTCATTTTCTCGCCTGCCCCACTTTCAAGTCAGCAACCGCGCAATTTCCTTATTGCACACCAAGCGTACTCCCCGCTTGCCCTGGCAGCCCCCTCACTGATACGTATTGGGTAAGCAGAGTGTCCGCACCAAGCGTTCCCGGGGACCCTGGTCGCTGATCGCTAGTAACTGATTCCTGATGACTGGTAACTTGTACTCGGTAACTCCCAATTGAAACGCCTCTCCTACATCGACTGGATGCGCGGCCTCGCTTGCCTCCTGATGTTTCAAACCCATTGCTACGACTCTTGGCTCCGCCCTGAGCAGCGCGAGACACCGTTCTTCCGATTGTCGCAAATCGGCGGCACACTCCCCGCACCGCTTTTTATTTTTCTTGCGGGCGTTTCCGTTGCCCTCGTCACCAGCAAAGTCCGCGAGAAGGGAATTGCCCGCAACGCTATCGCTCGCCAAACTATCCTCCGCGGCGCCGAAGTCTTTGGCTACGGTATCCTCTTCCGCATCCAGGAGTTTCTCCTCGGCTTCAGGTCTGCTCCCTGGACCGATCTCCTCCGCGTTGACGTGCTCAACATCCTCGGCCTCTCCATAATGTTGATGGGCGTGCTCTGCTGGTTCGCCTCCGCCGCCACGCCTTCGCTCGCTCGCCGCCGCAGCGTGTTCGCCGCGCTCCTTACCGCAGCGCTCATCGCGCTCGCCACGCCGCCTCTCTGGACCACCTGGCGCCCGCGCTTCCTCCCCTGGTTCCTCGAGTCGTACATCAATGGCGTGCATACTTTCAAGGAGCCGCAGACCTGGCTCTTTCCGATCTTTCCCTGGGCCGCCTTCGCCTTTGCCGGACTCGCCGCCGGCTTCCTCATCTTCTCGGACTTTGCCCACCGCCGCGAGTCTCTTTTCTTCGCTCTCCTCGGCTTGGCCGGCATGTTTGCCAGCGTTCTCTCGATTCTCTTCGATACTTCCCCAATCCGGCTCTATGCCGTTTACGACTACTGGCATTCCAACCCCGATTTTCTCCTGATGCGTTGCGGCGTGCTCCTCGTCATTCTCTCGCTTGTTTACGCCTGGTGCCGCTTTGGCTTCGCGCAAAAACGCTTCAGCCCGCTCATCCAATTGGGTAACACCTCGCTGCTTGTCTATTGGGTGCAAATCGAATTCGTTTACGGATCTCTTTCCATCATGCCCAAGCGGGCCTGTTCCATTCCCCGGGCAACTCTGGGCCTCGCGATTATCTTTCTCTCCATGTTGGCGCTCTCCCTCCTCCGCACTCGTTGGAAGCGCTCCTCCCAAAAAACGAAAAGCGCTCCCACCGCATCGGAGCGCCCCATCCTCGCCAAATCCTAAATTTCTGCAACCAAAACTGTCATTCCGAGCGGAGCGACCCGATTCTCTCTTCGCGCCGTTGTTTGGCGCGTCGGGTCGCGTAGAGAGGAATCCCTCTGCCTCTTCTCTGCGCCCTCAGCGTCTCTGCGTTATCTTTCACTCCGAAATCCGTCCGCCTATTGCGACTTCGCCGCCGTCCCGCTCTCATTGGCCGCGGCGGGCAACTTGATAATTACTTCTCCCGGCCGCGCCTGGCCCAACTCTTCCCGCGCAATCTTCTCAATGGTTTGCGGGTCCGTTTTCAAATCCTTCACGTCGCCTTCGAGCGCCGCATTTTCCTTGTTCAGCCGCTCGATCTCTGTATTTACTTTTTCAATCTCTTTCTGCTTCTGGTGCATGGCCAGGAATCCGTGTGCTCCGAATACATTGTGCACCAGCAACACGGCCACGAACACGACCAGCAGGTGCCGCCCGTAGTGCTGCGCCAGGCCCTTCCATTTTTCCTGTGGTTGCACCGTCATCCGTCATCGTGGATCGTCATCGCGCGATCCATCCCCAACAATGAATCTTCTTCCGCCGTCCGCTCCGCCGATACACATATTCTCCGTGTCCGTGTCGAACCCTCCATCACCTCCCTCCGTCGCCCATTTGCCTTTTCTTCTTCCCGAACGCCTATGACCCGCTGTCATTCCGAGCGAAGCGAGGAATCTGCTTTCCGCAGACTACCGCAAGGACATAGTTTTTCTTGCGTCTCTGACTCCCATCGCCTCCTCATATACAATCAATTGCAGAGAGGATCCCCATGCCACGCGCCACGCAATTCCGCCTCGTCCTGGTCACCTGCGGCTCTCTCCCCGAGGCCCGCAAGATCGCCCGCGCCGTCGTCGAAAAACACTTCGCCGCCTGTGTGAACATCCTCACAGCACCTGTGGAATCGCTGTACACCTGGAAGGGCAAACTCGAACGTTCCCGCGAACACTTGCTCCTAGTCAAAACCACCGCCAAGCGCCTCAAACCCTTGGAAAGGGAAGTCCTCCGCCTCCACTCCTACGAAACTCCCGAATTCCTAGTCCTGCCCATCGCCGCTGGCTCCCCCGCCTACCTCCGCTGGCTCCTCAGCTAATTTGGAGTGCGGCGGCTTGCCGCCGCTTTTACGGCTGCAAGCGCCACCGACAACGCTTCACCGAATACACACCTCGACAACGCGCCACCAGTCCACCCCGCTTACACGTACAGCAGCGCCTGATCCAAATCCGCAATGATATCTTCCACGTCCTCGATCCCCACGCTCAGCCGCACCAGGCTATCCGTAATCCCCACGCGATCCCGCACTTCCTTCGGCATGGACGCGTGCGTCATCTGCGCCGGCAGCGATATCAGCGATTCCACGCCGCCCAGACTCTCCGCCAACGCGCAAATCTTCACCTGATTCAGGAATCGCCGCGCCGCCCCTTCCTCTCCCAGATCAAACGCCAGCATCGCCCCCGGCCCCTTCTGTTGCTTGCGCGCCAGGTCATGTTGCGGGTGCGAGGCCAGCCCCGGGTAAAACACCTTCCGCACCTTTGGATGTGCGTCCAGGTGCCGCGCCACCGCCAGGCCATTCGCGTTGTGTTGCAGCATGCGCACCGCCAGGGTCTTCAGCCCGCGCGACGTCAGAAAGCAATCCATCGGCGCGAGCCCCGCTCCTGCCGATTTTTGTATGAAATAAATTTTCTCCGCATCTTCCGGCCGCGTCAGGATCACCGCTCCGCCCGTGGCATCGCTGTGTCCGTTCATGTACTTCGTCAAGGAGTGCACCACGATGTGCGCCCCCAGTTCGATCGGCCGCTGCAAGTACGGCGTCAGGAAGGTGTTGTCCACCACCAGGGTCGTCTTCCGTTCATTCGCCAGCTTGGCCATCGCCGAAATGTCCGTGATGCGCATCGTTGGATTTGTCGGCGTTTCGATGTAGATCATCTTCGTATTTGGCCGCAGCGCTCCCAGCACAATCGCCGGGTCCGTCGTGTCCACGAAGCTGAACTCCAGCCCAAAGTGCACCAGCAACTGCGTCGTCAGCCGGTACACGCCGCCGTACACCGCTTCCGAAAGCACGATGTGTTCGCCCGGCCTCAGCAAACGGAACACGGCATCAATTCCGGCCATCCCCGATGTGAACACATACGCGCTGTGCCCGCCTTCCAGCTTCGCCACCGTGCGTTCCAGCGCCTTGCGGTTCGGATGATTTGTCCGCGCGTAGTCGTAGCCGCCCCTCGGCTTCCCCAACTCCTCATACACATACGTGGAGGTCTGATAGATCGGGGCTGTCACCGCGCCTGTTGTTGGATCGGGTTCCTGTCCTACGTGTATGGCGTTCGTCGCAAATCCCATTCTCTTCTCCTCAACCTTCTCTAAAATCCCTGTTTGATTTCGTAAGCTGCCGCCAACTGCTCGCTGCAGCGGACCATGCTGCTCCCCGCAATGTTAACCTCCGGGCCTCCGCTACCCGCTTCATTCTACAGGGAAAAACCAGCGCCATCCGCAATCGTTATTCCAGAAGAGGCCGAAAATGCACGAGCCTCCGCCGCGAGTCGAATCTTCCTTAAGTTTCTCGACCCGAATTTCCTGCCCTATTCGCTCTCCTCTTGACGTTTCCCCCGCTTCCGTGGACGATGAAATGGACACCTATGCGACCCTATCGCTCTTCATTCGTTGCCTTCGCTTTGTTCGTCACACTGGCAGCCGCCCTTCCTCTCTCCGCTCAGCAGGACGCGCCGCCTCCGAAAAGCTCGGCTCCCGCTCCGGCCAATCGCATCACTATCGAAGTCACCGGCGGCGACGCCAACAAGCCCGTCGAAAACGCCAGCGTCTACCTGAAGACGGTCGAGGAACACCGCATCAAGGACAAGAAGACCGAGATCAGCGTAAAGACCAATCAGGAAGGCATCGCTCACCTGCCCGATGTTCCCCTCGGCCGCGTTCTGATCCAGGTCGTCGCCGACGGCTGGAAAACCTACGGCCACTGGTATGACATCACCGATCCCAAGCAAACCATTACGATTCATCTCGATCGTCCGCCCAAGTGGTACTAAATCGTCGCGTCCTGGTTCATTCCCGCATTCTCTTCGCGAAGTTTCCCTTCGGCGCTTCTAATTGCAATTGCCTCAGCACCTTCCGTGAAGTTTTTTGGAGTACTCCTCTCTGCCTTTCTCGCGGAACTTTTTTTCTCTTGCGATTCATCCGTGACCCAGGTCACATCGCCTCAAATCTTCGTGCAAAATTCTTTTTCCTCTCCTCCACTTGCACGGTTTTTGTGCAAACCGCATCATCGTGTTGAATTTCGCGGAGTTACTCCCCCTTTTCCTTCACTTTCCACAAGCTTATCCACGCAAATGTGCAAATTTAACGGAACTGGAAATTCTCTCCTTGCACTTCGGCATCGTGCGTGCTTCGCACTCGCTCCTTTCTCCTTTGCATCGGCTTTGACCCGTTTAAATCCCTAGTGGTACAGTTCTTCCTGCGGAACTCTCCATGGCCGATTCCTACGAAGGTCCCTTTTCTCTCCTCCAGATGTTCTGGGGCAATCTCGCCGCTCGTCCCCTGCGTTGCGTCCTCAGCATTCTTGCCATCGCCATCCAAGTCGTTTTGATTCTTATGATTGTCGGTCTCACCTCCGGCGTCATCAACGAATGGGGCAAGCGCACCGAAGGCGTCGGCGCGGATATTCTCGTTCAGCCGCCCAACTCTTCCATCTTTTTTGCTTTCTCCAGTGCCGTGATGCAGGAATCGCTCGCCGATCAGATTGAAAAAATCCCCGGCGTCGATGAAGTCGCCCCCACCCTGATCCTCTCTGACCCCAAAAGCCTGATCAACATCTTTTGCATTGACTACAAGCGCTTCAATGCCTTGAGCAAGGGCTTTCTCTTCCGGGACGGCCGGCCCTTCCGGGCTTCCGACGAAGCCATCGCCGACGACATCGTCGCGCAAACGCGCCACATCAAGGTCGGCGACACGTACACGCTTCTCAATCATCCGTTCAAAATCACCGGGATTGTCACCCATGGGAAGGGCGCCCGCTTCTTTATCCCCTTACGCACCGGCCAGGACATCGTCGGCGCCGATAAGCGCGTCTCCATGTTCTTTGTTCGCAGCAAGGGCGACGTCGAGGGCACGCGCGCCGAAATCCTGAAGCTCGATCCTGAGAACCGCGTCCGCTCCATGTCCGAATACGTTTCCCTGATGAACTCCTCGAATCTCCCCGAACTCAAGCCCTTCATCCGCACCATGGTGGGCCTCGGTGTGGTCATCAGCTTTCTCGTCGTGCTCATGAATATGCACACCATGATCCTGGAGCGCACCCGCGAAATCGGCATTCTCAAGGCGCTGGGCTTCTCCCGCTTCGACATCATCAAGATGCTCCTCGGCGAAACCGCTTTCCTCACCATCGCCGGGAGTCTCGCCGGCATCGCCATCACCTTTCTCGCCCAGGCTATCCTCAAGCAGACTAATCCCGGCCTCTCCATCCTCCTGACGCCGGGCTGGGTCTTCGGCTCCATTCTTCTGGCCTTACTAGGGGCTGCCTTGGGTGCAACGGTTCCCGCACTTCGCGCCTCCGGCTTTGATCCCGTCGAAGCGCTTGCGTACGAGTAGTTTCTCCCGTGCAACTCCTCACGTTTTCCTCAACCTCATCGTTGCTTCGGCCTCGCGAAACTGGTATGAGAAAGGCATACTTTTGTGTCGGGTCCCGCCCGATGCCTGAACTGGCTGGTGCAGTCCTCAAGGAGAACGCCATGAAGCGTTGTTGTCTCGGTCTTACTGTGCTCGTGACTTGCCTCTTCGTTGCTTCTACAGCGTCCGCCCAAATGGGCATGGACCTCTTCAAGAAACCCGACATCGCCAAGGCTTTCAATCCCGTCGTCGGTAAAGGCGCCCAATACCTCAACACCACGACCTCCGCAACCCCGCCAAAGACCAGCACCATGGAGATGTACATCGTCGGGAAGGAATCCGTCGAAGGCAAAGACGGCTTCTGGATGGAGTTCGTGATGACCGATGAAAAGAATCAATCCTTCGTCGGCAAGGCTCTCTTTACCAGTGCTGACTTCCAATTTCACCGCATGATTATGCAAATGCCCGGCCAAGGGGCCATGGAAATGCCCTTCAATCCCACCGCGGCGCACCGGGAGAAGGCGGAAGAAAACATGAATGAGTGGCACTCCGTTGGCACCGAGAGCGTCACTGTC
The DNA here is from genome assembly GCA_003154775.1 of Acidobacteriota bacterium. Classification (GTDB taxonomy): domain Bacteria; phylum Acidobacteriota; class Terriglobia; order Acidiferrales; family UBA7541; genus Acidiferrum. The sequence goes on along the minus strand of PMES01000028.1, from coordinate 7,336 downwards.
CCTGCCGGCACTTTTTCTTGCGAGCACTGGCGCAACGACAAGCGCAATTCCGACATCTGGACCAGCGACAAAGTCACCCCCTCTGGCATGGTCAAGGAAGTGAGTCCCCACGGCAGCATGGTTCTAACCAAAGTAATCACCGATGCCCAGGATCGCATCACCGGCCCCGTCAAGCAGTTCGACATGCAGCAAATGATGCAGCAGATGCAACAGCAGCATCAGAAACCGTAAGCCACCGGTTGCACTTTCGCGCGATCCCAATATTCGGGGAGCGCCAGTTTTTCTCAGGTGCTCCCCATCATGTTTAACTGCTAACCTTTCGTCGCTCCTCGTCATCTCCGCTGCGCATATCTATCGTGGGGCGGCGCGCATCGAAACAGAAGAGGTCGGTGTTCATGACATCGGAAAAATTCCTGCCCGCCAAAATCCTCGACCGTCGTGCCGTCGCCGATGATCTCTTCCTGCTTCATGTGGACCCGGGCGGCCCGTTTTCCTATCTCGCCGGTCAGTACGCCACCTTGGGCGTCGAAGTGGAGGGCGAGCGCATCGAGCGCGCCTACTCGCTCTGCTCCTCGCCCTACGAAAATGTCCTGGAGTTCTTCGTCGAACGCATCCCCAATGGCGAACTTACCCCGCTCCTCTATGCCATGGACAAGGGCGCTCCTCTCTTTCTTCGCAGATTCGCCAAAGGGCGCTTCACCCTGGACCTCCTCAGCGGCCGCAAGAATCATCTCCTCCTGGCTACCGTCACCGGTGTCGCGCCCTACGTCAGCTACATTCGCACCGTTCGCGCGGATTGGAAGAAGGGCGGCACTCCCATGCCCGGTGAGCACCGTCTCTTTTGCATTCAGGGAGCAAGCCGCTCTTGGGAGTTTGGCTATCGCGATGAACTGGAGAAGTACGCCGCTGAGGCGCCTTGGCTAAAGTACGTGCCTGCCATCAGCCGCCCCTGGGAAGATCCCGGCTGGCAGGGCGAACGGGGGCGTGTGGACGATCTCATCCGCAAGTACGTCCACCTTTGGGGGCTTACGCCGGAAGACACTTCGGCCTATCTTTGCGGTCATCCGGGGATGGTGGAGAGTGGCCGCGGCATTCTGCTGCGCGCCGGCTGGTCCAAGCAGGCCATCCAGGACGAAGTCTACTTCCAGCCCGGCAAGGATGCTGCCGCCTCCTGATCCGGGCCGTCCGTGCAGGAGTGCAATCCCGCTTCGCTGGATCGCTCTCATCCCGGCAAACGCCAAATAGTTTTGTCATTCCGAGCGGAGTCCGCGGAGCGCGGGTTATGCGCCCCGTACGCTTCGTCGGGGCGAGGAATCTCTCCGCCAATCCCCGCCTCCCACTTGCCCCTGTAGCTCAGGCCTTCAGGCCTGAGGCTTTTTCTTGGGTTTGCCTTTTCTGGGGCTCGCTTTTTCCCCTGTAGGGGTCGAGCACCGCTCGACCCCATCTCGGCAAGGCCTAAGCGCTCTTGTCATTCCGAGCGGAGTCCGCGAAGCGCGGGTTATGCGCCCCGTACGCTTCGTCGGGGCGAGAAATCTCTCTTCTGCATTGCGCACTTTTTACGCAAGGAATCCGCTTTTTCGGAGGTCTTTGGTTCCGTAGCAGGAGCCACTCTGCCGGCCCCGTAACCTTTTTACCCCGCTTCTTTCACGGGGTGCTCCGCTCCGCTACGGGTTCTTGATTTCCTTGGCCTCGCCCATCTTCACGGTGCTGCCGTAACGCTTGTAATTCGAGTACTTCACGGTCATGCGGATGTGCACATCGCCGCTGCGGAAATGCAGGTAGTCGTCGGCGCGCGTGAACACGGGAAACCAGTAGCCCTTCTCGATGTTCTGCCGGTAGGTGCGGAAGCGCGGGAAGACGTTTTCATTATTCTTGGTGATGATGTCCGGCACCGCTTTCCCATCGGTCATCACGATCTGCAAGTCCTTGTCGTCCACCCACACGCGCCCCTGAAAATAGCGCTGGTTCTTCTCAATCGTTTTGGGCGCCACGTCAAACACGTACGTCGAAAGCTCGTCCACCTGCTGCCGCCCCACGTAGGTCACGTTGTACTTGGGCAATTCCGTCGTGGTCAGCACGAAGGGCTGGACGTTGCGCACGTCGTCCAGATCCTGTTGGCTCAGCGAGATGCGCCGTAGCGTGTCCGGCGGCGCGAACTTGACCTTTTCAAAGCGCTTGCTGTCCGGCGTGAAAATGATGTCGCTGACCATGCGGTATTCGCCGTCCGGCCGCCCGTCATCGTCAATCGTCTGGATGGCGAACGCTTGCGTGTAGGTGTAGTTGTCCCGCTCGATTCGGAATTCGGTTTCGCGTTCGGCGAAGCGCTTGATGATCTCCGCCACGGGTTGGGAAGGCGGGTCAGTGGTGATGGGATTGTCGCCCGGCGAATGCAGCCGTTGGGGCGGTCCGGGCTCCTGCGCGGGTTCGGAACTGGGTGGGCCGGCCGGTGCGGACTTGGCCTTGGGCGGCGTGGTCATCGGGCCCGGAAAATCTTGCGCGGCGACCGGCAGCGCCAGGAAAAGGGCAGCGGCTCCCAGGAGAATAAACGGTTTCAGGCACATCGTCCTGATAACATTGGAAAACTTCAAGGCTATCCTCCACACACTTCTCTTGCTGCTACAGTATAGGATTTTAGCAGGGCAGCGGGGGTTGCACGGCAGAATCTTGCACGGCGGAATCTTGCACGGCTGAAAGTTAGTCTGGCCCGGGAACGCCAATCTCCCGATTGGCGGGGGGAAGGAGGCAAAAACGCCATTCAGGAGAATGGCGTTCCCGGCTACAGGAGGTTGCGGCGTTTGGCTTGCCAGCCTAGGACGGATTCGCGGACTCGGTACATTGTCCGCTTCGCGGACTCTTGGGCTTTCGCGGAGCCTTCGTCGAGAATTTCTCGGACACCTTTTTGATCGTTTTCCCATTTTACGCGGCGTTCGCGGACTGGGGCGATCCAGTTGATTAGATTTGCGGCCATGGCGGCTTTGCAATCGATGCAGCCGATGGCGGCGGAGCGGCAGCCGGATTGGACCCAGTCGAGGCGGCCGGGATCGCGTTCGGGAGTGGAGAAGAGTTTGTGCCAATCGTAGACGGGGCAGATGTCGGGATTGCCGGGGTCGGTGCGGCGCTTGCGGGCGGGGTCTGTGACCATGACTTTGCTTTTGGAGCGGATGTCGGCATCGGATTCGGAGAGGGTGATGGCGTTGCCGTAGGATTTGGACATTTTGCGGCCATCGAGGCCGGGGATGCGGGGGGTGGGGGTGAGAAGGACTTGGGGTTCTTCAAGCACGGTAGAGACGGAAAAGAATCGAGCCGCTGACTCCATCCGATCGAGGAAATTCTGAAGGCCAATCGCACTGGCTAATTGTTGCGCAAAGCGAGCGATAGAATCGGGGACCTCTGTATCCTCGTGGCCGCCCAGTTCGATGTAACTCCCGGTGGGATAGCCTTCGTTTGCGAGGGCTAGGCAAACATGGCCGAGGAACTTTTGATTCTCGGTGTTCATGATCGATGGAAACACTCGAATCCCTGCGTAATGGAAATTGAATTTGCGGACGAGTTCGCGCGAGAACTCGACGTGGGAGACTTGATCTTCGCCTACAGGAACGTACAGCGGTAGAAGTTTACCTTCGTCGTCTATTTTGCTGTAGATGACGATGTCGGCGGTTTGCAGAGTGGGGTAGCCGAGGAAGCCGTAAGTGTGGAGATCCTTGTTTTTGATGTTGTCGAGGGCTTCTTTGTAGGTGGGGATGCGTTCGAGCCAGCCGAGAGGGGTAACCATGGAGAGGAGGAGATGGAGTTCGGCGTGTTCGGGGACTTGGGATTGGAGGAAGATTACGGATTTTTGCGGGTCGAGGCCGGAGGCTAGGAAATCGATGGTGATTTGCAGGGTGTTTTCGGCGATGGCGGAGGTGTCCGCGTAATCGCTGGTTAGGGCGTGCCAATCGGCGACGAAGTAGAAGCAGTCGTAGGAAGGATCGTTTTGCAGGCGGACCCAGTTTTGTAGGGCGCCGAAATAGTGGCCGATGTGGAGACGGCCGGTGGGGCGCATGCCGGAGAGGACTCGTTTGGATTTGGGAGATGTGGACAAGTGGTAGTCCTTGGTTGAGTGATGATGAATAGAAAAGGATAGCAGATATCAGGGATCGGAGAGCAGGGCCGAGAAAAAGAAAAAGGCTTACACAGAGTTCACCCCGACAGGGTCGGGGTAAACGCCGGCCGCAGAGTTCGCAGAGAAGAGAAAAGCAAGCGCGCAGAGAAGAGGGTTTGTGACGTTTGATCGTAAGAGCCCACCCTTCGCACAAAACGCGAAGGATGGGGCACCCTCAAGTTCATGCGGCAAGAGACGTAACGAGAAAAACCCAAGAGAGGAGAAGTCACCGGGAGAGGAGATCGCGGGCGATGATGGTGCGCTGGATTTCGCTGGTGCCCTCGTAGATCGAGATGACGCGGGCATCGCGGTACATGCGCTCGACTTCGGATTCGCGGGAGTAGCCCAGGCTGCCGTGGATTTGCACGGCTTTGTAGACGACGCGATTGACCATTTCGCTGGCGTAGAGTTTGGCGCGGGAGGAGGCGGAAGAAGAGTGACTCGTGAGTCGTGACTCGTGACTCGTGGAAGAGAAGAGGGATCCCTCGCCCGCAGCGGGCTCGGGATGACGGTCGAGTGCAGAGGCATCAGGTTGAGTGCCGTGCCGGCTGGAAGCCGGCGCTACCGTGGGCGGTGAAACAGACGACGTGGGAGAGGTGCGGTCTTTTAGGAAGGCGGCGTGGTAGAGGAGGGCGCGGGCGGCTTCGATTTCGGTGTGCATGTCGGCGAGCATGAATTGGATGGCTTGGAATTCGGAGATGGATTTGCCGAAGGCTTTGCGGGCGCGAGCGAATTTGACGGATTCTTCGAGGGCGCCCTGGGCCAGGCCTACAGCTTGCGCGGCGATGCCGATGCGTCCGCCATCGAGAGCGGAGAGAGCGATTTTGAGGCCCTGGCCTTCTTCACCGAGGCGATTGGCGGCGGGGACTACGCAATCATTCAGAATAATTTCGACGGAGGGAGAGGAGCGCTGGCCCATTTTGTCTTCGTGGCGGCCGATGGTGAAGCCGGGAAAAGTGGGTTCGACCAGGAAGGCGGTGATTCCCTTCCCGGCGAGTTCCGGCTGCGTTTTGGCGAAGATGATGTAGAGGCCGGCGTGGGAACCGTTGGTGACCCAGGTTTTGGTGCCAGAAAGAAGATAGGAGGGGGAGGAGGGTGAGGAAGTGGAGGATTGGAGTTCAGCGCGACACTGGATGGCGGCGGCGGCGGAACCGGCTTGCGGTTCGGTTAGGCAGAAGGCGCCTAGGAATTCGCCGGCGGCTAGGGGCTTGAGGTAGCGGGATTTTTGGGCTTCGGTGGCGAAGGCGAGGAGGGGGAGCTGGACGGCGGAATTGGTGACGGAAAGCGCGGTGGACATGGCTACGTGGACGCGGGCGACCTCTTCGATCATGAGGACATAGGAGATGGTGTCCAGGCCGGGGCCGCCCCAGGATTCAGGCGTGAGCATGCCGCAGCAACCCAGGGCGCCGAGTTTTTTGATGGCGTCGAGGGGAAAGTGATCGGTGCGCTCCCAGTCTTTGACGTGTGGGCGGACTTCGGTGTGCATGAACTCGCGAACGGTGTCGCGGATGAGGAGTTGGTGATCGGAGAGGGAGAAGTCCATGGGGGTGGCGAGGGTGAAGTTTAGCATGGCGGGGAGGGTTATCAGATATCAGAGATCAGATATCGGGAGGCGGGGGAGTGGCGAACAGCGACCGGCGATCAGCGATCAGGAGGCAAGAAAATGCATACGCAGAGTTCACGGAGGCCACAGAGTTCGCAGAGAAGAGAAAAGCAAGAGTGAAGAGAAGAGGAGTGGTGGCGTTGGAACGTAAGAGCCCACCCTCAAGTACGCGCGATGAGTGGCGTGATGGGGAGAACACAAGAGCGGGGCACCCGGCTATCGCTTGCGCCACTCCCGGAACCAATCCACGAAGATGAAAAGGAGAGTGAACACAACTGCAAATTCCAGCGCACTTATGAGCAGATGGCGAACTGGCAAATGCGCGTGATAAAGAGTGGTCAGAGCGTCAAAAGCGATCCATGTGGAGAAGAGCCAGACGAAGGTCAAAACGTTGATAAGCAGCCTTCGACTAGGAGTGGGTTGATTTGTGGACTCCATGGCAGTTCCCCTTTCTTAGAGTTTGAAGAGTTCGCGGAGGCGTTTGGTTTGCTGGCGAGAGACGGGGATTTCGGATTGTTTTTTGTCGTTCATTTTGATCATGAAGCTGGATTTGAACCAGGGGACGACTTCCTTGATGTGATGGACATTCACCAGGTAGGAGCGGTGGGGACGCCAGAAGGAGTCGGCGTCGAGAGTGGCGTGGAGTTCTTCGAGGGTGCGGTATTGGGAGGAGCCTTCGACTTCGCGGGCGACGACGGAGATGAGGCCGCCTTCGATGGAGGCGAAGATGAGGTCATTGGAATCCACGAGGAGCATGCGCTGCTGAGATTTGATGAGGATTTTGGAGGGAGGCTTGGCGGCGGGCTTGGGGGTGGCTAGCTGGGCGACGAGTTTTTCGAGGCGCTCGGTGGGGCTGGTGTGAGCATCGATTTCCTTTTTGGCTTTTTGGACGGCTTTGGCGATGCGGGCTTTGTCGAAGGGCTTGAGGATGTAGTCCACGGCGTTGACGTCGAAGGCTTGCACGGCGTACTGGTCGAAGGCGGTGGCGAAAACGACGTGAGGGACTTTGAGTTTGCGCTCGACTAACTTTTTGAGGACGCCGAAGCCATCGAGGCCGGGCATCTGGACGTCGAGGAAGAGGAGATCGGGGGAATGCTCTTTGATGAGATTGACGGCTTCGAGGCCGTTTTTGCCTTGGGCGAGGAGATTAATTTCGGGGAAGGCTTTGAGGAGGAAGGCTAGCTCTTCGCGGGCAGGCTTTTCGTCGTCGACGATGATGGTGTTGATGGGCATGGATCAAGAGGAGTATAGCGCGGGGGGCGGGGGGAGTTAAAAGTTGAAAGTTGAAAGTTGAAAGCAAAAGGCAGATTGGTGGCCTGGCGGGGAAAGTAGAAGGAAGGAACGAAGGAAGGAAAGAGGAAAGAAAGAGGAAAGGTAACGCACCCCTCACGCAAACGGCTCGGGGTAAGGAGGCGCGCAGAAGAGAAAGGCTTAACACAGAGGTAACAGAGGGGCCGCAGAGGGAACGGAGATTTCGGAGCAAGAATGGAAGTTGGCGGAGTAAGAGGAAAGATAGCGCGGAGGCGCGGGAAAGAGAAAGGCCGGCTCTATGGTGCGTTGTGGGCAGGCTGCTAGAGCGTTTCCATAAATAA
>PMES01000149.1 GCA_003154775.1 Acidobacteriota bacterium | reverse complement strand
CAAAAGTACATCCGCCTGCACCTCGGTCGAGTAAAATCCCGAGGCAAGCGATTTTCTGGCGGATCTGATACGGTTGGTTGTAGCAGCGAAAAGGCCGGTTCAGTCAGGACGCGGGGCCGGCTCGCGATATAGCCAGCCAGGCAGAAGTACACCAAAAACAATCGTTACGGTACTTTTTGCAAGGAGTCTAGACTGGTCTAGATTGTTCTTGACGGCAGAATATTCAGCGTTATAATGGATTCGTTCAAGGAGGAAGTATGGCAACCCGAAAAGTCGGACTCAATATGCGAGCCGAGCTCTATGATGATCTGGCCAAACTGGCGAAGGACAACGGTCAAACGACCACCTATGTATTGGAGCGGGCTGCGGAACACTACATCCAATACGTGGCTCCAACACAGAACACCGTTCGCCCTGAAATTATGGCACACGTTCGTAAGTCCATCGAGAAGAACCGCAAACTCCTCCATCTCCTGGCTCAGTAAATGCCAGTTCGCATTTACCCTACTGTGGCTGAAGCCATTGAAACCCACCGCTTGCTCATCGAGGAATTCGGCGGACTCCAAGGTATCCGAGACATGGGATTGTTGGAGTCGGCCATTTTCCGACCACAAAATGGCTACTACAACGATCTGTTTGAGGAAGCATCGGCTCTGATGGAGTCGCTGGGAAACAACCACGCTTTTATTGATGGAAACAAACGACTAAGCTTTACTCTGACGGACGTGATGCTTCGAGTGAACGGGTATTTTCTAGATGTAGATCCGCTCGAGGCCCACAACTTCATCACAAACGCAATGGATAACAAGGAATTCCGGTTCCCGCAGATTCGCGAGTGGATTAGCTCTATCGCAAAGCCTATCGAGGACTGAGACGCCCAACTCTGCGAGCGCACCGCTCCCGTTGTTGGCATTTTCGTCGCACCGGCATTCGCTGGGAATACTACCGAGAAAACTCTCTTGCGATAGTCCAATTCGCTTGGCCCGCGTCGATGGCCGCTTGTGCCTGATCGAAGGTCTCGCGCTTCCAAGCGAACCGCAGTGGCATTGGATGATGCCCATGTACCTCACCGCTCTACGCGCCGCCGACCAAGGAGACATCCAAGGGCTTCTCCAATTCGCCCGTTCATGAGCCCGCATGGTTCCATTCGTTTCCTAATCCGAAGAGATGCCTCCGACGTGATCGCCGGACTTGTCTATCAGGTTGAGGGAGTACCCCGTAGCGGTCAGAGCCGTGCCAGTTCTTCAAGCTTAGAAGCCCTCCGGCCAGGGCTGTGCGCTGTGGTAGACGGCGAGAATCACGATGCGGGCCTTGTCGATGGCATACGCGGCGATAAACGGCGTATTCAAAATGACCAGCTCACGGGTGCCGGGAACCCGGCCAGCTCTGCCCGACATGGGGAAGGCACCAAGCTGTTGAACGCTGGTAACGATCTGCATCGTGATCCGTATGGCAACCTCCTCGCTGTTAGAGAGGGCGATGTGGTCGTGAGCCTGATCCAATTGCCGGATCGCCTGCTCAGTCCACTCGATCATTGGCGTGCGCGTCCCGTCCTCTTGAGCCGCTTTACGACTTCCTCATGGCTCACGACACGGCCTTTCCGCATCTCTTCCAGGCCCTTGCGAACCAACGCGTCCTGGTAGGCGTGCAGTTCGATGTAGTTGGTGATCGCCTCGTTGATGAGATAGCTGCGCGGACGGTCTTGCGCGGCGGCCAGCGAATCAAGCGCGTCGATCTTTTCAGCGACGGCACGGAAACTGATGGTTTTCTCGTTGCGGCTCATAATGCCAGAACGATAACAGATATTATTATGTATTACAAGACCTCATTCCAGGATTCCGCTTGGCGGCGGACTGTGCCCGCAAGGTCTATTATCATGGCCATGATATATCCCATGCCCTGGTAAGGCCATGCCACGGTTCTTTCCCAATTCTCTGCGCGACAAAGAGGCCGAAGTAGAGAGCCTGGTATGTGCGTTGTCCTGTGCGGCTTCGTTTTTATTTTGCCGGAGGCCCGGGGCAGATCGCTGGAAGAGATTGCGAGCTTGTGGCAAAAATCGGATCGGGAAAATACCTCCGCCACCCAGGCTTAGCCAAGCTCATCGCAGCAAATCTGCGCGCATCGTAATCGGCGAGCTCATCCATCCTTCGCCGTCTTCCCAGTCTGCGTTCTCGTCTTCGGAGAAAAAGCTGAGGATTACAAAGAGCGATCAAGTGCTCGAAATTCGTAATACTGGAATTCGCTCATCGGCACGTTGTCCTGAATGAGCATGGCTCCCTGCTGTCGATAGCTGCGAGCCAGTTGTTCCAGAAAAGCGAAGTACGTGGAAGCGTTGAAGACGGTCTCTTGCCGGTAATGGAAGCGAGCCTTCCACAATTCAATCGCCCCAAAAATCTTCACGGTCTTGCGCTGCCCGGTCACGGGAACTTCTGGGGGACAACCAATCCGGCTCCAGGTGGCGTGCAGGGTAGAATCTTGGCGAAAGCTGGCTTCGTCGGTGAAGATCAATGCCCAGTTTTGTCGCTGCGCTT
>PMES01000083.1 GCA_003154775.1 Acidobacteriota bacterium | reverse complement strand
TCATGCCGACGATGTGGCCGCGTTTTTGGAGGACGTCCACAATGTGGAACTTATGTTCGGGGAAGACCTGGGCGAAACCGTCCGCCTTCTCAATTGACTCCGCCGACTGCGCCGTCTCCTGACGCTTTGTGTCGCCCAATCCGCTGGCATCGAGTATGTTCGTGCCCATCCCCAGTTGTCGGGCAGTTTCTTGAGCGATAGCCATTTGATCGCCCGTAACCATCTTGACGCTGACGCCCATCTGCCGAGCGCTTGCGATGGTAGCTTTGGCCTGCTCGCGCGGTGGATCGAACAATGGCAACACACCAACAATGCACCACTTGCCTTCCTGATCTGCCCGGGCCACGCCCAAGGAGCGGAAGCCGCGTGCCGCAAATTCATTGACGGCTTTCTCGACGGAGGGTTTTACCTCACCGGCGTTGGTGGACATTTCCAGAATCACCTGTGGCGCACCCTTGGCCACGTCGAACTGTTTTCCGTCCGTTGCCTTGATGGTGGCTTCGGTGCGCTTATGCACGGGATCGAACGGCTGGAAATGGACCACCTGATAGCCCTTCAACGCCTTATCATCCTTCACGCCGCCGATCACCGCGAGGTCAATGGTGTCCTTGTCTTCCGCACGTGAAGCTAGTGCGGCGTCGAGGATGACTTGGTCGGCAGGGATACCGCTAACGCTGAATGGATCGCCCAACGTCAGCTTGTTCTCCGTCAGGGTACCGGTCTTGTCTGAGCAGAGCACGTCCACGCCGGCTAGTTCCTCGATAGCCGACAACCGGGTCACAATGGCTTCTTTTTTTGCCAGCAGTCGCGCGCCGACGGCCATGGTCACGGACAGCACGGTGGGCATCGCCACGGGGATCGCGGCCACCAGAAGCACCAAGGCGAACTCCAACGTATTGAGGATGGGATCGCCACGGAATAGCGCTACCGCCAATATCAACACGACCAGGGACACCGCAAGAATGATCAGGTAATCGCCGATCTTCAGCACGGCACGCTGGAAATGGCTGACGGTGTGCGCCTCCTCGACCAGTTGCGCCGTCTTGCCGAAGTAGNNGTGTGCGCCTCCTGCACCAGTTGCGCGGTTTTGCCGAAATAGGTGTTCGCCCCCGTGGCGTACACCATCGCATCGCTCTCGCCCTGGCGGATAATCGACCCCGAAAACACCGCCTCGCCGGGTTTGCGAGTGGCGGGCAAAGATTCGCCTGTCAACGCGGACTGATCCACCTCGACAGGGTCACCTTCCAACAAGCGCGCATCCGCCGGCACTATGTCGCCGAGGCGCACACGGATGACGTCGCCTGGCACCAACTCACGCGCCGCCCGGGTGATCCACTTTCCATCACGTTTCACTTTGGCATTGATCGCCAGCTTGGCCTTCAGAGCGGCGATGGCATTGCCTGCCTGGTGCTCTTCCCAGAATCCGACCACGGCGTTGGAAACAAGCAGAAGGAGGATAATGAAAAAATCCATCCAGTGCCGGACAATCCCCGACAGAATTACGGCCGCCTCGATCATCCATGGGATGGGGCCCCAGAAATAGGTGAGGAATTTCAGGAACGGATTGGTCTTCCTTTCTTCAATCTCGTTAGGGCCGTATTGCGTCAGTCGTTTCTGAGCCTCGGCTTGACTGAGGCCGTCCGGTGACGACTCTAATTTCTTCTCCACTTCCGGCAGGGGCAGGGATTTCAGATCGTCCTTTGCATCGGGCACCGACCCCGGCTTCGATTTGGAAACTTTGGGTTGGTCGGCATTGGGCTTCATAATGGGTATTCCTTTCTGTTCCTGTTGCCTTCACCGAATCTAGTTCCAAGGAGTCTTGGAAAATCCGTGGACAGTCGTTGTCGAAGAAGTATCATCCACGGTTTTGAACCCCAAAAACGGGCGCTTTACACCTTTGCACCTGGCGGATCGGCGACTCTTCCCGGTGGCAAGAACTCCGGTAGGTCAAGGCGCGCCACGCCAATCCGGTTGTCGGCCATCCCGTAATACACGTCGAAGCAATCCGGCGAGCCAAGATCGTCGCGCCGGTCGATGCCAGTGGGGAACACGACGTTGGCGATAGTCCCGGTGCGTTCTTGCGGTAACACCGGCGTCAACACGGGCTCCGCCGAACGATAGCGGATCAGTTGCGGGTGTTCCCTAGAGAGCACCATTACCCCGGCCGAGTAGCACAATGGATGTGGGTCGTTGCTCGGCTCAGCCAGTTCGCTCACGCCGTGGTAAATGATTAGCCAGCCGTGCCGAGTTAGGATGGGCGGAGTGCCACCACCAATTTTGAGCCGCTCCCAGGGCGCAACCGGGGCGGCTAGCCGGTGATGCGAGGTAAACTGACCGAAGCGATTTGGTTCACGGTTCTCCAAGACCATCGGGCAGTAGGAAATCCAGATGCTTTCCCGATCAAGATCCAGCTCACGAGAAGCGGCGTGGCAGGCGGTTTCCTCCGGGCGAGTGCCGGGGAAAAGCGGCCGGTGGAGGATGGCCAATTCCGGATGTCCGCATGGATTAGGAATAGCGACAGGAAAGAGGCTGGCATCTTTGTCATCCACGTCGCCGAACTCGATGCCTTGATACGGACCAAAGGTCGCGAGCCCCAAACGCTGCCAGTGGAAGAGGTCCGCCGACAAGGCCAAAGCGATCCTTGGCCCCTGAGGCGAAAACGCGGTGTACGTCATGATGTAGCGCTGAAGCGGTTCCACGAGCGTGATGCGAGGATCTTCGCAGCCACCGCCGCCGTTGGGCCGCTGCTCATAATCGGCTTCCGGTTCCAATGCGATGCCAAGTCGCTCGACTCCTACGGGATCGCCAGCTTCATTGAACTGCACTCGCGCAATTCCAATTCGCGAGTAATTCCCACGCGCGACCAGCCGCGGAAAGAGGTAGAGCGCACCATCAGGGCCCCGAACGGCAGCCGGATTCAGGACGCCTTCGATCTCCTGGGGATTATCCGGCTCCGGCTCCATCACCAGTCCGAGGCGTTGCAACTTAAATCCGCTCATCAAATCTCCTCAGCAGGTCACGTTGGGTGATCTCCATCTAAGCAAGCAATGATTGCTTCGGTAACGCATTTAGTTTCACTGGGACCTCGAACTGAGATGGAAACAACGCCTGCTTCTTCAGCCGGATAATCGTTCCCTCCGACGAACAGGGCATCGCCAACGTAAATCATTTCTTTCAATGAAATGTTTAGCAGGTCTCGTAGCTTTCTGATCCCGTAGGCTTTGTCAATGCCAGGTTTAGTGACATCGATGGATGTCGCGCCTCCCAGTCGCACGGAAAACCCGGGAATCAGAGGGTCGAGAATCGCTTTGATCTTTTTTCGCTTGGCGAAATCGGGATCCCATTTGTCCTTTTCTTCCAAGGGGGCTTGCTGGCCTAAAGCGGAATATGTTATCTGGCTTCCCCGGTCCTCAATTGCTTCTCCCCAGAACTTTTCGACCTTGAAGCCCGCTACTTCGACCGCTTTCCTTAGAGAAGTGATTATTCTTTGTCTTTCATCCGCCGTGAAATCTTCTGAATAAAGCTTTTTCCATTCCCCCGTGTATTGGAAGAACTTGGTCCCACAGGTAGGTAGGAGAGATAAATTCACCAGACGGTTGTCTTGGGGAAGATGGGAGAGCACTTGTTCTTCAAACTGAGGCCAATCACCTCCGGAAATCACGGCGACTTTGACGAGGCCGAGAAGGTCATGCAGTCGTGCCGCCATTTCGGCGTCAAGGGCCGATTTACTTTCAGCCAGTGTCCCGTCGAGATCAAAAACAATTAGCTTTTTCACTATCTTTCCACCTCCGCATTCTTGCCATCTCGATTCGAGTTTCCGGCCCCGCCAACCATCCGACTCTTGTCCGGTTCAAAACTACTCCGGCAGCGCAATTCCCAACAAGTTCACTGCGCTGCTTGGCCGAAAAGCACACGCGTCGTCGCGGTCACTGAGTATCCACGCTTCGCCGATAGGGCCGTCGCCTGGAAGGGGTGCGGTAAGCAACTCGGCCAAACGCCTGCCGCCCCAGAGCCGATACTGATAGATCGGTTCGAAGCGCAGCGGATAGAGAACTATTTGGCTCATGGGAACTTTCTCTACCCTCATCCATCGCCAGCAGGACCTTGTCGCCGGCCATTAGCCCGTGCAGCATTCTTAAGTTCTAAGAAGCTCCGCTATCTTCTGGCATCACCCGATGTCGCATGGCGCGGTTTGCCGCTCGGCACCAACGACAGATCATCGCTCATAAAATAGGTAGTGATGGCCACACACATAAGAAGCAAGCCGAGCCAGAACCGCCAATCACGGTGAGCGCGCCTCCAGTACGGGGGAATCTCCCGATGAACATGTTCGCCATCCGGCGCTTCATCTTGGTGGTGACCGTGGTTACTTTCATGCATTGGTTGTCTCCTTTCTCCCTCTCCTACCGAATGACCTTGGGCCGGGTTTGTTTCTGCTCGGCTCCTTCTCTTTCCACTTAGGAACGCCCGGCAAGTCTTGGCCGCGTTTATCAATGCGACGCTTGCGCGGCATGGTGCTGTTCCGGACCAACTTCCACTTCCATTGCGGGAGTGTATTCGCCACGGCGCGCAGCCCGGTTGCATCTGGCCCGATGACACAAAGCCTTCTGTGCCGACGACACGTTGGCCTGCTGGCCTTGCCATATCTCCAAAGCTGGTTGCTGGATGGCGCGGGCAAACGAAAACGCCAACGCCCAAGGCAGTCGCGACGCGAATCGGACGTTCATGGCATTCAAACGAGCAGAGGCCAGTTCATTGGGTTGGCCTCCCGACAAGAACGCAATCCCCGGAACCGCAGCGGGGACGGCTTGCAAGAGACACCTCACTGTGGCGTCGGCCACTTCGTTCACATCTTCTTGCTGGCGGCAGGTCAATCTCACCTGATACTGTTGTTCGCCGATGGCCACTTCTTCCACATCTTCATGCTGGGCACAGGTCAATCCCGGAAGCACCATGTTGGGCTTCAGGATCATCCCCTCCAGCATCACCCGTTGTGTGTAAAGCTGGTTGAAAACCACTCGTAGGACTTGCTCCGTTACCTCGCGGCACCGCTCCAGGGTATGCTCGCCGTCCATGAGCACTTCCGGTTCGACGACCGGGACCACTCCGGCTTCCTGACACAACGCGGCATAGCGAGCCAACGCGTGTGCGTTGGCCTCGATGCAGCCTCGGCTGGGAATGCCATCACCCACGGCAATCACCGCGCGCCACTTGGCGAAACGCGCGCCCATTTGAGAGTATTCGGCCAGGCGACCGCGCAATCCGTCCAGACCTTCGGTCACTTTCTCTCCGTGATGACCTGCCAAGGCCTTTGCGCCGGTGTCAACCTTGATGCCGGGAATGATTCCCGCATCGGTGATGACCTTGAGAAAGGGAGTGCCATCTTCTTTCTTCTGGCGGATCGTCTCGTCGTACAGGATCACGCCACTAATGGACTCACCGAGTCCCGGCGTGGTCACAATCAACTCCCGATAGGCGCGCCGGGCCTCCTCGGTCTGCGGAATCCCCAACCTGGCAAATCGTTTGTTGCAGGTTGGCGTGCTTTCATCCATTGCCAGCAGCCCCTTGTCGTCGGCGACCAGAGCTTTCGCGGTGTCCATAAGCTGTTGCGCATTCATTTGGGATTGCTCCACTTCCAGTTGCGGACTTCCGGCAGGTCTTGGCCGTGCTTGTCGATGTAGTGCTTGTGCTCGATGAGCTTGTCCTGCATCATCTGCTTCAGATAGGCCCCCTTGGAGCCCAGGTGCGGTAGCCGATCCACCACGTCTTGCACCAGGTGGAACCGGTCCAGGTCGTTCTGCACCCTGATGTCAAAGGCTGTTGTGATGGTGCCCTCTTCCTTGTAGCCCCGGACGTGAAGGTTGCTGTTGGTGCGGCGGTACGTCAGCCGGTGGACTAGCGATGGGTATCCATGGAAGCCAAAGATGATGTGTTTATCTTTGGTGAAAAGCGAATCGTAATCCGTCTCGCTCAGTCCGTGCGGGTGTTCGCTTTCCGACTGCAGCTTCATCAGATCGACGACATTGATCACCCGGATTTTCAGATCGGGCAGATGCCGGCGAAGAATGGAAACGGCGGCCAAAATCTNNCGCCTTGGTCGTTGCTGGCCCACTGCCAGATGCCAATTCCTTCCGTGCAATGCACCACCGCGGCGTCCATGTTCAGCCACTGCGGAAGGGCGTGTTTGCCTGCAACCACTACGTTAACGTAATGCCGGCTGCGCAGGCAGTGATCAAAGACCGACA
>PMES01000053.1 GCA_003154775.1 Acidobacteriota bacterium | reverse complement strand
GCTCATCCGTCGATTCCCCCGCGGGTGGCCTACCCTTTGCGGTTTGTGCAAAGGGTGGGTCCGCTCTTCCTCTTTGTCTTTTCCTCTGCGCTGATTTGGCGGAGGCGTGTGGAAGTCGAATCCACCATTCGGCCCGCGAAGGGCCGAATCGCCGGCTTTGAAGGCCGGGAAGGTCACCGGACCCCTTTCGCCCCCGTTGCAGCGAGATCATCAGACTACATACTCTACTCAACCTATTCAACTTGTGGCTCATGCGCAACTGGCTGCGTAGGGCGCGAGCGGCTCCCTGCCGGTCGACTGACTGCCTTTCGGCGACCCCGCCATTTAACAGCCTGTTATCAGGACTATTCTGGTCGGGATTCCGTGTGTGCATCTCATTTTTGTGACGAACCGCACAGCCCCGTGACGCGCGCCAGCTTGTATAATGTAGTTGGACAAAGTAACTCGCGTTAGTCCGTTGTTCCCATCCTCGGCGCCTCGCTCCCGCCGATGCCGGGTGAGGGAATGTTGCAATGAAGTCTTGGGCCCGAAGGACTAGCTGGCTGATCTGTGGCTTGCTGGCAGCAGGATTCTTTCCGCCACAGAGTTCGGCATCCGGCGACGGCGCTCCCCGCACGCAAGCCTCCGATTTTGCCCAAAAGCATTTGCTGACTTTTGTCGGCGCCCCACTTCCCGGCAATCCCGCCGCGCAAGGCGCCCCCTCGTTTTACAACCCGGATAACCTTTATCAATACCTGGACGGCGGGGCTGATGTCTATCTGCTCTACGACTTCCAGGTTCTGCTGCACGCGGACTTCAAGAGTGGGCAAGCCGAACTGATCGTGGACATTTTTGATATGGGTAACTCCGAAGACGCCTTCGGTATGTATGCGGCAGAGCGCGCGCCAGGCTACAACTTTCTGGACATTGGCATCGAAGCTTACCGCAACGAAGGCATCCTGAATTTCCTGCAGGATCGCTACTACATCAAACTGGCGGGATTTGGCCCCGGCTCGGACGATTTACTGGAGCAGTTTGCGCGCGTCCTCTCGGAGAGGATTGCCGGGACACGGTCGTTCCCTCCCCTGCTGGAGAAGATTCCGCAAGAGCATCGCGTGAAACACTCGGAACAGTTCACGCGGAAGGATCCGCTGGGCCACCCATTTCTGAGCCCGGCGTACGTCGTGAGCTATAAACAAGGCGAGTTGGAGAGCAAGCTGCTGATTTCCGTGGCGAAGGATCCGGCCGAAGCAAAAACAAAGCTGGAATCGCTGGCGAAATATTTTCGCGAGAGCGGCAAGTGCGAGGCTGCCCCGGATTTGGGCGATGGCGCAATCCAGGCCAGCAACACTTTCGAGGGACGCGTGATTGCCGTTGCGCAGGGCCGTTACCTGATTGTGGTTGTAAATCCCGCGGGCGATGCGGCGGCGCTGCTGAAAATGACGGCACAGGAATTGAAGTGAGAAAAAGCGGCTTGATTTTCGTCGAATCGCAGACTGAGGAGACCCCATGAAAGACTGTCCCCGCAGAACATTCCTGAAGACGCTCGCCCTGGGAGGCGCGGCGCTGAAACTCGGCCCGTTTGCGTGGGATGCGCTCGCGGCTACGTCCGGCCCGGCGCTGAGCATCGCGCACTATCGCACGTCTCCGAAGGAGCCAGACGGTATTTCCGAGGAATCGCAGCGCTTGACACGGGAAGCGATCGCCGGGCTCGGCGGCATGCAGCGATTCGTGAACCGCGGAGACATTGTGTGGGTGAAACCGAACATCGGCTGGAACCGCCGGCCGGAGCAGGCGGCCACCACCAATCCAGACGTTGTCGCGACCGTAATTTCACTGTGTTACCAGGCGGGCGCCAAGCGCGTGATCGTGAGCGACAACCCGTGTAACCCCGCCGTGCCTTCTTTTGCACGCAGCGGAATTCAGGAAGCGGCGCAGAAGGCGGGCGCGGACTGCTTCGTGATGGACGATCGCAAATTCAAGAGCACCAAGCTGAACGGCAAGGTTCTGCCGGTTTGGGATGTGTATGCCGATGCGCTGGGCGTGAATAAATTCATCAACATTCCGATTGCCAAGAACCACGGGCTTTGCAAAGCGACGCTGGGGATCAAGAACCTGATGGGTGTGATGGGCGGCGAGCGCAACCGCTTCCATCAGGACTTGAGCAACACGGTAGTGGACCTTGCCGCGTTTTTCCGCCCGAACCTGGTGGTGCTTGATGGCGTGCGCGTGCTGACGGCCAACGGGCCAAGCGGCGGCAACCTGGCGGACGTGCAACGCCGGGACACCGTGGTAGCGGGAGTGGATCAGGTGGCGGTTGATTCGTTTGGAGCAACGCTGCTGGGCCTGAAGCCGCAGGACATTGGTTACATCGTGGAGGCGAGCAATCGCAAACTGGGAACGATGGATTTCGAATCTCTGAAACCGCGGCGAGCGGAATTGTAATCGCAGACTCGGAAACCGGGCCAAACCTCATGGTGAAAAAAGACATTTCATGGCCAGTGTGGCTCCGCCGGGCGAGCCAGACCGGGTTCATGCTGCTGTTCCTCTATTTGTTTATTCAGGCGGCCTACCATCCCATCAACCGGCTCGGCGGCCGCGTCACTTTATTCTTTGACCTCGATCCGCTGGCGTTTCTCTCCGCCTGGATAGCCTCGCACCAGATTGCCTCATCCATGCTGCTCGCCCTGATCACGCTCGGCGCAACAATCATCTTCGGCCGTTGGTTCTGCGGCTGGGTGTGCCCCGTCGGCACGCTGCATAACCTGATGACCGCTTGGCGGAAATCGCCTGCCAAGGCGCGCTTGACTGTCGGCGGTTATACGAAGTGGCAAAAATCAAAATACTATCTGCTTGGCGGCTTGCTGGTGGCTGCGCTGCTTGGGCTGAATCTGGTGGGGTGGTTCGATCCGTTTTCGTTCTTTTACCGCAGCACGGCCATCGTGCTCTATCCCACGGCGAATGATGGAATAAAATCACTTTTCACGTGGATCTATCAGGCCGATCCGGGCGTAGGCAAAGCCCGGCTCACGGTGGTCACAGAGCCCATTTATGAAGTGCTGCGGCGGCACGTCCTGGCTACGTCTCAGCCGCACTTCTACGGAACGTTTCTCATCGCGCTGATCTTTTTCGCCATCCTTCTCCTCAACCTCTATCGCGCGCGTTTCTGGTGCCGCTACATCTGTCCCCTGGGCGCGCTGCTCGGCGTCGCAGCCAAGAATCCGATCGTCCGGCTGCAACGCAACGACGAGATCTGCAACAACTGCCGCCTTTGCGTCACGGACTGCCAGGGCGGTGCGAATCCGGATATAGCGGAGGGCTGGAAACCCTCGGAGTGTTTCTACTGCTGGAATTGCCACGAATCCTGCCCGCACCATGCCGTAACGTTCCGCGTGGACATCCCCGGCGCCAAGGGCTTCACGGCGCCATTCCAGTGGCTGCGGAATTTCTTCCGGTCGCCGCGCCCGATGCAGTTGGACTTGAAACGCAGATCGCTTTTGGTCTCGGGAGCCGCGGGCATAGGGGCGGTGCTCCTGGTGCACACCAGCGCGCAGGGCGAAGGGCGCGAATTCAATCCCGCCTTGATTCGGCCTCCCGGTGCAGTGGGCGAAGACGAATTCCTCGCCAAGTGCATTCGCTGCGGCGAGTGCATGAAAGTCTGCCCGACGAACGCGATCCATCCGGCCATGAGCGAAGGCGGGATGGCCGGCCTGTGGACTCCCGTGCTGAAAATGAGAATCGGGTACTGCGATTACGAGTGCACCTTGTGTTCGCAGGCGTGCCCGACTCATGCGATTCAAAAGCTGATCGTGGAGGACAAGCAGAAGCTGCGGATCGGCACGGCATTCTTCGATCGCAACCGCTGCTTGCCCTACGCTTCCGCGCGTTCCTGCATCGTGTGCGAAGAACACTGTCCGACGCCCAAGAAAGCGATTTGGTTCCAGGAAGTGCAGGTAATGACGCCGGATGGAAGTTATGCCACGGTGAAGCAGCCACGCTTGAATCCCGACCTTTGCACCGGTTGCGGAATTTGCGAAAACAAATGCCCCATCAGCGACGAGCGCGGCGTGCGCATCACCAGCGTGGGAGAAACGCGCAATCCCAAAAATCAGATTTTCTTGCCTGACGCCTATTCCGGGTACGGCAGCGGCCAAAACTGAAGGTGATACTTCGAGGAGCCAAACATGAAAAACCAGAACGAATGGAATCGCAGGGACTTCATCGTCAAGCCGCTGGCTTTGGCCGGCGCCGCGGGAATCCTGGGGCGGACCGATCTGCTCTTCGCCAATCCGCCGATGAAGACTACCGCCTCCAGTCCGGTCTTGCAGCGTACCCTCGGCAAGACGGGCTTGACGCTTCCGGTTGTCAGCATGGGGGTGATGAACGCAGACATCCCTGGACTCCTGCGGCGCGCGTACGAATTGGGCATACGCCACTATGACACCGCCGCTGGGTATCAACAGGGGCGCAATGAGGAAATGGTCGGCCAGGTCATCAAGGATTTGGGCGTTCGCGAAAAGGTGACGATTGCCACCAAGGAAGCTGTCCGGGATCATGATCGCCAGCTCAACACCGCGGATGGCAAGGCGCGCTTCATCGACAACACGGAGAAAAGTCTGAAGCGGCTGCAGATGGATCACGTGGATATTTTGTTTTACCACTCGGTGGATTCCGTGGAAGACGCGCACTCGGAAGGCCCGCTGGAAGCTTTGCGCACGCTGAAAAAAGAGGGCAAGACGCGCTTCATCGGAATTTCCACGCACAAGACCGTGGACGTTATCAGTGAGGCGATTCGACTGAATATGTTCGATGTCGTGCTGGTCACGTTTAATTACACGATGGCGCACGACAACGGCATTTTGGGTACGATCGAGCGCGCGGCAAAGAGCGGCATCGGCGTCATCGCCATGAAAACGCAAGCCGGCGGCAGTGTTCGCCCGGATTCTCACTTGCCGAAACCGCTCCCGCCGGTGAGCCAGACCGCGCTACTGAAGTGGGTGCTCAATCATGACTTTGTGACCACGGCGATTCCCGGCTTCAGTACCTATGAGCATCTGGAGCAGGACTTCTCCGTCGCCGGCAATCTGGCTTATAGCGAAGATGAGAAAACATTTCTGGCCGACAAGAGCTTCACGGCGCAAGCGGAATTCTGCCAGCAGTGCGGCGAGTGCCGCGAAGCCTGCCCCAAGCAGGTCGAAGTCCCGGCATTGATGCGTTCGCACATGTACGCCCTGCAATACGGCAATACAGATATGGCGCGGACCATGCTTGCCGGAATTCCAGCGGGCAAAGGATTGGAAACCTGCAGAAGCTGCGAAGCGTGCAGCGTGGCGTGCCGAAACTCCGTGCAAGTCGCCCGGAAAATTGGCGAACTCAAGGCGTTAACGCGCGGCACTGCTTTTTCCGCCTGAGCAAAAGCGATGATGGACGAGTCTTACGGCTTTTGAAATTTCCTCATTTCACCGCTGAATCGCGGGCCCTTGTCCGAATAGCGAAAATACGCCCGTGCGCATGAACCAATTGCCCGCCGGGATTGACGTGCATTTCCTGCGCACGGATAATCCTCCAACAGGATTGGGCGAGCCGGCGCTGCCGCCCGTTCTTTCGGCGGTGTGCAACGCCATCTTTGCGGCAACGGGCAAGCGAATCCGTTCCCTGCCCCTGGTGAAACACGGATATAGCTGGGCTTGAGCGACGTCCACCGGCCGTGGTTGAGTGCGGCTTTTCGCCGTCGGCGGGACTTCCAGGTTTCGCACCAGCCGCTCGTCCGACAACCCGACGAATAGTTTCTCTCACATCCGCGGTTGCAGAAGCGCCTGATAGACGGTGGGTTGGCTCAGCGCCTCCACATCCGGCCACCCGGGGCCGAGCATACGCTGGGTCATGCCAACAAAAATCACATCGTTCGTGGGATCAACCCAGAACCACGTGTCCGCCGCTCCCAGCCAGAAGAAGGTGCTCTTGCCAACCACCACGTCGGCTTGCGCCGGGTCCGTGAAGACCGCGCAATCGTATCCCCACCCCAAGCCGGGCCGGGGGTTCAATGAATCCTCGCCCGTCATAAGACTGGAAGCGATATGGTTTGAAGTCATGAGCTGTACCGTAGCCGGCGCCAGAATGCGCACGTCGTCCAGCTCCCCGCCGTTCAGGAGCATCTGAGCGAAGCGCAGGTAGTCCTCCGCCGTAGAGACCATACCGCCGCCGCCCGAGGGCATTGTTGGCTGCGTTGCATAGTCGGTGGGCACTCCCCCGTCCGTCGCTCCTGCGGTCAGCTCGCCTTTTTGGTCTTCTCTGTAGAGCGTGGCAAACCGGTTCCGCTTTTCTTTGGGAACAAAGAAGCCCGTGTCCTTCATTCCGAGCGGCCCGAAAATGTGCTGCTGCTCGAAATCAGGCAGCGACTGGCCCGACAATTTTCCCACGATATAGCCCTGGATATCCATCGAAACGCTGTAGACCCACCGGCTTCCCGGCTGGTAGAGCAAAGGGATCTTCGCAAGCCTGTCGATCATCTCCTGCAAGGATTGCGATTGCAGCACCTGCTGGTCCTTGTACATCTTGTCAACCAGGCTATCGCCGAATAAGCCGTAAGTGAACCCCGCGGTGTGGGTCATCAACTCGTGCATCGTCGGGGGATGCACAGGGTCTTCCAGGATCATGTTGCCGCTCTGATCCACGCCCTTGAACACTTTCAGGTGGGCGAACTCGGGAATGTACTTCGAGATCGGATCGGAAGGATGCCATTTGCCTTCTTCATAGAGGATCATCATGGCAACGCCGGTGACGGGCTTGCTCATGGAGTAGATGCGAAAAATGGTGTCCTTCGCCATCGGCGCGCCGCTCGCGATGTCTTTCATGCCGTAGGTTCTCTCCTCGACCACTTTGCCGTGCCGCGCCAGAATTGTTACGACGCCGGCAAGCCGCTTCTGCTCCACTTCCTGCTGCATCGCCGCATGAAGCCGCTCGAGCCGCTCGGATGAGAAACCCAGCGACTCCGGCTTATTCTGGGCAGGATCGGCGGCCTTCTTGTTCGCTTGCTGAGCCTGTGTCTGCTGCGGGCCGGCAACGATGAGCAGCCCAGCGAACAGCGTTAGGGCGAAACGCGAGAGTCGTGTGTTCTTCATTTCTGTTGCTCCTGTTTGCTTTCCGGAACTGCTGTGGATGGCCGGACACCCCGGTTGAACCGCACGGTCGAGATGGTTGCCAAAATTTACGATCTAACCGTCTAACTCGCGGATGATACTCTTCTCCCGCCCTCCGCACAACGAACTCGCCGCCACAGCCAGCCCCATTCACACCACGTGATTGCGCCAACTCTTGATGTACGCGCGTTTGCTGGAGAACTGGAATACTGTCTGGTAACGCTTAGCGTGCACGAAACAGCTTCGTAGCCGATTTGGACGCTGCCACTTGCCCCCCGAAGGGGCTTGCCCGGCCTCAACGAAGCCTGGCTGTTCCTCTGCTATGAAAACGAGTACGTGGCCGACACGCCTGCGTCTTTCATCCTGGCAGCAAACGCGCCTCCTGCAGTGGCGAAAAACCAAGAAACAGCCTGGTAAACGGGCAAGTCACCGTACCGGCTTCTTCAATGCTTCCGCGATGCCCGCCTCGGCCAGCGGCGCCATGATTTCGTAGCCCGCTTTGTTCGGGTGTACGCCGTCCGGACTTAGCTCCGGCCCAAGACCCCCTTCGCTGTTGGCCATGCGTGAATAGTAGTCCACATACACGAAACCATTTTTCGCCGCATACTCCTTGATCCACGCGTTGAGTGCCTTCACCTTTGGCGCCGGCTCAAGCCCCTTGTGCCAATGAAATTCGCTGGCCGGCAATACCGAGCACAATACAACTCGAATCCCATTTGCTCGCGCCAGTTCGCTCATCGACGCGATGTTGTTCCCGATCTCCCCCAGCGTCATCTTCCCCGTGTTCTCGGCAATGTCATTTATGCCCGCCAGCACAACGACCGCTTTCGGTTTCAACTCGATGACGTCCTGACGAAACCGCACCAGCATCTGCGGGGTAGTCTGCCCCGAGATGCCGCGGTTGATGTACGGCTTGCCCGGAAAAAACGCGGCGCGATCCAGAGACGTCGCCGTTCCCTTCTGCCCCCAGCCTTCCGTGATGGAATCTCCCATGAACACCACGCGCGCTTGGCCCCGCGCAGGCAGAGGCAACTCCTTATCGGTGTCACGGTACTTCGCCAGGAAGGGCCAGTCGTTGAAGACCCGCTCCAACTGCGACTCCTGGTAAGGCGTCAACTGTTCCGCGGCCGTCGCCTGCGACAAAGCGGAAGAGGTGGAGGGCGCCAGGACTTGGATGGTGCCCAGCCAGGTTTCCACCATCTTGGGCCAGCCAGTGACTGGCAGTGCGGTGCGGCGCAGGCCATAACCGTGTCCACCTTCCGCGTAGATGTGCAGTTCCGCCGGAACCTCGGCGTTCTTGAGCACCTGGAAGTAAACAGTCGCGTTTTCGACATGCACCGGATCGTCCTCTGCCTGCACGATGAACGAGCGCGGCGTTTTATCGCTAACGTGGATGTCGGCATTGGGCGCGAAGTTCTGCTCTGCCAGGGCCAGGTAACCGGGATAGACGATCACGGCGAAGTCCGGCCGGCAACTCATCTGATCGGCGGCATCAATCGGATCATAGAGGCGTTGGTCGAAGTGCGTACTCAGCGCCGCGGCTAGGTGGGCTCCCGCGGAAAAGCCCAGGACGCCGATGCGGTGCGGGTCGATATGCCACTCCGCAGCGTGAGAGCGCACGATACCCAGCGCGCGCTGAGCGTCTTGGAGCGCAGCATCGGATTTGGGATAAGGGCCGGAATCGGGAACGCGGTACTTGAGCAGCACGCACGTGATGCCGGCGGAGTTGAGCCACTCGCACACTTCGGTGCCTTCCAGGTCGATGGCCAGGACGCGGTAGCCGCCCCCAGGAAACACAACCACGGCGGCGCCGGTGTTGTTGCTCGTCGGTGTGTAGAGAGTGAGCGTTGGTGCGGAGACGTTGCCCAGACGAATCAGCGGCTTGCCGGCGATCAGATTGTCTTTGGCAGTCGTGGTGTCGATCTCTGGGCCCAGATTCGGCGGAGCCCCAGGCGCCGCGTGCGGCCAAACGGGGAGCGTGGTGTGCCCGGGAGCGGGCTGCCACGCCGGCTTCTGGGCATACAGGCCGGTAGAGATGCTGGCGACGGCAGCGAGAAGAAGCACACGGTAGCGCACGATGGAGGCCTCGGATTTGGAGTTCGTGGTGAGATCGTAGCACGGGGCATGGATGTCAGGCGGCGGAGATTTCGTCCCTGCGCTGTCCGCAGGGTGAAAAAGACCCTCTGCATCAGAGCGCGATAGCCCGCACGCGACTCGCGGGCCCGCGCGTGTCACACCAACGTCTGAGGTTCCCCAATATTCGAGGTGGGACGCGCCACTCCACCCCATCGGCCCAGGTACAGGTGACTAACCAGTCAAGATGGCGACGTGTCGCCGACGAGCGATGAGAAAGGGCCCAAGGCCAGTCTCTAACTGATAGATGATAAACATCTTAGAAAATTAGAAGGCGCTTAGGCCAGTATCCAATTGGTCATAGTACCAAATCTAAGGTACGCCGAAAAGGCGCTTTTGCCATAGGACAGGGGTAACTCCTAAATTGAAGCCGATGCTCCATGGGGTTTTCTCCGGCCTCCCGCTACAATGAAGTCACGCTGAAGGGCAATTCGAAGCGGCGAAATTTCAAAAGAAGAGAAGCCGGAGGAGAACAGAAAATGAGTAAGAGCCAAAAGGGATTCTCGCTGATTGAACTCCTGATCGTGGTCGCCATCATTCTGATTATCTCGGCCATCGCCATTCCGAACCTCATTCGCTCGAGGATGTCGGCCAACGAGGCTTCCGCGGTGGCTTCTCTCCGTACGATCAACTTGGGCGAAGTAACCTATAACAATACCTATCCTGGCACGTTCGCCACGCTGTCGTCTCTGGGCCCGGACGGCGCCACTTGCACGACTCCGGCCTCAGCGAACGCCTGCTTGATCGATAACCTCCTGGCCAACGCGACATCCGCCGCCACGGCGAAGAGCGGGTACATATTCAACGTTACCGCGACCGCCGCGACCTATACTGCCGAGGCAGAACCCGCCAGTCAGAGTTCCACCGGCACACGTGGCTTCTGTTCCGACCAGGACATGGTGCTGTTCTACGTGGCGGTCGGCGGTGATTTCAATACCTGCACGACAGCCGCCGGCACGCCTCTCTAATAGCGGAAGTAGAATCCGTGGGACTCTGTTCCCACAAAAGGTCTGCAAGGAGCGGGTCGCAAGATCCGCTCCTTTTCTTTTTGCCGGCCACATGCACGTTGCGGCTATTGCTGGGAAGCGAGTCTTTCGGCTTCTGCTGCAATCAAAGAGGTGACCCAGCGCCACTCGCAGCGAAGCATCACCGCAAGCAAATCAAGAACCATCGGAGATTCTTGGCTCCTTACCCGACATTCTGCACAGCGAACAACTCGCCGGGTAAGACCTCGTCAGCACTCCGCTCTGTGCACGTTTTACCTTCAACGTGACAGCAAAAATGGGTACGGGCGGCGCCTACGCTAATTGGCGGCGAGTCTAGGTTGCAGGAAGGGTATCCAATAGCTTTGGAATTCGGGTTCGACCGTCTGCGCAAGCGTGAGCGCGCGTTGGTAGGCGGCGTGGGCTTCTTCTGGGCGCTTCAAGATCGAATAGGCAAAACCCATCATGGCGTACGGTTTAACCGAGTTGGGGGCCAGCGCCGCGGCCAACTGCGCTTCCGAGAGCGCGGCTTCCACTTGGCTGGCCTCGAGGAGAAGCTCCGCCCTTTGCAGATGACGGAGGGAGGCGGCGAGAGGTACTTCAAAATGGCCCTCGAAGACGAACACGCCATAGTCAATCTGCGCGGCGGGCTTTAGGTACCTGAACTGGTCATAGGGATTCAATACGCCGGGGCCGATGGTAGTGTCCGAGAGGACACTCGCGCTGATGAGCACTGGCCCGTCAATCGCGGCAGGAGCTATGGCGGGTTCGTCCGAATTCAACGAATTTGAGGTAGGAAGTGGTCTGCAGGGGATGCCATAGTAAGAATAATCAATCGCGCCTTCGGCGAAATAGGCGAACCAGCATTCCTTGACGCCATGCTGGTCGAGATAGCGCTTGGTGGATTTCAGTTGTTGCGCCCAATCCACGTTGGATTCGTTCAGATACTTGTAGGTTTGCGAAGGGCCACCCCAGAGTTCGTTGGCATAGGCGATGTAAGCAGGATAGGCACGGGCAGTGGAGACGGGCTGAAAGAGGAGGAGCGGATAGACGAAATAAGCCCAGGCACGGTTGCATCGAATGAGCGACCAGGCGGCGCCTCCCAGCAAAATCGTGAGGAGCACATAGAGAGGAAGGATGTGCCGGATGCCCATGTTTATCCCGGCAGCCATGGCTGCAGCCAGATAAACCATACAGGGCGCAAGCAAGAAGAGAGTCTCACGCCCGAATGGAAACTTGCGCGCCGCGAAAGCACAGACAGCGAGCAAGAAAAGCGCGAGGAAGGTGAGGCTGGACTTAATGTAGAACGCCACCGGGAAATAGAACCACACGCCGTGCGGGTACATCTTGCCGAACAGAAAGCTCGCTCGCTCATCGGCCACTTTGCGAACGTCAGTCAGGCCGTACAGATACGATTCGGGGAGGAGGCGAAGGTCCGCAGCGGCCGCAAGCAGTTGCACATCAGTTGGGTGCGGGAGCCTTTGGATGAACGTGGAGAGCTGCGGCTTCAATTGCAGGGGAGCGGGGCGTGCAGCATAGCGAAAGCCGTAGAAGCCCCACAATACGCCGACACTAATGCCGAAAATGAGAATCAGCGCGCCAGCAAGGCGCAGGGCGCGCGTGCCTAGGGGCGGCAAGGACCCGGATGGCATGGCTGGAGCATTGACGCGACCGCTGCGGGAGCCTAGCCACAATTCGCAAAGAGCGAGGAGAATGAGCATGGGGAATAAGAGGATGGCGGTGTGCTTGGCGGCGAGGGCGCAACCAGCAGCGAGCCCGGCATGGATCAGGCGCCACGGGCCGGGAGATTTTATGTAACGATAGAAGCAGTAAATGGATGCGAGCAAAAAGCAGGACAGGCCGGTATCCGTCGTGACGAGAGCTCCATGAGCAAGGAGATTGGGGTCGAAGACTAGCAAGGCGAGAGCGAGGATACCGGCCCCGGCGCCAAACATTTCGCGCCCCGCAAGAAACACAAGGAGAGCAAGGAGCAGCGTGAGCGAGGCGGCGGCCATGCGCGCGCGGAAGAGCATGGTGTCAGCGTCGTTGTGGAAGAGGAAATCCCTGCCCCCGATGAAAGCATCGAACTTGACGTTATGGTCTTGCGGCACGGGCATTTGCAGCCTCATGCCGAGGAGCGGGAGTGCCGCAAGGGCCTTGACGAGCGGAGGATGCTCGGGGTTGATCCCGAAGTCACCATGCTTCCAAGCCATGTAGCCGGCGTAAATGTGGTCGCCCTCGTCAAAAGTGACGGAATTGCGGCGGGCGGTACATGCGAGTTGCAGGAGAAGGAGCAAAAGTAAAACGGCACACGCAAGAGCTTGGACCCTGCCGTTAGACCACCTGGCGGATGAGTTCACGATATCTCCACATTGGGACCAGACTTCTTTTGAGTTTAGTGCGGGTGAGAACAGCCGCGGAGACAAAAAACTCCTATCGACGCCAGGTAATCACTAGAAGTTATCTCATAAATGCTTTTAGCTACCCGCGTGCGTAGCTCAGGGGTTAAAACCCCTGAATTTACAGGGCTTTTCGGCACGGCTGAAGCCGTGCCCTCCCGGGAACCATTTATGAGATGGCTTCTAAACACAGCGTCTCAACTGGNNACTTATGACGCTGTGTTTAGAAGTGGACGCACGAACTGGGAGGGCCGTGCCGTGCCCGGTCAAAAGGTTGGCTCCGGCACTGGCGATCGCTGGCATGGTGGCAAAGACCGTTTTCCCTAAGTCAACTGACCAGTGCGCCCGAAAAGATCATGGATAAGGGGTTTCCATATCGCCAACTCCACTTTGAAATCCCCGTGCATTCGCTGGCACAACCGTTCCATAATTTCTTGCAATCGGCAGCGGTTTCGCTTTCAGGGTGGCAATCTTAACCTCCGTCGGTCGGAAACTCAGTTTCTTTGTAACTCATCGACCCCTGGTGGAAGTGAGAGCGGAGAACAGCCTGCCGTTTTGGATCTTTTGCTTGATGTGGCGGCCGGAGGCCATTGCAACTGGGTTCCCGACGCTCGAAGAACGGTCCCGAAAGGTTTTGCACTCAATGAGTGAACGAATGCGTGTTGCGCTGTTGTTGGCCGTGGCGATGCTCGTCTATGGGAACACTTTGCTGAACAGCTTTACCTTTGACGATATTCCGTACATTCTCAACAACCCGGCAGTAACACATCCTTCCGTAAGCGGACTATTCCATCCGACCAGAGCCAGTAACGTTTTTCGCCCGGTCACCTTCGCTACCTTTGCTCTCAATTTGGCGGCAGGGGGTGCGCACCCGTTTGGCTACCACCTCCTCAATCTGTTGTTGCACGCTCTGGTTACACTGCTCCTTTACGCCGTCTTACGGAAACTGCTCGAATCCGTGCAGCAAGGAGCGACGGTTGCCTGGGTCGCTGCTTTACTTTTCGCTGTGCACCCCATTCATACCGAAGCAGTGGCCTCCATCGTGGGACGCTTCGAGTTGCTTGCCGTGGGATTCCTGTTGGCGGCCTGGCTTCTTCACCTGCGCGACCTGCCTGTACTCGCTCTGGTCTGTTTTGTGCTGGCACTGATGTCGAAGGAATCGGCCGTGGCCTTCGTTCCCCTGGCGCTGGCGGGCGACTATGCATGTGGCAAGCTAAAGCCGCTCGCTCGCTAT
This sequence comes from Acidobacteriota bacterium, assembly GCA_003154775.1. GTDB lineage: Bacteria > Acidobacteriota > Terriglobia > Acidiferrales > UBA7541 > Acidiferrum. The sequence continues at coordinate 1,143 of PMES01000053.1, read as the reverse complement.
GGTTGGATGGCTGGCGTGGCTGCGGTGTACCTTGCCCTGCTTTGGAAAGTCCAGGGAGGCCGCTTTGGAGCAAAAGCAGTCAATTTTCTCGACAACCCGCTTGCCAAGATTCCCGCCAGTTTGAGAATTCTCAACGCCTTGCGCGTCGCATGGAAGTATGTCGGCCTCCACGTCTACCCCGCCACACTTTCCTGCGACTATTCCTATAATGCGATTCTTCTCTATGTGGGCGGGCGGCACCTAGCGATCCCGGCGGTCGCGGCCTTGCTTGTGCTGGCCCTCTGGATCTGGACTCTGTGGACCAAACGCGGCGAATGGTTCTTGGCGGGAGCAATCTATCTGACTGGCTTTGCAGCCACGGCCAACCTTCTTGTCCCGACGGGAACGATCATGGGTGAACGGTTGGCGTACCTTCCTTCCGCCGGCTTTTGCCTGCTCGCCGCCCTCCTCTGGCTGCGGCTCGAGAATTACCAGCGCCGCCTGGCGTGGGCCGTGCTCGCCATTGTTGTGGCGGCTCTGGCCGCGCGTACCGTGGTCCGCAACCAGGATTGGCGGGACAATTTCACTCTCTTCTCGGCTGGCGCGCGGGCCGTCCCAGGAAGCGCAAAAATACACTTTGCTCTTGGAGGCGAGTATCTGGATCGCGGCCAGTTGAATGCGGCCCGCGCGGAATTGCAAACCGCCCTCCGCATCTTCCCGGACTATCCCGAGGCCATGGAGCCTAGCGGGATTGTCGAATCCAAGTTGGGTCATGATCAGGAGGCACGCCGCTTTTTTGAGAAGGCGTTGTCCATGACCCCACGGGACAACCCCGATTACGCTTCGCGGGCGGTGAACCTGGCAGCGCAACTCATTAAGCTCGGAGAGAACGACAGCGCCATGAAGCTTTTGGACGACGCGATCGCGAATTCTCCCGGGTACCCTCTCGCCTGGTCCAACCGCGCGGTCGTTCGCTATCATCGTGGCGAGATAACTTTAGCCCGTGAGGACGCGCAGAATGCCTTGCGTTTGGATCCGACCAACACCCAGGCCCAAAACCTGCTGAACTTGCTCAGCGCACCCGCCCCCTTCGCGCCTCAGCGCTAACCTGATCATCTGCGCCGGCGGCTGAAACCAGCTTCTCCGAGTAGAGGAAAGCGCGAC
>PMES01000043.1 GCA_003154775.1 Acidobacteriota bacterium | reverse complement strand
TCAGTTCAAGGGTTCACTCCAAGTCCTGCGCCCCTACGGGGAGTCGGCGATTAGATGGCGGATGCGGCGGCGCCAGAAGATGAGCAGGAGGATGCCGATCAGGATTAAGGAGAGGCTGAGGCCGACCCAGAGGCCGAGGGCTCCCCAGTGGCGGCGGAAGCAGAGCCAGGCCCCGAGCGGCAAACCCATCAGCCAGTAAGCGGAGAAGTGACAGAGCATGGGCGTGCGGGTGTCGCCGGAGCCGCGCAGGGCGCCGGTGGCCACGGTTTGGATGCCGTCGAAGAGCTGAAAGGCGGCGCCGGCGGCAAGGAGAATGACGGCGTTGCGGATGACGGTGGGGTCGTGCGTGTAGATGCGGGCGACGAGGCGCGGGAAGACGAGGAGCGCGACGCTCATGCAGGACATGAAGGAGGCGCCGAGAAGGATGGCGGTGTTACCAGCATCGCGAGCGCCCAGCGGATCGCGGCGGCCGATGGCTTGTCCGACGCGGACAGCGGCAGCGGAGGAGATGCCCAAAGGAACCATGTAGGTGAAGGCCACGGTGTTGAGAGCGATCTGGTGGCTGGCGAGAGGAACGGCTCCGAGGCGCGCGATGAGCGAGGCAACGAGGGCGAAGACGCTGACTTCGGCGGTGAGCTGCAATGCCGCGGGCAGGCCGAGGGAAATGAGGCGCCGGATGCGCTGGATATCGATTTCAACGGGAGTTTTCAGAAGGTCGGTGCGGTGGCGATGATCGTACCAGAGGAGATAACCGACCAGAACGAGGGCGAGGTAGGTGCGGGAGACTGCCGTGGCCCAGCCGGAACCGGTAACGCCAAAGGCGGGGAAGCCGAACTTGCCGAAGATAAAGATGTAATTGCCGAGGAAGTTGATGAGGTTGGCGGTGACGAGGGCGAAGGCGATGGGGCGAACCATGTTCATGCCCTGCAGGGTGCGGCGGACGGCGAAATAGAGCAGCAACGGGAGCATGCCGACGGCAAGCGTGCGCATGTAAGGAACGGCGAGGACGACGACTTTGGGGTCAACACCCATGCGCCCGAAGTAGAGCGGGAGGTACCAAACGGGAATGGTGAGGATGGGCGTGAACGCGAAGCTGAGGTAGATGCCGTTGATGAGGGAGCGATGACAGTCTTCGCGATGGCCGGCGCCGAAGGCCTGGGAGACCAGGGTGTCGAGGCCGATGAGGAGGCCTTCACCGAAAAAGGCGAAGACGATGAAGATGCTGGAGCTGATGCTGACGGCACCGATGGACTCGGCGCTATTTGGAAGGCGGCCGACCATCATGGTGTCCACGATGACCATGCTCATCCAGCCGAGCTCGGCCAGGACGAGTGGGAGGGCGAGGCGAAGCGTGGGAGGGAGTTCGCGGCGCAGTGGGGGAAGCGAGAGCATCGGTGAATAGGAGAGTTTATGATGGGTACGGGCTGAGGACAATGGAAAGCGGAGTTAGGAAAAAGAAAAGACGTAGCGCGGAGGTCACCCCGACCGGGTCGAGGTAAACGCCGAGCACAGAGGTCGCAGAGAAGAGAAAAGCGGCAGAGAGAGGCGGTTACTGGTGAGGCGGACTAGGAAGTAAGTTCCATTGACGAGGGGGATTGGGGGGATTAGCGTGGATTAAGACGCCGGACTTGTGTGCCTTGCAGAGGCTTCGCGGGGAAGGTTTGCGGCGTTTGTGTAATTGGTGGGCTGGTCAAGGGAGGCTTGATCGTGGGATTGGCAAACGACGTGAGCTATGCGACGAAAATGCGGCACATGCGCGCGGGCATCCGACTGAACTCGCGCATAAACTTGAGGGTGGAGTGGAAGGAACACAGACAGACGCTGAGCGCGGATGGGTACACCGTGGATATTAGCCCGAAAGGCTGCCTGGCGATTGTGGCGCAGGGATTTCCGCTGGGGCAGAAGATGGTGGTGACAAACGTATTTAACCTCTTTCTCCTGTTTGCCGCCTGCTGCTATTTCCTGCTGTTTTCGCGGCTCCCGGCGGGGCTCCGGCTCCCGGTTGCGGTCTATTCCATGTTCCTCGTGTCCATGGCCGCGCAGGCCATGGGGCGCTCTTTTCTTCTGCGCACGTCCGCCGCGCGATTTGCAGCCATCGGAGCCCTGTTGTTTGTCCTTTCCGACGGCCTGCTCGCCTTAAATCGCTTCTATGCACCCCTTCGACTTGCTCCCCTGCTGATCCTCGTTCCGTATTACACCGGACAGTGGCTAATTGCATCCTCCACGGATCAGCCGTCGTTGCCTTTGTAGGGGTCGAGCACTGCTCGACCCCTTGTCCGCAAAATCAATTCGTCAACGCCCCTGTTCTTTCTTCTTCCCCTTACGTGTCCACCACGGCTCGACCCCATCTCCGCAATCCTTCCAGCCGCGTCATTCCGAACGGAGTCTGCGAAGCGCGGACTCTGCGCCCCGTACGCTTCGTCGGGGTGAGCAACTCTGCCCCATCGCGTGATTTTTGCGCGATGAGTCTCTCTGCCTTCGTTGTCAACCCATCGCACGCCTTCCGCCTTGAAGCGTTACTTACGCAGCCTTTTCCCCTCGTTTCTTGCTCCATCGCAGCTCCGCGACGACCAACCGAATCTCCTCGTAGCTGATCTCTTCCGGTAATGCATCTTTGATGGGTTTCAACCATTCCGTTCCGGCCCGCTTGCTCGCTTCCCGAATCTGCTCGCACTTTGCGGCATCAACCCACTGCGCTTTGAGCTCCGTTTCGCCCCTTTCGATCAAATCGGCAACCAGCGCAATCACGGAGCGCACTTTCCTCCCGCGAATCTGGGCAATCTCCTCAAAGCTATGTCCCTTCTCCAGCAGCTCCAGCGTTTCCAGCGATGGCGTCGACGGCCGCGCGTGCCATTCTTTGCTCGCTCGCTCCCCACGCCCAAATCGCCGGAACACTTCCAGAATCTCTTCCCCGTACATTTCGCACTTCTTCTCTCCCATGCCCGAAACCCGCCGCAATTCGGTCAGGGTCTTGGGCCGCGCCTCGCAAAGCGCATCGAGCGTTGCATCGTGCATCACCACAAAAGCTGCCGTCATCTTTTGGCGTGCCGCATTCCTGCGCCATTCACGCAGGAATTCCCGCAACTCTTCATTCACCTGCACGGTTGGATTCATCTCAAATCGTGCTTCTTCGAGGGCCCTGCCGGGATTTTGGCTGGCATGCGTGACCCGTCGCGATGTGCGTTCTCTCTCCGCCAGCCAGTTCGGCAACCCGGCGCACACATCGCAGATCCCGCAACTCTCCCACTTCGTCGCTTCCCCGAAATGTGCGCAGATGGCTTTTTGCCTGCATTTTCCCGCGGCCACGAATTCCTGCATCTGGTGATAGCGTGCCCAGGCGCGGTCTTTCTCCTCGGGTTCTTGAATCTGGTTGATGAAGAAAGCCCGCAGCGAATTATCTTTCTTTTCCCAGAAGAGGTAGCAATCCGCCGGCAACCCATCCCGCCCCGCACGGCCCGTCTCCTGATAGAGCTGCTCGATGCTCTCCGGCAATCCCAGCCGCATCACGGCCCGCACGTTCGGCTTGTTAATGCCCAGTCCAAACGCGATCGTGCCCACCAGTACACGCACCTCTTCACTCATCCACTTTTCCTGATTCTCCCGGCGTGCCGCGCCGTCCATCTGGCCGTGGTAGCCCACGGCAGCGATACCGCTTTCCTCGAGTAAATCGATGATTTCGCCCACGCGTGCCACCGTCGGCGTATACACGATCACGTTGCCATCCTTCACCCGTTTCACGGCTTCCAGCACGCAGTCGTCCTGCATGCCGCCTTTGCATTGCTGCACCACGTACCGCAAATTCTCCCGTCGAAAGCTGGAGACGGACTTCAGCGGGTCGCGCAACCCCAATTGCTCCACGATGTCGTGACGCACCTGCTGCGTGGCGCTGGCCGTGAACCCGGCGATGGGCCGGTCGGGGAAGAGCGTTCGCAGTTGGCTGAGTTGGCGGTACTCCGGCCGAAAGTCGTGTCCCCATTCGGAAATACAGTGCGCCTCGTCTATGGCGAAGAAGGAGACCGGTACCTTCTTCAGCCAGGCGGCCGTGCTCTCCATCACCGCTCGTTCCGGTGACACGTACATCAGCCGGTACTCGCCCGCCATGGCCTTGCGCTTGATTTCGCTGCGGTCAGCTTCCACGACCGCGCTGTTCAGGAACACCGCGGGAATGCCCATCTGCCGAAGCTGTGCGACCTGGTCCTGCATCAGCGCGATCAGCGGCGATATCACCACCGCCGTCCTTTTCTCTTCCAGCACCGCCGGCAATTGGTAGCACAGCGACTTGCCGCCGCCCGTCGGCATCACCACACACACATCCCGCCCTGCCGCCAGGCTGCGCACCACCTCTTCCTGCCTCGGCCGGAATCCGTCGTAGCCCCAATACTGTTTCAGCGCCTCGAAAAACCTGTCTCCGTCTCGCGACTGCTTCCCTTTAACGTCTACTCCGCTCATGGCCGTCTCCTAAGTGCCCGCTCCCGTTGTGGGGAAGCAATCTTAGGGCCTGTCCATATTCGCTTTATATTCGCCTACTGTCAAGCCCATTTTGGCTAATTCACTGTCTAGTTATCCACAATCACAACAATTCCTGTGCAAATGCCCGTTTCGGGAATCTCCCGCCATCCTTCTCGCCATTTCCGCCCATTTCCTTGCGATTCAATAGCTTCTCTGCGTTTGTGACCTACGCCACACCGCGCTCTTCCTCCCTGCCGTATACTCTTTGTGTGACCTCTCCGCGAGCATCTGTTCTTTTCCACGCTCGCTCCTGCTGACCTTCAGCACTCCGCGGAGACTGGTCACCTTCGCCCTCCTGCGCCCGGAGGCGCAGGGCCTCGCGTATGAACAGCCTCGCCCAACCCGAACTCGCCCCGCCGGATGTCTGGCGGCCGACCATCAATCCGTGGTGGATCGCCTTCACGGTGATGCTCGCCACGTTCATGGAGGTGCTGGACACCAGCATCGCCAACGTCGCTCTTCCGCACATCGCCGGCAGCCTTTCCGCCGGGATTGACGAAAGCACCTGGGTGCTCACCTCCTACCTGGTTTCCAACGCCATCGTTCTTCCGCTGACCGGATGGTTCTCACGCATCTTCGGCCGCAAACGCTTCTACATGAGCTGCGTGGTCATTTTCATCGTCAGCTCGCTGCTCTGCGGCCTTGCTCCCAGCCTGCCCTTGCTGGTGTTCTTCCGCGTGTTGCAAGGAGCGGGCGGCGGCGGCTTGCAACCCGTTTCCCAAGCTATCCTCGTCGAAAGCTTTCCGCGCGAAAAACAAGGCATGGCCATGGCCATCTATGGCATGGGCGTCGTCGTTGCGCCGATCATCGGACCAACGCTGGGCGGCTGGCTCACCGACAACTATTCGTGGCGCTGGATCTTCTTTATCAATATTCCGGTCGGGCTTCTCTCCATCTTTCTGACCTCCGCGCTCATCTCCGATCCGTCGCATGTCTCCGGCAAAAACAATGGGCTGCGCATCAAGATTGATTACATCGGCCTGGGACTTCTCAGCGTCGGCCTGGGCTTCCTCCAGGTAGTGCTCGATAAGGGGCAGCGCGACGACTGGTTTGAATCCCACTTCATCGTCTGGTGCGCCGTGCTTTCCGCCATCGGCCTCGTCGGCACGGTTGTTTGGGAGCTTCGCCACAAGGATCCTGTCATCGAACTGCATCTCTTCCGCGACCGCAACTACGCCACAGCCACGTTCTTCATGTTCGCGCTCGGCATTGTCTTGTACGGCACCACCGTGCTGCTCCCCGTCATGCTGCAAACGCTCAGTGGGTACACCGCGCAACTCAGCGGGCTGGTGCTTTCTCCCGGCGCCATAATCACGCTGATCTGTCTGCCGCTCGTCGGGCGGCTGCTGGTCCGGCGCGATCCGCGTTGGTTGGTGGCTATCGGGCTGACGATTCTGTCCGTGGGCATGTTCCAGCTTGCAAAGCTCAATCTGTACACCAGCTTCTGGACGTTTGTGTTTGTGTGGATGATTTCGCGCGGCGGCATGGCTTTCATGTTCGTGCCCATCAACGTCATGGCATTTTCCTTTGTGCCCAAGGAACGCATGAACAGCGCCACGGGCTTGATCAATCTGGCGCGCAACCTTGGCGGCAGCGTGGGCATTTCCCTGGTCACCACGCTCCAGGCGCGCCTCACGCAGCGCCACCAGACCATCCTCGTCAGCCACATGACGCCGCTCGATCCCCGCTATCGCGCGGCGCTTCATGGACTCGCCGCCATGTTGCACCAGCGCGGCTCCAGCATGGCCACAGCCGCGCAGCAGGCCCAGGCGATGCTCTATGGCGAATTGCAGCGCCAGGCGTCCATGCTGGCCTTCATTGACGTCTACTGGATTTTCGGGATGGTGTGCCTGGGCATGATTCCCCTCATGTTCCTCATGAAGCGCTCCCGCCCACCCTCGAGCTCGGTCCTCTCCCACTGATCGCTCGCTTTACTCCCCCCGCCTTCCCGCCCGTAGGGGCACGATACACCTGTCCCGACTCCCGTCGGGATCGTGCCCCTGATCCATCGTGCCCATCCTCCCATTCGGCACCCTCTTTCTTGTGTAGGGGCCGCCTTCCGAGGCGGGCCGCTCTTCTCACTGCCGTCATCCCGATCCCGCGAAGCGCGGGTTTTGCGCCCCGTACGCTTCGTCGGGGCGAGGAATCTCTCCGCCCTCTTGGGCATCGAACCGCCGCTCCCAACGCTCGTATTTTCTCCCCGCCAATAGTATCTTTTGTGTGAGTTATCTTTCTCGCTACGCTGCATGAGGTATTCAGTGGCCAACTCTAACAAAAACCCCGGGAACGCCAATCTCCCGATTGGCGCTTTGAAGAACGCCAAGAACGCCATTCAGCAGAATGCCGTCCCCAGCTCAGTAAGTGAGATTGGCGTTGCCGCCTTTCCCGGGTCGGCGTGGCGCAGCCGCGGCTACCTGCCGCACTTTGAAAGCTCCGAGGCGACCCAGTATGTGACCTTTCATCTGGCGGACAGTCTCCCGCAAACCGTGCTGCAGCAATTGGAATCCGAACTGAAATTTCTCCCCACCGAGAAACAGGATGGCGAACGCCGCAAGCGGGTAGACGCGTGGATCGACGCGGGTCACGGCTCATGCGTTCTGCGCCAGCCAGGCATCGCGGACATGGTGCAGGGATCGTTGCTGGCTTTTGATTCACAGCGTTACCGGCTGCTGGCATGGGTGGTCATGCCAAACCGCGTGCATGTCCTTTTTCAGCCAATCAATGGATGGACGGTGGCGAAGATCGTGGCTTCGTGGAAAAAGTTCACGGCCCGCAAGATTTGCGATGACCGGCAGAAGGGCGGCGAGGAGCTGGGCGATCCCATCTGGCACCGCGAGTATTGGGACCGCTATATCCGCGACCAAACACACTTGGTGCAAGTCATGGAGTACATTCATCTCAATCCGGTGAAGGCGGGGTTGGTCGCCACGCCAGAGAATTGGCGTTGGAGCAGTGCTTATCCTGGGAACGCCAATCTCCCGATTGGCGTTGTGAAAGAACCCGAGAACCCCAAGAATGCCATTCAGGAGAATGGCGTTCCCGGCGGGAAACCATGAACGAAGCGGAAACCAGAGCCGAACATATTGACCCCGCGCTGGCAGCGGCGGGCTGGGGTGTGGCCGAAGGCAGCCGCATTCTCCGCGAATATCCCATCACGCTCGGCCGCATCGAAGGGCTTGGGCGGCGCGGCAAGCCCCTGACCGCCGATTACGTCCTCGTCTATCGCAACCGCAAACTCGCCGTCATCGAAGCCAAGGCCTGGGATGAATCGCTGACCGAAGGCGTCGCTCAGGCGAAGAATTACGCCGATAAACTCGCTATTCGTTACACCTATTCGACCAACGGTCGAGAGCTTTACGGCATTGACATGCAGGAGGGCAAGGAAGGCGTCGTGGAGCAGTATCCGACGCCCGAGGAACTCTGGGATCTCACCTTCGCCGAAGCCAACGCCTGGCGCGACCGCTTTTCAGCCGTCCCCTTTGAAGATAAGGGCGGCTACTTCCAAGGCCGCTACTATCAGGACCTCGCCATTGAACGCGTGATGGAAGCCATCGCCGCCGATAAATCACGCATCCTCCTAACCCTCGCCACCGGCACCGGCAAAACCTTCATCGCCTTTCAGATTGCCTGGAAACTCTTTCATAGCCGCTGGAACCTCAGCCGCGAACCCTCGCGCCGTCCCCGCATCCTCTTCCTTGCCGACCGCAATATCCTTGCGGACCAGGCGTTCATCGCCTTTTCCGCTTTTCCCGACGACGCGATGGCGCGCATAAAGCCCGAGGAGATTCACAAGAAGGGCAAGGTTCCGAAAAACGCCAGCCTGTTTTTCACGATTTTCCAGACATTTTTGAGCGGCCCGCCCAAGGATGGAAAACCCTCGCCGTATTTCGGCGATTATCCCCCGGGCTTCTTCGACTTCATCGTCATTGACGAATGCCATCGCGGCGGCGCCAACGATGAAAGCACTTGGCGCGGCATTCTGGACTACTTCGCGCCCGCCGTGCAGCTTGGCCTGACCGCCACGCCCAAGCGCAAGGACAACGTGGACACCTACGCTTATTTCGGCGACCCCGTGTACATCTACTCGTTGAAAGACGGAATTAACGACGGCTTCCTCACGCCCTTCAAGGTGAAGCAGATTTCCACGACGCTGGATGATTATGTGTACACGCCGGACGACAAGCTGATCGAAGGCGAGATCGAGACCGGGAAACTTTACATTGAGCCCGATTTCAATAAGATCATCGAAATCAAGGAACGCGAAGCCCACCGCGTGAAAATCTTCATGGAGCAGATCAACCAGAACGAAAAGACCCTGGTCTTCTGCGCCACGCAGGACCACGCTCTGGCCGTCCGCGACCTCATCAACCAGATGAAAACCAGCAAGGACCCCAATTACTGCCAGCGCGTCACCGCCAACGACGGCGCACTCGGCGACCAACACCTCCGCGACTTTCAGGACAACGAACGCAGCATCCCCACCATCCTCACCACCTCGCAAAAACTTTCCACCGGCGTGGATGCGCGCAATATCCGCAATATCGTCCTCATGCGCTCCATCAACTCCATGATCGAGTTCAAGCAGATTATTGGCCGCGGCACACGCCTCTATGACGGCAAGGACTACTTCACCATCTACGATTTCGTGAAGGCCCACCACCATTTCAACGATCCCGAATGGGACGGCGAGCCGTTGGAACCGGAACCCAAAGCCGAACCGAAAGCGCCAGGTCCGCCACGCGAGCCGAGAGCGACACCCGATCCTGCCGCGCGCCCGCAAAAAATCAAAGTGAAGCTCGCCGACGGCAAGGCCCGCGCCATCCAGCACATGATGGTCACCAGCTTTTGGCATCCCGATGGCACGCCCATGTCCGCGCAACAATTTATGGAAATGCTCTTCGGCAGGCTCCCGGAATTTTTCAAAAACGAAGCCGAACTGCGCTCGCTCTGGAGCGCGCCCGACACGCGGTCCAAATTGCTGCGAGGGCTGGCCGAGAAAGGTTTCGGCACCGACCGAATGGCCGAAATGCAGCGCATCATCAACGCCGAGAAAAGCGATCTGTTCGACGTGCTCGCCTATGTCGCCTACGCTTTGCCCACGCTGACCCGCGAGGAAAGAGCGACCCGCGCAAAAGTAAGAATCCGCGCCCAGTTCACCGACAAGCAGCAAACCTTCCTCGACTTCGTACTGGCCCACTACGTCAAGGAAGGCGTGCAGGAACTGGACCGTGAAAAGCTGACTCCTCTGCTCCTCCTGAAATATCACGACTCCCTCGCCTATGCTCTGACGGATCTGGGCAGGCCGGAAGAAATTGGCCACGTGTTCGCCGGCTTCCAAAAGTACCTCTACCAACCTCAAGTGAGTGGCCCAGGCCCAACCGTTTAGGTGAACTTGGGTGCCCCATCCTCGCCTTGTGAGGGTGGGTCTTGGGGTTCTCGTTCTTCCCCTCCTCGTACCAGTTTCGAACCTAGTACCCACTAAATAATAGTAGACAAACGGTAAATAATGTGCTATGCTCCGCCTGTTATGCTGAGGGTCCCGCAACATCATCCGGGACACAAACAACGTGGACGCTGCTCCTGTGCCATTTCGGAACGCCCCACACCCTCGTTTTTCGCCCCACCTTCGCTCTTGCGCCCCCTAAGTCCTTTGCTTCCCCCACATCCACGAAATTTTCCTGTAACCCTTTTGTTTCCCCTACTTACGCAAAAACAGGGGGGTACATGTTAACTAGGCAGTCAAGTGCAATTATCGGCGCGCCGACAATTTCCACTCCCTCCACCGGCAGAAATGCCGTTTTCTGCAGCGCCTCGGCTTGCTCCACTTGCGCCTTGCCTCTAACATCAGAACGAAGAGCAAGAAATTCTTCCGCTCTCCACAGGGATACGATGACAGCCACGAACAAGGAAAATTTGCGCGAGGAGTTCAACCGCTGGGCGGAGGCGGGGCGCGGCGAGGGGATGGAAGAAGACCACCTGCCGATCACGCTGCCGGTGCTCGAGAAGATGCGGCTGGAGCCGGCGGACAACGTGCTCGACGTGGGTTGCGGCGCGGGCTGGCTCTCGCGGCGGATCGCGCGGATGGTGCCGGAGGGGCGCGTCGTGGGAATCGATATTTCCGATGAGATGATCCGCGTGGCGCGGCGGGGCAGCGTGGAGCACGAGCACGTGCTGTACGTGAGCGGCGAAGTGGGCGAGATTCCCTGGGAGCCCAATTTTTTCACGCACGCGATTTCGGTGGAGTCCGCGTATTACTGGCCCGAGCCTGGCAAGGGCGTGAAGGAGATGTTCCGCGTGCTGCGGCCGGGGGGCATGGCGTGGATTCTGATCAACTACTACCGCGATAACCCGCATTGCCACCAGTGGGGCGCATTGCTGGCGGTGGCGACGAAGCTGCTTTCGGCGGAGGAGTGGAGCGGGCTGTTTGGCGAGGCGGGTTTTGCGGAGGTCGAGCATGAACTCGTTGCCGATCCTTCTCCGTCACCCGAAACGTATACCGGCCGCTGGTTTCGGGACGCCGCGCAACTGAAGGCCTTCAAGGCCGAAGGGGCGCTGCTGGTTTACGGAAGGAAAACGTAACCTCTTTTCGTTTTCCCCCGAAAAAATCGAATTCGTTATTGCTTCTTTGGCGCAAAACGCGTAGGCCATCACCCGCTAGTCGAAAACCCCCTGCTAAATTGGAAGGAAGCACGCTCCAGAGTAATCAGGTGAACTTGCGCCCGGACGGAGTTCCGCGCGGCGAAAAATGCATGGACGCCTCTGCCTCAAAATACGAAGTGCTGGTGGTTGACGATTCGCCGGTGTACCGGAAACTCGTCGAGCAGGTGCTGTGCACGGAGCCGTATGCGCTGCTGTTTGCGCGGAACGGCCACGAAGCGCTGCGCATGTTCGAGGAGCACGCGCCGTGCATCGTGATTACGGACTGGATGATGCCCGATATTTCAGGGCCGGAATTGTGCCAGCGCATACGGGCGGATAAGACGCAGCCATACACTTACCTGATCCTGATGACCGGCAACACGGAAAAGGGCAACGTAGTGAAAGGGCTGCAGGCGGGCGCGGACGATTACCTGACGAAGCCGTTCGATCCCGGGGAAATGCTGGCGCGGATCGGCGTGGGAAGACGCATCGTGGACCTGAACCGCGAGCTGGCGGCGAAGAACCGGAAACTGGAAGAAGCGGCGCGCACGGATCCCCTGACGGGTTTGCCGAACCGGCGGGCGATCGAGGACTGGGCGTCGAAGCAGTTGCGCGGGGCGGCGCGGCACGGCTACTCGCTGTGGGTGGTGCTGGGAGACATTGACTGCTTCAAGAGCATCAACGACACGTTCGGCCACGACGCCGGCGACGCGGTGCTGAAAACGTTTGCGGAAGGATTGAAGAAGAACACGCGGGCTTCGGACATTTGCGGGCGGCTGGGCGGCGACGAGTTTCTGCTGGTGGTCACGCACGTGGATACGGAACACGTGGAAGCGACGGTGAACCGCTTCCGGGAACAGTTTGCGGCGCTGTCGTTTCCGCTGGCGGGGCAGAGCGTGGGCGTGACGGCGAGTTTTGGCGTAGCGGGATTTCAGGGCAAGGATGTGCAGGATTTTTCGGCGCTGGTGCGCCAGGCGGACCAGATGCTGTACGAAGCAAAACGCGCCGGGCGGAATCAAGTGCGGGTGGCGATTCCGAGTGACGTAAAAGTTGGCTGAGAAGCTTTCCTCACCTCGCACCTCCAAGAAAAGCAAGACTTCCCCGCGGAGCGGGAGCGGGAGCGGGATAACGCAAAGAGCAAAGGCGGATGCGGCAGAGCGCGTGTGATGCGGGCGCTGGCTGGGCGCGCGCGAAGTGTGGTACGAGAGCGTTGTGGGGCCTCTCCTTCGATGAAAGACTCTTCTGGAAAATTCGCAGTGAATTCAAAGATGCAGGTGCGCTGACGTCATTTTTGAGCGAAAGCGTGGCCGTGATCACAGGCGCTGGGTCGGGAATGGGACGCTGCCGGGCGCAACAACTGGCGGCCATGGGAGCGTCGCTGGCGCTATCGGATGTGAACGAAAAGGGGCTGGCGGAGACGGTCGAGCTGCTGGGAACAACGCGCGGAAAGGTGACGCAGCACCGCGTGGACGTGGGAGACGCGGCGAGCGTGAAGGCTTTCGCGGAAGAAGTGGCGGCTCAACACGGGCGGGCGACTGTGGTGTTCAACAATGCAGGCGTGGCGCTGCTGGGAAATTTCGAGGAGCTTTCGCTGGAGGACTTCCGCTGGCTGATGGACGCGAATTTCTGGGGCGTGATTCACGGCGTGCACTTTTTTCTGCCGCTGCTGAAGAAGAAGAAGGGGGCACACATTGTGAATACGTCAAGCCTGCTGGGATTTGTGGGCGCGATTGGGCAGAGCGCGTACTGCGCAAGCAAGTTCGCGGTGCGGGGATTTACGGAATCGCTGCAGCACGAACTGGCCGGCACGAACATTTGCGTTACGACTGTGCATCCGGGCTTCATTCGCACAGCCATCGCCAGTCAGGCGCGGCTCGGGCAGAACGCGGGCGAAGGGCTGCGTCAACAGAGCCTGAACCGCTTTCATCGCATCACGCGCACTGATCCGGAGGTGGCGGCGGCCAAGATCCTGCGCGCCGTGGAGCGAAGCCGCCCGCGCGTGCTCATCGGTCCGGACGCCTATTTCGTGGAGATCTTGCAGCGGCTGCGTTCGACAGGGTACTGGCCGATCCTTGCCAGACAATTTGAAGACCCGTCCGCCAAGAAAACCTAGCCGATCAGGAAAAAGCAGATTCATCGCGTAAAATGCGCGTGATGGAGAAAAGTTCCCCGCCCCGTTCATAGAGCGAACGGGTCTCCGAATGACATTTGCTCGGAGTCTTCAGCGGGCGGCTAGCGATAGGAAGAGGAGCGGGCGGAGGCGGAGCGTTTCTTGGGAATGCCCTTGGGATGGCAGTCGAGGCATTTGACGAAATGAATGTTGTGAGGGCTCTTGGTAGAGGCGAAGGTGGTGTCCATTTTCTCGACATCGAGGCCGCAATTGGAGAGGCGCGGATGACAGGTGGAGCAGGACGCGCGAGTGTGCTGGCCATGTTTCTGGTGACACGCTAAACAACTGAGACCTTCATGGACGCCGACGGGCGTGCGGTCGTCGCCGGAATGGACTTCCATGCTGGCGAGGGGCCCGTGGCACTGGTAGCAAAGGGACTGGCGGGGATCGGGGCTGATCTTCACAGGCCTGCCGGAATCGAACATCACGGGCAGAGGCAAAAAAGCGACCGAGAAATTGGCGCGTTCGCGGCGATCGAAGAAGCCGAGGGAAGGACGATAGAGTTCTTCGCGGCCGGCTGACTTGGCGCTGGAATCGTTGTCGTTATCCTTGTGGAGCGGGTCGCCGCTGCGGTGGATGGCGTGGCAAGTGAGACAAGGGATGACGGGCTGCTGAACGACGGAAGCCGGCAAGAGCTTCCAAGGACCTTCGGTATTTAACGGCGCGACGAGATTGCGGATGCCACCTTCAAAGAACATGCCATGGCAGCGGAGACAATCGTCCATCAAAAGGCGGCTGCGGTTGTGCTTTTGATCGAGGAAAACGCTCTCGTAGGTGATGCCGTGCGGGCCGTTCTGCCATTGCGCCGCTTCCTGTTGATGGCATTTCTGACAGCGGCCGACCATGGCGTTGACGTCCAGAGTGCGGAGGCGGATGGGATCGCGGTAAGCGCCGCGAATGTGCTGGACAAGGCGGCGGGCGTTCCCCAGGTGGAAGCCAGGATCGAAGGTGAGAATTTCGCCGTGGCACGCGCCGCAAGCGACGGCGCGGTGAGTGGAGGTTTGCCAGGAAGAGTGTTCCGAGCGGATTTCGTGGCAGCGGGCACAGGATTCTCCGGCGGAATATTCGTAGTACAGGCTGGCGGCGGGAAGGCCGAGAACAATCAGAATGCCGATGGCGAGCGCCAGAAGAGCCAGGCGGGAGCGGAGAAAAGCCATGGCTAGACTTTTCCTTTCCAGAATTGCACAAGGCGGGCGGAGGCGCGATAGGCATTGGCAAGAATGGTGAGGGCGGGATTGAAGCCGCCATTGGTGACGTGGACGCTGCCGTCAATCACGTAGAGATTGTCGGCATCGTGGACGCGGCACCAGGAATCGACGACGGATGTTTTGGGGTCATTGCCCATGCGGCAGGTGCCGGCCTGATGCTGGCCGCCGCTGACGCCGTTGCCGGGGAGATTGCGCCAGGTCTGGATGGCGCCGGCTTCCTTGAGCCAAGCCTCCGCCTTTGCGGCCATGACGCCGGCAATCTCCAAAGTGTGCGGGTGCTGGTAACCGGAGAGCTGCGCCACTGGCATACCCCAAAAATCCTTGACCGTGGGATCGAGTTGCACGCGGGAATCGAACACCGGCATTTCCTGCGTGGGCCCCATAATCTTGATGGTGCGGCGGTAGGCTTTGCGCATGAAATCCTTGTGGGCTTTGCCCCAACGGACGCCATTCGGCGGCATATCCACGGCTTGGTAAGGAAGACGAATGAATTCGTTGGCGAGCATGGCACCGCCGCGCAGGCCGGGATTGCCGTGGTTGTAATCGCAGATGGCGATGCAGGCGCCGGGGCCGACGTCGTCATAGGTATCGAAATCGAATAGACCAGTGGCGCCCGAATAGGCGTGGCCCTGAAGGTTGCGGCCGACCCAGTCGAAGCGGTTGCCGAGGCCATTCGGAAAGAGTTTGCTCTTGGAATTAAGCAGAAGGCGCGCGGATTCGATAGCGGCGCCAGAGACGATGACAAGATCGGCGGGCTGCTCCTGAAGACGGTCGTGGGCGTCGAAATAGGAGACGCTGGTGATTTTGCCTTGATCGGTGGTGAGGATTTCCTTGACCATGCACCCGAGCCGCAAATCGCAAAGGCCGGTGGCGAGGGCACGCGGAATGACGGTGTTGTGCGTGCCGCACTTGGCGTCCACTTCACAGACGAAACCGACGCACCAGCGGCAACGCATGCAGGGAGGGCGGCCGTTGTAAGGAACGCTGTTGCGGAGCATGGGCAGGTCGAAGGGATGGAGGCCGAGGCGCTGCGCGGCGGGCCGGAGGATTTCGTACTCGCGGGTGGGAGGAAGAGGCGGCATGGGAAGAGGCTTGGCGCGCGGACCCTTGAAGGGATCGTTGCTGACATCGCCGGAAACGCCGATTTCGTATTCGGCTTTTTCGTAGAACGGTGCGAGATCTTCGTAGCTGATGGGCCAATCGTCGAGGGTGCTGCCTTCTGGCGTGCCGTAGGTGGAGCGCATACGGAAATCTTTCGGCTGGTAGCGCCAGGCCATGGCCCCGTAAGTGAGCGTGCCGCCGCCGACGCAAGCGGCGTTGTTGCTATAGCCGCCTTCACTGGGGAGAACGATGTGACGGTTGGCGTCGCGGTCCACAAAGACGCGGGGATTGCGCTCTTCGTCGGGGCCTGAATTGTTGCCCAGGACGGAAGTGCGCTGGTTGCGGAGATCATCCTTGCGGCAATCGTTGGCGGTGTACCAGCGGCCGCGCTCAAGAAGTGCGACACGAAGGCCCGCTTCGCAGAGTTCCTTGGCGACAACGCCGCCCCCGGCTCCAGCTCCGATCACGACGGCGTTCACGCGTGGCAAGGACATGGGACGGCGTCAGCCTTTCCCGGGAAATTCGTAGTGGTCGCGGCCGCGGATGGGAATCACGGGAATGCCGAGCATGCGCCAACTGACGGCATCGCGATTCCCGTCGTGGCGGGCGTCGCCGTAGAAGCCTTGCATGGTGTGGGTGATGACCATGTCGAAGAAGGGCTGGAGGGTATTGGGGAGGCGCTGCAAAAAGGCAGTCTGCTGGTCGAACGGCAGCTCGGCGAACGGTTGGCCATGTGCGGCGCGGCATACAGCATCGCATGCCGCGCTACCGCTGCGGTAGGTGGATTGCAGCTTGCGGAAGTGGCCTACGAGTTGGGAATCAATGTAGTAGATCGTGCCAGCCCAAGTGGCTCCGGGATCCTGATCGGCGGGAATGATCTGTTCGCAAAGGGCTTCGATGGTGCGCGCCTCTCCAGGGGTAAAGAACCGCCACGGACCGGCGTGGCGGCCGCAGGAGATCAGCGCGGAAGAAGCAGCGGCGGTGGCTGCGACTTGCAAGAAGCGGCGTCGCGTGAGGGCGCTGCGTTTGGCCATGACTGGAACCTCAGGTGAAGCGCGCCGAGGCGAAGTACGCCTCGCAGAACGGCGCCCGATGCTGCTGGAACGGATCCAGAAGCCGGCAAATGAGAGAAAAGAGAATGAAAAGAGAGGCCAACCGGCGCCGGAGATCCTGCGGGAATGGTAGTGAAGGGCGAGCGGGGAAGATGTGACAGGAATCACTCGAATGGGGCACCGCTAGCGGTAGGAGAGTCGGAGCCCACGCCTGCAATGTTTTGCGAGCCGCTAAGTTTTCACGATTTTCTACGGAACGCGGCCCTAAAGTTTGCGGAGGGCAGGCGGAAGAATCCCAGCCAGAGAGTAGGAACCCCCGCCGGCGAGGAAAAGGCCAAGGGCGAGCAGGAATTGCGTAAGAGCGTACTCCATACCATTGTTCGCGAGGTTGAAGCCGTGGGGAAGATGGACCAGGAAGATCGCACCGGCCATCACGATCATGATGCAGAGAGCGCCGACGCGGACAAAGGCGCCCGTGAGTAAAGCGAGTCCTCCCGCAAACTGCGCAAGACCTACCAGGAAGCTGACGATTACCGGGGAGTGCATGAAGCCCGCAAAGCCATGAATGCCGGGGCCCCCAAAGGCGCCAAAGAGAATGGCGCTGCCGTGGTAGAGAAAGACGAGTGCGCCGGCGATGCGGAAGATGAGCAGGGCGAGATCGAGTCTGCCGGAAGCGGCGGAAGACGACGTTAGCCAAGTCATAAAACCATCCTTATCAATCCGCGATCAATCGGCGGATTTGCGGGGAATGTAACAAACGAGCGAGGGAATAGCAATCCAGATTGCGAGGCGGCGCGAAAGGAGCCAGAAAGAGAGACTTTTTGACGGGGAAAGAAGCGGGGAGATATACTCCGCGGTAGGGGAAAGAGAACGGAGAGGCCCGTGGGTGTCCTAGACCAAAGGTTTGAGAAGAACGTCCTGATCACATCGGTGGACTACGTCTTTAATTGGGCAAGGAAAAGTTCGCTGTGGCCGCTGACGTTTGGGCTGGCGTGCTGCGCCATTGAGATGATTGCGGCCACGACGTCGCGGTTTGACATGGCGCGCTTCGGGGCGGAGGTGTTCCGGCCGTCGCCGCGGCAGGCGGACCTGATGATCGTGTCGGGAACGGTGACGCTGAAGATGGCGCAGGTAATCCAGCGGGTGTGGCAACAGATGCCGGATCCGAAGTGGTGCATCTCGATGGGCGCGTGCTCGAGCGTGGGCGGGCCGTTCAACGCGTATTCGGTGTTGCAGGGAGTGGACCGGATTGTGCCGGTGGATGTGTACGTGGTGGGATGCCCGCCACGGCCGGAAGCGCTGTTTTACGCGCTGTTGAAGCTGCAAGACAAAATCGATGATATGACTCTGGCGAAGCGGCCGACGGAAGTGCGGCTGCGCCCGGAGATGGTGGGGGATTTCAAGAAGAGCGTGATGGTGGCGCAGGTCGCGGAGCCAGGCGAGCAGTGAGCGGGAAGAGGTTATCAGCGATCAGTAATCAGCGATCAGGAAGCAAGAACTAAGGATTTGGTGGGTCGGTTGGGAGTGCGGCCAAAGAAGATACGAAGGACTGAAGAAGGACGGCTCGGAGATGGGATTCGTGAGGACGGCGAAGGTGGCGGAGTTACCGGCGGGGACGGTGCGGGAGTTCCATGTCGAAGGGAAAGCGATTGCGCTGGCGAATGTCGGCGGAACGATTTATGCGATCAATAATACATGCCTGCACCGTGGCGGGCCGCTGGGACAAGGAGTGCTGGAGGGC
Source organism: Acidobacteriota bacterium (assembly GCA_003154775.1). GTDB lineage: Bacteria > Acidobacteriota > Terriglobia > Acidiferrales > UBA7541 > Acidiferrum. Next base: position 12,696 of record PMES01000043.1, on the reverse strand, counting down.
AAGGAGTTGACCTGCCCGTGGCACGGGTGGCAGTTTGATGTGACCAGCGGAAAAGCGGCGCAGAATCCGGCGATTGGAGTGGACTGCTACCGGACGGAAGTGCACGGGGAAGACATCTTTGTTGAGGTGTAGCAGGGACGAAGGTGTGCTGGGGAAGAAGGAGGGCCATCCGAGTGTCCCACCCGGCTCTTAAATCATAGAAAATAAAACAGTTAGCTTGGTTCTTAGGGCCGAAATTCCGGCCCATTGACGGTTTGGGTGTGGAAAATCCCTCTATCCCTCATATTTTGTTTGGTTTTCGCCTTGCACACGTGTATATTTCAGCCGAATCTGGTGCCGATGGTAACCGTTACTTCGCAGACTCGACATTACTGGATCTTCAGCGCAGACCCGCATCACTATCACTGGGACACGTTATTCGTTAAAGGGAAAGAGATGTGGCAAGGGGCGGAATCAAAGCCCGATGCGATACGTGCCCTGAAACAAGTGAGGAGGGGGGACCGCGTGCTGTGCTATCACTCCACGCCGGAGCGCTCCTTGTATTCGATCGCGGAGATCACGCGCGATCCCTATCCCGACCCGCACGATCCCAAGGGGAAAAACCTGGTGGCGGACTTGCGCGCATACGAGAAGTTGCCGCGGCCGGTGACGCTGGCGGAAATGCGAGCGAACCACGCGGTGAGGAAGATGAAGCTGCTGAAGAACGTGCGGCTGCTCATCTCGGCGATCAGTGACGAAGAATACCAGGAGTTGTTGCGGATGGCGGGAATCGTGGCCATGCCGGGAGTGCCGCTGCTGTAAAGCGTCGCAGCGGCGAAGCCCAACGAAAAGTGACCTGTTCCACAAAAACAGAAAAACATTCAGAGCCCGAGTGCGTCTCTACGCAAAGGATCAGGTGTACGGAATTTTAGAAGAAAGGCTATTCTTCGGGCTGCGCTAGAGAGATTTGGAAAGCAGCCAGATCATGAGCTCGGGCTCGGCGTAGGCTTTGTCCCAGGAGTTATGGTCGACACCGGGATATTCGGTGTAGCGAACATCGGCGCCGTCAGCCTTGAGGGCGGCAAACATCTTGCGGGAGTATTCGACGGGGACGTCATTGTCGCTGCCACCATGGAAAATCCAAACGGGAGTCTTGCCGATCTTGGCGGCCACTTCGGCGTAGCTTGCGGGAACGTCGGGGTAGGAATGCTTGGTGATTTCGGGAAGATCCTCAGGTAGGCCAGCGGGGAAGACGATGCCGCCACAAATGGGAACGATGGCAGCAAACTTATGGGGAAAGCGAGAAGCGATATCCCAAGTGCCAAAGCCGCCCATGGAGAGGCCGGTGAGATAGGTGCGCTGGGAATCGCCATGGAATTCCTTGGTGGCGGCGTCGAGAGCAGCTAGAGCCAATTCCTCCATGGGAGCGGCGGTCCACCAACCATGGGGGGCACACTGGGGGATGACTACGAGAGCGGGAAAGCGGGAGCGGTCGCGGCGGATGGCCGAGCCGATACCGACCTCGGTTTGGATGAGGCCGTCGGCACCGCGCTCGCCGTAGCCGTGGAGGAAGAGGATAATGGGCCATTTCTGGTTGGAGGACCAGTTGTCCGGCACAAAGACCTGATACTTATAGGTGACGCCGCGAATGGTGAGCGTACGGTCCAGGAAGCCGGTTTCGGGTTTGCGGGCCAGAGTGGGAGAGCCAAGGGCTAGAGCGATGGCCAGCAGCAGGAGAAAACGGAAGCGGGACATGAGCACAGGGACCTCCAAACTACAAAATGTATCACGAGTGAGTGGAGAGCGGCGAAAGACGGTTTGTTGGCGCGGCGTGATAGGTTAGACGATTGGGAGGACCATGCCGGAACTTCCTGAAGTCGAAACCGTCGCGCGGGGCTTGCAGCGGCAAATCGCGGGCCGGCGAATCTTGAGCATCACCTTGGGGAAAACCGATTTCATTGATAATCCGGAGGAGATCGAAAAGGAATTGCCGGGACGCGCGATTGGCAGCGTCGTGCGTTACGGCAAATTCCTGCTGCTCCGGCTGACGCAGAAGGAAGATGCACGGGAAACGGAGCGCGAGTCGGCGCTGCTGGTCCATCTGGGTATGACCGGTATGCTGAGGCCGCAGCCCGCGGGCGAGCCGCACGCGAAGCACACGCACGTGGTGGCGTTGCTGGACGATGGGCGCGAATTGCGGTACACCGACCCGCGGAGATTTGGAAGGATGGCGTATCTTGCGGGGGAATCGCTAAAGGAAGAGTTACAGCGATTCGGCGCTGATCCGCTGGAAGCGGGGCTGGAGGAGTTCACCGCGAGAATCCGTGGAAAGCAAGCGAGAATCAAGGCCCTGCTGCTGGATCAACGGGTTTTGCGCGGCGTGGGAAACATTTACGCCGATGAGAGCTTGTGGAAAGCGAGGATCCATCCGAAACGGCTGGGAGCGCGGTTGCGGAAGGAGCAGGTGAAAGAGCTGTATCGCGCACTGCAAGGCATCCTGGAGCGGGCGATTGCGATGCGGGGATCCTCGATCGCGGACTTTCTTGACGCGGAAGGCCAGCCGGGAGAATATCAGCGGCATCATCGGGCGTATGGAAGAGAGGGGAAACCTTGCTTTCGCTGCAAGACGCGGATCAAACGCGTGATCGTGGCGGGGCGCAGCAGCTATTTTTGTCCGCAGTGCCAGAAGGCGCCACGGGGAGGGAAAGGCCATGGGAGAGAAACACGAAAGCAGGGGCAAGGGCGTCTGAAGAAGAGATGAGAGCCGGGTGTTGGTAAGAGATTCGCGAATGAAAGGTTTAGGGGGGCAGGGATGAGGATGAACCGGAAGACGATGGTTGTGGTGGGACTGCTACTGGTGCTGGCCGGGATGCGGGTGTGGACGGCGCGGGCGGCGGGGGACGACGCGAGTCCTTTGGCGGCGACGGACCAGCAAATCCTGAGCGAAATCCGGGACCACAGCGAAGTGATGGACAACCTGGAGTACCTGTCTGACCGCATCGGAGCAAGATTGACGGGCACGCCGCAACTGAAGCAGGCGAACGATTGGACCGTGGAGATGTTCCAGAAGTACGGGCTGACGAACGTCCACCTGGAGGGGTACTCGATTGCTCACGCCTGGGTGCGCGGGACCGCGAGAGCGCGGATCGTGGCGCCGACGGAACATCCGCTGACGATTGCCTCCGCGGCGTGGGCGCCGAACACGAAAGGCACGGTGCACGGCCCGGTGGTGTATTTCGATGCGAAGAAGCCGGAGGATTTCGCGAAATTCAAGGGAAAGCTCAGGGGAGCGATTGTGATCATGCAGGAGCCGCGACCGCTTTCGCCGCCGAAGCCGATCGACCGGAACGCGGAAGTCTATCACCCGATGGAAGAACCGCCGGCACCGGTGGGCCAGCCAGCGGCGGCCGACCCGTATGAAAAATACCTTGCCAACATCCGCGCGCAGATGAAGTTCCTGGTGGAAGAAGGAGCCGTGGCGGTGCTGCGAGATTCCGGGAAGCCGCACGGACTGCTCACCATGACGAGCGGGACCACCGTGCCATTTGAAATGGGGCCGCTACCTTCGGCGTTTGTGACCGGGGAAGGATACCGGATGATTTTCCGGATGCTGAAGAAGGGTCCGGTGGAAGTAGAACTGGAAATCCAGAACACGGTGAGCAAGAGACCCGTGGAAGTTTACAACACGGTTGCGGACCTGAAAGGAACGGAGAAGCCGGACGAAGTGGTGATCCTCGGCGCGCACCTGGATTCCTGGGATCTGGCAACGGGGACGACGGACGACGGAACGGGAACGATGGTGGTGCTGGAAGCGGCGCGCGCGCTGGCGAAACTTAGTGTGAAACCGAAGCGCACAATCCGGTTTGTGTTGTTCACGGGCGAAGAGGAAGGCCTGATTGGGTCGAAGGAATACGTGAAGGCGCACAAGAACGAACTGGACAAAATATCCGCGGCGCTCATTCATGACAGCGGAACGGAGCGGGTGCTGGCGCTGGGACTGCATGATGACTATCAAGCGCGGGAAACCGTGGATCAGGTGATTGCGCCACTTCACGATTTGAAGCTGCTGGAAACAACCATGGCGCGGGAATACGGCATGGATAGCTTGTCGTTTGACGAGGCGGGAGTGCCGGGTTTCTGGTGCGTTCAGGACCTTGCGGAATATCCACAGACGCATCACAGCCAGTCGGACACGTTCGACAAAGCGTGGAAGGACGGCTTGATCCAGGGAGCGCAGGTGCTGGCCGCGTGGGCTTACAACACCGCGGAGTTGCCGGGAATGATGCCGCGGAGGCCCTTGCCACCGGCAGAAGCGGCGAAGACGGATACTCCTAAGGAAGAAACAGCGAAGGCCGATCCGACCGCGGAGATGGACAAAAAGATCGTGGAACAGGTGAAAGCGGACAAGGAGCAACTCAAGTCCGACTTGACGTTCCTTACGTCGCAGATCGGGCCGAGACTCACGGGATCGCCGCAAGTGGACCGGGCAAATCACTGGACGGAAGAACAGTTCCGAGCGCTGGGATTGGAAAATGCGCACCTGGAATCGTGGAGCATCGCGAATTCATGGACCCGGGGGCCTGCGAGTGGGCGTGTGACTTCGCCGGCACGGCACGAATTGACGCTAGCGACGGTGGGATGGTCGCCGAGCACGAATGGCACGGTGAAGGGAGAATTGGCCGCAATCGACGCGGAAAAACCGGAGGATCTGGAGAAGTACAAGGGGAAGCTGGGCGGAAAGATCGTGCTCTTTGGAAAACCGCGCGAAATGGAGCCGCCTATTGACCCAATTCTGACGCCGTGGGGAGAAGGGACTCTGCCGTTGATGCATCCGAAGGAGGACAAGCCCTTCGATTTCCGGGCGTATGCGGCAACGAGAAGGGCGGCCACAAAGATGCTCCAGGATGAGAAAGCTGCGGCGCTGCTGATTGGTTCGGACAAGATGTACGGCCTGCTGAACATGACCACGCTCAGCCGGGAATATCAGGCGGCAGTGCTGCCGGCGGCCTTTCTGGCGCGCGAGGACTACTTGCTGCTCTGGCAGTTGCAAGCGGCCGGCCCCGTGCAGATGGAGGTGAACATCCAAGGCGCGCTCGGCGGAAAACCCGTCGAGGTGTACAACACCGTGGCGGAGATTCGCGGAACGGAGAAGCCGGACGAGGTGGTGATCCTCGGCGCGCATCTGGACTCGTGGGATCTGGGAACCGGAGCGACGGACAATGGCACAGGATCAACGGCGGTGCTGGAAGCGGCGCGGGCCTTGCAGAAACTGGGCGTGAAGCCGAAGCGCACCATCCGGTTTGTGCTGTTCACCGGCGAGGAGCAGGGCTTGAACGGCTCGCGGGCGTATGTGGCAGCGCACAAGGATGAACTCCCAAAGATTTCCGCGGTGTTAGTACACGACACGGGCACCGGAAAGGTGCTCACGATCGGATTGATGGGGAATTACAACGTGCGGGAGACGATTGACCGGGTGATGTATCCCCTGGCGGAGACCGCGGGAATCATGGAACCCACGCTGCGCAGCGAGGGAGGATCGGACCACGTACCGTTTGATGAGGCGGGCGTGCCGGGCTTCTGGTGCGTGCAGGACCCGGCGGACTACGACAAGACGCACCACTCGCAGGCGGATACGCTGGACCGCGTTAAATGGGATGAATTGACGCAAGGCGCGGAGGTGCTGGCGGTGTTTGGTTACAACGTGGCGCAATTGCCGGAGTTGCTGCCGAGGAAGCCGGCGAAGAAGTAAGAGAGACGGGATTGCGCTAGGGACCTAGCCAACTGGGATGCAGCAGTGCTGCACCCCTACGAGAGAAACATGCGCATGGTGGTGCAAAGGGTGAGCCGGGCGAAGGCGACGGTGGAAGGCCGCGTCACCGGAGAAATTGGCGCGGGGCTGATGATCCTGCTGGGAGTGGGCAAGGAAGACACCTCGGCCGTCGCGGCGGCGATGGCGGAAAAGGCGAGCAACCTGCGGATCTTCGAGGACGAGCAGGGGAAGATGAACCGTTCGCTGCTGGACGTAAAAGGCGAGGCGCTGGTGGTGTCGCAATTCACGCTTTACGGCGACGCGCGGGGACAGCGGCGGCCAAGTTTTATCTCAGCGGCACCGCCAGAGCTGGCGAAGAAATTGTATGAAGAGTTTTGTGAAGCGTTGCGCGGCCTCGGAGTGAACGTGGGGACGGGTGTCTTTCAGGCGATGATGTCGGTGGAGCTGGTGAATGAAGGACCGGTCACAATCCTCATCGATTCGGACAAAACATTCTAGCCGGAGCGGGAAATTGGCTCGGGCAAGGGCGAAGTGGACAGCCGCAAAGCCGCGTGAAGAACGATGTCGCGAAAAAAGAATACCGTGAAGATCCGGCGGGCGCGCCAGACCGATGCGGCGCGCGTCGCGGAGTTGTCCGGCCAGCTCGGGTATCCCACGACGGCGCGCGCGATGACCGGGCGGCTGAAGTTGGCGCTGCGGGAGAAGAACGGGGCGTGCTTCGTGGCGGAGACGAGTGCGAATGGCGTGGTGGGTTGGGCGCACGTGAGCGTGACGCCGTTGCTGGAAGTGGAGCGGCGCGCCGAGTTGAATGGCCTGGTGGTGGACGAAAGGGTCCGCAGCCATGGGGCGGGTTGGCGCCTTCTGCAGGCGGCGGAAGAGTGGGCGGGGCAGAAGCGCTGCAAAGGAATGTCCGTGAGGTCGAACGTGCTCCGGGAACGCGCCCACGGATTTTACGAACGGCACGGCTACGAGCATTGCAAGACGCAAAAAGCGTTCCGGAAACAATTTTAGGCCGAGCGCCGAGGCTCCCGGCCGCAATTCTTACCTGTGCAGCCCGCCAGAAAGAGCACCGTAGAATAACCGGCGCCATGCCGGGCGCATCCGCCGAAGTTCCTCGCGAATACCGTTGGCCGAGCTTTCTCACCTGCCACAGTTTATCCGTTGTTCGAGTTGAGCAATACACTGTGATCCTGAGGCGATCCGATGAGGATCGTCGAAGGACCTCAACCTTGGAATCATGCAGGGTGTCGTGGTGGAGATCCTTCGGGGCGCCCCGACCAGGTCGGGGTAAACGCCCGGCGCGCCCCTCAGGATGACAGCGTGTTGCTGTGTCTGGGTAACGTGCACAATTGTATCTCGTGAGAAATCCGGGTTGGCTCTTGGACCATCTAAAGGAAAGTGAAGCGGCTGGAAACATATATCGTGATACGATAGAATGAAATTATGGCTGCAAAGATTACAGACGGGGAATACCGGGCGCTGGCGGAGCTGCGCTACCGGATACGGCGTTTCTTGCAGGAAGGCGACGCGACGGCGCTGCAGGCGGGCCTCGAGCCGCAGCAGTACCTTTTGCTGCTGGCGATCCGGGGAATGCCCGATGGGCAGGAAGCCACGATCCGGCCGCTGGCGGAGCGGCTTTCCCTTCGCCATCACAGCACGGTGGAACTGATTGACCGCATGGAAGCGCGGGGGTACGTGCGGCGGACACGAGACCGGGAAGACCGGCGGCAAGTGCTGGTGTCGCTGCAACCGCGCGGAGAGAAATTGCTGGAGCAAGTGGTGGAGCAGCGCATCATCGAGCTGCGATCGAATGGCCGGGCTTTGGTGGAGGCCATTGATGCGCTGCTGGAGCGCAAGCAGGCGGGGCGGAAGCGGCGAAGGGCGAAGAAATCATCCAGGCACAATTGAGGGTCAAGACCTCAGTGGCAGTTTGGAGCACGTCTGGATGTTTGAGCGACAGCGTCTAGCGCAGGGATTAGAAGCCGCCGCCACCACCACCACCGAAGCCGCCACCCGAGAAGCCGCCACCGCCTCCGAAGCCGGAGCCTCCCGAACTGCGCGGTGCGGAGGCCATGGCGGTACCGGCGAGCGAAGACATCGAACTCAAGCTACTGACGAACATATAGGGGTAGAAGGCCGGGCCGAAGCTGCCCTGGTACCACTGCGGCGGCTGGGTGTAGATGTTTTTGAAAGCGTTGCTCCAGTTTTTCTCGACGCCGAGCGCCATGGCAAAGGGCAAAAACTTCTCAAACATTTCCGGCGTTTTGATGGTGCGATTGAAACGGTCGGCCTCAACGTGGTTCAGGAAATCCTCGAAACCCAGAACGCTTTCGAGAGCGCGGGCGCCCGTTTGCGTGTGCGCGGGCATGAACCAGCCAAAGCCGCAGATGATGGCGCCGGTGAGAATGCCGGCGACGATGAATGAGAGCGGGGCCATGCCCATGTTGCGGGCGAGGGCGCTGCCGCCCCAGACGAGAAGCATGCCAGTAACGACGCCGAAGCCAAGATAGCCGGAGCGGACGCTGTCTGGGCGGCGGTTGTAGTAACCGTGGCCGACGAGGGAGGCGAAGATGTCGTTCCGAATGCCGGGAAGACTGGTGTAGAAGCGATTGTGCAGCTCGGAAAGGGAGACGGAGTCGCCGGCATTGCCGCCAGAGAAAAGTCCGCTGAGAAGTGCCTGCTCGTGAGGTTGCAGCGTGTTCCACTCGGCTTGGGGTTTTTTCAGGTGGAAGACGTATTCCTTGCTGTGAGTCAAGCCGAGCAAGTGGTCCTTCTGCTGCTCTTCGATGACCAGATAGCCGCGCACGGCTAGATCGACGATGGAGGCGGTGATGTCTCGCATGTCCACGGAATTAGCGACCAGCGTGCCGACTTCGCCCGGAGTGAGCTTGTCGGGAGGTTCATATTGCGCGGCGATAGGCCGGAGGCGCGGATCGCGTCCCTTGGTCCACCACAACCAGAACATCAGGACAAAAGCGGCGATGGGCAGAAAGAGCGCCCAATTGCTGCGGAGGTAAAGAAAAAGCTTGTCGGCGGCGGTAGGCTCGTGGACGGCGCCCTTGTCGAAAGCAACGGCGACGGTGAGGCCCTCGTGAATGCCCAGAGGAGCGGTGGTGGTGACGTCCACGCCGGTGCCAGCGACTTCCGCGGCAGCCTCGCGCCCCTTGGAGCGGAAGGAGCCGGTGAAGACGTTGGCGCGAATACCGGAGGCGCCGGGAGGAAGGATGATGTGCGCGCTGGCCGCGTCAATGGGGATGTCCCATTCATCGCCGGTCACATTCCAGTAGAACTCGTCGTAGTCCTCGAAGAAGCGCAAAGCGTCGCTGACGACATAATCGATGACAACAGTTTGGGTGGAATTGTCGGCGTCGGGAACGTAAATCTTGAGCTTGCGATTGTGGCCAACGCGGCTGGACTCGAATTTCAGCTTGTTGCCGTTGGCGTCAGTGATACTCCGGACGTCCAGAAACAAGCTGTAGTTCAAGCCGCTCGGGCCGATGTATTCCACGGGGATGGTGCGGTAGACGCCGTGCCAGGGACCGCCCTTGAATTGAAAGGTGATGTTTTCGGTGACGTCGACCTTGGCGTCTGGCGTGACCGTAATTTCCGCATCGAACTTCTGGATGCGAAGCTGCTTGCCCTGCGCGAACAACCAAGCGGGGGAAAAGAGAAAGAGGAACAAAGCAAGCGCGCAGGGACCGGGGCGGAACATGGCACGCGTCATCATATGAACTTTCGTGGGGCTCAGGCCGTGGGCGCGGCCGGATTGCCGAAGCTGACCTTGGGCGCTTCACGCTCCGCGGCGGAAGAAATTTCAAAGAACTCGCGCTGCTTGAAACCCAGCATTCCCGCGATGATGTTGGTTGGGAACTGCAGGATCTTGGTGTTGAGATCGCGAACGACGGCGTTGTAATAACGGCGCGCGTTCTGGACGGTATCCTCAATCTGCGAGAGCGAATTCTGGAGCGAGGTGAAGCTCTCAATGGCGCGGAGCTGCGGGTAGGCCTCGGAGAGAGCGAAGAGGCTTTTAAGCGCGCCAGTGAGCATGTTTTCCGCCACGGCCTTGTCGGCGGGGCCGGTGGCGGTCATAGCGCGGTTGCGCGCGTTGATGACGGCTTCGAAAGTGCCCTTTTCGTGGGCGGCATAACCCTTCACGGTTTCGACGAGATTGGGGATGAGATCGTAGCGGCGCTTGAGCTGCACATCGATGTCCGCCCAGGCGTTGTCGCAAGTGACCTTCAGCCGGACCAGGCTGTTGTACATCGAGACGGCGAAGATCACCAGGAGAACGAGGATTCCCAGAACGATGAGACCAGACATGGGTCAACCTCTTTTCGCAAGAGATGGAAAAACGGGAACAAGCTCACTATAAGGGCGGGGGGGGGATGGAGTAAAGGAAAGTGATGTGGGGAAGTGCCAAAAGTGCAGCAGAATTAACGCCATGTTCATGAAGCAAAGGGTTTTGCGCGCGGATGGCAGCGGCTGCAAGGTACCGCTGGCATATCGTTAATCATTAATATATGCTCAGGCCAGAACGTCCCCTCAGGTTAAACCATGCTCTTCAAGACAGTCAGCGCGTCGGTGTATGGGATTGACGCCTACATCGTGGAAGTCGAGGTGGACGTGGGATCGGCGCGCATGCAGGACTTCAACGTGGTGGGCCTGCCGGATAACGCGGTGAAGGAGAGCCGCGAGAGGATCAAGTCCGCGCTGCGGAATTGCGGGTACGAGTTTCCCTACGGCCAGGGAGTGACCATCAACCTGGCCCCGGCGGACCTGCGGAAGGAAGGATCGGCGTTTGATTTGCCGATGGCGCTGGGGCTGGCGGGCTGCCAAGGGCAATTTTTCGGGAAGACTCTGGACAAGATGATGTTCCTGGGCGAGCTGTCGCTGGATGGCAGCGTGCGATCGGTGCGGGGCGCGCTCTCCGCGGCGATTACGGCGCGGGACAACGGGCTGACGGCGGTGGCCGTGCCGGAAACGAACGCGCGGGAAGCGGCCGTGGTGGACGGTATCGACGTGTATGCGCTGAAGTCGCTGCCGCAAGCAGTGGACCTGGTGAATTCGCCGGAGTCGTTCAAGGCCGTGAAGGTGGATGCGCGGCTGATGCTAAGCGAGGCGGCGCAGTATTCCGTGGACTTGCGGGATGTGCACGGGCAGCAGGCGGCCAAGCGGGCGCTGGAAGTGGCGTGCGCGGGCGGCCACAACATTTTATTTATCGGGCCGCCGGGTGCTGGGAAGACGATGCTGGCCAAACGCATCCCGACGATCCTGCCGCCGATGTCGCTGGAAGAAGCGATCGAGACGACGCGGATTCACAGCGTGGCGGGAACGCTGGAAAACAGCCAGGGGCTGATCGGGACGCGGCCATTCCGTTCGCCGCATCACACGATCAGCGATGCGGGATTGATCGGTGGCGGCGCGATACCGCGGCCGGAGGAAGTGTCGCTCGGGCACAACGGGGTGCTGTTCCTGGACGAGCTGCCGGAGTTCCAAAGAAATGTGCTGGAAGTGATGCGGCAACCGCTGGAAGACGGCTCGGTAACGATCGCGCGCGCGGCGATATCGGTGACGTTTCCCTCGCGCTTCATGCTGGCGGCGGCGATGAACCCGTGCCCTTGCGGGTATTTTGGGGATCCCACGCGCGAATGCCACTGTACGCCGCCGATGATCCAGCGATACGTCTCGAAGATTTCCGGGCCGCTGCTGGACCGCATTGATATCCACATCGAAGTGCCGGCGGTGAAGTACAAGGAATTGCGGGCGCCGGCGTCTTCGGAGGATTCCGCCACAGTGCGTGCGCGCGTGATTGCCGCTGGTGTCCGGCAACTGGAAAGATTCAAGGGAGAGAAAAAGACCTATTGCAACGCGCAGATGGCGCCGAAGATGATCCGCAAACACTGCGCGATATCGCCCGAAGGGGAAAAGCTGCTGGAGCATGCGGTGACCAAGCTGGGGCTTTCCGCGCGCGCGCACGACCGCATCTTAAAAGTGTCGCGGACGATTGCGGATCTGGATGGGGCGGCAAACATCGAAGCGAAGCACCTCAGCGAGGCCATCCAATATCGCACGCTGGATCGCAGCTATTGGTCGTAATATCGCGCGGCGACCAGAAGGGAATAGCGGATAAGGATGAAGAATGAGAACGAAGAGCCCCCCCTCTGCCTAAGGCGCAAAGGGTAGGCCACCCGAAGTTGTCTCAGCGCATTAAGGGCGCGCCACCTGCCAGTTAATTCGTCGAAGAAGGTCGAGAAGTCTTCTCCTCTTCAATTGGACCGGGGCAACCTATAACGGTAATGAAATCGGGCGGCTGAAAATTGAAGAACGTTGAGTTGCACAAACCGGATGCCATCCTAAAGTTGTAGACAAGCACTGCGGCTTTGCGCGAGTTTGGTTCGAACTGCCATTTCTTCGCATTTTCTAGCGCGCCTTGTATCAGATGTTCGTGTCCCGAAACTGCGGTGGCCAGTGTCACTCTCCCATGATCGTCGAGCTTGAGTCTCACTACAACAACTCCCTCTGTCCGGGTCTGGCGCGCGAAAGCTGGATATAGCATCTCTTCGTAGGTTGTATAGCGAATGTCTTTGTCCATAATCGGCGCATCTTCCTGAGAGGGTCTGCAGTTCAGAGAAACAAATGCCATTATGCCAACAGCAAGCGCCACTCTAAACAACATGACTTTCATAAAGGTCTCCTTATTCTCACCGGGCGGATGGGGCAGAGAATTCTTCCGATCCTTGGATCATGGGTCACGGGGTGAGCATATCATTCACGCACAACCCTTTGTGGGGGGTAGATAAAGGACTGGGTGCCGCGCCCTTTGCCTTTCAAGGGTGTAGTTTTTAACGTTTCCGCGAGTGTGGGGACGCCCGTTCGACTTAGGGGTTAAGCCTGGGACGTCAGCCGTACCAACGACAAGGGCGGAAGTGACTGTAAGATTTTCTGTT
>PMES01000055.1 GCA_003154775.1 Acidobacteriota bacterium | reverse complement strand
ACGAGCGCGGAAGTTAGGCTAGTATGTATACCTAGGTGGTGTATGGGAATTAGGCTTGGCCAAGTCCATCAGCTAGGCTATCTAGGGGGACATAACTGTCCCTTTGAGGCGTTAGGATTGTGGTATACCATATAAAAGAGACATATATGTCTCTTTGGAAGGTTAAAATCAATGCTGAGAGAGGGTTCGTTCAGTAAAACAACATTATGAACCTCGCTGAACAACTCGAATCTCTGAAAGCAAGGGGTTTTGACCAGGAAAGAGCCCAGACGGTCGTCCTCATTCGCGAGGCAGCCATTCTGCTCTTCCAGGCCTTTCCTGATTCCTTTTTGCTCTATGGTGGCGCCAACTTGATTCTCTTCCACAACAGCGTTCGCACATCCAGGGACCTGGATTTGCTTTCGCACGGTGTCCCGTTGCCAAGTGCTGAAAAAATTGCAGATGTCCTTTCCGTTGGACTGGAAAAATTAGGGGAGCTACTAAGCATTACCCCACTCACTATACGAATCGATATCGATGAGCCAATGTTCATGAAGCTCTCTGTGCTGGGCCCAAGCGGCCAGTCTCTTTTCACCGTTGACCTCGGCGGCCTGGGATCTGTCCTCGCATCCGGCATCGAAGAGCACGCTCTTGAGGCGGTTTCACAGAACTCAAAGACAACCATCAAGTCAGTTTCCCGAAACCATCAACTGCTCCAAAAAGCCGAGGCTTTCGTGCTTCGAAAAGCCGTAAAGACCAGAGACGCCTACGACATAAAAATCCTGCTCGACAGTGGCGCCACATTGGCCGGCGAGTTGCGAAACCATCTCTCTGACGGCCTTTTGATGAACGAGCTCAACGACGCTGACATAGCCGATCGCATCGAACGGGTCACCGCCAAACTGTGCCGGGCAGAGCTCAAGGGCGTACTGCCCTCAGAGGTGTACGAACCTTTGGAGGGCACCGAATTTCAACCTTTAAGGGAAGCCTTAAAAACCGTTTTTGAGCAGTGGCTAAAGGATTGACTCTGATGGATTGGGTGGCGACCATAGCTTCGGAAGCAAAACGCAGCGCAATTATCCGCGTTAAGGAATTTGCGTCGAGGAGCCATGTTTCGGAATCAGCCGTTAAGAAAGCATTGCGGCGTCATGCAACAAAAGGAATCTTGGAGGAAGTCTCAAAAGGCCTCTACTTGAATACCCTTGCAAGCGGATTCAGCGCGCGAGACGTGGTCAACGTCGTGCGACCAAAGTCCTACATATCCCTAGAAACCGCATTGGCCGAGTGGGGAATTTCCACCCAACATCCAGTCGCATTGACCTGTGTGAGCACATTGGACGCACGGACCATCAAGACCAAATCGCTGAACATTTCTTACCGCAAAATCAAAGAGACATTATTCTGGGGTTTTCAAGAGAAGAAGACCCGCTACAGCACTTACAAGATCGCGGAGCCGGAGAAAGCCCTCCTCGACTGGATCTACTTCAGCCATAACGATGGATTACCGGTGCCGCTCGATGAACTGCGATTCGAAAAAGTAAGTCGCTCCCGTTTAGTCGATTACGCAAAAAAATATCCTTCGACCGTGCTGAAGACATTGTATTTTGTCCTACTCGAAAAGCAGTTTGCTCCCTAAGCCCCTCATCTAATTTGCTGGAGATGCTCAGTAACCAATCTGGATTCGAGCTCCGACAGGAGCTGCTGTGCCGCGAGTCCGTTCTGCTTGAAAACTTCCGCTGCTTTCGCTCGCCACTCAAGGTCGCCTGGTTCCGCAAAGGTCTTACGAAGTTCGCGTATAGCTGCTAGCGCAGTTTCCGCCCATTTTCGCAAATCTTTGATCGACCAGAGCCCGACGCCATCGAGATGGGGGACGGCAGCCGATCTCACCTTTTGTGCAGATGTTACGAGAACTGGCAAGATTCGGGCTTTTGAGCTCGCCTCGACGTTCGCGCGCATCCATTTCGGATGAGACGAAACTTGTCGAGCCTTTGTAACGTCGATAATTGGGTCCTCCCCCCCGCCCGCGTGATCTTCAAAGACGAAACACACATCCCCTGCGATCCACCACGGATCCGGCGATCCTTCTGCCTCAACCTTGCCAGCTTGAAACCCAACGGTTTCACCTAACAGCTTATGTGCCTCCTCAAACTCATCCTTTGATGCCAGGCCCTGTAGAATCTGTTTTTCACGTCTGACAAAGGACCTGTCGTGAACAGTTCCTAGCTGCTCAAGAACGGCTTCCACACGTTCGATCTGCTCCAGAAGCGCGATGTCTTCTCCGACGACTGTCGCATGCCCGGATTGATACCGCGATAACCGCACTAACCATGCTATGCCGCTTGCAGCGTCCTTGGCCGCGTCGAAATGCAATCTAGACTTTGCCGAAAGTCCAGAAATCCCTCCCATCTTGGCGCCGAGCCACGCAGCTGCGCCGGCCAAATACTGCCACAAGGCGCGATAGCCCCGGAGTTCTGAAGACTCCAGCCCTCCAAGGGCGCTTTCGGCGGAGGCTAGCGCCTCCGAATAGTCGCCCTGCCAAAGTCGAACCTGAAACTCGATCTCGTGTCCAACGATAGAGCGGAGATCGTCCATAGCGGGGAACGGTTCCCTCGCGCCTCGCTACGCTATCGGTCTTATAATGGCGCTAAATGCAGACCTCTATCTGCACCCTAACCCTTTTGAAGGAACATGTTTGCTAATTCTACCTGACTCGTTCGCACGGACCGATGTTCACGTGTTTTGCTTGCATTAGGCCTCCTCCAGTTGCAGCCAGATACACTCATTTGCAGTCTATAGTTCAGCAAAAGTTCAGCAAAAACTGCCAGCATTCCAGGACTTTGCCGGGGCCCTGCCAGCAATAATTTCCGGGTTGCCGACGATACGCCCAGAACGCGCTGGTGACAAATGTGAGCATCATCAAGCCTTCACAATTAGCATGCTTCGTTATGTATTGCGCTTCAAAAGGTCGATAGTGCGCTGGTCGGGTATGCCGTCAAAGTATTTTGCCAAAGCTTGTAAAAAGACCGCATTTTCCGCTGCCACATTGGAAAATAAAGTCATAGAAGAACGGAACTTTAGGTTATCCGGATCTCCGAAAATTTGTTCCACTGTGCGACCTACCACAGGCGAGAAGGGCTTACAATGGGGTCACTGTCAAGGACAAGAAGGGGGATTCGCATGAGACGAATCGTCTGTGCTATAGCGTTCTTGCTGGTCTTCTGCGTGTTTGGCGCCGCTACGCCGCGCACGCTTCGCGTGGATTATTACCACACCGGAAATGCCCACGAGGAATGGTTTAGTCTCGACCGAATCGTCCTGGAACCGCTCGAATGGCCAGGAAACCCGCACCATGCCATTGACCAAAGCCAATTGGGAATCTACCTATTCGAGGTGCGCGAAACAAGCAGTGGAGAGCTGTTGTACTCGCGAGGATTCAATTCCGTCTTTGGTGAATGGAAGACCACCGAAGAAGCGCTCCATGGCAACCGGACATTTTCCGAGTCATTGCGATTCCCTGCACCGGACACGCCCGTCGAAGTATTGCTGAAAGAACGCGGGGAGAGCGGCTTTCACGAAGTGTGGAAGATCGCGATAGATTCTCGTGACAAGTTCATCGAGCGAGGGCGCCCACCTTCTCCGGGGCCTCTGCTTGAGCTGCAGAAGATGGGGGATCCCGCAACCAAGGTTGACCTGCTGGTGCTGGGGGATGGCTACACGGCAGAAGAACGGGGGAAGTTTGAGAAAGACGCGCGTCGATTCATGGAAGTGCTGTTCGCAACGTCGCCGTTTCATGAGCACCGTTCAGAATTCAACGTCTGGGGACTGTGTCCGGCGGCCGAGGAATCAGGTGTATCCCGGCCCTCGAACGGAATTTACCGGAGGTCACCGTTGGGTGCTTCCTACGACACTTTCGGCACCGAGCGCTACGTGCTAACCACAGAAAACCGCGCCCTGCGGGACGTAGCGTCGTTTGCGCCATATGAGTTCATCGAGATTCTGGTGAACGGGCAGACCTACGGCGGAGGAGGAATCTTCAACCAATTTGCCACCGTGGCCATCGACAATCCTTGGTCGGGATATGTGGGTGTGCACGAATTCGCGCACCATTTCGCCGCGCTGGCGGATGAGTACTACACCTCGGACGTGGCCTATCTGCCATCGGCAGAGAAAACCGAGCCTTGGGAACCCAATGTCACCGCACTGCTCGATCCCGCAAATTTGAAATGGCGGGACCTGGTGACACCCGGAACGCCGGTTCCCACGCCTTGGAATAAGGAAGAGTTCGACCAGTTCGAGCGCGACATCCAGAAGCAGAGGAAGGAACTACGCGCCGCGGGAAAACCAGAAGCAGAGTTGGACGCCCTCTTCCGCAAGGAACGCGAGAAAGAAGATGCAATGCTCGGGGCGCAGAGGTACGCCGGCAAAGTCGGGGCATTCGAGGGCGCGAATTACGAGTCAAAGGGCTACTACCGCCCTGAGGTGGACTGCATCATGTTCACGCGTCATCAATCGTTTTGTGCGGTGTGCCGCCGCGCAATTGAACGCGTCATCGAGATGTACACGGACCGAAAAGAATAGAAAGCATATGCCGCGTCGAAAGGTTGGTTCGGACCCTACCTTCGTACAAATCAACCTACAAATGATGTCAGGATTTTGAGCGCACTTGCTGGGCGGGCACGCTCACTCTCCGGTAAGTTTCCCATAACCCCGTTTGTGGACCGCGACGGACAGTTGATTCCACGACATTGTTAATTCCCCTCAGAGCGACCCAATTTGGTTGCTGTCGAAGGCTCGGAGGGTAGGGCCAGGGTATGTTCATTTATTCCCCCACGTTTTCACGGAGCAGATGGTAGCGCGACGGCGTATCTTGCTTTGAAAGTGTGCTTACGCTGATTGCAAAGCAGCATGAATGCATCGCCGTAGGTTGCTTTCAAGACTCTAGTTGAGGTCTGCCCCGCAAATCTTGACGTACAATCGATGAAGCTGCCGATTGGACTGAGGAGCGACACGGCGTGAAGCTGAAATGACTCGACGATTCCGCAACACCATTCTCATTATGGGAGCCGGCAATGTGGTGCTCTGCGCGAGCGTTTGGTTTTTGGTCCGCGCGGCGCGCGGCATTCGAGTTGGCACCGCGGTTGTTAGCCACACGCTGTGCTCCGGAGCGTTCGTATCTGGTCTCGATCCGGATTTCCTCTACGCTGAAGCCGTCAAGCCGATTCCCGGCCAGCGTGTACTTTCGAAGCGGCTCAAATACGTTGTCGACCGAGCCGGGCGACAGGTCATCGTCACCTGGGCCGGAGGCTTCCAGAGCCGTGCCGTTTATCGCGATGGATTCGGCTGCATCATCCTGCACGGTGACGAATCGAAAGTCGCGGCCACAGGCAAATTTCCTGGCGGCGAGATTGGGACGGTGTCAGCGCCGCACGAAGAAGGATCGCTCGAAGTCCAACCACCTGAGCCCAAGCTCGAAGCGGCGCTCGATCGCGCATTCACCGAACCGAGTCAGCCACCCTATCGCCGGGTCAAAGCGATCGTCATTCTGCACAACGGCAACCTTGTCGCGGAACGCTACGCTCCTGGTTACCGTGCTGACACGCCGATTCTGGGATACTCGTTGGCCAAATCAGTAACCAACGCGCTTATCGGAATTCTCGTGCGCCAGAAGAAACTGGCAGTTGAACAGCGGGCACCCGTCCCCCAATGGGACAATCCTTCCGACCCTCGTCACGGAATTACGATTGATCAGCTTCTGCGCATGACATCGGGCCTCGCTCTTGAGGAATCCGACACAGGTTTCGATCCTGTTTCGCGCATGTTGTTCCTCGAGTCAGACATGGCAGGTTACGCCGAACATGCTCGTCTTCAGGCGGCTCTCGGCAGCAAGTGGGATTACACCAGTGGCAACACCTTGATTCTGTCACGAATCATCCGAGACGCCGTGGGTGGACGCGCCCAGGATGTGGTTGAGTTCGCCCGGCGGGAACTGTTCGAACCGCTTGGAATTACCACGGCGACAATCGAGTTCGACGCGACCGGCACTCCCGTGGGATCTATCTACATATTTGCATCCGCGCGCGACTGGGCGCGTCTCGGTGCGCTTTATCTGAATGACGGCGTCGTCCACGGACGACGCATTTTGCCTGAGGGGTGGGTAAACTACTCCGCCGCGCCAACCCTGGACACCGACTATGGCGCTGGATTTTGGACGAATCGTGGTTCTCACGGGGACGCTAACGCGCGGATACACGCCGGTATGCCGGAAGACTCCTTCTATGGCTCCGGCAACCTCGGACAACGCATCGTTATCATTCCTTCCGCAGGCCTCGTTATCGTGAGACTTGGTTTGACACATTACAATGGGCTGCAAATCACCGCAATGAAGCGCCTCGGCCACGGATTCATGGGGCAGCTGAACTACACCTGGAGCCGTTGCATGGACACTGTTTCCAATGGCGGATTCCTGCAGTTCTCGGCGGGAGGAATCCTGTCCCCGCTCCCCGGAGACTTAGCGCGCGATTACGGTCCCTGTGACTACGACATCCGCCACAATCTCAACGCGCAATACGTCTATCAACTCCCGCTCAAGTTCAAAAGCCGCTCTCTGGCCTACGCGCTGAAAGGCTGGCAATTGTCGGGAACCGTGTTTTGGCACAGCGGAATTCCATTCTCGGTTCTGAGCACGCCGTACTCTGCTAATGGCAATGGCATCGTGAACGGCAGTGGGCCGCAATTCGCCAGCATGATTCCCGGAGTCCCCCTCTATGAGCACAAACCGATTCCCGGGGTCACCCAACCGGGCACTGTGCAATGGCTCAATCCAAATGCGTTCGTCTCCACGGTAGATCCAAGCACGGGCGCATGCTATGGCGGCAATAGTCCGAAGATTTGTCAATTCGGCAATCTCGGCCGCAACGCGCTCCGCGGTCCCGATTTTGCCTGGAGCGATTTTTATCTGACGAAATGGTTTCCCTTAACCGAGCGTGTAAAGCTACGTTTCGACACTCAGTTCTTCAATGTCTTCAACCATCCGAATTTTGGGCTTCCGAGCATGGTGCTTGCTGGGATTCCGGGAAAGCCTTCTACACAGACTGGGTTTGGAGCGCTGACGTATACGACTTCCCCGCCGACCGGCTTACTCGGCGTCGGGTTGGGCGGTGATAGCACGCCACGCATGATCGCGTTTCAAGCGCGCTTGGAGTTCTGATATTCTTCATCGTCCCCGATCGCTGAAACAGGTCGGTCCCAGGGTTCCGGTTCTTGCTCGCTTCCAAAGTGGCTTTTTTCTGCCGCTCATTTTCGTGGACACGGCTTCAGGCTAATTCTTGTGCTCGTCAGCTTTATTGACTCTGCTTTGTTCGGCCCCTGCCCAGAACTCTTTTGATATTCCGTCGACGATTCCTCAACAAGCGGTCCTGTCGCTAGTGCTGGCCGAGGCTAGATCGCGACTTTCAATGCAACCCGTAGTCGGCGGTCCCGAATTGGAACTCGTCGTGCTTTCACGGGCATCGTAGCTTTGTAAACCTCATTCGGGCTAGCGGCTCGCTGAATCATCCACTTGCTTCTTCTACCGATATGGACGCAAGTCGGACACCACGACCCCCGCTTTATTTTGTCTGGCATGGCCTCCCATTCATGTCCTTCTACGCATCGCCACCGGAGAACTGTGCGCTCATTTACATATGTCTCAGACAAACACATTCCACCTCTGTTTCCCGCAAGCTCCTGGAAAAGCGACAAACTGAGCCGCTGGTTGCGGGCACATACTGGACACCAAGTGCCCTGGACGATATAGGATGACGCCGCTTGCCAGCGATGCCCCAATTCACATTCCCAGTTCAGTTTGGATTTGCTACCAAGATATTCCGGGGACAAGCACGTGCCACCACGAGCGATCGCCAACTCTCTCATTGCTGTTATGCTCAGTCTTTCATGAAATCTTCGCCGCTCGTTGTAACACTCCCTACACCAGCTCCCCTTCCTTCGGAGTCCACCCTGCACATTAGCTGCACATGCCTTCCACTGATGTCCATGTCTGCAAACCCACAAGAGAGGCGTACTCGCGTTTTTGTAACTGGTCGATAGACACCTCCCGCCACGTTCTTTCGCGATCTGATGTATTTCTTCTAATCTCAATCTCTGGTTGTGAGCACAGACCGGGCACCAGTTTCCAGCTCGGATCGAGTGCGCCCTCGCCAGCCATTCATGGCCGACGGCGCATTTCCATCGGACGGGATGTGACGAGTTCACATAAGCAAGGGACAGACAGCAACCACCTTTGTGGGCCGCGATTCGCTGCAAAAGAGGCAAGGTCAAGCGAGCGACGCGAGCGCAGACTGGGCACCAGTGCCCTTTCTTAACCTGAAGAGGCGTAGCGCTCCATTCGTGACCATTTGAACAGCGCCACTGTAATTTTGCAGCAGTATTTCCATAGCGCGCGGAAAGGCAGTCACCGCCGCGAGATTTGGCAATCTCTTTCATCTGTTCGAGCGTACCCGGCCGTACACCCGCACAATCTGGACACCAAGTCCCTTTGCGAATGCTCGCAGGGACAGCGCTCCACTGGTGCCCGCTTGTGCATTCCCACAGCAAAGGGACCGCATTGTTGACGTAGAGAGTTGAAACGCACCGCCCTCCTCTTTTTCGAGCGAGCGCCGTCATCGTCGCAATGTCCAGCTTCAGCATCATGATGCCCTGCGCAAGCATTGTGCTGTCCGTCCAACGGGGCAGGCCGGAGTACTACTCACCCGTGCCTGCCTCTCAGACGCGAAAGATATTAGAAGTGAAAGCCGAGCTCGATAGTCTCGGTTCGCGGTGTCACATAGTGCGTGCCGCTGAACGTGGAGAGGAAGTTGTACAGCGCATACTTATTGGCCAGGTTGATCACAGTGAACCGCAAACTCCACTTGTACCGGTCGCCGTTGAACAAATTGTCTTCGCCGACGGCAATGTCAAACAGGTTACGCGGAGCGACGCGCGGTGGATTCTTGTCGTCGTTTTCGGTGCCTGGCTTCGGTATCTGAAGAAGCGTTGATCCATACTGGGATGCGGGGCACAAGCCGTTCGCGCTGATGGGAACTCCCAGCGGATTGCTTGCGCTCGGCGGGGCTGCCACCACGCTGCCGCAGAACAGATCCGCCTGGAATTGCTCATCGGGCGTCAGCCCCGAAACGTTCACGAAACCCGGATCACTTTGGTCACC
>PMES01000070.1 GCA_003154775.1 Acidobacteriota bacterium | reverse complement strand
CGATTTGTGCCAGCGCTCCAGCCCAACACGGTGCCATTCCCAGGCCAATTTGACTCTCGTTCCATGCGCAACCTCTTCTCCCCCGGACACTTGCTCCAACGCCAGGGTGAGCGCGAGGGTGACTGATTGGGTGATCTGTGTCTTTCATGCACCCGTCACCCTCCCACGCTGGAAAAAGGCGAAAGAAAATCATGGATGTCATCGAGGCCTCTACTAATAAAGAGGCTTGAAAACGGAAAAAGTAAGAAACGAAGTTTGACCAGCACGGATGTGTCCCAGAATTTTCATTTTTCGTCTTCCCGTCGAATCAATCCCGGCTCTGTCGGCCCCTCTCACTTACTAGGGAACATCCAAACGGGAAAAAGTAAGAAAAAACTTTAGCTGTTGGGAGGAAGCCCGAGCCGGGAGTCGGAGTGCCGACCACGGCCCCTACTTATATAAGGAACATCGAGAAGGGAAAAAGTAAGAAAAAATCTTCGGTACCAGTACATTTTCCTGGGGCCCCCGGAAGAACGGAACCACAATGGGAAGTCGGGGACACAAGCTTAAAGCAGCCCTCGGTTTGGTAAGGCGATGATGTAGAAGAGGAATAGTTACGGCAGCAGCCGGACCCCGATCCGGCGTGTCACTCTGTCTGCAGCAGATTGTTCCCCGGCGTTGGCACTCATTGGGAAGATGTTCTATCACAAGAAGGAATCAATGGGGGCCGCGAAGCGGACTTCCTCCACTGCGGCGGGCGAGTTCCCGTTTAACGTGTTCTCGAAGATGCGTTGCTATGCCTCCTGCGCGCAGGAGTTCTCGCAAATCGTGGACAAGAAGATTGGGCAAGAACTGAAGAGCTACGCTGATAGGTGTGTGCACGCTGCGCAGGAGGGCGAGACGCACGCTGTAGCGCACGCTCCATTTGGGATGCTCGGCCACCGCCACGATCACTTGTTTCGGCGTGCTCATACGGGCAAGCACGCGCAACACCTGCGCCTCGTTCAAGAACGGATTTACTAGCACCACTGGGAGGACATCGCCATGGCCTTCCGCCAACAACGCTCCAGCAACACGAGCAGGTCCCCGGCGCGCAAGTGCGAGTTTGCCACTGGTGGGAAGTTGCGCGGCGCGCTCGGCCAGGAGTTCCTCCGCCACGCGGCGGATCTCCGGGGGCGCGGCCGGATGCAAGCAAACACGCACCAGGTCGAATACGAAAAGTTGGCGTAGAAGCGTGAGCGCATCGAGTCTCGGCGTGTGCGGATGTTGGACCAGACCTAGCCGGACGGGCTCGCTCCGGATCCACCGCGGCTCGCGGGCAATCGATTCGAGAATGATCGCCGACAGGTCGGCCCGGTGCACTAGCACCCGGACGTGCGGTTCCTGCAGGTGAGGATTCGCCAGGAGTGTAGCGAGGACCTCCGGGTTCGGGTCGTAGAGAAGCGCGACGAGCCCGTCACCCGCCTGGGTCCGTGCCTGTTCCAACCGTGTCTCCAACTCGTCCGTCATTGGAGCGACCTGCATCCTAGCCGCACCGTCGTGGAACCACTTTAAGCCTTTGTTGGCGCGAGGATTTGATCTGATCGAGCGCCCTGTGTGCGGCCCAGCGCACTCGGACGGTGCCCTGCTCTTGTGCTTGCTCTAAAACGGCAATGGCCTCCGGCGCACCGATTTTGCCCAGGGCCTCGACGGCAGCCTCCGCGACGAAGGCATCGTCCGCCTCGATGACTACCGCCATCAGATCTGGGACGCCGGAGACCTCCTTCCGCTCGCCGAGAATCCAGGCAGCACGAACTCGTGTCTGCGGCTCCGAGTGGCGCAGCGCCGCGCGCAACTTTTCCGCGAACGGCCTGGCGTCCGCTGCGCGGATGTCCCCACCGCATTTGGGACAAATCGAGTCGTTTTCGGAGACTCTTCTCCAGCAATAGGGACAGAAGAAGGAAAGCATTTCCTCAACCTTCCAAAAGCGATTGAATCTCCTCTTCCCTGGCGCGCAGGCGAGCGAGCTTCGCTTCCACCGCCGCGGCGCCCTGCTCCTTGGCCTCGCGCGCATTTTCCAGCGCGCGTTCTGCGACCCGGCTTACCTCGTGAAGCAGCTTTCGGATCTCCACTTCGAGCTGTCCCTTGCTCTCTTGCACGCGATCGACAACGTCCGACTGCACCCGCGTGCTATTCATCTCCAGCAGATATTCCAAGAAATCCCGGGCCTCACTTTCGATTACGGAAAAGGCCCAGACTAAGCCGAGAACAATGTCCGCCAGGTATCGCAGAGGCGAGGGCGGTTGAGCGACGTTGATCAGTTCCTCGAAGCGGAATCGTGACCGGACGCGAAAGCCTTTTTCAGGATCAAGAGCATTTGGCATACGCGCGAGTTCCGGAACACCTGATTCCGACAGCTTTTTTAGGAAATCATTCCCGATGTTGACAAACCGAGTCGCAACCGCGCGATATTCTTCCTCGGCACAAGCTTGCTCCGTCGGAAGCCAAGGCAGCACGTGGCGCGAAGCGACGGTTTGTGCAAGGTGCAACACCCGACGACGGAAGCGCGGGCCGTAACGCCGCGGAATGTCTTGTAATTCCCTCTCGAATTCCGCTCTTGCCTGGGGCAAAGCTTCCGCGAGAAAGGCCTTTCGCCGCGAAAGAAACAGATCGGAGAGGCGATGCTGATCACCCATGAAGAGATAGCTCAGATCGTGGAGTGAGCGTTCCGCCTCGGCAATCGTCGTCCGCATGGCTGCAATGCGCTGTTCCGACTCTTCGATGGGGCGCAACAATGCGTCACGTTCTTCGAAGGCGATGTTTAACAATTCTTCGCCCAATCGGTGGACGCCCCGTTCTCCGGCGCGTCGGACGATGTCTCGGCCCGATTCCACGATCATTTCTTGCAGGGCATCCACAAGCTTGCTCCAGTCCCGCTCCGGGCCGCGATGCTCGAGCCGTTCGGCCCCACTCACTTCGTAGATCGGTCCGATGGGCCTCCCAAGACGTTTGTCTAATACCTTTCGAGTGAAGGACTCCGCGATCTTACGTTCGGCGTCCGACGTGCGGTCCGCCTTGTTCAAGACAACAATCACCTCGTGCACCTGGCGACCTACCTCTTCCACCAGCGTGAGTTCTTCTCCTGCGATCGGGGGATCGGCGCCGACAACCACAAGCGCGGCATCGATGTGGGGGATAAACGCTTGGGTCGCGGCAGTATTGCCGGCGAACACGGAACCGAGCCCGGGGGTGTCCACGAAACACATGCCAGTGGCCAGAAGAGGGCTGGGTACGAAGACTTCCACCCCAGCCACGCCCTTGGCATTTTCCGGATTGTGTTCCTCCGAGACAAACTGTTGCAATTCTTCCGGCCTGACGTCCAGCCAGTTTCCGCCGCGGAACCGCACCCGCGCACTCCTCGTTCTCCCAAACCGGACGACTGTCGGGACGGCGGTAATGGGAACCACACCAGTGGGCAGGACTGAATCTCCAAGCAAAGCATTCAGGACTGTCGATTTGCCGCGTTTGAACTGTCCGATGCATGCCACATAAAAGCGACCTTCCGCCACGCGTTCGGCCAGCCCCGAAGCATCATCCGCAACCCATTCGGAGCCAAACTCACGAGCAATTTCCGCGATCCGCTGAAGTGTCGAACCAACATCAAGCCCCTCGGAAGTGCCGACCTCGGCCTTGTCTCCTTGGCCGTGGGAATCATCATTCACCAAAGCATTTGTCCTGTTCGTTGTCATCATGCAACCTTGCCGAACCTGTGCCATCCTTGCGCAATTCAGGTGTCATCTCTGAAATTCCTTTTGAGAGCTAGACTCGCCGAGGAGCTTTCACAATGGTTCATCAAATAATCCACATGGAGCAGTTTCGTTTTGATTCGCCCCTCGTAGTGGTAGTGCGCGCCCGTAGCCGCGGCACACATTCGAAGGATGGCTCCCGGCAACAATTCGCTGAAGTCCAGGATATCCTCACGAAAGCCTTCGAGGTCATACGCCCCGAGTCCGAAGCGGCGGATGCAAACTTCGAGGAGTTCCTTCGCTGCGGGCAGAGTCAGCGCCCCCACGTGCAACCTTTGCCGGTCATTCCAATACAATTGAGCGCCATGGCCTAGTTCGCTGTACGTCCATCCCTGCGCGACCGCGTAAATGGGAGTCTCCTGGTTCAACATCAATTCCTTGATAATGCGCGCCAGCATGTGCGTCATTGGCACGAGGTCTTCCAGGAAAATCCAGTATTTGCCAGCGCCCGCTGCGCGGTACAGAAGACCGCGCAAACGCAAGCTGGTTTGTGCTTTCACCCAATGCGAGAAGGAGGCCCCGAAACCGGTATCGGCACGGAACTTCGAGCGGAACAGCGAATCTTCCACAAATCCTTGCGCGATTTCTCGAAGGATCTCCTGAGGGGCGCCGTTTCCACGCGCACAAATACACCGCCGCGTTATTCTTTCGGGCAGATTCGAGAGAGTTCGGGCCACTAACGCAGTTTTCCCGGAATTGGATGTTCCCCAAATGAGTAGACTCTCGCGTTTCCGAATAGCGTCTTGAAGACGCGCTTGTTCGTTCTGCCGGCCAAGGAAGATCCCCGCCTCTGCAGAAATGGCGAGCATCGAGCGGGGAGCGCTCAACGGTTCCTCCCCTCGTGAGCCTGCACCGGCCAAAGTTCGTCCGCGACAGCTGGCAGACCGGCCTCCGTTGCGGGGACCTCCCCGCCTAGAGCCCGGAGGTCTGCCAGCAATGCGTGTACTTCCTCGGCCCCCACGGTCGAACCCGATTGTGCCCGTTCTGCCTGCGCACGATAGCTGTCCGCGTAGTTTGCAAATCGCTTGGCCAGTACATTCACAACGGAGGAACTCCAATCCTTAAAAACGCCACCATAGATCGACACCACGTTCGACAAATAACTCTCGAACTTGGAACGGATTGCTCGTCGTGCGGCGATCCGCAAGCCCGCATTGCCCAAAAGGCGGCTCCAGAACGGCGGTGCAAGTTGAAGGTCGCGCGCGGCAAAATCGAATACGGGCATTGCTCGAATCGCCGAAGTAAACTCCTCTTCGGTAGGCCCGTGGGGAAGACCCAATGCCTTTTCCGCATTTTTCAACTCGGCGTGAAGATCGCTGGCCAGGCTCTCCAGGTGTTGGCGGTACACCTTCGCCTGCTGGTGAACGTCGCTTACAATGCTCTCATAGACTACGAGGCCAGGACCGGTGGAGCTGTCCTTGTCCCGCCTCCATACTTCGGCGAGCCGGTCGGCGGCTCGTTCCACGAGCCAGCCCGTGTCTCCCGAAAATGCCCTGATGTCCCGTTCCAATTCAATTTGCAGCTGTGGAATCCGGCCGGTAGCCTTGCGCAACCCTGCCTCTACTTCGCGAATAGCCTCGGGGGCGGTCCCGGAAATGCCCTTACTCCTGCGCACTCTCGTGGAAAGCACAGCCACGACCGCGTCCCGCAGCGTCCCTACCTTGCGTTTCACCGAGAGCGACTTCAGATCTTGGCTACGCTGGTAGAGAGGCAGAATCTCTGCTTCGAACCATTGCGTGAGAAGTTCGCGGTGTCCCGCGATCGCACTCACGGCGTACACCGGGAGCTTGACGCCGCAATGTTTCACTATGTTTTCCTTTACATATTGGATCAGGTCGTCGACTTCTTGCGGAGTCAGCAGGTCCGCCTTGCTGAGCAACACTTGGACGGGAATGCTCGCGTCTTGAAGGGCTTGGATGGTCTGCAAATCCTCTTGCGTCAACGTGGAGCCCGCGTCGACGAGCACCAGGCCCAAGTCGCAGTTTGGCAGGTAGGCCAGGGTCTCGGAAGCGCCGCTGGTTGCCAGCGAACCGAGCCCCGGAGTGTCCACAAACGTGGTGCCTTTGCGGAGACGCGGCGACGGGAGATCCACGATAATTCGCGTGACTCTCTTCTCGTTCTGCGGGTTCCCTTTCTCGCTCGCCACTTCGGCTAAGTGGCCAATCTCCAGAGTCTCTGGAAGGCGCCTCTCTGCAAACCAAACTGTGAGCTGCGGAATCTCCCCATACTGAATGCGCGTCGGCACGGCAGTAATGGGTGTGACTCCAACGGGGAGAATTTCTTCGCCCAAAATGGCATTCAAGAGCGAAGATTTTCCGGAGCTCACCCGCCCGAACACGGCGATTTCAAGGCTTCGATCCTCGAGGCGGTCCGTGATTCCTGCAATCGTGCTTCGGAATTCCACGAGCCCACGCTCCGTCACCACCCGTTCGATCTTTCCCAACAGTTCGAGTTCGCCCGAGGTTTGCTCCAATCGTTCGAGCCGCTGGCGCAGGTCCTGTCCCGCATCCTGCATCAGGTACCGATTCAAACGTTCGGTCAGGCCGCGAAGTTCTCCGCTGATTCCTTCGAGTTCCGTGGCCAGTTCGGGAGCCACCTCGCCATATCCCCTCATGTAACGCGGCCGTAGTTCCTCAAGCGCGATGTCGATCGTCGTCAATGCCGTATAGACGGCTCGACTCGCCGGAACCCACGCTTCTGGACGTGGGATTCCCTGTCCGTCCAGAACCCTGGCGAGCTGTGCGCGAATCCGCGCGAGGTAGTCCTCGATGGTTCTTCTCTGCGTTGGGGTAATGTCTTGGATGTAGCGAGGAAAGGCAGCTTTCGATGCAGCGGAATGGAGGAATTGTTCAATTTCGCCGATGACTTTGTCCACGTACTGGCAAGTGACAGTAAGACCCCGCACCTGAAACTCGTTCAGGCTCGTGGGAGAATTGTGATCCTCAGATGACATGCCGCCCTCACAGTCCGAGCAACCGTCCGCAAACACTTTCTGCGGTCACTCTAACTCGTGATCTGCTTCCAGGGTTTCAAGAGGTGGGAACTTGCGTCTTCAGCAGACAAACCCACCAAGCAGGAAAACCTGGTAGGAGTCATCTGCCCAAAAATGGGGCGGTTTAGGGTGAACTCCAACACCCATTGTATGAATTCAATGTATAGGAGGAGCGCGATTTGCGTCAAGGGATTCCGTCACGTTTGCATGGTTTCAGTGCCGCTTTTTTAAGGTATCCGGCTGCCCATTGCGGTGGCCCGCTAGCAAGGTCAGAGCCTGTTTCGGAGCTTGCCACTCCTCTTCAGAAATGAGATCGCTGCGGCGTCCTTCATGCTTTAGCGCATAACGTTGCAAGTTTTCGGCAATACGGCGAAACGCTTCGCTCTCCTGGAGCAGTATGCGTTTCGCGGTCGTCGTATTCGACAACACGTGCAGCAGACCCTCGAGATGAGTCAGGCACACACTCTTTCGGGGGGTTCCTTCGCCATTGGATTCGCTCTGAAAAGCCTCTGCGATTTCCCAGATCGCAGTTTTCTCCGCCTCCACGGCTTTCTGGCAGGCGGGACAGCTTTCGCCTGCGGGCAAGGGCGGGCCCGCGACCCCGTTCGATCCATGTTTCGAAGCGCGACCTTCCGCAAGATCCCGCAAATCCTCACTGAAGCGGAAGAGCACCTGCGGATACGCGCTGCAAATTCCCTGTGGAGACGCGAGATTTGCATACTGCCACGTATTCATCGCACAAAAACCACCTGCGTCTGCATGGCGCTGCTGTACCTCAGCCGAAATAGAGAGCTCGTATTGGTAGGTTCTAAAGAAATTGAAGACTGCGTCGACAATGCGATCGCAGACCATGCAGCTCACCCTCAACAACGAATCCGGTGATTGCGCCGGTGCGACGTGTTCCCGCGTCCCACGGCCGCGCCTTTTGTCCATTACCGCATCGCGCTCGATTTCGGCGCGGAGTGTTGTGATACGGCCGAGCAAATCATGCCTCTCCGGAACGCTGCTTGCGGCAATCATTTCCGCCGCTCGGTCGCAGGCCTGCAGGAGAAGATCCTCGTGCTTGTGGGAAGTCAGATACGCAATCAAGTCCTCTTGCAAGGGAAGCAAGCCGCTTCCGTCCAGCTTGGCCGCGTCTGTCGCCATTCTCGCCGTCAGCGCGTCGCGGGCCGAAACCGCATAGACTCGCACGTCTCCTTCGCCCAGCTCTTCCTGCGCCTTAGACTTCACAAAATCGATGACGCCCGCTCTCTCGTCCTCAGGCACCAAGTCCATCTTGTTCACCACAACAAACAACTGGCGCACTGCAGACCGACACTGACGCAGATACCCCAACTCTCCGGCGGTCAGAGGCGCGTCACAACTTGTCACGAATACGATGGCATCGGCATTCGGGAGAAAGCTCAAGGTTGTCGCGGTGTTCTCGCGGATCGCCGAGCCGAGACCCGGCGTGTCCACCAGAAAAAATCCACGCTGCAAAATTTCGACCGGAACCTGTACTTCCGCCATCTCGATCCTTTTGCGATTGCCGGGATTCGTCCGTTCGGTAATGAAATTCGAGAGTTCATCGATCTTGATTTGGCTTGTCAGATTGCTCCCGGTGAAATGCAGAATGACGCGCTCCCGGCTTCCGTAGCTTACGGCAGTAATCGCAGACGTGACGGGTACGATACCCGACGGCAGATAATCCCTGCCGAGAATCGCATTCATCAGCGTGCTTTTCCCGCGGCTGAACTTTCCCACCACTGTGAGATAAAAACGATCTTCCGCCAGCTTGTGCGTCAGATCCTCGACGAAACGTTTCAGCGATTCTTGCTTCGCATGATACGCTGCCCCGTTTACTTCGCGGAGAATTTGCGCCACCGCGTGCTTGTACCGTTCGAATTCGGAGAGGACGGTGTGCCCTTCGCGCGGGGAGGCCGTCTCACCTAACTCATTTGGCGTCGGTTCTGAACCCATGGCCTTCCATTCCTTCCGGTGAATCCGCTGCCGTCGATTGCAGATAAACCAAGATGCGCAGCACGGGATCAGAAAGCGCTTCGCCTTGTGCCAGCCGCCGGCGCCCAACGACTTCTTTCGCGATCACATCCCGGACCGAGGAATAGTTCCTGTGCAGGCAGTCCTGAATCTGCATCTGCAAGAACCACTGCGCTTGGCCCAACGAGCGGATGAGAAACCTCGCCGCCTGCTGCTTCTCTTCTAGCGGCGATGTATTGACGGCAATCAGCGCTGTCGTAAGAGCAACCGGGACGTCTTTGTCGTGAAGTAAATCCTGCAGTTTGCCCCAATCCTGTTGCGTGAGAGACATCTCCGCGAGAATCTTGAGGACCGAGCGGCGTCGCTGCCTCTCGGATGTCTTCTCTTCACCTTCGTTGCTTTCCCGGTGCGCCGCGCACAAGAGAAGTGGTTTCATTTTCTCCGCGACCACGCGAAGTGCCTCCTCTGCCGTGGGCCTGCACACGTCGTCCTCAAGCGCACGAATGAGCTGCGCTGCACTTTCCTCCCGTTCGAACTTACCCAAGGCTTCGATGACGCCAGACAACATCCTCTTTTGCGCATAATCCTTCAAAAACAAGTAAACGTTGTCCGTGCGCCATTTGGAGAGCGCCCTCGCCGCCGTGTTCTCGACCGCTTCCTCCCCAAATCGCGCCACGGCATCTGGAATCTCCCTCTTCTGCGACAAGTATTCGAGCAAGACTTCCTTCGCCCCAAGCTGCGCCAGCGCTTCCACGGCCCTCTGACGTGGCTGGAAAATACCCTGCGGTTGCCCCTCCAAGAGATACTCGCGGAGAGGCGGGATAGCGCGCGCGCCGCAGCCCACCAGCAGCGAAACCGTCAGGTCCCCGCCCTGGAGGGACTGCAGATCACCGACGAAGGAGCGGATCTCCTCGTCCGTGTAGTCCCAGCCAGGGGTGAGGGCGTTTGGGTCCTTCGCATTCATAACTTGCTTAAGTCGCTCGGGTGCGGGCCTATGGGCGACGGTATGCGGAGCGCCCTGCGTACACGGCACGCTGTCCAAGCTCCTTTTCAATCTCCATGAGCCGGTTGTACTTCGCGACGCGCTCGCCGCGGCACACGGAACCCGTCTTGATTTGTCCGGCTCCGGTGGCTACGGTCAGGTCCGCAATCGTGGTGTCATCCGTTTCGCCCGATCGATGCGAGACCACCGAGGTGTAGCCGTGCTGGTTCGCCAGTTCGATGCAGGCCAAGGTCTCGGCGAGCGTTCCGATCTGGTTGAGCTTGATGAGGATCGAGTTGGCGACCTTCTTCTTGATCCCTTCGCTGAAGATACTCGTATTGGTAACGAAGATATCGTCCCCGACCAATTGAATCTTTTCCCCGAGTTGCGCGGTGAGTTTTTGCCAACCCGCCCAGTCGTCTTCTGCCAAACCGTCTTCGAGCGACAGGATGGCCGGATACTTTTGGATCCATTCCGCCCACAAAGCGATCATCTCGTCGGAACTCTTCCGTTCGCCGCTCGACTTGTGAAACACATAGACACCATTCTCGTAAAACTCGCTCGCGGCCGGATCAAGGTGAATCGCGACCTCCGATCCTGGCTTGTATCCCGCCTTCTGGATCGCACTTAGAAGCAGTTCCATTGCCTCCTCGTTCGACCGCAACTTGGGTGCGAACCCACCTTCGTCCCCGACCGATGTCGAGTAGCCGGTCTTGTGCAGCAGACCTTTCAATGCGTGAAACGTCTCCGCACTTGCCCGCAATGCTTCAGAGAAGGAAGGCGCGCCGATCGGCGCGACCATGAATTCCTGAAAGTCGACGTTGTTGTCCGCGTGCTTCCCTCCATTCAAGACGTTCAACTGGGGCAGTGGCAGGATGTAACGTTCGCGTTCCTCCAAGTGCTGGTAAAACGGCAGTCCTCTCTCCTTCGCTCTTGCCCTCGCGAACGCAAGGGACACACCCAGAATGGCGTTCGCCCCAAGCTTGGCCTTGTTGGGTGTGCCGTCGAGTTCGATCAGCGCCGTGTCCAAGGCTTTCTGCTCGGTGAAATCGCGCTTCAGGACGGCAGGCGCTATTACCTCGCGCACATTTGTGATCGCCTTCAGCACGCCCTTTCCGCCATAACGCTTCGAATCACCATCGCGAAGTTCCACGGCCTCCCGTTTGCCCGTGGATGCACCCGACGGAATCTTGGCTACGCCGACCGCACCGCCCTCAACCCTGGCCATCACTTGAATTGTCGGGTTACCGCGAGAATCGAGAATTTCTATCGCATCAATTTTCACTATTTTAGACATGTGACCTATCTTTGTTTAGTTTCGGAGCGATTCCCGTTTCGAGCACGTCAATCAGTAATTTCTGCTCGCCAGTGCCGATTGGCATCGAGCGCATGCGTTCCACCGTTCTCTCGACGGGGTATTTGTAGCCATGGAGCGTGACAGAACCGTTCTCCCAGATCGCGTAGGTCGGATCAGGCTTTCCCATCTTCGGCTGCCCAATGCTTCCGGGATTCACAACCAACTGCTCTCCTTCGCGAAGAGAAAACTGGACGTGCGTATGCCCGACAAACAGAAAATCTGTTCCTGCCACCGCCAGTTCTTCCCTCCACTTCCCGGCACCTCCGCCGCAGTATGTGTATAACGGATCGGACGGCACTGCGTGGCAGAGATAGAAGGTCCAACGGCCTCGCCGCACCCAGCGGTAGTGCGGGAGGTCCGCAAGATACTCTTTGTGTTTGTCGCTCAACACTGAGGCTGTGTATCTCCGGGTTTCCTCGGCTGCTCGCCGAAATGCCGGTGAACACAGCGGATCGCGGTCAAAAGCCACCGCATCGTCATGATTCCCGCGTACGACCAATGTCGCCCTCTCGCGGACGAATTCGATCACCTCGGCTGGCTGTGGTCCGTAATTCACGAGGTCTCCCAGCACCCACAGCTCGTCGTAGGCTTCGGGCAGCGCTTTCAGCGCCTCGTAATTCCCGTGAATGTCCGAAACGATGATAATCTTCGGTGGTTCACCGGGCCGGCGCCGTCTACCCTTCAACAGAACTTCGTTGCTGTTTCCCTTTACTGGCCAATTCCCCATAGCCCCGTTCACTCCCAGATGTCCGCTCTGACCAGAAGTCTATTTCTGAAGGCTTGCCATATGCATGTTCCCCGTGCGTTGCTCCGGCAACGATCCAGTTCGCAAGAGCTCGACCAAATCTTCTTTGACAGTCTGCCGTATAGGCATGTTTCCCACTTTCGCGATCGTTGTGCCGGCCTCATAGACCGTAGAACGCAGACTGATCCTTCCGTCTTCCCAGACCGCAAAGCACGCCAAATTGTTTCGATTCTTGGGCTGTCCGAGGCTGCCCGGGTTGACCAACAGGCAATCGCCGACCTTTTTCATAAACTGCACGTGCGAGTGGCCCACGAGAAGAA
Source organism: Acidobacteriota bacterium (assembly GCA_003154775.1). Classification (GTDB taxonomy): domain Bacteria; phylum Acidobacteriota; class Terriglobia; order Acidiferrales; family UBA7541; genus Acidiferrum. The sequence continues at coordinate 8,694 of PMES01000070.1, read as the reverse complement.
TCTCAGCTGGCGTGCGGACGCACTCTTCTTTCCATCCCTCCGATTCCGGCGGCCCGTATCCATAGAGCGGATCGGACGGCATCGCGTGGCACAACCAGAAACGTGTGTGACCAAGCTGGAGTTGCATCTGAAGAGGCAGTTCGCGCAGGAAAGCGTAGTCGCGTCCTGTGAGTCTCGCACGTGTGAATTCTCCCGACGCCGTGGCAAGTTCCCGGAACCGCCCCGCGCACCGTGGGTCATCGTCGTGGCCAAGAAACTGATCGTGATCCCCGCGAACCACATGCTTTGCGCGCGACCGGACGAAATCCACGACTTCTGCGGGATTCGGGCCGTAATTGACAAGATCGCCAAGAACCCATAGCTGGTCGTACTCTCGCGGAAGGACCGCTAACGCTTCAAGGTTTGCATGGAGGTCGGAAATGATGACAACTTTCATGGCCTTAGCCCACTCGTTCTGACTTTCCTCCGCAGAACCTCTTCTCCAACTCAGAAACGAATGGAGAAGCTAGCGCAGACATGCTATCGGACGATCATCACCGGGCAATGCGCGTGGCGCAGAACTTTGTCGGAAGTCGATCCAATCTTGAACACCTTGAATCCGGAGACGCCGCGGTGACCGAGAATAACGAGATCCACCTTTTCCGTTTCCGCACGATGAATAATTTGCTCCGTTGGATGACCCACCACGATCGCAGTCTCAATCTCCACTTCCTCTTCCTTAGCGCGCTCCCGGATCTGTTTGAAACCTTCCTCGAAGTGCTCCCGTGCGTCATCAAGCATCGCTTCCAACTCAACGCGAGTTGCTGGCTCGGGAGGCCGCGCGACAGCGAAAACGAGAAGTTTCGCATCGGAACAATGCGCTAGATTCAATGCGACACTCACGGCGTGTTCCGAGTATTTCGAACCATCGTAACCCACGAGAATCTTCTTAAAGATCGAATCGCATCTTCGGTGAGGCATAAACCCTCCTTAGTCCGCCTGAGCGGTCCTGATTTCAACTACGGGTGATCCCTTGTCATCTCGCGGCAACAAGTGTCTCGGCAGGAACCACGCATTGGCGATCACCGTGGGAACAACGGCGCTCCCGATCACGGTTGCCACCAAATAGGAGTATTGAGCTCCCGTGATAATTCCGTGGCTCAGTCCGAAGAGAGCGGAAATTGTTCCAAAGGTGAGGCCGGTAGACATCATCAAGGTATAATACAGTCCCTCACCCTTTCTATATTTGAACGCTCTCACCGCAGGAAAAAGAGGAATAAACTTCGATCCCATCTTGGCCAAAAGAAGTACCACAAACGCCAACGGAGCAGCAATGAGTGCCGGAATGGATACAAAAGAGCCCGCCCTAATGAAATAGAAAGGCGTGAGCAAACCAAAGGTCAGAGTGCGAAGTCGGCGCACCAGGACGTGATCTTTCCCGACCGTCCCCGCCAGCACCATTCCAATGATATAGGCCGGCAGCACCGCCTCGCTTCCCGCCCAGACCGCGAGACCGCCCAGGGCGAAAAGTAAGAAGAGCAGATACTTGGCCTCGAGTTCGGAAACACGCCCTCCGTAAAGACGGAAAAACCAAGGCGTCAGAAACGGCAAAATGATGAACGCGGCCCCGCCCCCCATGACGAAAATCAACGTCTTGATCGTAAAGGGAGAAAAAATCAACCCCAACGCGATAACGGTCCCCAGGTCGTTCACAAAACACGCTGCTAGAATTGCCTTCCCGAATTCGGTTTTGTTGAAGCCGAGTTCCAACATTACCGCGTAAACGACGGCAACTGAGGTTGTCGAGAGCGCCACACCGGCTAGCAGGCTGGGCTGACGGCTCCAGCCGAGCACGTAGTGGGCGATGGCCGCGCATCCGAAGAAAGGCCCGAAGAAACCCACAAGACCCACAACGAGGGCTTCTTTCCATTTCGTGCGGAATACCGTCGGGTCAAGTTCGGCTCCCGCAAGAAAGGTGAGGACAATCGCGCCGGTTCCCGCGAGGAAGGTGATCCATCCGGTGCTCGAACCCATCCCACCCTTCATGAAAAATGCACCAACGATAAGCTGGGCTACAGTTCCAACCACGATTTCCGATAGCGCCGTGGAGATCTTAAACCAGATGGCCAGCAGTGTTGCGATGAGCGCCAGACCCACCCACACGGAAGCCAAGACCCAGACGTTCTCCATGAGTTACGTCACTCCAGATTGTCAGGATTCTTGCCAGGTGACATGCCTCCGTGACAAGAGTCCTTGTCAGGAGTCATCATCTGCCCCGGCAAAAGGTGGGACAGCGGTTATCGGCGAACTCCCTCGCCAATTCCGATTTTAGCAGCAGACAACAGGATGTCAATGGAACCTGCCCAAAAGGCTACTCAAAGGACCTTGCGACGCATTCTTCCCCCGCCCAATATTCGGTCCATTTTGCTCGGTTTCAACATCGAGATCCGAGCGTAAATGACACTTCTGGATGCAAGGATTGATTCTCCTTCTCGCTTGTCGGATAATTCTGGTGATCCGGTGTTGGAGTTCCACCGCTAACCGCCCTTCCGGGGAAGATGACTCCTACAAGAGAGCTTTTTCTTGCCGGGAGGTTCGTCTGCACTTTTTCCCAAACGCCAGAGAAAAGTCTCATTCGCCTTCGGCACGCTACGAATCGTTCCTGACCGGAACTTTTGCAGCCTTGCCAGGCTTACGTACCTCGACGCCGCTAGTATCGGGCATTGTGAATCGGAAAGCTGGAGGAGCTCGGAATGAGTGTCATCAACTTCATTGAAAAACACCGGGACCAACACCTCGAAGAGCTGAAGGAATTTCTCCGGATTCCCAGCATCAGCACCAGCAGCCAGCACAAGCCCGATGTCGATCGCGCCGCCCACTGGGTCGCCGACCACCTTCGCAATGCCGGCATGCAGAAAGTGGAAGTTGTTCCCACTCCCTTGCATCCGCTGGTCTACGCCGAATCACCGCGGCTACCCGGCAAACCCACCGTGCTCGTCTACAGCCACTACGACGTGCAGCCCCCGGAACCTCTCGAGCTCTGGACCTCGCCCGCTTTCGAACCCACCGTCCGCGGCGGCAACCTCTATGGCCGCGGCACAGCCGACGACAAGGGGCAGGTGCATATCCACCTGAAAGCACTGGAAGCGCTGCAAACCCAGCACGGCAAGCTGCCCGTCAACGTGAAGATCCTCATCGAAGGGGAAGAGGAAGTCGGCGGCACGAATCTCTGGGATTTCGTGCGCAACAACCGGGAGCGTCTCCAATCGGATGCGCTGGTGATTTCCGACACCAGCATGCTCGCCCCTGGAGTCCCGTCCATCACCTACGGCCTTCGCGGTTTGAACTACTACCAAGTGGAGATCACCGGCCCTTCGCAGGATCTGCACTCCGGGTTGTTCGGAGGAGCCGTTCCCAATCCACTCACCATTCTCTCGCGCACGATCGCGCAACTGCATGACAGGAATCTCCGGGTCAGCATCCCCCGCTTCTACGATGACGTCGCTCGGCTCTCTCCCTCCGAACGCAAAGCCCTCAAAGCGCTGCCGTGGAACGAAGCGGAATTTCGCAAGACCGTCGGAGCGCCCGGACTCGCGGGAGAAAAGGGCTATTCCATTCTGGAACAGCTTTGGTGCCGCCCCACGTTCGAATTGAACGGAATCTGGGGCGGCTACATGGCAGAGGGAGCGAAAACGGTCATTCCCTCGAAGGCTCACGCGAAATTCTCGACGCGCCTGGTCCCTCATCAGGACCCACAGAAGATTGCCGCACTCGTCGAGAAGTACTTCCGCAAACTGCTCCCAAAATCCGTCACCTGCCAGTTTGAAGTGCTGAGTACCGGCAAACCGTGGCTGGCCCCCTACACTCATCCCATCTTCCGGGCCGCTGCCGACGCGCTGGAGCAAGGATTCGGCCGCAAGGCGGTCTTCATCCGCGAAGGCGGCTCCATCCCCATCGCCTCCGAAATGAGCGACATCTTTCACATTCCCTGCGTGCTCATGGGTTTCGGGTTGCCGGACGAAAACGCGCACGCGCCGGATGAACACATTTCTCTAGAAAACTATTTCGGTGGGATCAAATCCGCAGCTTTGTTCTACGAACGCCTGGCTACTCTTTAGAAGTCATTCGATATGACTTTTCAAAGCATACTATTTGAAGGCCCTGACGACGGCACAAAAAGAGAGACACGCGAGGCGCCTGCCTTTTTTGGTGATCTAAATCTGGATCAAATCATCGGCGCCATCACGGCCGACTGGAAGGACTACGACCTCGCGCCGTTCTATTACACCCGGCTGCAGGATCTCGACGCGATTGCGTATCGTCAGGAGGTCATGCAGGATTTCCAAGACAAGAATCTGATGCAAGCGGTCAAATCGTTCTCCGGACAGGTGTGCGCGATGCGCGAGCGTCTCGCTCAGAGGGAGAAGCTCTACTACAACTACGCCATGGAACGATGTTTCGTGGGCGCAGTCGAAATCTATTGCGAGGCCGTCGAGCGCCTTTCGCAGAGTCTCTGTGCTCTCGACGTAAAATCGCGAGGCCTGCGCGCGTTCCGCGAATACTTGAACGAGTATGTCGCATCGGTTTCCTTCCGCAACCTTGCCACTGAAGCTGGCAAGCTGAAGTCGGATTTGTCCGCCATCCGGTACGGCCTGCTTATCAAAGACGGCAGCGTTACGGTTCGCCACTACGACGGGGAGATCGACTACAGCGCCATGATCGAAGAAACCTTCGAGAAATTCAGGCGCGGCGCAGCGAACGACCATTGGGTCGAGCTCCGAACATTGACGGGCATGAACCATATCGAAGCACAAATGCTGGATCGGGTGGCGATACTGTATCCAGACACGTTCCGCGCTCTCGACGCCTTTTGCGCGGCGCACCCGGAGTATCTTGACGAAAAGATCGCGCGGTTCGACCGCGAGATCCAGTTTTACGTTGCCTACCTCACGTATATTGAAAAATTCCGGAGCGCCGGCCTGAGCTTCTGCCAACCGCAGCTGTCGCAAACGGCTAAGGAGGTCAGCGGCCGCAAGGCCTTCGACCTGGCGCTTGCGGACAAGCTCATGCACGAAAGGGCTACCGTCGTCCCCAACGATTTCTTTCTGGCTGGCCCGGAGCGCATCTTCGTCGTTTCCGGTCCGAACCAGGGCGGCAAGACGACGTTTGCCCGCATGTTCGGCCAGTTGCATTATCTGGCCAGTCTGGGTTTTCCGGTCCCGGGCGAGGAAGCTCGCCTCTTTCTCTTCGACCACCTCTTCACGCACTTCGAACGGGAAGAGGACATCACCAATCTCCGCGGCAAGCTGCACGATGATCTCGTTCGGATCCGCCAGATACTTGACGAGGCAACAACGAACAGTCTCATCGTTATGAACGAGATGTTCTCTTCGACAACGCTTAAGGACGCGGTCTATCTGAGCAAGAAGGTGATGGCAAGAATCTCCGCGTTGGACCTGCTCGGCGTCTATGTGACCTTCCTGGATGAACTGGCGTCCTTCAACGAAAAAACGGTTAGCTTCGTCGCCACCGTCGATCCGGACAATCCGGCGGTTCGAACCTACAAATTGGAGCGAAGGTCGGCCGACGGACTCGCCTATGCGCTTGCGATTGCCCAGAAGTATCGTGTGACGTACGACTGGCTGAAGGAGCGAATCAAGGCATGAGAGCGCTCTTGATGTATCCGGATCGGGATTTCGACCCACATCAATTGCTGTGGGACGTGATGTACCCCCATAGACAAGTCGATCAGCTACAGCAATTGCCGCCTCACGAGCGGGCTCTGATCCAGGATCTGGAATTGGATACGCTTCTACACGCCATGGCAGGCGATGACAAGTTTCTGTTCGACGTGGCACGGAAGGCCCTTCTCTCTGGGCTGCGGAACGATGTCGACACGATCCTGTACCGGCAGGAGATCGTGAAGGATTGCTTGAAGAACCCGGCGGCGGTCAGGGAACTCTACGACCTCACCGTAGAGACGATCGAAGGAACAAGGAATCATCAGTGGGGCATCTCCAGCCACTTCCCCTCCTCGATGCTATACAGCTCCATCGACTTGCTGGAGTCGGTGTCGGGTATGCTCAGGAAGCTTAGGGATATCGCCGAAAAGGAGGCTGGCCGATTCGAGTCGGAGGCCTTCACCACGCTGTTCGCCGTGCTCCAGAAGGAATTGGGCGACGAGTACTTGGCCCGTATCCAGAATCATCTGACGGAATTGAAGTTCCGTAAGGGCGTTTTGCTGAGCACAGAACTGGGCGAGTACAACGAAAGCACCAACTACGTGCTGCGCCAGTCCCGCGACAAGGAGCCGAACTGGCTCCAGCGGATCCTTGGCAAACGGCCCCCTGGCTACACCTTCCATCTCGCCGAGCGCGACCAGGCCGGGGCGGAGATTCTATCGAACATGCGCCAGCGGGGGATCAGCCGGGTTGCGATTGCGCTCGCCCAATCCGCCGATCACGTCCTGAGCTTCTTCAAGATGCTGCGAACCGAGCTCGCCTTCTATGTCGGCTGTATGAATCTGCACGCTCGGCTGGCAGGCAAGGAAGAGCCGGTATGTTTTCCTACGCCGACGCCCGCGGGCGAACGCAAGCACCGCTTCAGCGGACTATACGACGTTTGCCTGTCGCTCCACGTGGAGCCCAAACTGGTGGGCAATGCGGCCGACGCCGACGGCAAGAGCCTCACCATCGTCACCGGCGCCAATCAGGGTGGAAAGTCGAGCTTCCTTCGCAGCCTCGGTCTGGCGCAGTTGATGATGCAATGCGGTATGTTCGTCGGGGCCGAGGCCTTCGAGGCCGAACTCTGCCCTGCCTTGTTTACTCACTACAAGCGGGAAGAGGACGCGACGATGAAGAGTGGGAAGTTCGATGAGGAGCTCGCCAGAATGAGCGAGATCATCGACCACATCGCGCCGAACTCGATTTTGCTCTTCAACGAATCCTTTGCCGCGACGAACGAGCGCGAGGGGTCCGAGATCGCGAGACAAATCGTCTGCGCCTTGCTCGAGAAGCGCGTCAAGATCTTCTACGTGACGCATCTGTACGAATTCGCAAGTCGATTCTTCGACAGAAAGACCGAGGATGCCCTTTTCCTACGCGCCGAAAGAAAAGCCGACGGGACGCGAACCTTCAGGCTGCTCGAAGGCGAGCCGTTGGAGACCGCTTATGGCGAAGATTTGTATCGCCAGATACTAGACGTGAATGGACAATTCCAGGATAGACAACCCAACGGCCCGAGTTCGGCCACTACGGGCTAGGTCGTTCCGCTCACCGGCCTACTCACCATCGCCGAGGTCAGTGAGCCGCTCGGCTTCCACGAGGTCACGCTCAGGAATTGTGCCCGCGCCGGTACCCTGTCAGTTCCACAAGACTAGCAAGCTAGCGATTAGGGCTAACGGCATCGCGATGATGCCGATTTTGAAGAATTCCCACGCAGTGATCTCAACCTTTTCACGCCGCAGAGCAATGAGCCAGAGAATCGTCGCGAGCGAACCCGTCACCGAAAGATTGGGACCCAGATCGACTCCGATCAGGATCGCATGCGCCACAACGCTTGTTTCTTGCGCGTGCCGGATCGCGGCACCACTCATCAGGCCAACAGGCAAATTATTCATTCCATTCGAGAGTAATGCTACCACAAGAGCTGCTGTTCCTTTGGCTACCCAGGTAGTGGTTTCCGCAAGTGCCCGCAGTCCCGTGAGTCCTAAGCGCAGGAGACCCGCATTGTGCAAGGCTTCCACGATGACAAAGAGTCCAGCCACCAATGGCAGCATGGACCAGGACACGCCCTTCGCGACCTTCAGCGGAATGCTTCGGTTTCGCCACGCCACGACAGCCATCGCGAAGACGGCTGCGCAGCAAGTCGGCGCACCCAGCGGAAGCCCCAGGGCTGAGGACGAGAGGAGTGCTACTGCCGCAAGGGCGAGTCCCGCAAGAGCGAGTTTTCCTTCCGTCGAAAGCAATACCCGCTTCACTTCGCCCCGCATTTCTTCACGGAGTTCTTTGCGTAAAACCCATCGCAAGCATAGGAACGTGAGCAGAATGGCAGCCACAGAAGGAAGAAGGAAAATGCGCAACCACATCCCAAGCGGCGGCATGTGTTGGTTAAAGACGACAAGGTTGGCTGGATTAGAAATTGGAAAAACAAAACTCGCCGCATTCGCAATGAACGCACAAGCCAACAGGTATGGTTTGGGGTCAACCTTAGCCCTGCGGACCACGGCGAGGACGGCGGGAGTCAGAACTACTGCCGTCGCATCGTTCGAAAGAAGTGCGGTCACGAGCGTACCAACCAAATAGATCAGGGCAAACAATCGCCCTGGCGAGTTTCTTGCATGCTGTGCCGCCACATCGGCGACCCATTCGAAGACTCCTTCCTCCCGCGCCAATTCAGCGAGAATCATCATCCCCGTCAGGAAAAGGTAGACATCCAATCCTTCGTATACGGCATGGGCTGCCTGGGGCACCGAAATCAATCGGGTAAGGACAAGGAGAATTCCTCCTCCACAAACCCAATACGCCTCGGCAATCCGTCGCGGACGCAAGAGCATGCAAAGGATGCTGGCAAGAGAAATTGTCCAAATCAGGGCCGTAGAGACGTGAGCAATCTGCATTGAATCGGACTCGTTCCTGACTATGCGTTCAACCGAAGCTTGAGAACGGGGAGTCGTGTTCGCATGTATCTCATTGCCCTAGCCTGGAAAATTCATGA
>PMES01000065.1 GCA_003154775.1 Acidobacteriota bacterium | reverse complement strand
AAACAACCGGATAAGCATGAGCCCGCTAGCCCATATTCCCAGGGAAGGCTTCCGAGTGCCTGCCGCTTTTTGACTCTGTTGAGGAATTCATCGCCTTCGTTATGAAAAAAACCATGCCACCTCGCTCGTCCAGCATCCGCAACGACTACCGTTGCAGCATTGAGAAGAATCAAACCGGCAAATACTGCGTGCGCATCCGCGTCCTGTACCCCCGGCACGCCTGGACCCTGGCGGTCTTCTTTCTGGCTTCCTCCTTCGACCGCGCCATGAAGAAGCTCGAGGAGTCCCTCCATTTCCTTCAGCGCCATGAAGAGAAACTCTGGTTCTGGGGCGTGGACCGCGCCGAAGACCTGGGCTTCTCCGCCGAGTTCCTCAAGGAAGCGAGTCTCCACCTGGACCGCCGCAACGAATTTCCCCGCAAAGCCGCCAACCTCTCCGTCGAGCCTGAACGCGATGTCCCGGCCTTCGTCCTTGGGCCTATTCGCCGCGGTTTTGCCGAAGCCGTCGAATTTGCCCGCGTCCAGCCCGCCGGCGACTGACCCCGCACTTCATTACCCCCGCCCGTTTGGTCGCATCGACTGATTCTTATGATTTCTTGACTTCCCTTACGTTCTATTACATTATGTGTTAAGTCCACTGCAGAGTACCCGCGATGCGTCCGTTCCAGGCCCCCTGCTCTGCGCCCTCAGCGCGCCGCGTCCGTAGGCCGGCCAAGGAGCCTGACCCGCTCCGGGTGAAAGGACTTCCAGAAATGAATCGTACGCGCATTGCCTCCTATCTCGCTTTGTTGTCGGCGCTGTTCCTATTCGCTGGGACGCTCACCCTGCGCGCTGCGGCCGCTCAACAGTCCGGGGACCAAACCGATTCCAGTTCCACCAAGAAATCTTCCGAGTCCAAACAGACGTCCGCCGCTAAGCCCGCTCCAGCTAGCACGCCTGCCGCGAAGCCTGCTCCGGCCAGCACTCCAGCCGCTAGCACTCCCGCTGCTTCCAAGCCCGCCGCCACGCAGCAAACTCGTCCCGCGAACAGCACTGGCATGGTCTGGGTCAATACGGATTCCGGCATCTATCACAAGCCCGGCACGCGCTACTACGGCAAGACCAAGCAAGGCAAATACATGTCGGAAGCCGACGCCATCAAGGCCGGCTATCGCGCTGCCGGGAAGAATTAGCTCCCGCTTGCAACGCTCCGTTTTTCGCAGGGAAAACTCCAAGGGAATATTCGATGAATTGATCGCATCGGCGGGAGCGGGAGCGTGTCGTACGCGCTGCCGTTTCTTATCTGTCGCGCAGGATCACTTCGCCGCGGCCCACCATCTGTTCGTTCAGCCACAGCTTGTATTTGTAGCTGCCCGTCTTTGTTCCCACCACGGGCGGCCCGCTCAGCAGGCGCATGCCCATCGGCGCCTGAAAAATGTTCGATGAAAACGGGCAGCGGTTGCTGTCAAACTCCACGCGCAAATTGCCCGCGTCGGATATCCAGCTCACCTGGTCGCCGGGATCCAGAACCACCACCTGAGGAATCAAGCCGACCAACACCGGGCGTTCCGCCATGCCTTCTCCTCCGCGCTCTTTCTCTTTCCCTGCGACGATAGCACATCCCTCCGCCCTGTTCCTATCTTCCCCGTTTCTCTCGCCGCACTTCCATGCCGCGCATCTGCTTGGTCCCTACAGACACCAGCAAGAACAACTGGATGCTCGCGCTCGTCACGCTCGGCGAAGGCTGGCACAACAATCATCACCACTACATGGCCTCCGCGCGCCAGGGCTTTTACTGGTGGGAAGTGGACATCACCTTCTACGCGCTGAAAGTGCTTTCCTGGTTCCGCATCGTGCGCGAACTCCGCAAAGTTCCAGAGCACGTCCTCGCCGAAGGCCAGGCCCTCGCCGCCGCCGCTTAACCCGGGAACGCCAATCTCCCGATTGGCGTCCTTGCCGTCCTTCAACCCGCCATTCAGGAGAATGGCGTTCCCAGGTCAGTTCGTGAAAACGGCCCCCGCCGTTCACTATTCTCCTTGCCGTCATCCCTTTCTCCCCCCCGGGAACGCCAATCTCCCGATTGGCGTCCTTGCCTTCCTTCCATCCGCCATTCAGGCGAATGACGTTCCCAGGTCAGTTCGTGAGAATGGCCCCCCGCCGTTCACTATTCTCCTTGCCGTCATCCCGCCTCCCCCCAGTTGTCATCCCGACCGGAGCGGCCCGATTTTTTCCTCCGCGCCGAATTGTGGCGTGTCGGGCTGCGAAGTGGAGGGATCTGCTTTTCTCTCGCCTCTTGCTCGCTGGTCGCCGGTCCCTGATCACTGGTCGCTGATAACTGGTCGCTGATCGCCGGTCACTGGCCGCTTTTCTCCTGCCTCCTCGCCTCTTGCTCGCCACTCGCCGCTGCTTTTGTCACCAGAGTAACCCCCTCCCCCCGGGTGTTTTTGTGAAGCATGTCAAAACAAAGGGGTTGTAGGCGCGAGTATGCGCAAGTATGTGAAAACAAGGGACTTAAAAACTCACGGTTTTGATTTGCAAACCCTTTGTTTTGATATGGATGCGCACTGTCGGTGCAGAGGGCTCTTTCTTCCTCTTTAGGAGGCCGGGACTTCAGTCCCGGCGTAAAGCCGCCCCAAAACAAAAACATCCCAGATTCTTTCTCCCCAGCGCGGGCAGGCTTATGCCGAGTATTCACAACGCATCGTATCACACTATGTACTACTTGTCAATAGACACTGTGAGGTACTAATCTCGAAACTGGCACAAAGGGTCGGCGCAGTTTCTGCTAGGGGTCGGCGCAGTTTCCGTTAGGGGGTCGGAGCTTTAGCTCCGACATTAGGTGCCTGGCTCTCCTTGGGCTTTAGCCCCTGAGGAATCGGATCCAATGTAAATTGTCCGCCGGCTGATCCCCACCGCCATTCCTCGGCCCTATCGACAAACCCCGCCGCCACTGGATTCACATGGATGTAGCGGACTCTGGAGAGGTAATCAGCGGTGTCACGGATCGTGGCCTCATGGAAACCCGCTTGCCAGATCTCCATCCGACTTGCGCGTTTCTGGTGGATTTCATGGGAGCTTCCACCCTTAATAAGCTGCATGGCCTTTTCCGAACCGGTAACAGTGATATAGAATCACACGTTACTTGCAATCAACCACCGGGCTGGCCATAGCGGCGAGAGGTCCAAGTCGTTGCTCGAACGTCCGCCTCCCCGCGACCGGAAGAAGAGGATATGGCGCAAATAACGGAACAAGAAAAACAGGAAATCATCCGCTTCCTGGAGGCCGACAAACCCCTGCCGGACAAGTACCGCTTTCTCCTCTTCGAGGACAAGCGCGAAGTCGAACTCGTCTGGAATGGCAAAACCAATGAAGTCTGCAATGTGGTCCTGCCTTTTCAGGTGATCGAGCAGGTGGACGAGCCGCGCGCCGAGAAACCCGAAGAGACCGCGCTGCAAACCGAGATGTTCGCCACGGACGCACGCGGACGCCAGCTCAAGGGCTGGACCAACAAGCTTATCTGGGGCGACAACAAGCTGATTCTCTCCTCGCTAAAGAACGGCCCGCTCCGCGAGGAAATCGAGAAGCAGGGCGGCATCAAGCTCATCTACATTGACCCTCCCTTTGACGTTGGCGCCGATTTCAGCATGGACATCGAGATCGGCGGCGACACGTTCACGAAGAAGCCCAACATCCTAGAAGAAATCGCCTACCGCGACACTTGGGGCCAGGGCGCGGATTCCTTCATTGCCATGATCTACGAACGGCTGGTGCTGATGCGGGACTTGCTAGCCGAGGACGGGAGTATCTATGTGCATTGCGATTGGCGGGTAAGCGCGTTTTTTCGCTTGGTTTTGGATGAGGTGTTTGGAAAAGACTTGTTCATCAATGAAATAATCTGGAAGCGCTCGACGTCAACCGGGCTATCGAGCAAGCAGTGTGGAGTCTTGCACGATACGGTCTACTGGTACGCAAGAACGGCGAAATACACGTTCAATATGCAGTATCACGCGTATGAGGAAAAGTATCTTCAGAGAGCCCGGAAGGATGAAGATGGCCGAATGTACATTCCGATACCAACGGGCAACCCGGGCGTTCGGCCTAATCTCTATTACGAATACAAGGGATTCCTACCGCATTCCAATGGTTACAAATGGACCCGCGCAAAGATGGAAGAATTGGACAAACAGGGCCGTCTGATTTTCCCCAAAGAAAAGACTGGCAGAATCCAGTACAAACAGTATTTGGAGGAGATGGAGGGAATCAAACTTCAAGATCTTTGGACAGATATTCCCGCCGTCAATCCTGTGGCGGACGAGCGCGTCGACTACCCTACCCAAAAACCTGAAGCCCTGCTTGAGCGCATCATTAAAGCGTCATCTAATGAAGCCGACCTCGTAGCCGATTTCTTCGGCGGCTCGGGTACCACCGCTGCGGCCGCTGAAAAGCTAGGCCGCAAATGGATCGTCAGCGACCTCGGCAAGTTCGCTATCCACACCACACGCAAGCGGCTGATCGGCGTGCAGCGGGAGTTGAAAGCTGAGGGCAAGGACTACCGCGCCTTTGAAATCCTCAACCTCGGCAAATACGAACGTCAGCACTACATCGGCGTGAACCCAAACTTACGCGAAGCAGAACAGCAAAAGCAGCTCGAGCAAAAGGAAGCCGAATTCCTCGACTTAATCCTGCGCGCCTATCGCGCCGAAAAGACCGACGGCTTCAAGACCTTCCAAGGCAAAAAGGCCGGGCGGCTCGTGTCGGTCGGGCCGGTCAATCTCCCCGTGACGCGCCTCTACGTCGAAGAAATCATCCTGGAATGCCGCCAGAAGCACATCACCCGCGTGGACATCCTCGGCTTTGAGTTCGAGATGGGCCTCTTCCCCAACGTGCTGGACGAGGCGCGCGCCAAAGGCATTGACATCGCCCCCAAGTACATCCCCGCCGAGGTATTCGACAAGCGCGCGGTCGAGAAAAACCAGGTGGTCTTTCATGATGTCGCGGCAATCGAGGTCAAGCCGCACGTCAAGAAAAACAGCGTGGCCGTCGAGCTAACCGACTTCTCCGTCTTCTATTCCCAGGATTCCATTGCCGCCGCCGAAGCCTCTCTGAAAGAGAAATCCAGCAAGATCGTGGCCGAAAAGGGCCAGATCGTGAAGGTCAGCAAGGACAAAAACGGCATCGTTACCCGCGAACGCCTCACCAAGAAATGGACCGACTGGATAGACTATTGGGCCGTGGATTTCAATTTCGAGAACAAGCGCGAAATCATTCGCGTCCAGAAATTGCCGCCCGGACAAGCCTCCATCGCCGGGCTTGAGCCCCCGCAGATGCGCCTCGATGAATACGAGGAAGTCTGGACGGGCGATTACATCTTCGAGAACGAGTGGCAGTCCTTTCGCACCAAGAAAGACCGTTCGCTGGAACTGACGAGCGTCTATCACGAATGCACACCGGGCCGCCGCAAGCTGGCCGTCAAGGTGGTGGATATCTTCGGCAACGACACCATGACGATTGTCGAGGTGGCCGTGGGAGGCAAGAAATAATGGCCATCCATCCCAACTTCCCCGAATCGCCCTTCGCTATCCTCGATCCCGCGGTGCGCTGGTTCCCTGCGGATGAAGCCTTGAGGGAGTCTACTTCGGACAAGCTGATGCCGCCGCTGGTTCCCGAACTCCGCAAAAAGGTGAAGGAATGGCGGGACATCGGCTATGCCGGAGCGACGGATACCAGCAAGAGCCTGCTGAACTGGTGGTTTAGGACGCCCCACCTGATGCCCAAGGCAGACGGCACGATGGCCGAGTTTCAGTATTACTTCGCGCAACGCGAGGCCCTGGAAACCATCATCTACCTCTATGACGTGGTCGAGGTGAAGGACAAATTTGACCTGATGCGCTTTGATAGTTCCGGGGCGGTGTCCGCAGGGATGTTTGACGAGACGTGGCGGCGGTTTGTGGTGAAAATGGCCACGGGTACGGGTAAGACAAAGGTATTGAGTTTGGTCTTGGCTTGGAGTTTCTTTCACAAGCTGTACGAAGCAGAGTCCGGGCTGTCGCGCAATTTCCTGGTGATCGCCCCCAACATCATCGTATTGGATCGCATCTATAAGGATTTTCAGGGTTTGCGGATTTTCCTGAAAGACGACCCCGTCTTGCCCGATGACGGCGTGGATGGGCGCAACTGGCGCGAAGATTTTCAGCTAACGTTGCATGTGCAAGATCAGGTGCGCATCACGCAGCCAACGGGCAACATTTTTCTGACCAACATTCACCGCGTGTACGCCGGCGACGACATTCCCGCTTCGCCGGACGACGAAGACACCATGGACTATTTCCTGGGGAAGCGGCCCAGCGGCGCGACCACGGACTCCAAGGTGGACCTGGGGATGATCGTGCGCGACATTGACGAACTGATGGTTTTGAACGACGAAGCGCACCACATCCACGATCCCAACATGGCCTGGTTCAAATCCATTGAGGACATCCACAACCGCCTGAAACAGAAAGGCGCCGAGCTTTCCTTGCAGGTGGATGTTACCGCCACTCCCAAGCACGACAATGGCGCGATTTTTGTGCAGACCGTAGCGGATTACCCGCTGGTGGAAGCCATTTCGCAAAATGTGGTGAAACATCCCGTGCTGCCCGATGCGGCCAGCCGCGCCAAGCTAGTGGAGCGCCAGAGCGCGAAGTTCACGGAAAAATATGAGGATTACATACACCTGGGGGTGATCGAGTGGCGCAAGGCTTACGCCGAACATGAAAAGCTAGGTAAGAAGGCCATTCTGTTCGTGATGACCGATGACACGCGCAATTGCGACGATGTGGCAGTGTATTTGGAGGGCAACTATCCCGATTTAAAAGACGCCGTTCTGGTGATTCATACGAAGAGCAACGGCGAAATATCCGAATCAACGTCTGGCAAGGGCAAGGAAGAACTGGATAAATTGCGCAAGCAAGCCAACGCAATTGATGGGTGGGAGAGTCCCTTTAAAGCCATTATTTCCGTTATGGTGCTGAAGGAAGGCTGGGACGTGCGCAATGTCACCACCATTGTGGGTTTGCGCGCTTATTCGTCGAAGAGCAACATCCTGCCCGAGCAAACTTTGGGGCGCGGTTTGCGTACAATGTATCCCAGAGGTGGAGAAGAGTACGTCAGCGTGGTCGGCACGGATGCGTTCATGGATTTCGTGGATTCCATTCAGGCGGAAGGGGTGGTGCTGGAACGCAAGCCGATGGGCGAAGGAACGCAGCCAAAAACTCCGCTGGTAGTGGAGATCGATAAGGAAAACGACAAGAAAGACATCGAGGCCTTGGATATCGAGATCCCGCTGCTGACGCCGCGGGTCTATCGCGAATACAAGAATCTGGCCGACCTGGACGTGACCGCTTTAGGGCATCAGCGTGTGGCTTACCTGCAATTCAGTGAAGAGCAGCAGCGGGAGATCGTCTTCAAGGACATCACTACGGGTGAGATTACGCACACGACAATTCTCGACACGGCAGGAATTGCCGATTACCGCAGTGTGATCGGCTACTTCGCGCAGACCATGATGAAGGACTTGAGGCTGGTGAGTGGCTACGATGTGCTGTACGGCAAAGTGAAGTCCTTTGTGCAAGCCGATTTGTTTGACCGCCCGGTGCAACTTGAGGACCCCAACACGCTTCGTAATCTCTCGGAACCGGCAGCCACTAAAACTCTGCTAGAAACGTTCAAGAGGGGGATCAACGCTCTCACCGTGCGGCAAAAGGGCGACGCCGAAATTCGCGACACTATCAAGCTCCGGCAAACTCGGCCCTTTGTTGCCAAGGAACAGGGCTATCTCGTTCCGAAAAAGAGCGTGTTCAACCGAATCCTCGGCGACAGCCATTTTGAGTTGTTGTTCGCGCAGTTCTTAGAGAGCTGTGACGATGTGGTGTCCTACGCGAAGAATTATTTCGCTGTGCATTTTAAGCTGGACTATGTAAATGCGAACGGCGACATCTCGAACTACTATCCGGATTTTCTGGTCAAGCTGGGCGGCAGGCGGATTGTTGTCGTCGAAACCAAGGGACTGGAAGATTTGGACGTGCCGCTAAAAATGGAGAGGCTGCGTCAGTGGTGCGAAGACATCAATCGAGTACAGGCTGTGGTCAAATACGATTTCGTTTATGTGGACCAGGAGAGCTTTGAAAGATACAAGCCAGCTTCATTTGGACAGCTACTCGACGGATTTAAGGAATACAAGGGAAGCGACCAATCGTAACCCATCGGCGGGTGCCCAACGGGTTTAGGTTTGCATCAAGCTCCCTTCACCGTTACCGGCTACACATCCTCGTACCAGTTTCGAAACTAGTACCCTATAAATAATAATTGACAAGTGGTAAATAATGTGCTATGCTTCGCCTGTTATGCTGAGGGGACGCTGCTCTTGTGCCATTTCGATACCCCGCACATCCTCATCCGCGCCGCAAATCCCGCTAACCCCTTTGTTTCCCCTACATCCAAGAAAATCGCCTGTAACCCCTTTGTTTCCCCTACTTACGCAAAAACAGGGGGGTGGGGGGTATCCGAAGGAAGTAAAGGAACCAAACGAAGTACAGGAAGCAAAGCAAGTGGACTATAATCGCGCTATTCTAACGCCTGCGTTTACTACAACATCAATTAACATTGTCGGCGCGCCGACATTTTTGACCCCTGCACCGGCTCTCTCTCTCTTCCGTATTCTCTTAAACCTAAAACTGACAACTGGGCATCCGGTGAAGGATGCCCATCCTGAGCGAGCAGTGCGAGTCGAAGGAGTTCTCCCGTCACTCGCCACTAACCCCAATCATTCCCGTACATACGCGCAGGTCGCCCGTAAGTCCAATTATTCCCGTACATACGCAAAAACAGGGGGGGGGGTTCATGTTAACTAGGCAGTCAAGTGAAATTGTCGGCGCGCCGACATTCCCGTTCTTGTACGCGACACAAAAGTTACACGTGCAGCGGATCAACCGACAGACCGGGAGAAGAAAGGCAAGAGCGCAGTCAGGAGTGACTGTGCCACCAGACGCAAGAGCGGCGCGCCTTGCGGGGCCAAGAGCCGGGACGTATGATGCGTCGAAAGAATTCAGGTGAAGGGCAGTGAACCCATGAGATTTGCAATCACAGCGGCGCTGCTACTTGTAAGTACAGCAACGTCTTTTGCCCAAGAGCGACCCGAGTCCTGCAATACCTTTTTCACGATGTATTTGTACGACCAGCGGAGCGGCCTGATCGCGACCCGGGGGATGACGCGTGACCAATCGCAGTGGTTCCAAAACACGGCCAAGCAGAAATACCCCGGCTTCTGCATCAGCACGGAAAGAGCAACGTATGTGATGGTGACCGTGCGGTGGATGGAGGGCCAGGGACAGACGGGAACCAGGACCGAATCCACGATTACCAGTGGCCCGGATACCAGCGTGACCGGAGAGCCGAGTAGCGGACCCGGGCAAGCATCCCAGCCAATGTGGCGCGCGCAATTGGGCAGGATGGTCGCCGCCTGGCAGAATCAGGCGAAGGACATTGTGCGCGAACCACACGCCACGGTCCTGGTGTTTGCAACGAAGGATGGGAACCCGCTATCGGCGACGGCAGAACTCCGGGCGGATCCGGTGCTGCAAGCAAAAGGGGTTGGCAAAACTGCTGGCCGTGATGCCCTTGAATACGTCCTCAAGAACTGGAACATGAAGCTTGCAGGCAAGGGCCGAGAATAAAAGGGCGGCGGGCGGGATAGAGAATTTCTGTTTTTGGGGTGCCTGTATGTCGGAGCTGAAGCTCCGACCCCCTAAAGAGAAAGGGAGATCCCTTCCGACAGGAGTCGGAATCTCCGACGCCACCGAAATGGCGTCTCCGATCGCGATGCTCGGGATGACGAAGGAGGAACAAGGCCAGCCGCCAGGGCCTGCCATGCAGGATCGTCAGATGCTTTTCGGCGTCGCGCCTGCGCCGGCGCCTGCTGCGGCCGCGGCGGCACGGGCGGGGACGTTCTTGTCGGCTTCCTTGGGCGCGCTGCGGTCAATTTCGATGGTGCCTTTGAAGTCCGCGCCGTCTTCGATCATGATCTGTGCGGTGGTCAAATTCCCGATCACGTAACCGTCCTTCTTGATCTCGACGCGTCCCTTCGCGCGCACGTTCCCCTTGACGTAGCCGTACACGACGACGTCGCGGGCGTTGATGTCAGCGGTGAGCTTCGCGGTCTTTCCGACCGTCAATTTCCGCTCATCAAGGTGGATCGATCCTTCAACCATGCCGTCGATCAGCAAATCCTCGGTGCCGGAGATTTCGCCTTTCACGCGCAGGCTCGCCCCCAGCCACCCCGTCGCGCGTTCCGCTGGCGCCTCCACTGGATGCGGCGCGTCCGTGCTCTTCGTTTCCGGTTTCTTCTCATTCCACATGTGATCCTCCTTGGGACACCACACCCCATGCGGATTTCCCGAAGGAGTGCAACAATCCCGATTCCTTGCTCCTGCCTGCAGAGACTCCACGCAAGATTGAGGGGTGCCCTGCATCCTACTCCCGTGGGGCGGGCGCGGCAAGGCGCGAAGTGCGTGGGCAAGAAATCACGCCCGCCAAGAACAGAGGGATCCCTCGACTACGCGACCCGACGCGCCAAATTGCGGCGCGAGGGACAAAATCGGGTCGCTCCGCTCGGGATGACAAAAGGAAGAAAGGGCCGGGCGCGGCAAGGCGTAGTGCTGAACTGCTCCGAAAGCATATGTTTCTGCCACGGGTGCGGCGCCCGGCAAGCACGGCTATCAGACATCTGTCCCTTTTTGTACAGTCCACTTGTGGATAGATTTGTTACGCTGACATGTTTCACGGAATCAACCACCCGAAACAACAGGTGCGCCCCACGCGCCGAGCGAGGGGCGCAGGAAATCACGGTAACGGAGGCAATACTCATGAAAGCAGTTGGACTTATCACCAAGGGAGTTCTTCTCCTTCTGGTGGGAGCCATTGCTCCTGCCTACGCACAGAGCAAGCAACAGGAGAAAGAGCAGGGCAAACCGCAACAGGAGCAACAGCATCAGCAGGCGAAACCCGCTCAGCAGCAGCATCAGCAGCCGCAAAAGGAGCAGGCGAAACCCGCACAGCAACAACATCAGCAGGCGAAACCCGCTCAGCAACAGCATCAGCAGACGGCCAATAAACCTGCGCCACGACCGCAACAAACCTACGGCGGCGCTTATCATGGCGGCGTCAAGGCCAACGGCCCCACGAATGGCGGAGTCCACCACAGCGGCGTGCCACAACACGCAGGGCAGGTACGCAGCGGTTTCGCGCAGTCTCGCGCCGGTTCATGGAACAACGACCACCGCACCTGGCAGCAACGCGGCGGCTATAACGGCTACCGAGTCCCTGAAGACCGCTTCCGGCTCTACTTCGGGAGTAATCACTTCTTCCGCATCGGCGGCCTTCCGATGGTTTTCGTAGGCGGCTATCCGCGTTTCCAGTACGACGGCTATTGGGTTACGTTCATGGACCCGTGGCCAGAATCGTGGGATCCCGCGTGGTACGAAAACGACGACGTGTATCTTGATTACACCGGCGATGGGTACTACTTATATGACCGCATGCATCCTGGCATCGGGATCGCGGTCACTGTCGCGTTTTAACCAGCGGGAAGAGAACTACAAAGAGCCGCTCACCACGATTTTATCGTGTGTTCGTGGGCAGCGCAGGTTTGAAAAGCGCAAGAGCACGGCGACTTAAGTCGTTGCAAACCGTCAACTTGGCGGCCACGCGGCTAGTACCGGAGTTTGAACCTTGACGCGGCGGAGGGGAGGAGTAGCCTAAACGCAAAGGCCCACTTTGCGACGGAGCTTCCCCATGGCCCTCTCTCTCCGCGTCTTCACGACGATTTTGCTTGGAGCTGTGAGCATGCCTGGCGTTTGCCGGGCGCAGAGCAAGAACAAGCCGCCGGATGTCCAACCATCCTCAATAGCTGGCGAAGTTCACGGAACGCCGGTAAAAAAGACTCCCGCCCTCACCGATGACGATATCGCGTTACTGGCGCCGCAGCCGACCGCCAACCCAGCGGAAACTCCCAAGGCGGAGACAGCCGCGGAGCCTGCAACGAAGGCATCTCCCGAAGCTCCGCAGAATCCGGAGGAGAGGAAGGCGGAAATTGCGGCGCTGGAACAGCAGATCAAAGAGAAGCAACTGAAGATTCAACTTCTGATGCGCATGTTTGTCCTCGACGAACAAGCGTTCCTGAAAGACCCGAGCGGGCAGTCCGAGGAGGAAGAGGCGCGGGCGAAACGCCGATTCGAGCAGGAGGAATTGTTGCAGGAAGGCAAGGAGGTCGCGCGGCTGCGAGCAAGACTCGAGCAGATCGCGCCGCCGGGGGGCGAGAAAGCAGCCCCGGCCAAAGGCGTGGCGGCAAATTAGGACGCGGCCCTCAGCAGGTAAGACCGCATTGAAGAGGCGACAGTTACGGCATGGCTGCCCTTCGCGTTGTTCGGGGTAAAGAGCCATGCCCTCCCTAGGCAGGAAGAGGGATCCCTCGGCTTCGCGACCCGACGCGCCAAACTGCGGCGCGAGGAAGGAAATCGGGTCGCTCCGCTTGGGATGACGGCGATGAGAATGGCGGGCCGCGGAGGCAAGATCAGGTGATTGTGCGGACATGGGGCGCAGGAGTCCTGCGCCCCTACAACGGCAAGAGAAAGGCGGGAGGACGGCGAGGAGGACGCCGCTACCAAGCCATCCAAATTGACCGTTGCGCTGGGCTTGCTCCTGCGGGACACTGGAGTTCCCGCCGTACTCCAGCAACTCCCCGAAGTACGAACCCGCGGGCCATCCTTGTGGGTTCATAAGGATCCGTAAAGGAGCACTCTCATGAGCAATCCGATTGGTGAACTCAGGCCTCCCGCACGTTTGATGATGACGCCCGGGCCGTCTTCGATGGACGCACGCGTATACCGGGCCCTGGCCACGCCGCTGGTGGGGCATCTGGACCCGTGGTTCCGCGGCTGCATGGATGAAACCCAGGTGTTGCTGCGGCAGATTTTCCAGACAGAAAACCGCATTACGTTCCCGCTGTCCGCCTCCGGGTCGGGCGGGATTGAAGCCTCGGTGCTGAATTCGCTGGAATCCGGCGATGAAGCGATTTGCTGCGTGAATGGCCTGTTCTCGCAACGCATGCACGTCATTGCGCAGCACACACCCGCGACGCTGCACCTTGTCGAAGCGCCCTACGGCAGGCCGGTTGACCCGGAAGACGTGCGCAAGGTCGCCAAGGGCCGCAAGATCAAGATGATTGGCCTGGCGCAGGGGGAAACCTCTTCGGGCGTGGTCACCAACATCGATCCCTTCCGGCAGGTCGCCGATGAATGCGGCGCGCTGCTGGTGGTGGACGCGGTGGCTACCCTGGCTGGGGTGCCCCTGAATATTGATAAGCAGCGCGTGGACATTTGCTTCAGCGGGTCGCAGAAAGCGTTGAGCGCGCCTCCGGGAATGTCTCCCATCACGGTGAGCCCGCGCGCCGAAGAAGTTTTCCGCACGCGCAAGACGAAGGTGCAGAGCTGGTACTTCGATCTTTCCACGGCGATGAATTACTGGGGCAAGGATCGCCTGTACCACCACACGCCTCCAATTTCGCTGATTTACGCGCTGCGCGAAGCAATGCGCATGGTGATTGAGGAAGGCTTGGAGGTGCGGTGGGAACGCCACCGCCAGAATCAACTCGCGCTAATCGCGGGCGTGGAAGCGATGGGTCTGAAGCCTTTTGTGGAGAACCCGGCGGACCGCCTGCCCACCGTCACTGCGGTCAAGATTCCCGCGGGCATTGACGATCTCAAGGTGCGCAATGAGCTCCTCGAAGAGTTCAACATCGAAATCGCCGGCGGCATTGGCGCAACAAAGGGACAGATTTGGCGGCTGGGGCTGATGGGCTACTGCAGCCAGAAGCAATTCGTGTTGGAATTGCTGGGCGCGTTGGACAAGGCCCTGGTGGATCAGGGCCACCGGCACGAGCCGGGCGCCGGGGTTGGCGCCGCCGTGCGCTATTACACGCACGCCGAAGTACCCGCACTCGCCGCGCGCTAAACGCCGCGCCGGTTCGCCGGGACGCTCACAATTTTTTCGGGGTTGCCAGGCTGAGCTTCAGCCCGCCGCGGGATTTTTTGCGCGCGCCGCTTCCAGATACCGCTTGCGATAGACAATCAGTATGGCCAGCAAAACTCCGCTGAAGAGGAAACCGAAGGCAGTCATCGATTTGAGGTAGGAATCCGAAAAGAAAAAAGCGTTCGGAGGCAATGGGAGATTCGCCGGCATCATTTTGGCGATGGCTTCTTTCATCGTGGGCACGAATTGCGGATTCAAGAGCGTCACAATCCCACTGAGGAAGAACAGCGCTTTGCACCAGATCAGAGGATCCAGCGCCCATGGCTTCAGTTTGATGATACCGACACCGCAGACCACGTAGACGACTCCCAGCAGAACGAAGAACAGCAGGGAACCCCCCCATGAAACGCGTGGCCAAAAAGGAAGAGGGGAACCGAGGAGATGAACGAATATGGGACGATGAGAAGCGTCAGCATGAAAACGCCGGAAAAGATGTCAAAGCCGGCGATGATGAGCAGTGGCAAGGGGCAAACCGGGCCGCCAGGAACGTACGAAGGAGGCGGTGGCGGCTCTTGCGGGAAGCCGGAGGCGTCCAGCGTTTTCCCGGGATGGAGGCGCGCAAGGAACGGATTAAAGTCGTCCACCACTGCCTGGCGGGTGAAGAGAATGAGCCACCAGATGCCCACGCCAAAAGGAATCCCGTAAAAGAGAGCCATAAACCACTTCATTAGCACCATGACCCGAGCGGTATCGGCGGCGTTGGGCAGCGTGGGGGGCAAATTATTCATGACGAAGAACGTGGCCACCATGGCGATGGCGGACAAACAAGTCATCAGCCCGCCCCAAATGAGAATGGAGATGCGAGCCCAATTGCGCCGGCGAAGAATGCCCACGCCGACAAGAATGCCAAAGATGGCGACAAGGAAGAGGAACAGCCAGGTCACACTGGCCATGGCCCGCGCGGCTCCGGGGAAGGGAACGCCCTTATCTGTAGGGGCGATACGAGATACAAAGAGCAATGAGCCTTCCACGAAGATGGCGCCGAGCGCACCAAGCGCGCCAAAAAGGATGGCCACAATGCCGACCGCGGTGACCGCGGGATGGGACTTCGGATTGGGTTCCATGGGGAAAGCTATATCACCTTTGGAAAGCGAATGGGCAGGGAAATGGGTCGACGAGAGGGCAGGCCGATTCCGCAAGTCGGTTCGGTGAGTTCATAAGAGGAACCCAAGAGGAGAATGAGCGGAGACGGGGGCAGGAGTCGAATTATGGTTTGCCGGCCGGGTTGCAGCTGTAAAAGCGGCGGCAAGCCGGCGCACTCCAAGATTGCGGCGGGATTGACAGTTGGGGAGGGGTGTTGAACACTTGTTGTGCGCGCGGAAGAAGCGGAAAGAGGAGCGAACGTGCCCAGCGTACCGGTGCTTGCCAACAACGGCGCCATGAACGAGTTCATCGGCGCATTTGAAGTGACCTCGACCTTGAGCGGCCATGTGTATCACTGCAGCTTTTCGCATATCTGGAACGCCATTGCCACGCGCCACAGCGACACCATTGACGCGAAATTTGTGGTGGATGGAGAAGGGCGCATCGTGGGACTGGCGCACACCGCGTTTGTGGAATTCCGCGCGAAAGCCGGGCGCGACCTGAGCGACCGCGAGGCCAGTTTTGTGGCCGCGGAATTTCTCAACGAGCGGCTGGAAGAGGAAGATGAGCGGCCGCTGTATGATGTTCCCCACGAGGAAGTGAAGCGGCTGATCGAGCTGGTTGGGATCAAGTAAGAAAATTCACGCCATAATCGCAAGAGCAGAGACCGCCGCGAAAAGCGGATTCATCGCGTAAGCAGCACTCGATAGAGAAGGGTTCCGCGCCGCAGTCACGAAAAACGTCATAGCTTCAGGATAGGAAGAGAAGAGAGATTCCTCACCCCGATGAAGCATACGGGGCGCAAAACCCGCGCTTCGCGGACCCCGTTCGGAATGACGGTTTTGTTCGGGGTTTGCCGCGGTTTGTTGTGGGGCATGCAGTTGTAAAAGCGGCGGCAAGCCGCCGCACTCCACATTGGCGGGTTAGAGTGCGGCTTCGTCTTCGGCGCGGAAGGCGGCCAGGCGCGGATGGTGCAGGCCGTCGCGACGGATGAAATGAATTACCAGCAACAGCAGCAGGGCCCCAAAGACCATGACGCCCGTGGCGGCTTGCAAGCCGATCTGCAGGTCGCTGATGTCCGAGATGCGCCCGATCAACAACGGGCCGAGCGCGCCTAAAAGCTGCGTGGCGAACATGTAGACGCCGATGGCGGTGGCGTGGGCGCGCTGCGGGGTAAGATCGTGGAGCACCGCAGTTGTCGGTCCGTGATACCACGACATGAAATACATGGCGACGAAGAAGCCCGAAAGAACCTTCCATTTTTCATCCGACTGGATGGCCAGCAGCAGGAATGGCGTAGCGGCGAGGAAGGCACAGGCGATGACCAGGATTCGGCCGTACTTCAACCGCCTCTGGAGACGGTCCGCAAAGTATCCCCCGGAGAGCGCTCCCAATACGGAAGAAAGCAGGGCGATAATGGCCAGGGAGAGAGCGGCTTCCTTGAGGCTGAAGTTCTTGTAGTTCATGGCGTAATCGATGCCCCAGACGACGAAAGAAACGCTGGAGAACGTGATGCAAATGCCCGCGGCGATCATGGCCACGAAAGCGGGTACGCGAAGAAGCTCTCTAGCGCTGACGGCTTCCGAGCGAGGACGCCGGGGAGGTTCCTTAAGTTTGAGGGCGGACAGCCCTGGGAGGATTCCAATGACACCGACGATGATGAAGGCGTGCTGCCAGCCGTGGCGTGCTCCCATGATGCCACCGAGCGCCAGACCGGAGACGCCGCCAAGAATCATGCCGGAGGCGAACACGGATTGCGCCATGGCGCGGTTGCGGCGGGAGAAGGAATCGGAAATCAGGGACTGCGCGGCGGGGGCATAAGCGGCTTCGCCGATACCGACAAGTCCGCGGGCGACGAAGAGGAAGAAAAAGGTGGGAGCGAGGCCGCTGGCAATGGCGGCGAGACTCCAGAAGAGCACGCCCGCAGCGATGATTTTCGGCTCGTTGAAGCGATCGGCGAGGTAGCCAGAGGGGATACTGGCGAACGCCAGTACCACGAGAAGCACCATCGGAAGGGAACCAAGCTGCGCGTCGCTGACGCCAAAATGCTGACGAAGCAAGGGAAACAGGGGATTCAGCACCTGGCGGTCGGCGAAGTTGACAAAATTGATTAAAGCAAGTACAGCAAGGAGGCGAGCCTGCGCGAGCGTGAATGGGATTTTGCGAAATCGCATACCGTCTTGAAACCCTCGCGTAGACGACCTGGTAAGCTGAGGGCCCGGTGAGGCCCGTCACAATGCGAACCGGGTGGATTATATAACGCAGATGACACAAGCCAAACCAAACACAACAACGAGTGACCGGTTGACCACGGTGCTCTCCTATGGGGCGCTGCTGCTGCTGGGTTACCTGGTGTTCCAGATCCTGGCGCCATTTGCCAAGCCGCTGGCGTGGTCGGCGGTCCTGGCGATTTTCTTTTATCCCGTATACGCGAAGCTATTGCGCAAGAGTTCGCCGACGTGGGCGGCGGTGCTTTGCACCCTTGGTGTGACGGCACTATTGATTGTGCCGGTTTTGCTGGTGCTGTTGTACGCGGCACGAGAAGCGGTGGTCGCATCGGCACAGGTGCAGGCAGCGATAAGCTCTGGTTCGGTTGGGCTGCCGACGCATTTGACGGATTGGATAAGGGAGCGGCTCCCGGAGCCTTGGCGCGGTATGGACTTCATTGGGCCACTCCGGCAGGGAGCGGAAAAGGTCGGGTCGTATCTGGCAACCAGCGTAGGTTCGTGGTTGAGGAATCTGTTTTCATTCTTTCTGGACCTCTTCATTTTGCTGTTCGCGCTGTTTTTCATGTTCCGCGATGGCGAACAGATCGTGCACGCGCTGCGACACCTGATCCCTTTCGACGCCGAGATTCAAAAAGACATGCTGCGGGAATCGCATGACCTGATTTTTGCGAGTGTCGCCGTGGCCCTGTTGATCGCGGCGATCCAGGGGGTCCTGGGAGGAACGGCGTTTGCACTGACGGGGCTGGGCACACCGGTGTTCATGGGTGTGGTGATCGCCCTTTTTTCGATTGTGCCGGTGGTGGGTTCGGCGCTGATTTGGGTGCCGGCGGCGGTGTGGCTGGGAATCAACGGCCACTGGGGCAAGGCGGTGCTGTTAGTGGCGATCTGCGGGGGCGTTGCGGGAGTGCTGGATAACCTGGTGAGGCCGCTGCTTATGCGTAATCGCTCGCGGTTGAACGATCTGCTGCTGTTTATCAGTATTCTGGGCGGGTTGGAGGTTTTCGGCTTGCTGGGATTGGTAATCGGACCGACCATTATGGCGGCGGCGCTGGGGGTGTTCCGCGTGTACATGGAACACCGGGAGCAAATGGAGAAGGAGGCTGCGTAACTCAAAGCGTAACGCCCGGGGTAAATTCCGCGCGTGGTGGTACGCTCTGTGCTAGAGTACGCCCTCGAATGAGTGTAACGACCGAAAAGACGATGACCATGCCGACAGAACTGACGGTCGACAAGTTGCGGTGGCGTTGCGAGCTGGCGCGCGTGCCCTTTGAAACCACGGCGCAGGCGCAGAAGCGCGAAGGATTTGTTGGGCAGGAGCGCGCGCTGCGCGCGCTGAAGATGGGCGTGGAACTTTCTGCGCCGGGCTACAACGTGTTTGTGTGCGGATTGGCGGGCACCAGCCGCGGCGGCACGATCGCGCAGATGATCGAGGACTTGCACCCGGCCACCAAACCTTCGCTGGACAAGTGTTACGTCAATAACTTCAAGATACCCGACCGGCCGCGGCTGCTTTCGCTGCCGCGGGGCTCGGCCAACGTGTTCAAGAAAGACATGCAGGCGGGCGTGGACTTCCTGCGGCGGCGGATTCCGCAAGTGTTTGAAGGCGAGCCGTTCCAGAGGCAGAAGGGGCGAATCGTCGAACGCTTTTCCGTGCGCGAAAAGGAGCTGATGGACGACTTCACCCGGCGGATTGCCCGCGATCAATTTGCGCTCGGGCACATGCAGGTGGGCGCCGTGGCGCTGCCGGAGATTTTTCCCGTGCTGGAAGGGCAGATGGTGCCCATCGAGGATATTTCCAAGCTGGTGCACGAAGGAAAACTGGAAACGGGAGTCGCGGAAGAGATTGAGCGGAAGTACGAGCAATTCCGGCAGGAATTCACCGTGGTGTACCGGAAGACACTGACGCTTTCGCGGGAACTGGCAAGCGAGCTGAGTTACCTGGAGCAGGAAGCGGCGTCGGTGCTGGTGGACGGGGCGATCGAGGAGTTGAAGGAGAAGTATCCCGGCGCGGGAGTTTCCGAGTACCTCGAAGAGGTCCGGCATCACCTGCTGGATAATCTGGGGCCGTTTAAAGAGCGCGAAGGGGAAGAGGATCAGACGGGGGATCAGCCGGAAGTGCTGCAGAAGATGCCGGGGCCGGAGAGAGATCCGTTCCGGGTGTATGGCGTAAACGTGATTCTATCGCACAACAGCGAAAGCGATTCTCCAGTGATTTTCGAGACCACACCGACCTACGCAAATCTGTTTGGCACGATGCAGCGGGCCTACGATGCGCGCGGCGGCTGGACCAGCGATTTCATGGACCTGCGCGGCGGCTCGCTGCTGCGCGCCGATGGCGGATTCCTGATCATGTACTCGATTGAGGCGTTGTCCGAGCTGGGCGTGTGGCGGGCGTTGAAGCGCACGTTGAACCACACGCGCCTGGAGATTCAGCCATTGGAAGTGTTCTATCCATTTGCAACCACGGCGCTGAAGCCGGAGCCCGTGGAACTCAACGTAAAAGTGATCCTGATCGGGGATCGCGATCTTTATGAACTGCTGTACGAATATGAAGAGGACTTCCGGAAGATTTTCAAGGTGCGCGTGGAGTTTGACGAAGAGATGCCGCTGAGCGATGGCGTGATTGAAGAGTACGCCGGGCGATTGCGGGGGCTGAGCGAAAAGGAAAACCTGTTCCCGTTCGATCGCGGGGCGTTTGCGGCGATTCTCGAATATGGCGTGCGAAAGGCGGGGCGCCGGAACAAAGTGACGGCGCGGTTCGTGGATATTGCCGACCTGGCGCGGGAGGCGCACTATACGGCGGCAGCGGCGGGGGAAAATGTGGTGCGCGCGGCGCACGTGCGCTCGGCGATCGCCTCGAAGATGGAACGCCACAACCTGGTCGAGACGCGCATACGGGAAATGATCGAAGAGGGCACGCTGCTGGTGGACTTGACGGGAACATGCGTCGGCCAGGTGAATGGGTTGAGCGTGATGGAGATCGGGGGGTATGCGTTCGGAAAGCCGGTGCGCATCACGGCGAGCGCGGCGCTGGGCAAGGCGGGACTCATCAATATCGAGCGCGAAGCGAATCTCAGCGGAAGGTTCCACGACAAGGGCGTGCACATCATCGCGGGGTATTTGCGCAGTTGCTTTGCGAAGGACAAGCCGCTGTCACTGGCGGCGAGCATCTGCTTCGAGCAATCGTATTCGGGCGTAGATGGGGATAGCGCGAGTTCGACGGAGATTTACGCGCTGCTATCGGCGCTCTCGGAGCTGCCGCTGCGGCAGGATATTGCGGTGACGGGTTCGATGAACCAGCGCGGTGATATACAGGCGATCGGCGGGGTCAACGAAAAGATCGAAGGATTCTTCGATACGTGCCGGATCGAGGGCCTGAGCGGGACGCAGGGAGTGATGATTCCGGCGGCAAACGTCGAGGACCTGATGTTGCGGGAAGACGTGCTGGAAGCGGTGAAAAGCGGGAAATTCCATATCTGGCCGATAGGGCGCGTGGAGCAGGGAGTCGAGCTGCTGACCGGAACCCGCGCCGGACAACGCAATGGGGACGGCGGATTTGAGAAGGGCACGGTGTTCGCGCTGGTGGATCAGCGCTTGCGCGAGATGGCCAATACGATGAAGGAATTCGAGTGAGAAGTTTCCGCAGGAAGCAGGACCCGCCAAGAAGCGAATGAAATCTTCAGAAAATCAGGGAGAAGGAGCAGAGCAAGAGACTTTGCATGGAACGAGATTTGTGCGGGTGACGCCAAGAAGAAACAATCGCCACGTTTAAGACCACGGTAACGGGGGCGCAGCAGTGCTGCGCCCCTACGGGGAATCGCGCGGGCCTGAGTGCCTGGCCGGTGGCGTCAGTCCAGCCACTCGTCAAAATGTACTCCCTTGTCGTCTTTCCAGGATGCGCCAATCACGGAATGCAGATGGCGCGAAAAGACGGCGGGATTGACCGAGTCCAGCCAATCGGCCTGTTTGGGGAGGGATTGGGTATTGTTCGCGGTCTTTGTTTTGGAGGATTTGTTGGCTTCGGCGATCCATTTTTCTTTCAGCGCAGGCCAATCCAGCTTCTGCATATCGTAATAGGTGAATCCGTTCAGCTTTTCGGGAAACTGCTTGCGGGCGGCGAGGAAATTCTGGGGAATAGAAGCCGGAGTATTAGCGGCCTGCTGCGCAAGGGCAGCGCGAAGGGTGTCACTCTTGGCGGCGCCCAGCAAAAAGTCCGGGGTCATGGCGAGATAGTAGAAGTTCCACTGAGCCAACCCGGCGGAGCTTTGACCGCCGCGCAAGGAAATCTTCAGATATGTGGCGGAGCCCTCGTTGCGCTCGGAAGTAATCTGATCGCTGAAAATGGTGCGAAGAAGTTTCAGGGCTTCGGGTTTGTTGCGAATGCCGAGAAGATAGATTTGCTTGGTGTCATCGAGGGTAGGGCTGCTCTGGAATGAGGCAATTTCGCCGGTGGTCAGGGCCAGGGCGTCGGTCAGGGGCATGCCGAGGCGCGTCTGGATCATTAATTCCAAGGGAGCCAGGGATTTCGCGGAGTCTGGACCGGCCTGGGAAAGCGCGCGCTTCACGGTTTCGTAAATTCCCAGGAAATTGATTTGGGTATCGTTGAGAGAGACAGTGTCCGGCGTTAAGAAGGAGAGCGAAGCGGGATTCGCTTGTCCTTCAGGCCAAATATCGAAAAGCGAGCCGGCCGCCGTGTCGCCCAGAACAGCGCCCTGCAAACGGGTCCTGGAGCCTTCGAAGGAGAGATGGCCGGCGAGGACGTGGATGGAATCGAGTTTGAGGGCATTGAACATGGCGCGCACTTGCGGCGCCGAAGTGTCTGTGCTGGGCGCGAAATTCTTGATCTCCGGGACGCGGAGAAAGAATTCAAGGAGGCCGGTGGCGAGAAGAGGTTTGGCTTCCTGGTAGGCCGCGGATTGTGAGAGGGAAGAGGAGTCGCCCTTGCCAGCAAGGCGGTTCAGAATTTCCTCGAACACGGGGAGTTCACTGGCGCTGACGGCGAACTTGCCGGTTTCGGCCCAGTAGTTCACGCCAGATTTGCGTTCAATTTTCAGAGCGGAGACGCCGGCGACGGCCAGCGGCGTAAGCTTGGGAATTTGGGCGCCGGCGGCGCGTAGGCGAAGAATGGTTTTTGCGAGCAATTCTTCCTTGCCGGAACGATCGTAGACAAAAAACAGGCCATTCCACGCGGGAGCGAGTTTCGAGGAATCGGGCTTGGCTGGCGCGGCGGAGTCCGGGTGCGGGAGGTAGCCGAGGACGAAGGGATTGTCGAGCAGGGAAGCATACTGAGCGAGCTCAGCGGGGGAAAGTTTGGAATTGTCCTTCTGTTGTTGCGAACCGCTCAAGAGGGACCCGACGAGGGCGGAGCGCATGGGAGCGGAATCGGGATCATCCCAGAGGCTCAGCAGAGCATTGCCCTTGCGAACATCCCCGGAAGGCGTGCCGCGCCAGATGAGATAAAAAGTGGTCCGCGCGGGGAGTTGAGCGGGCTCCAGCGGAGCCTGCGCGAAACAACAGGCGGCCAAAAGGAGCGAGGAAACGAGTAAAGAGAGAAAGAGCGGGCGAGCATAATGAGTGCGCATGGGAATAGGGCCTCCACAGGGGAAAGATCGAAGCTAACGGAATCGTAGCGTCAGGCCGGAAAAGACGAAAGCCCTGTTCCCGGAAGAGTTTCCAAGAGTAAGGAACAGGGGGGAACAAAACAGACGGCAGGGGCCAAGATTTGCCGGAATGCCGGTGATGAGAAGCGGAGAATACGTCTGCGGCCTGCGCTAAAGGGGCGCAACGCAGTGCTGCGCCCCCATGGGAGAAGAATCAGGGCTTCGCGGCAGCAGGAGCGGGAGCCGCTGGGGCGCCAGCGCCGGTGTCCTTTGGTGTAGACAAGTAGCCCGTGATCTGACTTTTGCCAACGTCGAACACGACGATCTCGTAAGGAGACATATGCGCAGTGCCCTTGACGTAGAACTGCACGGGCTCGCCGGCGGTCTTGTCCTTCTTCTCGATGGACTTGTCATCGGCTAGGACGGTCATGGTGTACTTGGATTTTTTCGGGTCGGTCTTATTCAGGGCCATCTGAACGGGGCCAACGCGCTGCGGCGTCTTGGCTTTCTGCAATGTGAATTCGTAATAGTTGCGGTCGCCGCGGCGCCGCAGTTCTTCCAGGTCGTCGTGATTGTGGGCGATGAGGCCGCTCATCACGTTCATGTCGCCCATGGAGCGTTCGAGCTTGGACTTGGTGGCTTCGAGATCGCTTTTGGTGGATTCGATGTCTTTCTTGGCGCCGGTGACATCGGTGGCGACGGCGCCGATTTTGGCTTCACTTTCCTTTTGCGCCGCGGAGATCTCCTGTGAGAGGCGCTGATCGGAAGCGGTCTGCTGCTTGCGGATGGCTTCGGCGCGGCTCCTGGCCTCGGCGAGTTCCGCCTGGGTCATGCCAATCTT
Source organism: Acidobacteriota bacterium (assembly GCA_003154775.1). Taxonomy (GTDB): domain Bacteria; phylum Acidobacteriota; class Terriglobia; order Acidiferrales; family UBA7541; genus Acidiferrum. Next base: position 32,094 of record PMES01000065.1, on the reverse strand, counting down.
CTGCGAGGTGACATCCATCTGTCCCTTGAGATCAGCGAGGCGCGCATTGGCCTGGTCGAGTTGCGCGGTAAGGATTTTGTTCTGCTCTTCGGATTTGGCGAGCTCCTGCTGCAGGCGCGTCTGCACGGAATAACCGGCGTAGGCAAGCGCACCCAGTGCAACAAACAGCACGGCGAACAGCACCATAATCCAGCGGGGTGTACCCAAATTTTCGTAGTGATAGGACTCCTGCGGTTCCGGCACGTTTGGAGAAATACTCATTCTCCCTCCTCAGAAATGAAAGTCATGGACACGGAGCGGTGACATAAGGATTATGCAATTTGTTTCGTGACAAGTCCATCGGGCTCAGCGCGAATTGCCGGGTCGCTTAAGCCGAGGCGCGCGGGAGGCCGGGCGCCGGGGCCAGCGGGCAAGGACGGAGGTGCTGAGACCGCCGCGGGGCGTGAACTCGCCTTTGACGACACACCATTCGGGGTGCATGGCATCCACCAGATCGCGAAGCATTTTGTTGACGGCGTTTTCGTAAAAGATGCCGAGGTTGCGGTAGGCGAGCAGGTACGTTTTCAGGGACTTCAGCTCAATACAGGATTTGCGGGGCTGGTACTGAATGGTGATGGTGCCGTAGTCGGGCAGACCGGTCTTCGGGCATACGGACGAGTATTCGGGGAAGCGAGTGGTGATGACGTAGCCCGGATACTGGTTGGGCCAGACTTCCAGCTTGGGTAGAGCGGCGGCGATACCCGCCTTGGCATGAGCATCGGTGTAATTAGCCATTGTGAGCCTCTAGACCTTCCCGACCTATTGTACCTTTGAAAACAGTGCGTTGTTTAGCTTGCCTGGAGGGAGACATCGGCCTATTCTGAGCGCAAAGGCGGAGGACAGCCCAAACTCCAGATGACTTGCCCCATCTGCAAAGAGCACGGTGCTCGACGATCGCGGCGTCAGTCGGTTGCAGACTACGCGTTGAGCGCTTTTGGTGACTACCCGTGGCGCTGCCGGGCCTGCCACACGAGATTTCATGCGCGGTTGATGCCGCTGAGCGACACGTTTCACGCACACTGCCCGGTTTGCGGCAACCTCGAATTGAAGCGCATCTCGCCGGAGCACGTGCATAGCGCTCTGGGCATGGTCTGGCGGCTGCTCGGCATGCCGGCGTTGCGCTGCGAACCCTGCCGGTACAAATACTTCTCGATCTTGCCTATGCGTGAGATGCAGCCAGAGGAAGAGCCGGTGCGCGCTTCTTCCGCGGATTGATTGGACATTCCCTTTAAGTTTTGCGCGCTCAGTGCAAGTAAGGTTGCCACTCGGCAGCCGGGTCATATCATTTGGCGCAGTAGTATGATCTTTCGGAAGAATTCAGCACGGAATCGTTACTATAGATCTGAGAATCTTTAATCTGAAATCTGGACCTTTTCCACTTCTTTGCCGGTCCAAGCGTAGAGGATCCCCCACGACCCATACCCTACAAAAACGATGACCGGCCTCGTAGCTCGGGTCGTCTTCTTACCGTTAAGGTCCGCATACTTTCCAGGGCCTTCGCGCCAGACCACCGGCGTCCCGTCTGCCGTCTCCAACGAGCGAATCTCCCAGCCGAAGGCAACTTGGCGCGCCACCACGAGTTCCGCCTTTCGCTTCGGGTTCTTTCCTGTGATCAGGACAAGAGCCCAGGTCGGCTTTCCGTCACCGTAAAAATTAACTCTTACTAGACCCGGGCATCGACTGCCATGATCTTTTTGAAACAGCTTTCGGTTGTACTCATCGAGATCGGCCAAGGTGACAACGCGTCCACCGGGATACCTCTTTGAGATTTCATCAGGCAGTCCGGTGGAAGTGCACAGCGGTCCCGTGGTGGTGCAGCAACGACCACCTGGTTGGCGGCAAACAGGTACAGACCCGCCGCACACATCAACATAGCTTTTAGTCGCATAGAGGAATGCTTGACGTATTAACCAGCCCGCCGTGTTTGAGCAATACCGTCACGGCGCGGATTGTCACCGTGGGGCCAGCCACGCTCCTTCCTTCTTTTCGGGTTTAGATCCCCCAGCATGGCAGCTCGCAGCAGGGCATTTGCCCGGGTCTGATAGCCCTGGCCTTGTCGCCGCAGCCAAGCGATAATATCGGCGTCAATGCGAAGAGTGAGCTGCTGCTTCAAAGGCCGGTAGAAGGGATTGCGGACCGCGTTTTGCCAGAACTTCTCCGTCAATTCCGGGATGTCGGAAGTATCGATCTCATTGTCAGGCCGCCGAGAGAGCTTTTCCAGACGGCGTTTGCGCCCGGCTGCAATGCGGCTATCCGAGAGACGCTTCTTTACGATTTTCGTCATACCGTTTGCGCTCCTTCCGAACTGCTCTTCGAGCCGAGATGATGCGAATGATTTCGCCCTCCTGCTCGTTGCGAACCGTGTGGGCAACGAGGAGCAGCACGATGCCGCCGACCAAACCGAGGGTTTGCCATCGGAGTTCGCTGCCCTCTAAGCGATCCTGCTCGACCAAGGCGTAGGGGTCAGCAAAAACCAGCATGGCATCTTCAAAACGCACTCCATGCTTCCGTTCGTTCGACTTGGCCTTGGCTTGGTCCCATTCGAACCGGATCATGGAGGCATAGTATAACCCCCAAAATGTAGCTACACAAGAGTAGTCCGCAGGCCGCGAGTCCGCCTTTACTGGATCGGGCACTCGAGGGACTTGGCTTGGCGAATTGTGCCGCGCTCGTCGGTCAGGGCCGCGTAGCCGCACTTGGGATCGTTGACATCCTCGAGCAGCAAGTCGTAGGCGCTGCCGCTATTGGAGACATTCAGGCGCAACCTCCAGCCGGGGACGATTTCCGGGCCGCGGCCGTAGAGCGCCTGGCCGACCGTGGGGAAGTCCGGGGAGGCCCATTTGGTGCCGGTTGAGGTGAAGTAGCCGTTGCCGATGAGGGAGTCCCAATTGGCGTAAATCGCATGTTTGGATTTGAAATCGAGTTGGGCCTTCTGGATGGCGCGGACCAGGTTGACTGCAAAGCTGCGGCGTTCCCGTTCGCGGTCGGCGATGCCGGGCGAGGGCTTCTGGGGCCAGGCGGTGGTGCCCAGGGCCAAGCCAAGAGCAATCAAGGCGATAACGGCGACAATCTGCAAACGCTTCATGAATCCCTCCGAAGATGCATCTCATTAAGTCCTGAAGCCGTCTAAGAACCATTAGAGGATGACATTGAAGCGCGAGAATCTCCAAGGGATTCAGATGGCACCGGATGAAGCACCGGATGAAGCGCTGGGCAGACCGGATGGTCTGGAGTATGATTCCCCGCGCAAACCTGCCCGCCCCGATGGCAGGATCTCGGAGCCGGAAATGAGCGCACCCCCTCCAAGTGTAGAGTCGGCCCGCGTGGCCGCGCTTGACCGCTACGCGATTCTCGATACGGAACCCGAACAAACCTTTGACGACCTGGTGGCCTTGGCGGCCTATGTCTGCAAGGCGCCCATCGCGATGCTGTCGCTGGTGGATGATCACCGGCAGTGGTTCAAGTCGAAGGTGGGCGTGGAGATTCGCGAGATGCCGCGCGCGCGATCGTTTTGCGGGTACGCCATCCAGCAGCAGGACCTGTTTATCGTGCCGGACACGCGGAACGATGCGAGGTTCCGGGAGAATCCGATGGTGCTGGACGAACCGCACATCCGTTTCTATGCTGGCGCGCCGCTCATCAACGAGGAAGGCTTTGCCTTGGGGACACTGTGCATAGTTGACCGGCAGCCGCGGGAATTGGATGAGGCACAGAAGGAAGCGCTGAAGTCGCTGAGACGGCTGGCGCTTGGGCAGATGGAGTTGCGGCAGAATCTAAAATTATTGAAGGATGCGCTGAACGACCGGACCCGGGAAGAACACGCGCGGGAACTGGAATTGAAACGGCTGGAAGAAAAACTGGTGCGCGTGCTGGGCTTGAAATTATAGAAGCGATTGGGCGCGGAGAATTGGATTGACAGAACGAAGAAGGCCCTGCCGTGGGACAGGGCCTTCTTTTTGTTTTGGGTTTTCGGGTTGCCGAGGTGGGGTCCAGCACCTCTGCTGGACCTCGACGCGGATTGCTTAACTGGCGTGAGTGTGGGCGGCGCAGCAATCGCTTGCGCTGGCACAGCAGTCTTTGGCGTCCTTGGAGTTGCAAGCGAGCGCGTCTTTGCCGCAGCAGGACTTGCCATCCTTGGCATCGCCCGAGCCACAGCAGGACTTACCGTCTTTCGCGCACATCTTGGCGTCCTTGTCCTTGCAGCAGTCCATGGAGGCCTTGGCGTCTTTGGAGTCTTTGCCGCAGCAGGCCATAGCCTTGGCATCTTTGCCCTGGCAGCAAGTCATGGCGGAATGGTCCGGAGCGCCGGCAGCCTTGCCCTTGTCTTGCTGAGCTTTATGGTCACAGCAGCAACAGGCGGGCTTTGCAGGGGACTTGCCGGAGTCCTGTGGGGTAGCGGGAGCTTGCGAAGTTGGTGCGGATTGCCGGGCAGCCAGAGGCAGCCAGGCCGCGAGAGTAACGATTAGGAGAACAGCTAAAATTCGGAGTTTCATTCTTTCACCTCAAAGATTAATTTTGGATGGAGATATGGGAAGCACGTCCCACGCGGACACTACAATGGAAGGACAAGTGAAGCGGTGGGTAGGTCTCAGAGGCGAAGCACAGCGCTCGAAACAAAATGCGGGGAGGGCGAGAAGACCGAAGTTGCAGGCAGGGGACGAGTGGAAGTCAGAGCGCCCGGCAAGAAGGCGGGCTGAGGAGTGGCGACGAATTTGACGAGCTGTGGCTTCTGGGCCGATGGAAAGAATGGAATTTCGCCCGAGCTACGCGAAACCGAGCAGCAATTGCGGTCGTGCGACTGATGGAGAAGACAGATGGGGGTAATGAGGGCTGGGGGCTGGGCTACCGCAGAACGCATACCCTCGGGAGGGCAGCAGCTGTGGCGCGAAGGGGAAGGTTCAGGCTTATGGGCAGGTGAAGCTCCTGCCGGCACCCCAACTGCTGCCCGAGAGTACATGCCAGTGCACGCTAGAAGCGGCTGGTTGACGGATACTGTCCAGCCTAGGAGCGCTACGATCAGGACCACTCCAAGGGATCGCCTGGCCATTACGGGATAGGATTGTGGGGGAAGAGAGAAAGGGCGGCTGTGACCTGCGTCACACGAAATTGTGATTGTGGAAAAGGAGCCGGATTGTCTCTGACATCTCATTTTAGGCGGCGGGAACGAAAGAAGATCCTCGGAATCGTAGCCTTGGTGGCGGGAGTTCTGGCGCTGGCGCCGGGCCCCGTGCCGGGGCAAGTACGGAAGACCTGCGAGGGCGGAGTCACGCTGAAATTGAATGCCGGGGTGACGGCGCAAGGAAGTCTTTTGATTGTGGAGGTAGCGGGGCCGAAGCTGCTCGCTGAATTTGCGGGAGACTGGGATGGGCGGGCGATTCCCTTGTGGAGGGAAGGGGAGAAGTCCGGGACCCTGCACGGATTGATCGGCGTGGATCTGGAAAAGGCACCGGGGCGCTACGCGTGGAAGGTGTCGTGGAAGAACGCGGCGGGAGAGGCGAAGTCGTGCAGCGCGTTCGTGACCGTGCGGGCGGGGAAATTCCCAACGGAACGATTGCAGGTGGAGAAACAGTTTGTCCAGCCGGACCCGGAACAGCAGAAGCGCGCGGAAGAAGATCAGAAAAAGATGCGCGCGATTTTTGAAAGCGTGACACCGGAGCGCTATTGGGATGGGAAGTTTCTGCTGCCACTGAAGGGCGTGACAACCGGAGGAAATTTCGGGCGGCGCAGGATATTGAATGGCGAGGCGCGCTCGCCGCATGCCGGAGTGGATTTTCCGGCGCTCGCGGGGACGCCGGTTTTCTCCACGCAGGGTGGAAAGGTGGCTCTCGCGGAGGAGTTGTATTATTCGGGGAACACCATCGTGATTGACCACGGCTACGGGATTTACACGCTGTATGCGCACCTTTCGGAAATAGAAGCGAAGGCCGGACAGATGGTGCGAGCGGGGGAAGAAATTGGGAAGGTGGGCGCGACGGGAAGAGTCACCGGCCCTCACTTGCACTGGGGCTTGACGGTGGAGCGGGCGCGCGTGAATGCGCTGCAGATCGTGCAGCGCAAGCCCTAGCGCAACGCCAGGGCTGCAGTACAAGAGCCAGCAGGGGAACGAAATGCGAGACCGCGCTTGACACTTGCCCCTAGTTAATAGTAGTTTACTTTTATTATTAATCTCAGTTAATTGAGATCCAATGAAAGAGCTGAAGAGTGCGTCCGGTTGGAGAGTACCCTGGCATGAGCGGAAGGAAATGGTGGCACGGGACAGCGGGCTGGCAAACGGAATTTGCCAGGGGGCTGGCGTTGGCGTGCCTGTTCGGCGCCGGTTGGGGCTGGACCTTGCGCGCGCAGGATAGTCCTGCCGCAACGGAGAACGCGAGGCCGGCAGCGGCGGATCCATCGGCGCTGCCTCCGGACAATTCGCTGACAACGATGTTTGAGCATGCGGAGTGGGACCGGCTGTGGCTGTCAGGGCAGGCGAATTTCATTTCGCAGTGGCACCCGGCATTTGATTCTCCCTATCAAGGGAAAAACAGCCTTACGCCGGAAGCGCAGGATGCGTCCTCGCGCGTGCTGACGCTCTACACCGGATGGCGCGCGACGACCACAACGGAGTTTCTGTGCGACGTGCAGGAGACGGGCGGGCACGGGCTCAGCGAAGCGCTGGGCGTGGCGGGATTCTTCAACCTGGATGTGGTGCGCAATCCGCTGCTGAGCAAAGCGCCGTACGTGGCGCGGTTGATGTGGCACCAGGTGATTGCGTTGAGCGGGAAAAAGGTCGTGGCGGAGCGGGGTCCCTATTCGTTGTTCCGGGAGTTGCCGGAGAGACGCTTGGAAGTGAGATTCGGCAAATTCAGCCTGGTGGACTTCTTCGACCTGAATTCCTACGGCACGGATTCGAGTCTGCAGTTCATGAACTGGGCGGTGGACAACAACGGGGCATACGACTATGCGGCGGATACGCGCGGATACACGTTCGGAGCGTTGCTGGAATACTACGACCGGAACTGGGCGTTACGATTTGCGGAAGGACTGATGCCGAAGGTGGCAAACGGGATCCATTTGGACGCGGACGTGAACCGGGCACACTCGGAAAACGTCGAGCTAGAGCTGCGCGGGCGAGTGATTGGAAAGCGCCCGGGAATCGTGAGGGCGCTGAGTTACGTCAATCACGCGAACATGGGCGACTACGCGGATGCGGTGAACAGTTGGCTGGCAAATCCGGTGACGCCCGCGCCAGAGATTACCGCGCACCCGCTGCAAACCACGATCAAGTATGGGTTTGGATTGAACTTCGAACAACCCGTGACGGACTGGCTCGGGGTATTCGGGCGGTGGGGATGGAACGAAGGGCAGCACGAAACGTTCGCGTTCACGGAAGTGGATCAAACGTGGCAGATCGGCGTCGGCGGGAATGGAGGGCGCTGGGGCCGGCGGAATGACCATGTGGGCCTGGCGTTTGCCAGCAACGGCATCAGCCGCGACCACGCACAGTACCTGGCGCATGGCGGGGACGGATTTATTCTGGGCGATGGAAAGCTGAACTACGGGCGGGAAAACATTTTGGAAAGCTATTACACGCTGCATGCGTGGCGGGGAATTTTTCCGGCCGTAGGGCTGCAATACATGGTGAATCCGGGATACAACCGGGATCGCGGGCCGGTGATTGTGCCGACGCTGCGGCTGCACGTGGATTTTTAGGGCGCGGCTGACGCGAACGGATGGGTTCAATGGAACTGCGCGGCTTGGGTCTGGGATTCGGCCATGCGGGCACGCGTGCTGCGCACGATGGTGGCGAAACGCCGCGTGAGTTCACGGATGCGGTCGGGCTTGTGCAGGAGCATGGATTCGCGCGGGATCAGTTCCTTGCCGACGCTGAGAGCGGAGACCCCGGCGAGGAGGTAATAGGCGGCGTTTTGCTGCGTGACGCCGCCGCCGGCAATCAGCGGGATTTCGGGGAAAGGCCGGCGCAGCGCGTGGATGTAGTTATCGCCGCCGACCAAAGAGGCGGGGAAAATCTTGACGAAATCGGAGCCGGCTTTCCAGGCGGCGAGAACTTCGGTGGGAGTCATGGCACCGGCCATCATGATGATGTTGGGAAGTCCCGCGACGTAGTGGACCGTGGGTATGTCGAGCGCGGGGCTGCTGATGAACTGGGCGCCCGCGTCAATGCAGCGGCGCGCCGTGTCCACGTCGAGGACCGTGCCCGCGCCAAGAATAACGTCAGGAACTTGTTTCACAAGATCGCGGATGACGTCGAAGGCGCCTGGGACGGTCATGGTGAGTTCAATGATCGGGATGCCGGCGTGGGAGACTTCTTCCACGGCAAAGCGCGCATCCTCGGCGGAAGAGGTGCGGATCACCGGTACGAGACCTACTTCTTCAACGCGGGTACGCAACTCCTGCTTTTTCATGGGTGGAAAAACCTCCGGGGGCCTTTCGCCGGCGATGGACCGGGTGGGCGGCGAAGCCAACTTTTCCTACAGCATTATAGTGGGAGCAGCGAGAATTTCCAGCCAGATGACTGCGGGGCGCGGCGGGCGACAGAGTGGTAGACTCAGCGAAGAACGGAGAGAACCATGGCACGCAAAAAACACAAGAAGAGCAAGTCAAAAGCAGAAGGCAAGCGCAAGCCCAAGAGCAAGGCCACGCCGAAGAAAAAGGCGCGGAAGGCTCGGAGCGCACCCAAGAAGAAGAATCTCAAGAAGCGGATTCCAGGGCGCGGGAACTCGGCGGATGTGGCGGCCTACGAAACGCGCGGGCTGGGAGCCAAGTCGGCCGGACAATCGGGCGATACACAGGGGCTCCCGGAGGTCCCTGTGGGCGATTCCGAAAGCGTGGAAGAGCTGCTGGAGGAAGGGCAGACGTATGAAGCAGAAGTTGTGGACGGGGTGGAAAACGCGCGAGATGCCGACAAGTCGGAGGTGAAGACGCGGGAAGTGCCGGAGGATGATGTGCCGGAGGAGTATCGAGAAAAGGACTGACGCCCGAATGAGGCTGGGAATTATCTCCGATACACACGGGCTGCTGCGGCCGGAAGCGGCGCGGGCGCTGAGCGGAGTAGACCTGATCGTGCATGCGGGCGATGTGGGGAAACCCGAAGTGCTGATGCAGTTGAAGGCGATCGCGCCGGTGTTTGCGGTGCGCGGAAACGTGGATACGGAGTCTGACCATCGTCAACCGAAATGCCCCTCCGACATATTTCGAAAGGCTCGCGCGCCTCTTTCAGGTGGATTCGCGATTGTTGCGCATCTACAACTCGGGCTTCGTTGATTTTGCCGCGGTGCTGTGATTCTCCCCTGGCTGTGCTGGCCGGGAGCTTTGATTTGCTACTCATCGGGTCGATAGGGATATGGAGGAAGGAGTCTCCAGATGAAGAAAAAGAAAATCCCGCAAAAGTACAAGAAAATGCTCGGAAGTAATCGACTGCCCCGCCGTACCGATTCCAAGGCGAGGCGGGGAAGAGGACCAGCAGGACGGTCTTAGTTGCCACACCGACGTTCTGATTAGCTGCTGCAATCACCAGAACAAGGCCGTGCCTCAATTCACGTTGCATAGTATGCAGAGATCGGAGCGATTTGAGTGCGATTGGAGCGAGAGGAAAGTCGCGTCATGATAGAGCTAGAACTTGAAGCAGCTCGCGGTTTCTGGAGTCGGCTTAACACAGTCTCGCATTTTTCATACCAAACAAAACTATGAACCAAAACGGCAGGTGCCCGACAGGGTGAGCTTTGGAACGACTTTGGGTGCGGCAACCTTGGTTCGTAAAGGAGTGCGCCTTTTGCGCCCACCGTTTTCTGGAGGGCCGGTCTTGACCTTTCTCCTCCCAGGTAGATGGTACTTCTCCCTACCTCCCCTTCACTGTTGCCGGCTGCCCCTCCTCGTACTGGTTTCGGAACTAGTACCTCGTAAATATACACGAATATTTGCGTGTTGACGACACGAAATATTTCGTGTATCCTGATCCAGGAATATGAGGACCCCTCTTATGTCCGAAGTCATTGTTTGTGCCCAGTCCGAAACCCGGGATGAAGCCGTACAGTTCGTGTCCAATCTAGGCGGCCGTCCGCACGCCCGCTCGATGCTTTCCTCCGCGAAATCCTTGGGCAAGGATCAGATGGTTTTGGTGTATTTGAAGGGGCACGAACCTTCGAGCACGGTAAGGACTTGCCTCAGGCAGATCTCCAGGAAGAAAAACCTGAATGTCGTGATCTATTCTCTGCATTCGGACGGGCCCCGGGCGGCGGAACTTGGAAAGATTGTCGGGCAGCTCCGCCCCAAACGCACTCACATCTGTTTTAACTCCGACGAAGTCGGGGAAAGATTGCGCCTGCGCGCCACGCAGGGCAAGAGCCAGGCGATGCTGGAGACGATGGTGCACCTGGACTCCTCGGAATCCGTTGCGCTGCTTCGGAAGGAACTGAATCTGACGCAGACAGACATGGCGACTTCTATGGATGTCACCCCACGAACGGTGCAAAACTGGGAGCGCCGCCAGGCGGTGCCGGGACGCCGGTTGCGGGACCTGCTGGAGCTTCGCGCTCTGCTCTCGGCCTATGTCGGAAACGGCCAGCTCGCCGCCTGGATGGATAGCCCCAACGAGGCATTCCGGGGGCAGACGCCCCGCCAGATGATTCGCGAGGGGAAAACGCGCGACCTGATCCTGGAATTTCGCCGGATGCAAAGCGGTGAGCCTTTGTGAGTCTTTCCGCCGATTTTAGGTCTATTGATCCCGATTCGGAGTTAGGCCGTGCGCTGGCGGCCGCGCTCGATCCTTCGGGCCTGCGCTTCTCTCAGGAAGTTGGAGAATATCTAATGACCAAGGGCGTGCAAGGCGCGGTATTCCCATCCGTTGCCGGGCAGGGGGCGCCAATGTCGTGGTGTTCCTGGATGCGGAACCGGTTCCTGTGGCCAGGATCAGCAACCGCGAGGACGTCCTTAAAGCTTTCGAGGATTTCGCACGACGCCCCAAAAGATAAGTCGTTTCAAACTTCCGCTGGCGCCGATGCAACACGAAAGTCAATTATGGCAAAGAGTTTTCACCTCACTGTTTCCAGCGGGAAAGGCCGCACGGATAGCCACCTGAAGGTGGTCGCCGCAACGGTGCCGGTGTGACAGGACACAAATGCGGGCGGGCTGGTAAAATAGATGGATATGTTGAACCAGATTTCGGGATTTGATGCCAATGCGCTGCGGCATGCGCGCAGGAAAACCTATGGCGTGAAGGTGGGCCACATCATGGTGGGCGGCGGCGCGCCCATCGTGGTGCAGTCCATGACCAACACGGACACGGCGGACGTGAAAACGACGCTGCAACAGACCCTGGAGCTGGCCGAAGCGGGCAGCGAGCTGGTTCGGTGGACGGTGAACGTGCCGGAAGCGGCGGCGGCGGTGCCGGAGATCAAGAAGCGCCTGCTGGACGCCGGGTGCAACGTGCCCATCATCGGCGACTTCCATTACAACGGCCACGTGCTGCTGATCAAGTATCCGGACTGCGCGGCGGCGCTGGACAAGTACCGCATCAATCCCGGCAACGTCGGCGCGGGACAGCGGCGCGACGAGCAGTTTGCCACCATCTGCAAGGTGGCGGTGGACCACGGCAAGCCGGTGCGCATCGGCGTGAATGGCGGCTCCCTGAACCAGGAACTGGTGATGCGCAAGATGCAGGAAAACACGGACAAGAACCTGGGCAAGGAGAGCGAAGAGATTATCAACGATTGCATGGTGCTCTCCGCGCTGGAGTCCACGGAACTGGCGCTGGAATGCGGCTTGCGCAGCGACCAGATCATCATTTCGTGCAAGACTTCGCGGCCGCGCGACCTCATCACCGTGTACCGCGATCTTTCCGCAAAGACGCAGCAGCCGCTGCACCTGGGCTTGACGGAAGCGGGCATGGGCATGAAGGGCCTGGTGTGGTCGGCAGCGTCGCTGGGCGTGCTGCTGTACGAAGGCATTGGGGATACGATTCGCATTTCGTTGACGCCGCGGCCGGGCGGGGATCGGCGCGAGGAAGTGTACGCGTGCTGCGAGCTGCTGCAGGCGCTGGGGATGCGATCGTTTGCGCCGAGCGTGACGGCTTGCCCGGGCTGCGGGCGCACCACCAGCACGACATTTCAGGAATTGGCGGAAAGCGTTCAGGGGTACATCCGCGACATGATGCCGGTGTGGAAGACGCAGTATGACGGCGTGGAGACGATGACACTGGCGGTGATGGGCTGCATCGTGAATGGCCCCGGCGAATCGAAGGCCGCGAATATCGGCATCAGCCTGCCCGGGACGGGGGAGGCACCGCGCTGCCCGGTATATATTGATGGGCACAAGGATGTGACGCTCGAAGGCACCTACGACGAACTGGCCGCGGCGTTCCAGAAGCTGGTGGACAACTACGTCTCCACCAGATACCCACGCAAGACCGCGGAGGCGGTCTAAGGCTAAGGCGAGGAAAGCGTGTGCTAGAATTTGGGGTTCGACTTGAGCGGTTGGAACGGAGCATAGCGTGAAGATCAGCCGGGAAGATGTGTTGCGGGTGGCGGAGCTGGCCTACCTGGATTTGGGCGAGGCGGAGCTGGAAACATACCGCGCGCAAATTGACGAAATTCTGGAGTACATCGGCAAGCTGAACGAGCTGGACACCAGCAAGGTCGAGCCGATGGCGCAGGTGTTGGCGGACGAGCAGACGGCGGACGCAACCTTGCGCGAGGACTTGGTGGTGCCGTGCGCGGTTGCCGACGATGTGCTGGCGCATGCGCCCGATCCGGAGCCGCCGTATTTCCGAGTGCCCAAGGTGATTGAAAGATAGTGGCTAGTGACGAGTAACTAGTGGCGAGATAGAAGATGACGACGAACTGGACCATTTCTACAGTGCGGGAAGCCATTGCGGCGAAGAAGGCTTCGGCGCGGGAGATTGCCGCGGAGCACTACAAGAGGATCGCGGCGCGCAATCCGGAGATTAACGCGTTCCTGACACTGTGCGAGAAACGCGCCTACGCGCAAGCGGATCGCGTGGACGCGATGGTTGCGGCGGGCAAGCCGCTGCCCCCTCTGGCGGGCGTGCCGCTCGCCATTAAGGATACGATCAGCACGCGCGGCGTGCGCACCACCTGCAGTTCCAAGATCCTGGACAACTACATTCCGCCGTATGACGCGACAGCCGTGATCCGGCTGGAGGCCGCGGGCGCGGTGATCCTGGGCAAGACGAATTGCGACGAATTCGCGATGGGCAGTTCAACAGAGAATTCGGCGTATGGCCCGGTGAAGAACCCCGTCGCGCTGGATTGCGTGCCGGGTGGGTCGAGCGGAGGTTCGGCGGCGGCGGTGGCGGCGGACCTGGCGGTGGCAGCGCTGGGTACGGATACGGGCGGGTCCATCCGGCAACCGGGGGCAATGTGCGGGATACCGGCGATGATGGGGAGTTATGGCCGGGTGTCGCGATATGGGTTGATTGCGTTTGCGTCATCACTGGACCGCATTGGACCGTTAGCGCACAACGTGGCGGATGTCGCGAAGGTTTTGCAGATCATTGCGGGGCGCGACCCCAATGATTCGACGTCCACGACGGCGCCGGTGGAAGATTACGCGGAGGGATTAGCGAAACCTGTCAAAAGAATGAAAATCGGTATCCCAAAAGAGTATTTCGGTGCAGGGATGGATGCCGGAGTACGGGATAAGGTGGAAGCGGGGATTGCGCTATTGCGGAAGCTGGGCTGCGAGTTGATGGATATCCACCTGCCGCACACGGACTATGCGATTGCGACGTACTACATCATTGCGACGGCGGAAGCGAGTTCCAACCTGGCGCGTTATGACGGGGTGCGCTTTGGCCCGCGCGTGGAAGGCGATTCGCTGATTGCGACTTACCGCAAGACGCGGGGCGCGGGATTCGGCGCGGAAGTGAAACGCCGGATTGTGCTGGGAACGTACGTGCTGTCGGCGGGCTACTACGACGCTTATTACCTGAAGGGGCAGAAGGTGCGGGCGCTGATCGCACAGGATTTCCGCGAGGCGTTCCAGAAGGTGGATGTGATTGTGACCCCCACGTCGCCGGTGCCGGCGTTTAAGCTGGGGGAACGCGTGAACGACCCTCTGCAAATGTATCTTGCTGATATATATACGGTTACGGGATCGTTGGCGGGACTGCCGGGGATCAGCGTGCCGTGCGGAAGGATCGGCGGCAAGCTGCCGGTGGGATTGCAAGTGTTCGGGCCGGCATTTGGAGAGGTCAAAGTGCTGCAACTGGCTCACGCCTTTGAGCAGGCGGGCGGGGCTGCGCTTTAGGGAGTTCTTGATAGAGTGGTGGGCGTGCCTTCGATCGATCCTATCGTTGAGAAGCTCGCGCGGGCGCAGAAAAGCTTTTTTCGCGCTGCCGACACGATTCCCGCAGAACAATGGAGCAGCAAACCAAGAGCCGAGGAGTGGTCCGCCGCGGAACTTGTGGCCCATCTGGTCATGGTGGAGCGCGCTGTAGTGGGCGGCGCCGATCGCATTACTCAGAAAACTCCAAAAGAGATTCCCTTCCGAAAACGGTTTCACCTGCCTTTCTGGCTGGTGGAATCGCGGCTGATCCGGCGGAAGTCGCCGTTGCCGCTGGACGCAGGCCTCCTGGGAAACAAGGAAGAGATGTTGGCGGAGTTGCGAGCCGCGCGGGAACGCACACTCTCTTTCCTGGAAGAAACGCAGCAGCGGGATTTGAGCGTTTACCGGTGGGAGCATGCCTTTCTGGGGATGCTGAACGTGTATGAATGGTTTGAAATGATCGCCTCGCATGAGCTGCGTCACACCAAGCAAATAAAGGAAATAGCAGCGCACTTCCCGAAAGCTGTAGAGAATACCCGAAAATAGTACGTTTTTGCATACTGGCTCCTATCGCTTTTGGCGGACAGGCGAACTCGTTTGGGAAGCGGAAAAGCGAGGAAAAGGCAGGTTTTTGCACGCAGTTAGAGAAAAGTACTAGAGAATTCGTTTTGGGTTAATAAAACGGAACTACTATTGCAGGAGAAATTAGCAACTCGTAATCTCGTTTGCGCATCTCACCAGGTGAAAGGTTACGAGAGCAGCGGAGAAATAGAGAGGCTACTCTTGGTTACGGTCAAGTCGAGTCAGAAGATCTTTACGGAGGCGGAAGTTGCCAGCCTGACGGGGATTTGTGTGGAACACTTGCACAATTTCGCGCGGAGCCGGCATCTGGGATTCATTGCGAGGGCCGCTGAAGCAGCTGGCGCCCGCGCAGACCAGTGGTTGTTCACGCTTTCGGATTTGATGGTGCTGGTGACGTTGTTCCCGCGCTGCACGCACTGAGCGGCGGCGGGTCGGGTTCGAGAATCGCTCCTATCGACGCATCCGCTGGGCTATCGCCAGCCTACGGCTGAGTCAGGAATGCGAGTGGCAGTCTTCGGTTAAGCGAGTTTCCCTCCCAGGATTTCCCCCATTCAGTAGTACAGGACGATGCGAGTGCGATTTTCGCCGGGCCTTGCGGAGATGGTTTCGAGCGGTGTTGGACCCATCCGAAAAGAAGAGTGAGTGGCGCTGCAGGTTGGGCTGGCTGGGCAGGGGCGGCTTGCGGGGCTGCGGAGGGCGCGCTATGCTGAAATTTAGGTGGCGCGCGCTGGACTTTGAGGCGTGAGATGCGCCAACCGGGGTTTTCTGATGGCCGGTCCACGCCATTCCGCCTGTTGGTGGTGCCTTTCTTTCGCTGGGCTTCTGCTAGGTGTAGCTGCATTGTCCGGCCACTCCGCGGCGCGCTCTCCCCAAGAACCAAAAACTGAACAGAACCAGACGTCGGCGGCCACGCTACCGCGCGGAAAGAAACTGGTCTTGAAGGACGGCACGTATCAGATCGTCCGGGAGTATCAGAAGACCGGAGAGCGGGTAAGGTATTACAGCCTGGAACGCGGGGATTGGGAGGAGTTGCCGGCGTCGATGGTGGATTGGGAGGCCACCGCGAAGGCGGAAGGCGAGGCGGAGAAATCGTCATCCGCGATGGTCGAGAAGGTGCACAAGCAGGAAAAAGCTGCGCGGATGGACAATGTGGCGGATATTGACGCGAGCCTGCCTGTGGGGGATGGCGCGTTTCTGCCGTCGGGCGAAGGGATGTTTGTGGTTGAGGGAAAGTCCGTGCGAATTCTGGACCAGGTGGTTTCTGGGGTGAAGACGGACAAGAAGCGCACCATCGAGCAGATTCTGTCGCCGATCCAGATCGTCCCCGGAAAACGGTACATGATCATTGCCGGAGCGCGCGCCGGGCTGCGCTTGAAGTCGACGCGGCCGGAGTTTTATTTGCGAGAAGCGCCCCAGGACCCCGAGCACGTGTCAGGAGTAGAAAGGAGCGGCCGCGCGGGGGAATCAGGACCAGAGGTCGAGTTGCTTCGCGTAAAGGTAGCGCATAATGAGCGGCGGCTGGAATCGATGAGCTCGTTGTTTGGGCAGCAAACAGGCACGTCACAGGATGCGATTTCGGTACAGCGCTGGGAGATTGCGGCGTCAGTTTACCGGTTCACGCTGGGCGCGCCGCTGCCGCCGGGCGAATATGTGCTGGCGGAAATACTACCGGACGGAATGAATTTGTTTGTGTGGGATTTTGGCGTGGATGGCAGTCCCGACAGCACGAAGAAATAGAACAGCCAACCCTAGGCCTTCTCGGGTTCCGCCGCGGGGTGGCTGATGACGGTCATAAGAACACTCAAGACATCCGAAATACGGAAAGGCTTCTGCAGGGCGTGGTCAGGACGCAAGCCGATGCGGGCGCTGTCTTCACCGATGACGTCGCCGGACATGAAGATGACTTCCGGGCGGTTGGGGCCAGCGGCGATCCTGAGACGCTGGGCAACGCCATAGCCATCGGAGTTGGGGCCGGAACCGACGAGCTTTAAATCACAAAGAATGGCGTCGAACTTATTGCCGAGAATGAGGCTGAGAGCCTGCTCGGCGGTAGCAGCGCATTCGACCTTGAGGCCGTGGGCGGCGAGGCCCTCGGAGAGGAGCATGCGGATGCTCTCTTCATCGTCGAGGACGAGAATGGAGCAATCCCGCAAGAACGAGAGCGATTTGATTTCGCCGCTGCCGGAACCCGAATCGTGTTCGCGAACGGCGCCGATCCCGGCTCCCTGGGGCGAAGGGGGGAGAGAGACGGTGAAGGCAGCGCCACCCGCGGGCAGGGATTCGGCTTCAATGTTGCCGCCGTGTTCGCGGACGATGGACATGCAGATGCTAAGTCCAAGGCCGGTGCCGCCACCGGGACGCTTGGTGGTAAAGAAGGGATCAAAGAGTCTGGCGAGGGCATCCGGCTTGATGCCAACGCCGTCATCCTGAACGGTGGCAAAGACGCGATTCAGGGATTGGCCCAGGCGAATCTGAATGCGGCCAGACTGGCGAACTTCACGAATGGCCTGTTCGGCATTGCTGACAAGATTGAGGAAGACCTGAATGAGCTGGTTGGCGTCGCCAGTGATGGGCGGAAGACCTGGGAACGGGCGGAAGTCGACTTCGACGCTGTTGCGGCGAAGGGAATGCTCGTGCAACTGGAGGGTGCGGTCGATAATGTTGTTGAGGTCGAGCACCTTCTTCTGTGGGGAAGCGGGGCGCGAGAATTCCAGGAGGTTCTGCACGATGCGGGCGGCGCGGCGGGCCTGACGGTGAGCCATTTCGAGCTGGCGCTTGGTGCCCTCGTCGACGCCCTGGCGATCGCGCAGCAATTCGCTAACGCCGAGAATGGCGGTGAGAGGATTATTCAGCTCGTGAGCAACACCGGCGAGCATCTGACCCATGGCGGCGAGCTTTTCAGCCTGGATGAGCTGCTCTTCGAGGCGCTTAAGCTCAGTAACGTCGCGGCCGGAGATGACCACGCCTTCGATCTTGCCGTGTTCATCGAAGAGCGGGCTGAAGTGGCAGCGAAGGCGGCGCCACTGGCCCTCTTTGTGGCGTACTTGGACCTCGACGGAGGCAAAGCTGCGACGGCCGGCGAGCATGTCGTCCAAGACAGCAAGAAGGGCGGCGCGTTCGTCCCGATGGGTGCGCTCGCCGAAGGCTATGCCGATGGTTTCCGTGTCTTTATAACCGAGAACTTCCTCGACCCTGGGGCTGGCAAAGGTGTAGCGCTTGTTGGCGTCCACCACGAAGATCAAGTCGGGGAAACTATCGATGAGGCGGCGAGCGAACTCCTGCTCCTTGTGAAGGCGTTTTTCGATGGCGCGGCGCTCGGTGATGTCAACAAGGGCGCCCTGATAGCGGACGACCCGGCCGATGGTATCGCGAACAACGGTGGCGGTGTTCAAGCAAAGGAGAGGCTGGCCATCCTTGCGGCGCAGTGTGATCTCGTGGCCCTGAGGAGAGGGCTGATGATGGATTTCGCGAGCGAGGGAGTTGCGCTGCTCCTGGTCGACGAAGATGTCGCTGACGTGCCTGCCGAGGAGCGCTTCCTTCGAGTCGTAGCCCAACATGCGGACGAGCGCGGGATTGACCTCGAGGATCTGGTCCTCGGGGGTAACGATGTAGATGCCCTCCTGGAGGGATTCAAAGAGCTCCGTGAAGCGGGCCTCGCTGCGGCGGATGGCGGTGATGTCGCGGGCGAGGATAGTGAGGCCGTGGACCTTGCCTTCGCGGAGCATGGCGTGAGCAACGCAATCGAAGAAATAGGTGGCGTTGCTGCGCTTGACGCGAACCTGAACGACACCGGCCCAATGGCGGCGTTCGAGAAACCGGGACATCATGAGGGCAATGGATTCCGGGGGAGTTTCGTTAACGTCCTCGAGAAACTCCATGACATGGCAGCCGATGATTTCCTGGAAAGGCCGGCCGACGAGATCGGAGAAGCTGCGGTTGACGGCGCGGATTTCGCCATCGAGGCTAAGGGCGAGGAGAAGGTCGTCAAAGGAATCGATGAGATCGCGGAAACCCTGCTGGGACTTGGAAATCATCTCGAAGAGCTGTTGCATCTGGCGGTCGCTGGGGAGGCCGGAGTCTTTCCGGTCGAGGCCGCGGAGGAGACCTTTTAGCTCCGCGATTTCCTGAGTTTTCTTCCAAATGTAGGCGCCGAAGAGCACGACCAGCACCACCAGCCCAACGGTGTAGGCCAATGCTTCGAGATGGGATTTCTCCGCCCGTAAGGTGCCCCAGGAGAGCCAGGCAAAAACGATGGTGACGACCAGGAGGAGGAAAAAAGTGAGGCGCCAAAGTTCGGTTTGGCGCTTCTCAAAGGCTTCCATGCGCGCCCCCGCGGGGTTACGGGGTTCTCTCTCCGGAGAGACCTTCGGCTCCTCGCCAGGGCTCAAAGGGGTGGGCATGCGCGTTTATGAATCGCAAGGGACCGGCATAGGGTCGTGACACATCTGGCTCCATCTTATGGAGAGGGATAGAAGCGCGGCAAGGAGATAGGAGCGGAGTGGTACCTGATGCTTACCTGTACCGAGGGACGGCAATCAACTGGTAAAGGGGAAGGCGGAGAAAGTTGCGATCATGGCGAGGCAAAAAAACGGCGCCGCGGGTGAGACCGAGGCGCCGTTGGTAAGTTGTGAAATGCGCGGCGAGAACTCGCCGAGGCCAATCAGTCCTGGCCCTCGGTGGCGGCGTCGGCTTCCTTGGTGCCGCCCAGGAAGTCGAGGCCAGCGGCTTCGTCCGCAGCGGCAAATTCGGCCGCTTCGGGAAGATCTTCGACGGGCACAGGGGCGGGCATTTCGGTGAGCAACTGGATGCTGCGGTAGTGTTCGAGACCGGTACCGGCAGGAATGAGCCGGCCCATGATGACGTTTTCCTTGAGGCCGCGGAGATAGTCGACCTTACCGGCAACGGCGGCTTCCGTGAGGACGCGGGTGGTCTCCTGGAAGCTGGCGGCCGAGATGAAGGAGTCGGTCGAGAGCGAAGCCTTGGTGATGCCGAGGAGCAACGGGCGCCCGGTTGCGGGGCGGCCATCCTGGGCGATCACGCGGTCGTTCTCTTCACGGAAGCGGAACTTGTCCACCTGTTCCTCGAGGAGGAAGGTGGTGTCGCCGACGTCTTCGACCTTGACCCAGCGCATCATCTGCCGGGAAATGGTTTCGATGTGCTTGTCGTTGATGTTGACACCCTGCAGGCGGTAGACCTCCTGAATGGCGTTTACAAGGTAGGCCTGGGTGAACTTTTCACCGAGAACCGCGAGCAAGTCGTGGAGATTGAGCGGACCGTCGATGAGGGCCTCACCGGCACGGACATGCTCGCCTTCCTGGACGTTGATGTGAACGCCGCGGGGGATGGCATATTCCTTGGTGGTTTTGCCGTCTACGCTTTCAACGTAGATCTTGCGCATACCCTTGCTGATTTCGCCGTAGCGGACATTGCCATCAATCTCGCTGATGACGGCGGGGTCCTTGGGCTTGCGGGTCTCGAAGAGTTCCACGACGCGGGGCAGACCACCGGTGATGTCCTTGGTCTTGGTGGTCTCACGTGGGATCTTCGCGAGGACGTCGCCGGCTTGGACTTCATCGCCATCCTGGACCATCAAGTGGGCGCGGGAAGGCATGAGGTACTTCTTGCGGACCTTGCCGGAAGAATCGCGGATCAAGATGGCAGGCTGATGCTTTTCGTCGCCCGGGGGCAGCGTGACAACGAGCTGCGAGAGGCCGGTGACTTCGTCCACCTGCTCTTCGATGGTGAGGCCGGGGCGCAGATCGTCAAACTTCACGGAGCCGGCGGTTTCGGTCAGGATCGAGAAGGTGAAGGGATCCCATTCGGCGAGGATCTGGCCGTGGGTAACGGAATCGCCTTCGGCGACGCGGAGGCGGGCGCCGTAGACAACGTGGTAGCGCTCCTTTTCGCGGCCCTTTTCATCCACGATGACGATCAAGCCGGAACGGTTCATGGCGATGTGCGCACCGCCGCGACCTTCGACATGGCGCAATTCAACGAACCTGACCACGCCGGCGTTTTTGGCTTCGAGAGTGGAGCGCTCGCTGACGCGGGTGGCCGCGCCGCCGATGTGGAAGGTGCGCATGGTGAGCTGCGTGCCGGGCTCGCCGATGGACTGAGCGGCGATGACGCCGACAGCTTCGCCGAGTTCGACCATTCGGCCGGAGGCCAGGTTGCGCCCGTAGCAGAGGGCGCAGACGCCGCGGCGGGATTCGCAGGTGAGCACGGAACGGATGCGCACGCGCTCGATGCCCGCCGATTGAATAGCGTTGGCGAGTTCCTCGGTGATTTCCTGATTGACATCGACGATGACGCTGCCTTCGAAGTCCTTGATCTTTTCGAGGGAGACGCGGCCAACGACGCGGTCGCGCAGCGGCTCGACTTCAACGCCAGCTTCGATGATGGGCTCGACATAGATACCGTCGCTGGTGCCGCAGTCGCGCTCGTTGATGATGACATCCTGCGCAACGTCGACCAGGCGACGGGTCAAATAGCCAGAGTCGGCGGTCTTGAGCGCCGTATCGGCAAGGCCCTTACGCGCGCCGTGGGTGGAGATGAAGTACTGCAACACGGTGAGGCCTTCGCGGAAGTTGGAAGTGATGGGGGTTTCGATAACTTCGCCGGAGGGCTTGGCCATGAGACCGCGCATGCCGGAAAGCTGGCGGATCTGTTGCTTGGAACCGCGGGCGCCGGAGTCCGCCATGATGTAAACGGGGTTGATGATGCCTTCGCGGTCCTGAGTTTCGAGGGCCTTGAACATTTCGTCGGCAACTTTTTCGGTGACGTCGCCCCAGATGGCGATGACCTTGTTGTAGCGTTCGCCGTTGGTGATGGCGCCGTCGAGGTATTGCTGCTGCACCTTGACGACTTCCTTTTCGGCGTTTTCCACGAGCTTGTACTTGTCGCTGGGGATGAGCATGTCATCGATGCCGATGGAGATGCCGGACTTGGTGGCGTAGGTGAAGCCGAGATCCTTCAAGTCGTCGAGCAGCTCAACGGTGGATTCGAGGCCGAAGCGCAGATAGGCGTAGTAGACCATCTGCTGAACGCCCTTTTTCTTGAGAAGGCCGTTGATGTAGGGCATGTGCTTGGGCAGATGGGAATTGAAGATCACGCGGCCCACCGTGGTCTGGATAAACAGGCGCTCCATGTGCACGGGTTCCGTGTGCGTGACGTCTTGGTTGTCGTAGGCGGTGGTGAGGTCAATGACTTCGCCAGTGTAGCGGAGGCGAATGGGAGTCAAGAGCTCGACTTCACCGGCTTCGAGCGCAAGTTCAACGTCTTCCGCGGTACCGAAGACGCGGCCCTCGCCCTTGGCGCCGGGCTTGGACTTGGTCAGGTAGTACAGGCCAAGAACCATGTCCTGCGACGGAACGGCGAGAGGCAGACCGTGCGCGGGAGAAAGAATGTTGCGCGAGCTGAGCATGAGCACAGAGGCTTCGATCTGGGATTCCGGGGAAAGCGGAATGTGCACGGCCATCTGGTCGCCGTCAAAGTCCGCGTTGAAGGCGGTGCAGACGAGCGGGTGAATGCGGATAGCCTTGCCTTCGACGAGGGTCGGTTCGAAGGCCTGAATGCCGAGACGGTGCAGGGTGGGGGCGCGGTTGAGGAGCACGGGATGTTCGCGGATGACATCCTCGAGGATGTCCCACACGACGGGTTCCTGCTGCTCGACCATTTCCTTGGCCTGCTTGATCGTGGTGCAGTGCCCCTGAGCTTCGAGCTTGTGATAGATGAAGGGCTTGAAGAGCTCGAGGGCCATCTTCTTGGGCAAACCACACTGATTAAGCTTTAGCTCGGGACCGACGACGATGACGGAACGTCCAGAATAGTCCACGCGCTTGCCGAGGAGGTTTTGGCGGAAGCGGCCCTGTTTGCCCTTGAGGGTATCGCTGAGGGACTTGAGCGGGCGATTGTTGGTGCCGCGAAGAACGCGGCCACGGCGGCCGTTGTCGAAGAGCGCGTCCACGGCTTCCTGGAGCATGCGCTTTTCGTTGCGNNTAGAGGTCGTTGAGGTCGGAGGTGGCGAAGCGGCCGCCATCGAGAGGCACAAGCGGGCGCAGTTCGGGCGGCAGGACGGGGATGACATCGAGAATCATCCACTCGGGCTTGTTGCCGCTCTTGCGGAAGGCTTCGAGAACCTTGAGGCGCTTGGCGTACTTGATGCGCTTCTGGAGAGAAGGATCGGTCTTCATCTTCTCGCGGAGTTCGTCGGAGAGTTTCTCGACTTCGACGCGGCGCAGAAGTTCCTTGATGGCTTCGGCGCCCATCTTGGCGACGAACTGGCCGGGATATTCAGTGGAGAGCTTGCGGAATTCTTCCTCCTGAAGGACCTGACGCTCCTTGAGGATGGCCACTTCGCCGGTGTCCACGACAACAAACGCTTCGAAGTAGAGAATGCGCTCGAGATCGCGCATGGAAATGTCCAGGAGATAGCCAATGCGGCTGGGAAGGCCCTTGAAGAACCAGACGTGGGAGCAGGGCGAAGCCAGCTCAATGTGGCCGAGGCGTTCACGACGGACCTTGCTGAGCGTCACCTCGACGCCGCACTTGTCGCAGATCACACCACGGTGCTTCATCCGCTTGTACTTGCCGCACAAGCATTCCCAATCGGTGACGGGGCCGAAGATTTTTGCGCAGAAGAGGCCGTCCCGTTCGGGCTTAAAGGTGCGGTAATTGATGGTCTCCGGCTTGGTAACTTCGCCGTGGGACCAGGAACGGATTTTTTCCGGACTGGCGAGGCTGATCCGGATGGAATCGAAATCCGCAATCAAACTCGCGCGATCATAAGGGCTGCTGCGATACAAGGTCGTTTCCTCCCTCCCCAGCTTTCACCGGGGACGCGGTCCGATGGTGCAGGACCGGCTGAAAACCCAACTGCGAAAACCTTCTACTGTCAAGCGCTTCGTGCCGAGGGGCGTAGAATGCCGCGCCCGCACGGCTGAAATCAGTCAGCCGCTTTTTCCGCCGGCGGCTTCTGACGTTTCATCAACTCGACGTCGAGGCAGAGCGACTGCAACTCGCGAACGAGCACGTTGAACGATTCGGGAACGCCCGGTTCGATGCCCGGCTCGCCCTTGACGATGGCCTCGTAAATTTTGGCGCGGCCATAAACGTCGTCGGACTTTGCCGTGAGGAGTTCCTGCAAGATGTGCGCGGCGCCATAGGCTTCGAGGGCCCAGACTTCCATTTCGCCGAAGCGCTGGCCGCCGAATTGCGCCTTGCCGCCGAGGGGCTGCTGCGTAATCAGCGAGTAGGGACCGATGGAACGCGCGTGAATCTTGTCGTCAACGAGGTGCGAAAGCTTGAGCATGTAGATGAAACCGACGGTGACAGGCTGATCGAACTGGTCGCCGGTCATGCCGTCGAAGAGATTGATCTTGCCGGCGTGCGGGAGTCCCGCGACTTCCAGCAGGTGGCGGATTTCGGCTTCGCGCGCGCCGTCGAACACCGGCGTGGCGAACGGAATGCCTTCCTTGAAACCTTCGGCGAGGTCAAGCAACTCTTCATCGGTCATCTTGGAGAGTGACTTCCAGATGGCGGTGTCGCTGAAGACTTCGCGAAACCAGCGGCGGAGCGCTTCGGCCTTGACTTCCTTGCTGAGCAGACGCTTGAGACTGTTCCCAAGTTCCTTGGAAGCCCAGCCGAGGTGCGTTTCAAGAATTTGGCCGACGTTCATGCGGGAAGGAACGCCGAGCGGGTTGAGCACGATTTCGACGGGCGTGCCGTCGGGAAGGTACGGCATATCTTCCTCAGGCACGACGCGGGCGATGACGCCCTTGTTGCCGTGGCGGCCGGCCATTTTGTCGCCGATGGAGAGCTTGCGCTTCATGGCGATATAAACCTTGGCCAGCTTGATGACGCCCGGGGGCAGCTCGTCGCCCTTCTTGAGCTTTTCCTTGCGCTCTTCGGTGATCTTGCGGAGCACGTCGATCTGCCGCGAGGTCATCTCCTCGATCTCTTCGATCTTTTCGATCAGGAGAGGATCCTTTTCGTTGAGCTTCAAACGCTTGAGGTTGCGCGTGGAAATCTTTTCGATGAGGTCGCGGGTAAGTTCGGTGCCCTTGACCAGCAAACGCTTGTTGGTCTTTTCGTCGTGCAGGTCGGCTTGCAGAATCTTGCCGCCCAGCAGATCGCCGAGGCGCTTGAGGCGCTCATCGGTGAGGATGCGGATTTCGTCGGCGAGGTTCTTTTCCAGCTTGAAGACCTGGGAGGCTTCGATGGCCTTGTGACGCTCGTCCTTTTCACCACCCTTGCGGGTGAAGATCTTGACGTCGACGATGGTGCCCTCGATGCCCGGCGGGCAATAGAGAGAAGCGTCGCGAACATCGCCGGCCTTTTCACCGAAGATGGCGCGGAGGAGCTTTTCTTCCGGCGTCAGGGTGGTTTCGCCCTTGGGGGTAACCTTGCCGACGAGGATGTCGCCGGGCTTGACGACGGCGCCGATGCGGATAACGCCGCTTTCGTCGAGGTTGCGGAGGAACGATTCGCTGATGTTGGGGATGTCGCGAGTAACTTCCTCGGGGCCGAGTTTGGTGTCGCGGGCTTCGATTTCGTACTCCTCGATGTGAATGGAGGTGTAGTAATCGTCCTTGACGAGCTTCTCGCTGACGAGGATGGCGTCTTCAAAGTTGTAGCCGCGCCAGGGCAGGAAAGCCACAAGAACGTTGCGGCCGAGGCCGAGTTCGCCGCGGTCGGTGCAAGGCCCGTCGGCGAGGACCTGCGCGGT
Source organism: Acidobacteriota bacterium (assembly GCA_003154775.1). Lineage (GTDB taxonomy): Bacteria > Acidobacteriota > Terriglobia > Acidiferrales > UBA7541 > Acidiferrum. The sequence goes on along the minus strand of PMES01000065.1, from coordinate 6,464 downwards.
CTTGACGCGATCGCCCACGCGAACGATAGGCTTCTGGTTGATGCAAGTATTCTGGTTGGAGCGCTTGAACTTGGTGAGGGTGTAGATGTCAGCGCCCACTTCGCGGCTGAGCACGCCGGAGTGGTCGCTTTCGACGCGGACGATGATGCGCTCCGAGTCGACCTGATCGACGATGCCGTCGCGCTTGCAGAGGACCACGGCGCCGGAATCGCGCGCGGTGACGCGTTCCATGCCGGTGCCAACGAGTGGCGCTTCGCCCCGGATCAAAGGCACGGCCTGGCGCTGCATGTTGGAACCCATCAAGGCGCGGTTGGCGTCGTCGTTCTCCAGGAACGGGATCAAGCTGGCGGCGACGGAGACAAGCTGCTTCGGCGAAACGTCGACGTAATCGACTTCATCGCGATGCTTCAGGACGAAGTTGCCGGCCTGGCGGCAGTTGACGAGTTCGGTGGTGATGCGCAGCCTGTCGTCGAGGGTGACGTTGGCCTGGGCGACGACGTACTTGTCCTCTTCCCAAGCGGAGAGGTAGAAGCAATAGGGCTCGTAAACGACCTTGCGGCGTTTGAGCTCGTCGTTGAGTTCCTCGACGCGGTCGCGTTCGATGATGTCGCCGGCCTTGAATTCGCTGTCGCCGGCATTGACGATCTGGACGAAGTCGATGATGCGGCCGCCCTTCACGCGGCGATAGGGCGATTCGATGAAGCCGTAGTCGTTGATGCGCGCGAAGCAACTGAGCGAGCTGATGAGACCGATGTTCGGGCCCTCAGGGGTTTCAATGGGGCAGATGCGGCCGTAGTGCGTCGGGTGAACGTCGCGGACTTCGAATCCAGCGCGTTCACGGGACAACCCGCCGGGACCGAGAGCGGAGAGACGCCGCTTGTGGGTGATTTCGCTGAGCGGGTTGGTCTGGTCCATGAACTGGCTCAACTGCGAGCTTCCGAAGAATTCGCGGATGGCCGCCATGACCGGCTTGGCGTTGACGAGATCGTGCGGCATGGCCGTGGACATTTCCTGGTAGACGCTCATCTTTTCCTTGATGGCGCGTTCCATGCGGACAAGGCCGATGCGGAACTGATTCTCGAGAAGTTCGCCAACCGCGCGGACGCGGCGATTGCCGAGGTGGTCGATATCGTCGACGACGCCGATGTTCTTGCGCAGCTTGTAGAGGTACTTGATAGCGGCGACGAAATCGGTGGTGTCCAGAGTGCGATTATGGAGCGGCGTATCGAGGCCCATCTTGATGTTGAACTTCAAGCGGCCGACGCGGCTGAAATCGTACTTGCGCGGATCGAAGAACATGCCGCGGAAGAGGTTGGTGGCCGTTTCCAGCGTCGGCGGATCGCCGGGACGCAGCTTGCGATAGATTTCGATAAGCGCTTCCTTGGAGGAACGAATGGAGTCCTTATCCAAGGTGCGGGACAACACGAAACCGATTTCATCGCGTTCCGGGAAGAAGACATCCACTTCGGTGATGCCCGCTTCGGCAAAAGCCTGCCAGAGATCGGCGGTGAGCGGCTTGTTGGATTCGAGCAGCACTTCTCCGGTTTCGCGGTTGACGACGTCGGCAACGCTGTAAGCGCCTTCGAGATCGGCAAGAGCCGCGCGAACCTGGGAGATGCGCGCCTTGATCAGTTCCTTGAAAAGGGTTTCGGTGATGCGCTTGTGGGCGCCCACGATGATTTCTTCGGATTTCGGATTGCGGATTTCGTGGGTCAGTTTGCGGTCAACTATGCCGGGCGAAACGTTCCAGAGAAGTTCCTTTTCGCGCAGAGAGATGCGCTCCACCTGGTAGAAGGTGCGCAGGATTTCTTCGTTCGACTTCATGCCCAGGGCGCGGAGGAAGATGGAGCCGAGGAACTTGCGCTTGCGGTCGATACGCACGTAGAGAATGTTCTTGGTGTCGTACTCGAATTCAACCCAGGAGCCGCGATAGGGAATGATCTTGCCGAGGAAATAGGTGCGATTGTTGGCGCTCTCGAAAAAGACACCGGGGGAACGGTGCAACTGGCTGACGATGACGCGCTCGGTGCCGTTGATGATGAAGGTGCCGTTATCGGTCATCAGCGGAATATCGCCGTAGAAAACTTCCTGCTCCTTGATGTCGCGAATGGTTTTCGCGCCGGTATCGGGATCCTTGTCGTAAATGGTGAGGCGAATGGTGACCTTGAGGGGCGCGGAATAGGTCATGCCGCGTTCCTGGCACTCGTTGACGTCGTACTTCAACTGCATGGCCACGGGGTCGCCGCACTTGTTGCAGAAGGTCGGGGTGTTCTTGTTGAAAGTGCCGCACTTCTGACAGATGACGTCGCCGGTCTGGTAAGGATTGGTGACGACGGAGGCTCCGCAATTGCGGCAGGTGGCGCGCAGGTGATGCAGACCCTTCAGGTTGCCGCACTTGCACTCCCAGTTTCCGATCGCGTAGTCCACGAATTCGAGTTGCGACATTTCGCGGAAGTCGCGGATGGGGAACACCGACGTGAACACGGACTGCAGGCCGGCATCCTCGCGCTCGCTGGGCAGCAAATCCATCTGCAGAAAGCGCTGATAGGACTTTTTCTGGACCTCGATCAGGTTAGGGATCTGGATGGATCCCTGAATTTTCGCGAAATCCAGGCGCTGGCGTTCCCGAACGTGCTGGTTGCTATTGGACATGCCTGATGTACCTCATTCTCTTTCGGGCAACGTGCGGAAAAACTAGAAAAGACACTTAGCCGTGATGCCGCGCGGCATGCCCGATGCCGCCCCGCACACGGTGAGTGAGGGTCCCTCGAGGACCCAAAGGATTGTTGAGACGTCCGGCCGTAGCTTGCGTACTGAATTCCCCTGGCGCAGTTGCGCACCAAATGAACCGCGCCGAAACCGAAGCCCGAACCATGGAGAGCCGGCCAAAGAGCAGCCGGCCAGCCATTACTTGATCTCGACCTTGGCGCCCGCTTCCTCGAACTTCTTCTTAATGGTCGCGGCCTCGTCCTTGCTAACGCCTTCCTTGACGGTCTTGGGCGCGCCATCAACCAGGTCCTTGGCTTCCTTGAGGCCGAGGCTGGTGACTTCGCGAACCGCCTTAATGACGTTGATCTTGTTGCCTCCGATTTCGGTGAGAACGACGGTGAATTCCGTCTTCTCTTCCGCCGGAGCCGCTGCGGCAGCCGCACCGCCGCCCCCCGCCGCGACCACGGTGGCCGCCGCAGCGGAGACGCCGAAGGCTTCTTCCATTTTCTTGACCAGGTCGGACGCTTCGAGAAGCGTCAGGCCCTTGATTTCTTCCAGGATCGTATCGACTTTCGACATGACTGCGATTTCTCCTCTCAATATTCTGAATCAAAATTTTCGGAACCGCGGCGGGCGGGGCCCGCTTAGCCCCAAACCCCTACGAACTAAACTTGTTGGCCTTGACCGCTTCGCTGACGGTCACGGCAAGATTGCGGGGCAGCGCGTTGAGCGTGGCCGCGATCCGCTGAGCCGGAGCGTTCAGGAGGAACATGATCTTGCTGATCAGTTCATCCTTTGACGGCATGGTGGCGAGCTGCTGGATTTCCGCGATGGAGATCACTCTGCCTTCCACCACGCCGGACTTGAATTGGAACGAAGGAACTTCCTTGGCGACCTTGGTGAGGGCCTTGGCGAGGGCCACCGGGTCGGTATCGGTGTAGGCGATGGAGTTGGTGCCTTTCAGGTTCTTGAGCACGCCCTCGGCGGGTGTGCCAGTGCCGGCAAGTTCCGCGAGGGTGTTCTTGACGACCTGATACTTGCCGCCGGCGGCCTGCACGGCGCGGCGGAGCTTGGTGTCGTGTTCGACGGTGATGCCCTGGAAGGTGGTGAGAATTACGGTGGACACCCTCGCGAGCTCGGTCTTCAGCTTGTCCAGATCCTGCTGCTTTTCGCTTTTCTTCTTCATTATTCTCGGTCTCCGCTAATCTCTCTCCGCGCTACGCAGCGGTCGCCAGGGTCTCGGCCTCGGCGATATCGACGAGGATGCCCGGACCCATGGTCGAAGTCAGAGTAATCTTCTTGACGTACTTCCCTTTTGCCGCGGCGGGCTTGGCCTTCAGGACGGCGGCGATAACGGAGTGCGCGTTTTCCGCCAGTTTCAGGGCGTCAAAACTAATTTTGCCGACGGGGCAATGGATGATGCCCGCCTTGTCCACGCGAAATTCCACTTTGCCGGCCTTGGTTTCCTTGACGGCTTTGGTGACGTCCGCGGTGACGGTGCCAGTTTTCGGATTGGGCATGAGGCCGCGCGGGCCCAGCACCTTACCGAGTTTACCCGCCGAGCGCATCATGTCTGGCGTGGCGATGACGGCGTCGAAATCGGTCCAGCCTTCGATGATTTTCTGAACCATATCGTCGCCACCGACGAATTCCGCTCCGGCTTCCTGGGCTTCGCGCTGCTTATCACCGCCGGCGAGGACGAGGACGCGAACGGCCTTGCCGAGGCCGTGGGGCAGAACGACGGTGCCACGAACCACCTGATCGGAGTGCTTCGGATCCACACCCAGATTGATGGCAAGTTCGACGGTTTCGTTGAACTTGGTGTGGTGCGTCTTCTTGATCAGCTCGGCGGCATCGGCGAGCTTGTACGGACGCGCTTCCACCTTCTTGCGCGCATTCTCCACATGTTTTCCGGACTTCTTGGCCATTTCTACCTCTGCGATCTCCTGGCGCCTGTGACTCCCTAGGCTTCCACGACTTCCAGACCCATGTTGCGAGCCGTGCCCATGACGGTACGAACCGCGGAGTCCAGATTGGTGGTGTTGAGATCGACAAGCTTGATCTTGGCAATTTCGACGACCTGCTTCTTGGTGACCTTGCCGACTTTGTTGCGATTGGGCTCCGGCGAACCCTTGGCGATTCCCGCGGCGCGAAGCAACAGGATGGAAGCGGGTGGCGTCTTCAAGACGAAGGTGAAGGAGCGGTCCGTGTAGATGGTGACGAGGACGGGGAAAATCATCCCGTCGGCTTCTTTCTGCGTCTTGGCGTTGAACTGCTTGCAGAAATCCATGATGTTGACGCCGTGCGGGCCGAGCGCGGTGCCCACGGGCGGCGCCGGAGTGGCTTTGCCGGCCGGCAATTGGAGCTTGATGGTTGTCTGTACTTTCTTTGGTGGCATCTTTCCTTTACCTCAATCTCGTTGATGTTGCGGCGGCAGCAGGCCGCCTGAGTTCATCCCAGCTTTTCCACGCTTGCGAAATCCAGCTCGACGGGAGTGGAGCGGCCGAAAATCGTGACGGAAACCTTGAGGCGACTGTGATCGTTATCGATCTCCTCGACGGTGCCGTTGAAGTTGGCGAAAGGACCGTCCGCGATGCGCACCTGCTCATTGCGTTCGAAGACGACCTTAGGCTTCGGGCGATCCAGAGGTGTGCGCACGCGATTGATGATGGCGTCCACTTCGGCCTCGGAGAGCGCCGGAGGTGCCGTGGCCGAACCGACGAAACCGGTGACGCGCGGGGTATTGCGAACGATGTGCCAGGTGTTCTCGTCGAGATCCATTTCCACGAGGACGTAGCCCGGATAGGACATGCGGGAAGCGACAATCTTCTTGCCGCCGCGCACTTCGACGACATCTTCGGTGGGAATCAATACCCTGCCGATCTTGTCCTGCAGGCTAAATGCGGCCACACGGCTTTCCAGGCTTTCCTTAACCTTCTTCTCGAAGCCCGAATAGGTGTGAATGATGTACCACTGCATCGACATAAGACATTCCGTCCTTAGACGCGAAAATAGTTGAAAAGCCGCTGGACTCCGTGCTGAACGAGCCAATCGACAATCGCCAGAAACACTCCAAAAAACGCAACGGTGACGATCACCACGGTGGTGGTGGAAATGACGTCATCGCGATTGGGCCAGGTCACCTGCTTCATTTCCACGCGGACATCGTGGAGGAATTCGCGGGTGCCTTGGATAGTTCCGGTGACCTTTTCGCCGACACCGGCCGCTGCCCCGGTAATTGCGTTGCTTTGAGACTCTTCGTTCTTCACTTTAACCGCCTGCGTTGCCATGAATCCGTTTCACCTGCACGAGCCTCGCGGCTTGTGTCCTTCAAAACCCTGGCAGGGGAGGAGGGATTCGAACCCCCATACCCGGTTTTGGAGACCGGAGTCCTAACCGTTGGACGACTCCCCTACTTGCAAAACCGGCCCTCCACTGCTCTTAGCCTGAGATCCTTCGACTCGGCGCTCCAAAACCAGGGCGCCGTCGCTCAGGATGACGACGCTTATCGGGTCGTCACTTGACCTCTTTGTGCGGCGTGTGCTTGCGGCACGTGTTGCAAAACTTCTTTGTCTCCAACCGGTCGGAGTGCTTTTTCTTGTTCTTCGTTGTCGTGTAATTCCGGTTCTTGCACTCACCACATTGCAATGTAATGATTTCCCGCATTTCTTGAATTCCTTTTCACTGGAGTGCGGGCCAGCATAGCCGGGCCACTCCTGTTTCGTGTTTCAAACGTTACTCGATGATCTCCGCGA